>CAXSBN010000005.1:0-75992 GCA_964236135.1 uncultured Phycisphaerae bacterium
TTGGCGCCAGCAGCGGCGTCGTCACCGAGGCCGCTGGCGAGGCGAGCGAAACGTTGCCGTCGATCACCGTCTTGACGACGTAACTATAGTTGCTCCCCTCAGCGGCGGTGTTGTCGACGAACCTCTGCGTCTGGTCGCCATCCCCCGGTGGCACCGCAGTGACACTGAAGTTGGCGACATTACCGGTGCTGACGTTCGTCCGCCGGATCGCGAAGCTCGAGGCGTTAGTCGAGCCGTACGGCCAGCGCAGCGTCACGTGCGTCGGATCGGTGGCGGTCGCGGTCAGACTTGATGGGGCCGTGGGGAGTGTGGTGGCAGACGTATTTATAAATCCGGAATAAACGCCCTGGCCCATTGCCGTGAGGTAAAACGAATAAGTATAGTTCGGCGACAAGCCAGAGATGACCGCCGACGTGGCGTTGGCCGGAGCGGTAATCGGGCTCTCATCGCTGTCGAAAATCATGTACTCTATTTCCGCGCCGGAATGGTCGGCCCAGTTCAGGCGCACCTGCGTATCGGAGATCGGCGTCGCCACCAGACCGGTCGGCGCGTTGATCGGCGTGTAGCCGTACCCCTTGGGCGTGTAAGCCGTATCCTTGCCGTTGCCATAGGCGCGGACGCGATAGTAAACCCTCTGTCCCTCGGGGAACGAAGAATAGTCATCGAGGAACGAGCCGATGCCGGTGGTGTCGGCCGAGTCATTGAAGTAAGTTTCGAACGTGTGGCCGTCAAAGGAGCGTTCGATCCGCCAGCCGGTTTCACCGGTCACTGAGTCGGCATTCCAGTTGATCGCGAATTGATGCGTACTGGTCAGCTGCGAAAGCGAAAAGGTGTTCGGCCCGGTTGGGGGCGGTGAATAGTTTGAGTGACCGATGGCTTGATGTAAGATTATCAAGTCTTCGAAATCGACATAGTCATCGAAATTAAAGTTTCCGTTGGACCAAGTTGGGCCGGCGGCACCGTCCATGACATTAGCGGAAACCGTGTTATAGTCCGCGCCGTCGATGATTCCGTCGCGGTTTGCATCCCCTTCGACCATGAAGTTGTCATAGTGCCAGTCGGCTGCCAGCGTCGGCACGTCAAACCGCGACAGCGACAAACGATAATACCCGTCCGGCAGCACGCCCGGGCCGCTGGAATATGATCCCCACTCTGTCTGCGGGACTGTGATAAACACTGCGTCCGGGTCGTCAGGGTCGGCAGAGAGTTGCATGCCGAAAATCTGCTGGCCGGTGGTGACGTTGTCCAGGTCGAACGGATTGACCCTCGTGCTTAAATCCCCCGGCAGCACATTCGCCACCGGCGAATTAAACACGACATGAAACGCCATCGACGTTTGGTCTAAATCCAGCGACGCCGACACGATCGAGGTCAGCAGCATGCGCGATTCCAGTTGCTCGATGACCTGCCGAACCCGAGGCCGCGATGTCACCACTCGACGTTTGCGATGAGAGTTCCTGATCATCCGTGAAGCCCCTTTTGTCTAAAACCAAATCGAAACACCCAGCCGACGTGAGGCGCGGAGTGTGCCAATCAGGTGACGATCTTGTCAATCAGAAAGAGAAAGATTTTTGTTTTGCTAACATTCGGCCAGCGTGAGCGCGGCGGCGCTGGTTCCGTTGTCGAACGTCAGCGTGTTGCCGGCGGCGATTGTTTCGGTCTGCCCGCCGGTGGTGTCGCCCAACATCAGGGCATTGAGGGTGATGTTCGTGCCCAGCGTGATCGACTGGTTCACGCTGACGTTGACGTTGAGGTTGGCCGAGTCGGCCGCGGTCGCTGGGTAGGCCGTCGCCGGCGTCCAGTTGGCCGCGACGTTCCACGCCGGCGCGGCGCTGGCGAGGTTGTTCCACACCGACGCCGTCAGCAGCCGCCGAACTTCCAGCGCTTCGGAGGTCAATTTCTCGCAAAAGTGTGGAGCGTTTCGCCGGCGAGGCGGTATATCGTCCAATCGTCCATCGGCGAGGCGCCGCATTTTGTATAGAACGCGATTGACGGGGCGTTCCAGTCGAGGACGGACCATTCCAGCCGGCCGCAGCCACGCGCGATGGCGAGCGTTGCGACGTGCTTCAGCAATGCTTTGCCGAGCCCCTTGCCGCGATGCTCGGGGCGGACGAAGAGGTCTTCGAGATAAATCCCCGGCCGGCCGAGGAAGGTTGAGTAGTTATGAAAGAACAGGGCGAAGCCGACGGTCGTGCTTGAATCATTTTCGGCAAGGATCACTTCGGCAAAGCGACGTTTGCCGAACAAATGCTCTCGCAGGTCGGCTTCATTCAGCGACACTTCGTGCTCCAGCTTTTCATAAACCGCCAGCTCATGAATCAGCTGCGCAATCAACGGCACGTCGGTGAGTGTGGCCTCACGGATCATCGTGCGTAACAAAATAGCATAGCCAGACGAATGTGTCCGGCTCATTCTTCTTTCCCGGCCCTGATGGGAAGGAAAAAGGGAGGCTTGCAGAAATCTGATGCGAGGCTATTTTTTCGTCCACACATTTGATGGATGGGATTGGGGCTTCAATCATGCTGACGAGATTATCAGGCCGCGCTGAGCGGCGAGTGGCGGCGTTCACGCTTGTGGAATTGCTCGTGGTGATCGGCATCATCGCGGTGCTGATCGCGATACTGCTTCCCGCGCTGAGGAGCGCACGACGAGCTGCGCAGAATGCGCAGTGTCTGTCGAACCTGCGGCAGATCGGGATTCTCTCCGAAATGTACCGCGCCGAGACGGGTCGCACGCCGCTGTTCTGGGTATTGAAGAATTCCAATAGCTCTTCGGTCCGCCCGGAAAATTCCGGCCGGACCGTGACGCTTGCGGTCTATTACTTCGGCGGGATGACGACGCATCCGGCAATCAATGACCCGTTTTATCTTGATGAGCAGGAGAAACCGCTCAACAAATATGTCGATCGAAATCTAACCGTCGCGAACCAGTATTCCGGGGTGAAGGAAACCGCCGGTGCTCGTAGACCACGTGAGCTCTTTCGATGCCCGGCAGATTCATCACCCGACGGCGACAGCCGACCCGGGACACCCATCCCACAGGATTACAACGTGCCCGGCGTGTTCAGTGACTACGACCGCATGGGCACGAGCTATGCCACCAATCGCCACTGGTACAACGACGATGCCATCTGGCCGCGGCTTCAAAAGCTGTGCGCTCAATCGACGATTAAGACTTCCGACGTCGATTCTTTCAACGGATCGGCCAGTCGAATCATCAGCAAGTGGAATGCGACGCGCACGGTGCTGCTGACCGAGAAGTGGTTTAACTGGAGCACCTTCTACGGCATTCCCTTCGCGGGCGCGCACGCCAGCGGAAAGCGAAGCGTGCACAACATTCTGTTCTTCGATGGCCATGTAGCGTCGATCGAGCTTGGCGATGCAGATCTGGTCTCAGGTGGCGGCCGGGGCTTGCGAGCCCTGAGCGGGCGTGACTGGTCGCAATGCGATTCACGCAACAAGCCGATGACCTCACTTCACTCCGACATCGGCGGCGACCATACGCCTGAAGGATCGGCGTACGGGAAGGATCAGGGGGTGTCGTATTAGTTCGCGTCTCTCTGTCTGCCGCGAGCGCAGTTGAATGTACTCGTGGAGAGGGTGGGAGAGGGGTCTCTCTGATCAACGCGATGGAATGAAAGCGGTCGCAAGCGACCGGGCTAAATGGATTTCAGAAATCGAAGTAATTTTACTTATCGAGATCATACACATCGATCGAATTTCCAATCCGCGCGATCGGTTCGCGACCTTTCAATAGTGTTTTGTAGTCCTCGCCATTGTGTTTCAGATCGTTGCCGATGCCCTGAATGTCAGGCAATCCGTAGTAGTAGTTTTTGCTGATTGCGAACAGCCCCGACGGTTTGGCGATTTGTTTTGCGGGGTCCAGGCCGAGCACATTTAGCAGCGGAACGGTCAGCGAGTTGTGCACCCGCATCGTGTACGACCGGCCGACCGCTTTCGGGTCGTGCTTCAGCCACTCCGACAGGCGGTACATGTCCTGGCCCCAGTCGAGATTGCTGTCGAGCAGGTATTTTTCACCATGGCTCGGGCCGCCTGCGACGACGTTGAAGAAGCTGAGATAATCCGGATGACGCACGCCGGTTTCGACGAGCGCTGCGACGAACAACGCCGCCATCATTCCGACCGCGATCCGTCGATCGCGCACGATGCCGATGATCACGGCGGCGATGAATCCGTACGACAGCGCGATTGCCGGCACGAGGTGACGAATGCCGATCATGACGTGACCCGTCACCGCGATGTAGAGATAAAAGAGCGCCGGCAAAAGAATCAACGCTGCCAGCCACGGCCGGCGAGAACGCTTCATGAACAACCAGCCGACGATTGCGATCGCGATCCCAATCAGCCACGCGACCGGCTCTTTCACGAGCAGCGTTTCGGGAAAATACTTTACCCACCCGCGGCCACGGAAGTCGCCGTTCAAATATGCGACGTGGCCGTTCTGGCTGTGTACTGATTGAAACAACAGTCCCAGTGCCAGGCTGGGCATGGGCACGGTGAGCTGGCGAATCTTCGGATTAATCTGCTTGAACTTCGGCGTGTAGTTGAAGAAGTTCTGCTGGTCCATCGTGCCGACGTCGAGGAGGTACAACGACCAGAGGACGAGAAACGCCAGCAACCCCGCCAGCAGCATCTGCGGCACGGTTGGCACGCGTCGCCACGCCAGCCGCCAGCGCGGCCCGAACGGCAACGGGTTCAACCAGAGCGTGCGGCCGACTCGGATCGCGATCACGAGAATCAATGTCGGCGCGACGAGCCCCGCCGTAAATTTCGTGCCTGCCGCAAGGCCGACCACCACGCCCGCGATGACGGTTTCGCGCCAGCGGCGCTTGACGATCCAGCGCAGCCCGTGAAAGAGCGTCGCGAGAAACGCCGCGCCGGCCGGCACGTCGTTGTTGATTAGGGCGGCATGGCCGAGGATCGTCGGATCGGTCGAGAGCAATACCACCGCGCAGCACGCGACCAGCGGCGAGGCGAGCCAAGCGCAGATTCGATACAGATAAAATGCGAGGAGCGCCGCCCAGAGCAGCATCGTGAGGCGCGCGACGGTGAGGATCGTCCAGTAGTTGTGCGGTTGATCGAACAGCACGCGTCGTCCGACCTCGGCCGACTGATCGAAATCCATCACGACCTTGTCGCCATGCAGTTCCGGCACGGCCACGCCCATCGCCTTGAGCGGAATCCCCACCACCAGCCACGGCAGCGGCGGGTGCGTCATGTCGACGATGTGCTTGTGCGCGTCATACAAACCGATGGCCGCCCCGATATGGAACGGTTCGTCGATCGTGTGATTGAACGTCTGCGTGGTGGAAGCACATCGCGCGAGCATGATGATCGTCGCGCAGGTCGCGATGATCGGATAGAGCGGATGACGTTTCGGTAAATCGTTGAGCATGTGAACGGACGCCATTACTTCATCTGCTTATCGGTCAGATTGCGGACGATCAGCCGGGGCAAATTTTCGTGGACCGATAACGTCGGGCATGTTGCCTGGAACGATGAATACGGATTTGGGTGCGCGCGGGGTATACCGAATCCATTTCACCCCGCGTGCTTCGTTTAGCGGCATCGCTTGCGATGCGTTCTCGGGTCGCGCGGATCGCGCGGAAGACGCACCGCAAGCGGTGCCGCTAAACGGTAGGGCAATTCTCTCGTTTTGGGGAACGCGCAGCGCGTCGGGTAACATCCGCGCCCCAATGACCGCGCCGTCACTCGAGCTTCGACCCCCGCTGCCCGGTAGCGATCGAGATGCGCCGCGTCGCACGAAGATCCGTCGCGTCTTGCCGGGGTTTCGGCTGTCGCTGGGGTACACGCTGCTTTACCTCTGCCTGATCGTGCTGATCCCGATCGGGGCGCTGATCATCAAGACGTCACAACTAAGCGGGCACGAATTCGTCGAAACGGTGTTTCGCGATCCGCTCGTCATCGCCGCGTACAAATTGTCGTTCGGCGCGGCTGGTTTGGCGGCGATCATCAACGGCGTGTTCGGGCTGATCGTGGCGTGGGTACTCGTGCGCTATCAATTCGTCGGGAAGCGCCTGCTCGATGCGCTGGTCGATTTTCCGTTCGCCCTTCCCACCGCCGTCGCGGGGCTGACGTTCGGGAGCCTCTATTCCGACGACGGGTGGCTGGACAAGATCGGTCTCGCGAACGCAATCGTGAATGGGCTGGGTTTTCTGCTGAACAGCATCGGCATCGGCGATGGCGATCGCTCCATCGGCAAAGTTGTGATCGTGCTCGTGTTCGTCGGCCTGCCGTTCATCGTGCGTACCGTGCAGCCGGTGTTGCAGGACCTGGACACGCAACTGGAAGAGGCGGCGTCGAGCCTGGGCGCGAGCCGGTTTTACACCTTTCGGCGAGTGATCGTGCCGGAGCTGATGCCGGCGTGGCTGGCGGGCTTCGCGCTGGCGCTGGCGCGCGCGATCGGCGAGTACGGTTCGGTCGTCTTCGTCTCGGGCAACATCCCGGGCAGATCGCAGATTGCCCCGCAGGCGATCATCCAGCAACTCGACAATTATCAATACGCCCGCGCCACTGCGATCGGCGTGGTGCTGCTCTGCGCATCGCTCTTCCTGCTGCTGGTGATCAACGGCATCGAATGGTGGACGAAACGATCGGAGAAACCATGAGCGATCCGGCCACATCCATCGCAATCGAATCGATCACGACCACATCCGCCGCCGTGGCGGAGAAACCGTTCGATCGCGTCGTGCGATATCTCCTCATCGCATTGGCCGTCGGATTTCTTGCGCTGTTCGTCGTCCTGCCGATCGCGAATGTCTTCCACCAGGCCCTGTCGAAAGGGTTTCGCGCCTACATCTCCAACTTCGTCGCCCCGCCGCCGGTGATGACGGGAGAGCATCTGTCGCGTGTCGATCGTCGAATCCGCGAGCATGCGATTGACCTGGCGCGCGGCAACTGGTCGGCCATTCGCATGACGCTCGGCATCGCGGCGATCGCGGTGCCGCTGAACGTCGTCTTCGGACTCGCAGCGGCCTGGGCGATCGCAAAGTTTCGCTTCAAGGGCCGCGCGTTGCTCATCTCGCTGATCGATCTGCCGTTCTCGGTATCGCCCGTGGTGGCGGGTTTGATGTTCGTGCTGCTTTTCGGCCGATCGGGCCTGCTCGGCAACTGGGCGATGAATTTTGCGTGGTCCTTCCCAAGCCCGACGTGGCGCGGCTTCATCGGTCATGCCTGGCCGTTCTCGTTCGAGATGATGCATTACCGGGGAATCGTCTTCACGCCGCTGGCGATGGTATTGGCGACGACATTCGTCACCTTTCCCTTCGTCGCGCGCACGCTCATTCCGCTGATGGAAACGCAGGGCACGGACGATGAGCTGGCCGCGCTGACGCTGGGCGCGAACGGATTCCAGATGTTTCGGCGCGTGTCGATGCCGAACATCAAGTGGGGCGTGCTGTATGGCGTCATCTTGTGCAACGCCCGCGCGATGGGCGAGTTCGGCGCGGTCTCGGTGGTGGCCGGTTCGGTCGATGCGAACAACACGATCCCGCTTCGCGTCGAGAACCTCTATTTTCAAAGCACCGCCGAAGCGTTCGGCCTGGCGAGCGTGTTGACAGTGCTGGCAGTGGTGACGCTGGTCGTGAAAGGCTTGCTAGAGTTGAAAACGGGGCGGGCGGGGGGAAGGCATTAGGCGTTGGGAATTGGGAATTGGGCGTTGGGCGTTGGGCGTTGGGCGTTGGGAAAGACAAAGAGCCAACTCCTCTCTCCGGTACTCCGGGGAGAGGCCGGGAGAGGGGTCTTCCCCAACGCCCAACGCCCAATACTCAACTCCTCTCTCCGGTACTCCGGGGAGAGGCAGGGAGAGGGGTCTTTCCCAACGCCCAACGCCTAATACCCAACGCCCAACTCCTACTCCACCCTCGCCGACGTCATCACACTTTGTCGCAAGCGAGCATCGGCCTCTGGGAACTCCGGCTGCAGCTTCAACGCTTTGCGATATTCCGCGCGGGCCTGCGACGCTTTGCCGACTTCATCGAGCGCGATGCCCAAATCGTAGTGCGCTTGCGCGGGCGGGAGCGCGAGTTGCAACTGGCAGATCGCTTCCGGGCAGCGATCGTGCCGTGCCAGGAACAGGCCGTAGTTGATGTGCGCGCGGCGATGGTTCGGATTCGCTTCAAGCGCTTTCAGATACGACCCTTCGGTCGGCGCGGCCCAGCCGGCGAGGTCCTGGCAGTAGGCCATGTCGTTCCACGCATCGGCCGACCCGTTGGTGGCTTCGACATATCGCCGCCAGAGCGGCGTGGCGACTTCATATTTCTTCTGCGTGGTGCGCAGCGCCGCCAGCTCGTGCAACGCGGTCGCATTCTTCGGATCCTGACGCAGCGCCGCTTCATATTTCTTGGCCGCGTCGTCGGTCTTATTATCGGCCTGACAGACCTGCCCCTGCCTGGTCAAGTCATCGGCCATCGTCTTCTTCTCCGCCTCGCTGGCGCAGCCGGCGGCGATGAACGCGATCAGGATAAAGCATCGGTTGAAGCGCATGAGTGGTGTATCGACCAGTCGATGCGCGAGAGGCGAGGAAAAGAGTCGAGGTGTGGGGGAGAGGGGGAGAGGGGGAGACAAGGAGACAAGGTGACAAGGTGATGAAACTGATAAAATCTTTCGATGCCTCTCCCCGTCTCTCCCCGTCTCCCACTCTCCCACTCTCCGAGTCTCCGAGTCTCTCCCTCACCTTGTCACCCACTCACCTTGTCACCTTGTCTCTTCAACAACACCCACCCGGCCACGGCCATCACCACCTCCACTGCGGTCTGCAACAGCCGCATCGCGATCACGATCACCGATGCCGCGACCGCGTTTGGCAGCAGCAGCGTGAGCAGCAACTGAAAGATCGCGTCGCGCGGCCCGAGCCCGCCGGGGAACGGCGACAAATAGCCGGCGGTATACCCGAGGCCGGCGATGGCGACGTACAGGTGCAGCGTGCGCCAATCGACGAACGTGATCGACCCCGCGATCAGCCAGAGCGCCCCGCCGGCCAGCAACCACTGCGTGAAGCCGAGCAGCACGGGTCCGATGTAATCGTGCCACGGCGGCAGCGATTGAATCGGTGCGCGTTTTAATTTCTTGAGCGCGACATTCAGCAACCAGCCATACATGCGCGGATGCAGACATGTGAGCCCGCCGACGACCAGCAGCGCGCACCAGATCCACGCGTGCGGATATCGCCGCAAGATCGGATGCCACAACAGCAGCGGCGCGCCGGTCATCAATCCCGTAAGCACGGCCAGCCCGTCCATCACCAGCACCACGGCAAGCGCCACGGGCCCCGGCACGGCAAAATCGCGCAGCAGCTTCACGGCCCCGCCGATCGACCAGACCTGGCCGGGAATATATTTCGCGATCTGCGGCAGCCACCCAACGACGGCCGCCTGCCGCCAGGTGATATGCGCGCCGTAGCCGTCGAGGAGAATGCGAAACGAGATCGATCGTGCCGCGTAAACGACGAACAGCGCGACCGCCGCTGCGACGAGCGGCAGCGCGTCAAAATGCAGCATCGCCCAATCGAGCTTCGACGCCTGCCGCACCAGCGTGTAGCCCACCGCAATGAGGAGAACGAGAAAGATCGCCCACTTGGTCAAGGAAGCGCGCGGCGAGCGTTCCGCCGCGGTCGGCTGAAGATGAATCGTGGTTGTCGTCGACGCGTCAGTCATCTCTTTCCTGCTCCTCTCACCGTACTCGGGGAGAGAAGTTTGGTTACTGCCGCGCGAGCGCGATTCGCATGCGCTGTATTACCTGTTCTACCGCGATCTTTCGAATGCACCGCGCTCGCAGTTACCCCCCGCGTTTCATCTTCCTCCTGCTCCTCTCTCCAGTACGCTGGGGAGAGGTTGGGAGAGGGGTCTTTGTTCGTCCTACGCTCGATCGCTCGCAGTCACACCCGCGTTTCATCCTCCTCCTACTCCTCTCTCCAGTACGCTGGGGAGAGGCTGGGAGAGGGGTCTTTGTTCGTCCTACGCTCGATCGCTCGCAGTCACTCCCGCGTCTCAGCTTCCTCCTACTCCTCTCTCCAGTACGCTGGGGAGAGGTTGGGAGAGGGGTCTTTGTTGCTACTCACGCGATCAAGACCCCTCTCCTCGAGTACGGGGAGAGGAGTTTGGTTACTGCCGCGCGAGCGCGAGTCGCATGCGCTGTATTACCTGTTCGACCGCGATCTTTCGAATGCACAACTCTCGCCCTTCGGTGCCGCATTGCATTTTCGGCTTCGTGGCCGTCCATGGGTAAAGAAAGCACGGCGTGCAAGTCGTCGGCGGTTGGACGACTAAATCGCGATAACCGAACGGGGCCACGCGATCCGGGTCGGCCGGCGCGAAGAGCGTGAGCGGCGCGGTTCCCACCGCGGCCGCGAGGTGCGCGAGCCCCGAATCGGAGCCGACGTACAGGCTCGCACGCTGCAGCAGCGCGCCGGCGATTCCGAGATTTCCGGCGAGCTTCACGACCGTCGGCTTCACGCCGTCGCCCGAAAGCTGCGACAGAATTCCATCCGCGACACCTGCTTCATCCGGCCCCTCGAGCAACACGACCGGCACGTTTATCTCCTCATGCAACGCGGCGATCAGCGCCGCGTAATTCTCCGCCGGCCAACGCTTCGCCCGGGCGAGAATCGTCTGCGCGCTGCCGGCATGAATGGCGATAAATTTGCCGTCGATCGCATGCGTGCCGAGTAATTCGCCCGCGGCTGCGCGGTCTGCCTCATTCAACTCGAATCGCGGCGCTTCGTTGTAATCCGGATCGACATCGAGCGTGCGCAGCAGCCGCAGATTCTGCATCACATCATGCAATCCCCGCTCGGCCGGCAAGCGCGGCCCGGCGAGAAAATGCAGCGCTCGGAACAGGCCGACCGGATAGCTATGGATCAACACGCGCTTCGCCGCCGACGTTGCGGCCAGCATGGAGTATTGCCAGCGGTTCGATGGAAACGGCACAACGAACAGATCGGGCTTCCGCTCGCGTGTCATCGACACGCCGCGCAGCAGATTCTTCGTACCGCTGCCGGTGATGAGCACTTCATCGACTTCCGGCATCCGGCGAAACGGTTCGCCCATCGCATCGATGCGGGCGATGACGGTGATGCGTTCGATCCCCGCGCGCGTCTTCAACTGCCGGACCAGCGGCACGGCCATCAGCGCATTGCCGATGCCGGCGACGATCGGAATGACGGCGGACGCGTGCTTCACCGTTTGGATGATAAGGGAGAAGGGGAGACGAGGAGACAAGGTGAGGGGGTGAGGGGGTGAGGGGGTGAGGGGGCGACAAGTTGAAGAGACCAGGATTCCTCTTCTCACCCAACCACCTTGTCACCTTGTCTCCTTGTCTCCTTATCACCTTGCCACCTTGTCATCGAATACACTCCTCCCATGCACGCCATCCGTCTCCACGGCCCGCGCGATCTGCGCTTCGAGGACATCACTGTGCCGATCGCGCCGCGCGCGGGTGAGGTGCTCGTCCGCATCCGCGCGGTCGGCATTTGCGGCAGCGATCTGCACGCTTATCAGGACGGCCGCATCGGCACGACGTTGGTCGAGCGACCCATCGTGCTGGGGCATGAATTTGCCGGAGTTGTCGAAGCTGTGAGCGATGGCGCATTGGACGGAACACATCAGCCGCTTCAAGTCGGCACGCGCGTCGCGATCGATCCGGCCCAGCCGTGCGGGCGTTGCGAGCTTTGCGAGCGCGGTGATCCAAATCTTTGCCTGAACCTGAATTTCTCTGGCCTGCCGCCGACGGATGGGGCGCTGTGTGAACAAATGATCGTGCCCGCAAGTTGCTGTTTTCCGATGCCCGATTCGATCAGCTTCGCGGCAGGCGCGCTGCTCGAAACGCTGGGCGTGGCGATTCATGCGATTGACCTGGCGAAGACTCGCACCGGCGACACCGTCGCGATCGTTGGCGCGGGGCCGATCGGAATGACGATTCTGCAAGTCGCGATGAACTCCGGCGCGTCGCGCGTTTTCATCAGCGACCGATTTGAATGGCGCTTGAAACTCGCGGCGGCGTTCGGTGCGACGACGATCGATATCTCACGCGAAGATTTCGTTGACACGATTGCGCGCCACACCAACGGACGCGGCGTGGATGTCGGCATCGAGGCGGCGTGGGCGGATGCGTCGGTGCAGCAGACGATCGACGCCGCCCGCAACGGCGGACGCATCGTGCTGGTTGGCATTCCGGGTGACGACCAGCTTTCGATGCGCCACTCCACCGCGCGTCGAAAAGGCCTGACGATCCGCATGGCCCGTCGGATGAAACATGTCTACCCGCGCGCGATCGATTTAGTGTCGCGAGGGAAAGTGAAACTGAACGAGATGATCAGCCACCGATTCCCGCTGGAGAAAACGGCCGAAGCGTTCGCGATGAACGATCGCTACGAAGTGGGTGTGCAAAAGATCGTCATTGAAAACTGAATCACTTCGCACGGGCGGGACGCCCGTGACACGCTCGACGTCCTCGTATCACGGGCGTCCCGCCCGTGCCTGCGATATCAATATTCTCCTGCACCGCCTACCTGTTCAATTCGAGGAGTATCGCGCGGTGGTTTGTCTGCGCTTCGTATTCGCCCTGCACTTCGGCGATCGCCGCATCAACCGATTCGCTCTCATCCGCGAGAATCAGCACGACGCCTTCCGCCGCGCCGTTGCCGACGGTCCGCGCACCGTAGATGCCGGCCTTTTCACGCGCTCGCGCGAGGGAGACCAATAGCGACGTTTCCGTCGACGAGGTCATCGCGTCGTTTTCGTAAGAATGGTTCGATGCGTACATCAGATGCCCCGCGCGATCGAGCCAGCGGCCGGCTTCGCGCGTGCCGGGCTCGGCGGTGGATGCTTCTTCGAGAGAGTGAACGAATTCGCGGACGCGCCTCGGTTCCAGCACGTGATGGTCGGCCGCGAAGCGCACCGGATAGCGCTCGGTCGGCGAGATCGAATTCACGCTTGTCGGCGCGGCGCGCCCTTCGAGCCATTCCGGCAGGTACGGTCGGAAAAACCGTTTGTAGTCCTCGGCGTCGAGCTTCCCGAGTTGCCCGCGCATCGGATCGGAAATCATCTCGCGCCCCGCCGCCCGACCCAACTGGCGCATCTTGTCGAGGATCAACTCGTACGCGATCGCCGCGGCGCGGTCGCCGCGATGCACGATCGCCATCGCCGCGGGTTGCGCAGCGCCCGAATCGAGCGCGATCAGTCGCACTTTCGAGGGCAGGGGCAGGAGCTTAATCGTATCTGACCAGCAGACGACGAGCCGGCGATCCGCAAACGCCGCCGCGATCGTCGGCGAGCGCTGCGGCGCGGCGGTCACTTCAATCTCAGCGGCCCGCGCGGCCAGGTATGCGACGATCGTCGGCTCGAAGGTTTGTCCGACCACCTCCGCAAACGCCAGCACCGCCGCCACCCGCATGGCCGCGCCTTCCTCGCCCCCGCGACCGGCCGGCACGCGGTTCATCATCGCAATGTTAAAGCCGGCCCAGCGCGGCTCGCGCCAATCGACGTATCGCGCCTCGTGCAGCACATGCATGACTCCGATCACCGACGCCGCCCACGCCCGGCCGGGCCGCTCGAGCGCGCTGCGCAGCGTGGCGGAGTCGTTGTCGCTGATGGTGTCGAGCGGCAGCCGCAGCGTGAACGGGCGGTGCGCATCCAATTCGTCAAACGAGAAAATCTGCACTTGCCGATCGAACGGGCGCGGCTGCACCAGGACCGCCGCGCCGGCGCGGAGCGTCGCGCGGCAAGCAGCCGTGCCGGTCGTTTCAGCGATGCCGCCCATCACGTCAAGCGAGCCGGGCGCGCGTGCGGAATAGCTTGGCCGCTGCGGGTCGAACTCCGCGGCAAGCTCGTTGGTCGATCGGTCGAGCAGCTCTTCGAGCGGTTGACGCATTCTCGCTCGCGATGAAAAGGTTACGGCTGATGATTCGCAGGCGGCGAATTCGCCGGCTCAGAGGGTGATGCCGTCACCGGCGGCGCGCTGAAACCCGTCGCGCCGGTAGGCGCCGTTGCGGGCCCGGTGGTGGGCGGCAACGCCAGCGGGTCGTCGAGCGGCCGCTGTCCTTCGAGGATCAGCTGCGCAAAGAAACGGCCGCCATTGGAAAGATCGAACTGCGCGGTCAATACATAAGTGCGGGTGAGCTGTAACGTCGCCTGGGACAACTGAAATGCATACGTTCGGCTCGTGCGGTTCCAGCGATCGCGCTGCTCGTCGAGCGTTTCAAGATCGCCGTCCCATCGCGCGATCCGTTCACCCTTACGCTCCGGATCGTAAGGGCGATAGTCAGATAGCTCGAATCGCACCCGGCCCGATGCTTTTGTTGGATCACCGAACTGATCCTGCAATTCGACGAGCGCTTCGATGCCGTCGGGCTTGTTGTCGCCGGTCCAGTCTTTCACTTGCGTGAAGATCGGATGCAGGCGCATCGCAACCGGCCCGAACAATGCGTTGTCGGCCTCGGAGCGCAGCATGGGCGGCTCGCTCGACGAGCAGCCGGCGAGCGCGAACAGCGATGTGATCGGAATGAGGATGCAGCGCGCGAATCGCTGAAGCATGAGGATGACTTTAAGCGGTGTGTCGCGCGGGGGGAAGTACCCGGTACTATCCCTCTCTCCAGGGCAACCGCATTCTATCAAACTCCTCTCCCTGTACTCGGGGAGAGGCTGGGTGAGGGGTCTTCTGCCGCTTGAAAACGCCCCTCACCCGACCTCTCCCCGAGTACAGGGAGAGGAGAAAAAACGAAATCATCCAGAATGCGGTTGCCCTGTCCCTCTCTCCGCCTGCTGCGAGCGCAGTCGAGCGGTACGCGGGGAGAGGTCAGGAGAGGGTTTTCTTTCGGTGCTCGAAGACCCCTCTCCCTGCCTCTCCCCGCGTACGGAGAGAGGAGAACGCCGCGGCCCTCGTGTATGGAGAGGGGAGCAAGACGGCATTACGAATTTTCTCCCAGCGATCGCAGCGCCCCGCGCGCAGGGGCAAAAGTTGGATTGATTTGGACGGCCTTGCGGAAGCATTCCAGCGCTTCAGCGCGGTGTCCGGCGCGAAGGTGCGCGGCACCCAGATTCTGCCACGCGCCGGGTTCATCTGGACTGCGTTTGGTGACATCATTCAACACCGCGACTGCTTCGTCATGCCGCTTTTCATCCATCAGCATCAACCCGAGGTCCGTTCGCGAGTTCATGTCGTCCGGATTGTCGTGAATTGCGTGTCGGTATTCGGCCTCGGCTTCCGGCAGACGTCCACGCTGCTTCTCGATGGTGGCGATGCGGAAGTGCATCTCGTGAAAGTTCGGATTCAGTCGGGCTGATTCTCGAAGCTCGGCGACGGCGCGGTCGAGATCGCCGCGCGATCGAAATACGCCCGCGGCGTTCATGTGCGTTTCCCACCAGCCAGGATTGAACTCGAGCGCGTTCAGATACAACGTCATCGCCTGCTCGGTTTCGTTTCTGGCGTTCAACGCGTTGGCGAGATTGGTATACACCATCCAGGAGCGATCGTTCTTCGCCAACGTGTCACGCCAGATGGTTTCGGCGGAGGCGTAGTCACTGCTGCGAATGAAAGTGAGGATTGCGAGGATCGCGATGATGGAAATCTCAACCGGATGACGGGAAGGCCAGCGGACTGAATACAACTGCATCGTGAATCGCGCGAGGAGTGCCGCGATTAAAACGATCAGCCCGATCATCGCGTGATATTGAAAATGGTCGGCGACGAAGCTGAAGCGCATCGGATAGACGGTGATGAAGCCCAGTGCGGGAACAAGTGTTCCGCAAAAGAAGAGCACCGCCACCAGCGGGCCGCGACCCATGCGACGGCGAAGCGCGAAGAGCGCGGCGACCGCGAGGATCGCGGCCGCGGGAAAGAGATCATTGATCGGCGCGGTCGCGTCGATCGATGCCCAACGCGGATAAATGAACGTCAAATTGTGCGGCCAGATGACTTTCGACGCATAAAACCATAGATCGCGTCCGGCAATCATCAATCGCTGCGGCCAGGTGAAGTGCAGCTCGGGAATCGATGCCAGCAGCGGCCCGATGACATGCTCGCGTTCAAGTCGGCCGGTGTTGAACGATGCGAGCGCCCCAAGCACGAAGAACGGAACGAGCGGAAGCAGATCGCGCTTGAGTCGAATCGTGCCGCGCTTCCACCATACGAGCAGCAGCATCGCCGCCGGCCAGGTCGAGGCGACGGATTTGGAGAGCATCGCGGCGAGGAAGAACAGGGACGCGACCGCATAACGCGACCGGGAAAGGCGCACGGTTTGAGTTGAATCTCGCGCACTGGGGTAGCCGCTTGAGCGGTCACCCCGGTTGATGTGAATGAGCAGGTTCGGGAGATGCACGAACGTCGCGAGCAGGTAAAAGCAAAGCGACAGCGTGTTTTTTCGTTCGGTGATCCACGCGACGGATTCCACCGTCACCGGATGCACCGCGAAGAGGCATGCCGCGAAATACGCGCTGGGAATTTCAAGGAGTAACAGAATTCGCCACAGCACCACGCAGCTCGTCGCGTGCAACAGCAGGTTATCGAGATGGTAGCCGGCCGGGCGATCGCCCCAGAGTTGGTACTCGATCCAGAACGTCGTGTGCGTCAGGGGATACCACTGCGGCAACGCCGTGAAGCTCGTCCACATTTCGATCAACCCGTGAACGGATCGAAGCGTCGGGTTGTGGAGCACATGTTCCGGATCGTCCCAGATAAAACCAGCCCGAAGCGCCGGAAGAAACGCAACCAGCACGAGCGCGTAAAGCGCGAACGCCCCGCGCCGCCCCGGGGCAGAGCGCTTTGCCGTCTGCGATTTTCCGTCGGCTTGCCGCGCCCGCTTTGCCACTGAAGTTCAAGTTGTAGCGGCCACGCTGAGCTGAGCGAAATTTACTTTTTGGCGCCGGCCGGCGTGGCAGTCTTTTGGAAGCTGTACGTACCGCCGAACTTCTTGCTGAATTTCTCAACCCGGCCGGCCGTGTCAACGAATTTCTGCTTGCCGGTAAAAAACGGATGACAGGCCGAGCAAATATCAACGGCGATTTTGCTCGACGTGCTCCGCGTGGTGAAGGTGTTGCCGCAGGCACAACGAACTTCACAAGTTGAATACTTTGGGTGGGTCTTGGTTTTCATGAACGACTGCTCCGTCTCTCGACCGGGCGTGCGACATCGCGATGCGCGTCGTCGTCAGCCGGTCGTTTGCCTCAAATGAAGAGGGCCGACAATAGTACGCAAAAGCAAGCGTTTGAGCAAATAGCGGGACGACACATTACGACACATTGCCTTATCAATACCCGGCCGTTCTCCTCTCTTCGTACTCAGAGAGAGGAGAAAGATCTGAATCTAGAAGCGCGGTTGCCCTGGCGACGTGAGGAATTCACGCGTTCACCACGTGATCGCGATTTCCTTTGGTTTCCCGCAGCGCGTTCCGCGTATCGACGATCAACCGGGCATGGTCGAACACCATCTGCCAATCATACGCGCTGTGGTGCGTGGCGATCATCACGCAGTCGTAGCCGGCCAGGGCTTTCGGCGAGAGTAGGATGCTCTTCATCTGAAGATCGTGATGCCGCATTTTATGGGTGGCCGTGACGTGCGGGTCGTGAAAGTCGACCTTCGCGCCCAGCGCGGTGAGCTTTTCGATCAGCTCGAAGCTCGGGCTTTCGCGCACATCATCGACATCGGGCTTGTAAGCCAAACCCAGCACGAGAATGGTCGAGCCTTTGACCGCTTTCCCACGATCGTTGAGGGCGAGGATTGTTTTCTGCACGACGTAATCCGGCATGCCGCGATTCACCTCGCCGGCCAACTCAATGAAGCGTGTGGGCAGACCCACTTCGCGCGCTTTCCACGTCAGGTAAAACGGATCGATCGGAATGCAGTGCCCGCCCAGGCCGGGACCGGGATAAAAGGCCTGGAAGCCGAACGGCTTGGTCGAGGCCGCGCGGATGACTTCCCACACGTCGATGCCCATCGCATCGAGCACCATCTTCATCTCGTTCACCAGCGCAATGTTTACGGCGCGGTAAATATTCTCCAGCAGCTTCGCCGCCTCCGCGACTTCCGCGGTCGACACGGGAATGACTTGCTGAATCGCCTTGGAATAAAGCAGCGTCGCGATCTCGCCGCTGATCGGATCAATGCCGCCGACGAGTTTGGGGATCGTCTGCGTGTTGTGATCGCGTCGGCCTGGATCTTCGCGCTCGGGGCTGTAGGCGAGAAAGAAATCCACGCCGCACTTCAAACCCTTCGCTTCAAAGCGCGGCAGCATGATCTCGCGCGTCGTGCGCGGATAGGTCGAGCTTTCCAGCACCACCAATTGCCCCTTGCGCAACGTTTTCGCGATGTCGTTGGCGCTGTTTTCGACGTACGACAGATCGGGCTCAAGATGCGTGCCCAGCGGCGTCGGCACGCAGCTGATCATCACATCGCACTCGCCCATTCGCATCACGTCGGTCGTCGCATCAAACCGGCCGGCGGATTTCATGTCGCTGACAAGGGTTTTGCCCAGATGTTGCAGATAGTTTTCGCCGCGGTGCAATGCGTCGATTTTTTTCGGATCGACATCAAAGCCGATGACGGTAAACCCCGCCCGATGAAACGCCGCCATTAAAGGCAGACCGACATACCCCAACCCAATCACGCCAACGGTGGCGGTGCTCGATTCGATCTTCGCTTTCAGGTCCATTTCGTGAATTGTAACGGGTTGCCGGACGAATCGAAATTCGAGAGGGCTGGCTGGTCAGACAAATCTGCATCTCAAGAGAGTTACAAGTTCAACATCATTAATTCTCGAGCAGACCGATGTTTTCATTTTCTCGTAGGATGTCGGATAGCCTGTTAGAAAAGCTGGCGTCTTCAAAGCGTAGATCGCAATCTTTACAACAACATCCCAGTTCAACATGACTCACGGAAACGCCGACCTCAGTAATTTCGACAATCGAATTTCGCCACGTCACTTTATGCCATGCCATGTATTGCTTCTTAAAATTTGCCATGATTTCCATGATCGTCGTTCGGCTTGGAGGAGATATTTTCGTTGATTGCCTGGATAAGCCAACGGTAATGATTCCTGGATGTCTATCCGCAATGAATCGCGAGTGTTCCCGCGGCAGTTTTCTATCGTTCGTCACTAGCGCGAAATCGAGTTGTGCCAATCGCATCAGCAGCTCTGGATCTTTAATGCCGCAACGCCACTTAGTCGGAAACTCCTGAACGGTGGCAAGACCTTCTCTACTGCAAAGGCCTAGAAGCCGAGCGGAACTAATATTTTCGTCGAGTTGAAGAATCGTCATCTGATCATGGGCTGATCGAAGTGTGTCGCCATCCCCTCAAAGAGCGCTTTCAAGACCGAAATGCCGATACCATATTCGTTTGACATTTCGACAATGCTTTCCCCTTCGGATATCTCGATAAAAATCTGTGCAATGCTGATTCGAGTACCGCTTAGAACAGGAACTCCGCCGCGAATATCTGGATCGATCGTGACGACTTCGCGAAGTTGCTGAGCACTAAGGCGCAGACGATTCGTCATCCAAACTTCGTCGAGCAAATCTTCAAGAAGGATTCGTCGTCTAGACGATCGCTCAACACTTCTTCCATCAAATTCGATGAACATCTGCGCGTGCGGATCTTCCATCTCGATTTGCGGCTCTCGCCAAGAGATTTCCCATCGCAAATTTTCAAGGTCTTTAGCCATATTGATTCGATTAACTATCTGATTCGTTCGTTCTCCAAGCTCCTGCAACAACTATTTCCAAGCCGCTCGATTTCGCTAAACCTCTTGCCGCGATTGTTTTGCGCTTTCCTCGTTCTGCCGCCTTCAACAGATCTGCCAGATCGGCAGCATCAAGTGCAAATTCAATTCTCCGAGTTGTCGTACCTCCGTCAGAATAAGAAATGGAGAGCATATGGGTAAGGACCAATGCGCGAATTCTGTCACCAGTTGTGTCGAAGATTGGCCGCAAGTCAGTAATGATTGCACTTTCGGTCAGTACGTTCTGGTGCGCGTATGTGAGATCTCTTGCCTTCTGCTGAATTCCTAGCGGAGACGAATCTGGAATCTGCGCTAGTACTTCTGCGATTTGCGGCTTGGCATTGCGCCAATTGTCGAGATTTGTACTTTTCCATACGGACGTCGCTTGCTCTTCAATATTCGTGTCGACAACTTCAACAAGCGTCGAGGCGGACATTTCCGTACGATCCATTAGACCGCGCAATGACGAAAGTCCGTCAAAAACATCTGATATATCAGCTGCGCGGATCCCGGTAGCCTTGGCGATTGTTTTTGCGCTCGCTTCATGATCAGCAGGCGATTCGCAGCACTGTAACTCTTTAACAATCGCGTCAAGCTTGTCAGCGTGTTGCGCTAGCGCTGCTAAGTGCCGAAAGGCTGATTTTGGTATTCCGAACGATGCGGGGGGTTTGTCTGCCACGAGATCTTTCTCCACCACCGACGTTATCCTCGACCTGCTAGCGATTCAACGTTGGCATCCGCTGTACCCTTATCGCACCATCGATGATTCAAATTTCCATTGCCGTTCGATCCACCGCGGCGCTACCATATAGCCCGACCGTTTCCTGTTGTTTGTAGGAATTACCATGCAGTTCGAACCGCTCGAATCTCGTCGTCATCTGTCGTCCACGCTCCAGGCATCCACGCTCACGATTCGTGGCACGAATACGTCCGATGTCGTCTCCGTCACGCTGAACGCCGACACCGGCGGGCGCAAGATTCTGAAGGTGACGATGAACGGCAGCCGTCAGAACTACGACACGACCAGCGTCACGGGCATCCGCATCGAGCTGCTCGACGGCAACGATCAGCTTTACATCGACAAGACCATCGTCCGCGGCTTTGCCATCACCGGCGGTAATGGCGATGACACGATTCAGGGCGGCGGCGGCGCGGATACCATTCAGGGCGGGGCTGGCAACGACTTTATCACGGGCAACGGCGGCAACGACCGCCTTTACGGCGACGCCGGCGGCGATTATCTGCAAGGCAACGACGGCAAGGATTACCTCTTCGGCGGCGACGGCAACGACACGCTCTTCGGCGGCGCCGGGGCCGACACCCTCACCGGCGACGACGGCAACGACCAACTCTACGGCCAGAGCGGCGACGACGTCTTCCACAGTCGCGACAACACGTCCGACACCCTGGTCGGCGGCAGCGGGTATCACCAGGCGCAGCGCGATTCGATGGATGTGGGAAATGGGATTAGCGCCGTTCTTGCGTGAGGAAAAATGATAGATGAACAGGGTATGCGCGAACTTCCGGGTGGGGAATGAGAAGTAAGCGCGGGAACGAAATACCTTGGGATGTGTACGTTGACGATCGAAAGGTGAAGGACGATTACGCACTTGGGCTTTTGGTCATTCCGAACACCGCTTCGTTCTTGCACAAGCTTTACACATGCCGGCAGAAACCGGCGGACCATGATGGCCGCACATCTGTTAGCCGAGAGATTCATTGGAATCGACCTCACTTGGATAGTCTTCAGGTCGCTTTGAAGTGGATCGACTGTCTCTTCCAGCATCGCGGCGCACGCTTTTTCCGTTTCGCTTGGCCAGGTGATCAGACGAAAGAGTTTGTCGTTCTACGTTTTTTGAGTCGCTTCTGTCGGCACAAACGACTCACTGCTCCTTTCAACGTGGTGACGTTTCTCGATTTCGATAGCGACCACGCAAAGGCTCGCATTCAGAATACGATTCGAGACTCGGGACAGATTGCCAGGTGCTATCACCTCGACAGTTTGAATAACGATTGTCTTCAGTGTTGTGATTTGCTTCTCGGCGCGAGCTCTCTCCTGTACGACGACCCGGCTGTAAGAATGAATTTCGTAGATTTGATGAAACGGGCTGAAATCGGCGACAGACTGAAGGATTCGGAGGTAAAGCGCCTGATTGCTGGTTACTTGGCAGCAAAAATTGACGCTGATGGAACCGGTGTCTACGATTCTCGGAGTAAGGAATGACGATATAAATAGCAGATAGCAGCCCCTGGGCTGCGAGTCTTATCGCGGGTGGTCGCCTGGGAAAGGGACCACCCACTTTTATTGGCAGATCGCAGCCTTGCCGCAGGCATTAACACTCATGATCGGTTGCACCTTTGCCCGGATTCGCTAACTTTCTCCTCATGCATCTGCTCGCCTCTCAAATGCCGCCCGGCGATGTTTCTTACCTGCCTGTCGTGCTGATGATCATCATTGCCATCGGCTTTGCCGTGACGAACATTGCGGCGTCGCTGGTGATCGGGCCGCAGCGCAACGGCGATGTCAAAAGCAGCACGTATGAAAGCGGCATGGTGCCGTTCGGCGACACGCGCAAACGCTTCAACGTCCGCTTCTACATTGTGGCGATGATCTTCCTGGTCATCGATGTGGAAACCGTCTTCCTCTATCCGTTCGCCAGCATCTTCGCTCAGTTCGTGCGCTCGAAGGTCGCGGCCTTCCCCGGCGCGAATTTCACCGCCGCCAGCGAAATGCTCATCTCCATGACGATCTTCGTCATCATCCTGCTGCTGGCGTATGTGTACGCCTGGGGCAAGGGCGTTTTCCGGTGGGACTGATGACGGATCGACAGACTGAATCATCGGATCAATGAATCAATGGATCAGTCCAATCTTCCTAATGCCCAACGCCTAACGCCTAACGCCTCTTTCGTTCGACCGCGCTTCCTCACCCCCCGCCGCTCCGCGCTATTGCTGCTTCTTCTCACGCTCATCGGCGGCGCGATTCGGTTTACCAAGCTCGACCAGCCAACTATTTGGTACGACGAGGCGGCGACGTTCGCGCGGACGGCCGGGACGTATCGGCAGATGCTGAGCGCGCTGGAGGATGCCGGCTTCGGGCCGCTGCACTATTGCGCGTATTGGTGGATCAAGAACGGCCTGCCGTATTGGGGCCACCTCGGAACGGTCGACAACCTCGATCTAAACAATGTCGACGGCCCGCGACGACCGCAGTCGATCACCGAAACGCGGGAGGTTCGGGACTTTATCCCGTCGAAATTTCTCATCCCCGGCGGCGTGACGATGACGCCGTTCTTCATGCGTCTGATCCCAGCCATCTGCGGCACGCTGATGATCCCGGCGATGTACTGGCTCACGCGCGAGTTGCTCGGCCGAAGGCATCTTGCGCTGCTGGCCGCCACATTGACGACGTTCAGCGCCTACCTCCTGAACTATTCCCGCGATGCGAAGATGTACAGTGACTTGTGGCTGTTCGTCGCGCTGAATGTTGCCGCGCTGCTGTGGTGGCTGCGCACGCGCCGACTCGTCGCCTGGACGATGTGGATCGTCACCGCGACGGCGATGATCGGCACGCAGTTGCAGGGATTGTTTGTCATCGGCATCGAACTACTGATCGTGCTGACGGCGCGGAATGCGAACTGGCGATATCTGCACATCCTGATTTTCACGCCGCTGTGGGCCATCGTGGAAATGGTGCAACTCGGCACGCGCACGGTCGTCCGATTCATTCGGCGCAAACATCTTTCCGAAGTTGGAAAAGACCGCTGGGTGCAAACCTTCGACTGGCCGATCGTGCCGCTCGTGCTGATTCTGATTGCTTCCCTCGTGGCCGTGAAAAAGTATGGGTGGATTGGTGGGTTGATCGTCCTCGGAATTGCCGCGTTGTATTTCGTCACCGATTGGCTTTTTGTCATCCTGAATCAACAAAGCGATCCCCCGGCAGCGGCCGCGAGCGAGCGGACTAAATCGGGTGGCAACCGCGCCTTTCCGCTCGATCGCTTCCGTAATTTCCGGATGCCCGCGATCGCGGGCTTCATCCTCGGCCTCGCGCTCATCGCGATCGGGCCCGCGACTTATTTCGTCGCGTTCAATCAATATTCCGACCGCATCAAGGAAGTCGGCTGGAGCGCCAGCGGATTGCAGTGGGTGCCGGAATACAACTTCGGCCGGACGGGGGACGACCTGGTCGAGTACACATTTAGCGCGTTTCTCACCGGCTGGGAATGGCCGCGTGATGATCTTTATCGCGTGCAGTTGAAGGACCACCGCGAGTTATACGCGCGCGTGAAGGAGCTGGCCGACACGCGAGTCGAGATCACGCCCGTGTTGATCGACGAGAAGAGCGACGGCGGTTGGTGGGGGGGACGACGTCAGCGGCGCGACCCGCCGACGCCGGCGGAGGCATCGACGGCCGATGCGCCGTTCATCGTGCCGGCCGATCAGATTCTGTTGAAAAACTCCCGCGTGAACGACATCGGGCAGATCGATGCCCGCACCTATCGCGCGCATGTGACCGGCACACTTGCGCTGGGAGCGGTGCTGCTGATGGGGGCGTTTCCCTGGCGCTGGCCATGGCGAAAAGGTGCCGCGATCGAATATCCACCGCTGCGATTTCGCGCGCCGCTCTGGATCGCGGCATGGATCGTCCTGCCGATGTACGGGCTCTATTGCTACTCCACATCGCTGAACGCCACGCCCGTTCATTGGATGAACAAGCTCGTCGAAATCTGGCGAATGAATTGGGAAATCAAGATCGGCGTGGCCAGCGCGGCACTGCTGATCATCATGTTGTGCGATCTGAGCTGGCCGCGCCGGCTACTGCGCGTGTGGCAGGTGACCCTCGCCGCCGCGGTGGTACTCGCGCTCTGCACGGCGATTCGCTACGCGAGTTCCACCATTCAAATGACCGAACATGGTTCGGCGTGGATTCCGCGCTATCTCGGCGTTTGTCTTCCCGCAGTGTTCATCGCGGCGGCGTGTTTGATCGCGCGCTTGCCGACCAGGCTGTTGCGAAGTATCGCGATTGGGTTGTTCATCGTCGTCAACGCCGGGCAATTTCTCGAGCGCGTGGTCGCCAGCGAACCGCCGGTCAATTTGATGGTCGCCGACGCGCTGGCGGGCAACCGCGATCGCGCGGTCGAGCGAATATTTTACGCCGTCCCGCGCGGCGGCGGCACGCCGGGGCCGGGCACGGCCGCCCTCTTCAGCGGGCCGTCGCGCTATTACTACGAAATCAGCCGGGGGAATCAGCAAATCAGCCCGCAGCGTATTCGCGGCTCGGGAAACGGTCCCGGCGGGAGCGGCATCGACCGTGCCCTCCTCGGCCGCGATACGATCGTCACCAGCGTGAAAGAGATTGCCGACGATGTCGCTCACGCGCCGGTCACGCTGCGGCGATTCATGGTCTGGGATCGGCTCAACATCGGCCGGGTCGACACCACCGATAAAATCGCCGACGCGATCGGCGCTGATTGGAGAAAAGAATCGGAACAGATTTTCACCGCACGCGACCACTGGACCTGGCGCGATCTGTTCGTCTATCGCCGACGCGTGTATTTTAAGGTGAACCCGTTAGCGAACATGGTAATTCCTTCTGCGGAATGATCCTATCGATCATCGCGTTTAGACTAGCGGTCGCGGTCTGCGGTCTCGCGACGAGTTCTTGAATGACGTTGCGAGGACGCAACGGCTAAACGGCGTGTGTTCGCGGGTCGACCCGTCCCGGATTATACAAAATGACGAACGTCCTTGTCTGTTCCCGAACTCTTACCGAAGGTCATCCGTGCGCTTAATACCACTTATCGTCGCAGTCGGCCTTTCATTCGCGGTCGTTTCCGCCCGCGCCGAGGTCAAGCTCCCGGCAATTCTCGGCGATCACATGGTGCTTCAGCGCGGCACCCGAGTGCCTTTCTGGGGCCGAGCCGAAGCAGGTGAAAAAGTCACGGTCACGGTCGGCTCATCGAGCGCCAGCGCCACGACCGGCGATGACGGGAAATGGTCGACGAGCGTCGATGACCTCGCTGCCTCCGACCAGCCGATCGACATCACCGTCGCCGGGAAGAATGTGATCACGCTGCACGACGTGCTGATCGGCGATGTGTGGGTTTGCTCGGGCCAATCGAACATGGAGTTCCATGTCGAAAATGCGCACAACGCGAAAGAGGCGCTTCCCCAGGCAGACGTCCCGACGCTTCGATTGTTCAAGGTGAAGGAGACGGTGGCCTTTGAGCCGCAGGAAGATTGCATCGGGAAATGGGTGCGCTGCACGCCCGACAGCGTGAAAACGTTTTCGGCTGCGGGATATTTCTTCGCGCGCGACATTCAGGATGATCAACACGTTCCGATCGGCCTGATCGGCACGTATTGGGGCGGCACGCCCGCCGAAGCGTGGACAAGCCTCGACGGGTTGAAGGCTGAGACATCTCTGGCAACGCTGGTTGAAAAGTTCGACGCGATAAAATCGAGTTTGCCGGCCTTACGCGAGAAATTTGAAAACGAAACGTTGCCCGCCTGGCAGAAAGCGCATGACGCATGGCAGGCTAATCCGTCCGGGCGCGAGCCGCGCCGGCCGGGCGCGCCGTATGAATCGGCAGGCACGCCCACCGTGCTGAGCAATTCGATGATCGCGCCGATCATTCCCTATGCGATTAAGGGCGTCCTCTGGTATCAGGGCGAAGCCAACACGCCTAATGCGAAGCAATACGACACGCTCTTCCCCGCGATGATCAACGACTGGCGCAAGCGCTGGGGCCGGGGCGACTTTCCCTTTATCTGGGCACAGTTGACCAGCTACATGGCGCGGCTTCCCGAGCCGACGCAGACCGACACCGGTTGGCCGCGATTGCGAGAGGCGCAGTCGAAAACGCTCTCGCTGCCGAACACCGCGCAGGCGGTCATCATCGATCTTGGCATGTGGACTGACGTGCATCCGAAAGACAAGCTCGATGTCAGCCATCGGTTTGCCTTGGCGGCACGACACATCGGGTATGGCGAGGAGTTGGTCTATGCCGGCCCGCAGTTTCGATCGATGAAGATTGACGGCAGCTCGGCTGAGATCACGTTCGACCACGTCGGTGCGGGCTTGACGATCGCTGCCGCGCCGTCCACACAGCCAGACGTCCCGCCAGCTGCACCGTTGCACGAACTGAAAGGCTTCGCGATCGCCGGGGACGATCACAAGTTCGTCTGGGCGACGGCGAGCATTCGCGGCGACAACACCGTGCTCGTCACCAGCCCGCAAGTAAAAGAGCCAAAGGCCGTCCGCTACGGCTGGGCGGACAATCCGGAAGTGAACCTATACAACAAAGAGAAGCTGCCGGCGTCGCCCTTCCGCACGGATGACTGGGAGACCCCGGCGATAAATCCAGCGAAGTAAGTGATGCTCGACGACAACGTTTAGCCGTCGCGGCCTCGCGACGTCTTGCGCGACACTTGTTGCGAGGACGCAACGGCTAACGGCGCATTGAAGATCATGCCGTCGGATGTCCACCGGTGATTCCGTAAATTTCCCCGCTCACGTAGCTCGAATCTTGTGAGGCGAGCAACACATACGTCGACGCGAGTTCGACCGGCTGGCCCGGACGACCGTAGGGCGTGTCGCTGCCGAAGGTTTCCAGCTTTTCGGGCGACTGGCCGCCACTGGGTTGGAGCGGCGTCCAGACCGGTCCCGGCGCGACGCCATTGACGCGAATGCCCTCTTTAATGAGTTGTTTCGACAGCCCTTTGATGAAAATCGCGATCGCGCCCTTGGTCATCGCATAATCGAGGATCGTGGGCACGGGGTCGTACGCATTGATCGACGTCGTGCAGATGATGCTCGCGCCCGGCTTCAGATGCGGTAACGCGGCCTTGGTGATCCAGAACATCGCGTACACGTTGGTGCGGAATGTCGCGTCAAACTGTTCCGTCGAAATGTCGGCCAGTGACTTCTGAAACTTCTGCTGGGCAGCATTGCTGACCAGAATGTCGAGCCCGCCTAAACCGCTCACCGCGTCCTGCACCATCTTCTGGCAGAACGATTCGTTGCGGATGTCGCCGGGCAGCGCGATCGCTTTGCGGCCCTCGGCGCGAATGAGATCGACGACTTCCTTCGCGTCCGGCTCTTCTACCGGCAGGTAGCCAATCGCGACGTCCGCCCCTTCGCGCGCGTATGCGATTGCCGCGGCTCGGCCGATGCCGGAATCGCCGCCGGTGATCAATGCTTTTCGCCCGACGAGTTTTCCCGAGCCTTTGTAACTGCTCTCGCCGCAGTCGGGCTTTGGCGTCATTTTCTGCTGTAGGCCGGGCGCCTCCTGCATCTCGGTATGGAACGGCGGCTTGGGGTACTCGGTGAGCGGGTTGGTCATCGCCCGCGACGAACTGGCGGTTTCATTTGATGCTTTTTCGGCTGCATGCGCGCTCGACTGCATCCCCACGGCCGCGAGTAAAGGTGCCGCGACGAGACCGGTCCCGATTTTGACGACATCCCGACGCGAGGGGGCCTGTTCATTGTTTTGCATGGAAGGGTGAAAGCAATTCGCGTGCTCGACAATATCATTTGCGTGATTCCTGAAAGTCTGCACCGGGAACCCCGCAAGCCGGGGCAGAGCGTACTCGCGCCGCCCCGGATGCTTTCGAAATACGTACATTTTTCCCTGACCCCAAGAATCCGGCGCGGCGCTAGTACGCTTTGCCCCGGCGTGTGGAAGCTCGATGCGATGGGTGCTTAGGTTAAGACGTGCGGAATGCGACGACTCGTTCTCACAAACACGCCACGCTGCCGATCCCGCTTTGCGTTGGGTTGGGTTGGGCGTGGGACTTTTCTCACGCAATCATCAAGGCGCATTCGCATTCAGACACCACTCATTTCTTATCCTGCCGACTGTCGTTTGCGAACTTGATGATTGGAGAGGGTCTGAAATTACTCTGTCGAGTCAGCCAGAACGAATCGCGCAGCATCGTTTCCGTCAAACGCCTGGGTATATCCGTCAACAAAAAGCGATCGCCGAGGAAAAATACCCCGGAGAATACACAGGATATATCTCTTTCGAAGACAATCCTTTCATTGAGCCGCGCCACGTCTTGATTCTTGGGCATGGCATTTTTCTCGCTACTGAATTCAATCCATTATTCATCCGCATTCGTTTTCCGAGTTCAATTGCGAACGCGCTTCTCGCAATGCTCACCAGCTACGTCCTCCTTCGCCTCGCACGGCGGTTTCTTGCGCTCCCGATCGATCCGACTCTCTGCACCCAATGCGGATACGATCTACGCGCGTCGCCCGAACGATGCCCAGAATGCGGTCGAACGCCCACGGGGGTTGATGTCGCCTCCAGTCGCCGCTGACGGACGATTGACGACCTCCAATGGGTATAATGCGTTCCGATGAATCTGCGACTAACTTCCATCGGGCTGACAATATTCCTCTACCTCACGAGCCGATTATGCGGTGCTCAGACATTTCCGACTTCGCCCTTCACGAGCCAGTGGCCGGATCCGCCGACGTGGAAGCTTTGGGCCTGGCACGATGCCTATGACTATCACTGGGGGAATACCGCATTGGGCGCGATGGTCGTCCCGGATCGAACCGTGGCACGCGATGGTGACGAAGTGGCGGTCCGACTCATCCTGCTTCCACAATCAACGTTGCGGATTTTCAACTCCCGCTTCAATTCACTCCTTCGACAACCCGCAGCCCTCATGGTCTTTGATGAAGACCACCGTGCGATCTGCGACATGCTGGACCGCGACCACGGCTCCTCGATAGCACCAAGTGAGGGGAGTTTCAGCAACGTGGGAGACGGCATGGTCATCGGCGGCACGTACACGCTTGACGTGCACCGCTTTCTTGATCTCCATCGCCGCTCAAAACCGTTCACCACCATTTATCTTCAACTCATCGCTTATAAAGGCATGTTGAGTTTTGACAAGTTTGTTACAAACGACACCTCTGACGACGAGTTCATGAAGATTCATACGGCGATGATGGATCTCGATCGCACCGAGATCTTTCGTTCGCCAGCGGTGAAGATAGATCTGTTCCCGAAGCCGACAACCGCCCCCTCGACCGAGCGATAACCAGCTTTCAAATCGCCCGACGTTCCGCGAAATTCGCCTGCGCAATTGGCTTTGCCCCGATCGCGCCGATAAGATTCGCTTAAGACGCCTATGTACCTGAATCCAACCGATCTTCCGGACAACGTTCTGACCACGCAGTTGAAGAAAGTCGTCAACTGGGCCCGGCGAAGCTCGCTTTGGCCGATGCCGTTTGCGACGGCCTGCTGCGGGATCGAGCTGATGGCCACCGCTTCATCGCGGTATGACTTGGCGCGCTTTGGAGCAGAGGCGATGCGGTTCAGTCCGCGGCAGGCGGACCTGATGATCGTCGCCGGCCGGGTAACGACCAAGATGATGCCGGTGCTCCAGCATATTTATCAGCAGATGACCGAGCCCAAGTGGGTCATCAGCATGGGTGCCTGCGCCAGCACGGGCGGCGTGTTCGATGCGTATGCGACCATCCAGGGCATCGATCAATACATGCCGGTGGATGTCTACGTGCCCGGCTGTCCGCCGCGTCCGGAAACACTGATCGAAGGGATCATGGCGATCCAGCGGATCATCGACAACGACGGCATGCCGCCCAGCGGTCAGCGACGGCCGTTGCAGCTTGCAATTGAGCCCAGCTATTCCCCCGCCGCCCAGCCTGCGGGCATCCCGATCACGATCGGCGGGCAGCGACTTTGAATCAGCTGCCGGAAGATCGTTTTACTAATTTAGTAAAAGATAGTACATATTAGTACATGCGAATACCTCGGACTCCGCCGAGTTTTCGATCGCCTCTAGATCCTTTTCGGGACGATCCAAGCACGTTTATTCAAGCGGAGCAAAATACACCTCCCACACACCGGTACTACCACTGGGATAAGCTTCGCCACTTAACCCCGCCAAGAGGGCTCACATCGGAGCAGTGGTGGGCAGTCGTGAAATTTCGTCGGTCGCAATCGCGAAAATATTTGCCGATTCAGGACGCCAGCGGAGCGCCGTTCTCTTTCATGCCGACCGAGGCCGCTGAAGAATCGCTTTATTTCATCGATCGCGAGGCAGCGGGGCAAATCCTGATTGCAGAAGAAGTGACCAACCCGGACGTCCGTGACCGGTACGTCATTAATTCGCTAATGGAAGAAGCGATTACCTCAAGTCAAATCGAAGGTGCGGCGACTACAAGCGTCGTCGCCAAGCAACTGCTGCGGAGCGGCCGCGCGCCGCGCAGTGTCGACGAACAAATGATTTCGAACAATTACGCCGCAATGCAGGAGATTCGTCAGCTTAAAGGGGCGTCGCTCGATATCGACCTCATATTGAAGTTGCATCGGATTTTGACACTTGGCACCTTGGAGAACGCCGAATGCGCCGGCAGATTCAGGACATCCGCGGATCCGCAGATTCATGTCGTCGATCATGAAGAACAAGTGCTGCACACCCCGCCGAAATCGAACGCGTTGTCTTTAAGAATGGCGTCGATGCTGAGTTTCGCGAACGGCCAGTCGCCGAGCGGATTTTTACACCCCGTTCTCCGCGCAATCATCCTCCACTTCTGGCTTGCTTATGACCATCCATTCGTAGACGGAAACGGCCGATGCGCGCGCGCCTTGTTCTATTGGTCCATGTTGCGATCAAACTATTGGCTTTGCGAGTTTATTTCGATCTCACAGCGGATTCGTAAAGCGCACGTCAAGTATGGGCGGGCATTCCTTTACACTGAGACCGACGATAACGATCTGACGTATTTCATCCTCTATCATTTGGAGTTGATTAGGAGCGCAATCGAAGACTTGCAGACCGAATTAAAACGGAAGATGACGGAAGTCCGTCGGGCTGAACAATTGTTGCGCCACGCGGATGGTTTAAATCATCGCCAGATTGCTTTGCTAAGCCACGCCTTGAGACACCTTGATGCGGATTACACGATTGCCGCACATCAGAATAGCAATCAGACGGTGTATCAGACTGCTCGACAGGACCTCTTGGATTTGCAACGAAGAGGACTGTTGGAAGGGCGCCGGATCGGCAAAGCCTTTCACTTTTTTCCCGCCTCGAATTTGGAAAACCGCATGAAAAAATTGCGATAGCTTTTTGCATCACTCGGAGGTCGCTCAGTTATTCTTTCTAGACATGGATTTGAATCTACGATGGATTGGCGAAGCTGATTACGACCGCCTTGCGCTCACGCGGCTACGCTGCTACGGCGCGTCGATGAGTGAATTGCCGAAGTTTCGGGCGTGGATTGATGAGGATGCCCGTGGGAAACCGGCCGACTATCTATTAGCCGAGCGCGACGGGGAAACCGTTGGCACGGCGACAAGCCTGTCGATGACGATGTGGGTGCGCGGCACGCCGCTCTCCTGCCAGGGCGTGGCGTGGGTCGGCACGATTCGCACGGCCCGCCGGGTTTCATCCAGGGAATCCAGCAACGAATCAGCCGGCGTCGCCACGCAGCTCATGCGCGAGACCATCCGCAAAGCGCGCGAGCGCGAGCAGGTCGTCAGCGCGCTGATGCCGTTCCGTGCATCGTTTTACGAACATTTTGGCTACGGCATCGTCGAACGGCGTCATCAGTGGTTTGTGCCGCTGTCGATTCTGCCGAGCGGATCATCGCATGGCATCCGCTATTTTGATTCGACGACCGATCTGACATCACTACAAAAATGCCGGCAGCAGCAAGTCGAAGCCGGACAGTGCGATATCGAGACCTCCGAACAATCGTGGCCGAACTATCTGCGCGATTTTGAAAACGGGTTCGCGTACGTTGATGGCGATTCAGTTTCAGCGAACGGTTGGATGCTGGCGGTCGAGGAAAAAGTCGACGGCCAGCGCTGCCTGCGGATTAGCGAGCAGGGTTATTGCTCGCCCGACGCGCTGCACCGGCAGTTGCATTTTCTTAGCGGCTTGAAAGATCAGTTTGTCGGCGTGATCCTCACACTGCCAACCGACCTGATGCTCAATCATGTTTTGAAGGAGACGCAGTTACCGCACCGGCCGGTCGCGCATGCGACTGCACGGGCGTCGCTTCAGACGCGCATGCAGGTGCGTATTCTCGACCATGTAAAATTCTTCGAAGGACAAAATTTCCCGTCGCATCTGCGCAGTCAAGCCGTTGTCGCGATCAACGAATCGGAAGGAACAATCTCGAAGCTGCGGCTCACGCTCGATGAGGGTCGCGTCTCGGCAATGCGGAGCGACGCGACGGCGGATTTTGAATGCTCCGATGCGACGTGGGCGTCGATCATTTGCGGCGAGTCACACGCGACCATGGCGCTTCAGGCGGGGATCGCAACGTGCAGCGACGATCGGGTGATTGAACTACTTGATGCGCTCTCTAGAAGTGGAACCGCACCGTTCTGTCGGGAGTATTTTTGATGCGATGATTTGAGGGACACGCTTGTCATCCGCGACGGCGCGAGCGGTCGCTAGCGCCTTCGCGGAGCAGATGGCGCTCTTTCCGGCGTCTTTCGCAATTTCCTCGGGAATGCAAAACTTCCGCTTTGTCGCACGACGGTCCGCTTCATATCATTTAGACAAGCCGCAGATGACGTTCGCTCCAGCTCCAACCTCGCCCGATCCACAGAATGTCTCGGAGGAGCTGGTTCCCCATCTTCCATCCTCGGATCATCTTTCGTTCTGGAAGCAGCCGCACGTCGTGAACATTCTGTCGTTTGCCTCGTCGCTGGCGTTTCATCTCGGGCTGATTCTCATCGGATTGGCGATTTACAAAGCGCGGGCCGTCATCACCAACGCGCAACCGATCGAGCAGGTCATTATTCCCGATGCCGCCCTCATCGAAGGGGCACCGATCGGCGGCATACCGAATCCGGGTTTGGGCGCTGATCCCGATCGTCGTGCGACGCAGGACACGGTGAAGGATCTCGGGCAGGCCGACAGTTGGAACGCGAAGCGTGGGCAAAGTTTGACCGCGAGTTTGATGGAAGCGGGCGGCGCGGATCAGCCGGACAACACGGTGATCGTGCCTGGCGTTCGCCCCGGATTGAAAACCGGAAACCTGCCCGGCAACGGCCAGGGCGAAGGGGGCGACGATACGGCGGCCCTCTTCGGCGCGGGCGGCGGCGGAAGCGGCCAGGGCCCACGCGTCAGCTTCGTCGGCGTGAGCGGGAACGCGCGAAAAGTCGCCTATATCGTCGACGCATCCGGCACGATGATGTCGATTTTCGTCAACGTGCGTCTCGAGTTGCATAAATCGATCGACATTCTCAAGCCCAGCCAGTCGTTCAATATCTTTTTCTTCAGCAACGGCACGGTGGCCCCGTTCAACAAGAACGCGCTGGTGACCGCCAACCCCGACAACAAGCGGGCCGCGTATTCTTTTGCCGACAACATGATCGCCACTGGCAGCACCGAGCCGCTGGGCGCGATTCGCATGGCCTTTGCGCAGAAGCCTGAATTGATTTATATCCTCACCGACGGCTTCGAAAACGCCGGCGACCTGGACGAGATCGTCCGCGAGTTCCGCAAACTGAATCCCGACAAAAAAGTGAAGGTCAACGCGCTCCTGATTCGCAGCGCGCCCGCACCGGAATTGGAGAAAGTGCTGAGAACGATCGTCGATGAAAACGGCGGCGTGTATAAGCCCATTAGTATTAGTGATTTTTGAGAGAGGAGTGGGCGGTGGGCGGTGGGCAGTGGGCAGTAAGAAAAGACGAGTGACATTTTCTTTACTGCCCACTGCCCACTGCCCACCGCCCACTAAAAGATCCATATGCCCCGTTACTCATCCAGCAAACTTCGCATCCTCCTGCTCGTCGTCATGCTCGCCGGCGCGACACTGGTGATCACGCCGTCGGTCTTCGGCCAGGCACCGACACCCGGCGGCGGCGAGGGCGCGAGCAATCAGGCACAAGGGCTGTTCCAACTTATCTGGGGCCACAAAGATCCCGTCTTCTTCACGATCGCCGCGCTGTCGGTCGCGGGGTTGACGTTGATTTTCCAGGGCTTCTATCAGAATCGCGCCGGCATGCTGATGCCCGAAGCGACGACTGCGCGCATCCGCGACATGATCGCCAATCGGCAATTCCGCGAGTTGATCGAATTTACCGAAACCGATCCCAGCTTCGTGAGCCGCGCGATTAATCCCGCGTTGAAGCGTGCACCGAGCTTCAACAGCATGAAGGAAGCGATGGAGACCGCGCTGGCCGAACAGACGGCCGAGCAGTTCCGCAAGATCGAATACCTGAACATCATCGGCAACCTCGGCCCGCTGCTCGGCCTGCTCGGCACGGTGCTGGGCATGATCGAAGCGTTCAGCGAAATGCAAGCCAAGGGCGGCAGCGCAAACCCGGCAGACTTGGCCGGCGGTATTTCGACGGCGCTAACGCACACGTTTCTCGGATTATTTTTAGCGGTGCCGTGCCTTGCGGCGTTTGGTGTGTTGCGCACGTTGGTCGATCGACTGACGATCCGCGGCAGTTTGATTTCAGAAGAGTTGCTGTTGATGGTGAAGCCGGCCGATCGCGGCCCGGCCGTTCCAAGCAATACGCTGCGCCCCGGCGCGATCCCGCAGCCCGCGGCGATGCCGATGACGCCAAGCGGCTCGGCGATTCCGAACGTGCCGCGGAAGACAGCGCCGATGAGTTGAGTCGGCGTAAGGAGTTGGGAATTGGGCGTTGGGCGTTGGGGAAGAAAGGATGAGCGAGAATTTTGGGTATCGACAGTTGGAGGTTTGGCAACGGTCGATGGATTTGGTCGAAGCAGTGTACCGACTGACATCTGAATTCCCTGATCGAGAGCGGTTCGGTTTGGTCAGTCAGCTACAACGTGCGGCAGTGTCGATTCCGAGCAACATCGCGGAAGGACACGCCAAGCGAGACACCAAAGATTATTGCCGCCACTTACGCATCGCCGCCGGTTCACTTGCAGAGGTAGAAACGCAGATAGAACTTTCAGTCAGATTGAAACAGGCCGATCGCGAAACAGCTCGCGAAGTCTGGCTGATTTCCCAAGAAGTGGCCCGAATGCTCACAAGACTCATTCAAAGCCAATCCTAACCCAACGCCCAACGCCCAATTCCCAACGCCCAGCCAATGAAACGTCATCTTCCCGATTCTCACTCCTCTCACCCCAACGTCACGCCGTTGATTGACGTCGTGATGTGCCTGATTATTTTTTACATGTTGGTCGCGAAGATTGGTGTGACGACGGGCGCGGATGCTTCGATCAATATTCCGGTCAGCATTATCGGCAAGGATTTAAAAGACCTCGGCAACACGCTCACGCTTAACGTGCGCGAAGTCTCCGATCAGCCGTTCGTGACCGCGCTTGTCGACGGTTCACAACACGGCGCGCAGGAAGTCAAAATTCTCGACTCGATTACCGGCCATCATCCCCTGCAGGAGATTCTTTTAAAATTGCGCTACGGCAACGACAGCCGCCCGGGCGGCAACGGCGCGAACACCGACAACGACAGCTTCAAGGTCATCATCCGCGGCGACAAAGAGATGAGCTACCGAGCCCTGGAACCGGTGCTGCTGGCGTGCATGAATGCGAATGTGAAGGATGTGAATTTTAATACGCAGAAACCATAGTGGGCGGTGGGCAGTAGGCGGTGGGCAGTCAGAAACAATTGCCTTCCTGCCCACTGCCCACTGCCCACTGCCCACTGCCCACTATGAAACTAAGAACCGCCAAATACGTCTCCTACGATGCCGGCCCCAACATGACGCCGTTGGTGGATGTGGTGATGGTCATTCTGATTTTTCTGATGCTCACCGGCAGCTTTACCGGCACGGAGCATTACCTCGTCAGCAACGTGCCGTTCAGCAAGCACGGTGCCGGCGGCGCGACGCCGCCGCCGGGAGGGATTCCGGAGGATGAGCCGCTGGTGATCGAGGTCGAACAGAACGCCACACGCGACGGCTTCGTCGCCCGCGCCGAAAAGCTGACGGCCACCGATGCCTCGACGCTGCAAGTCGATCTCTCGCGCCTGCGCGAGCAGCTCGCCAACGCCGGCAAGCCGGCCGACAAGGTGCAGGTCGTCATCAGCCCGGGAAAAAGCGTGAAATACAAAGACCTGGTGAACGTGTATCAGGCGGCGCTGGGTGCGAAATTCTCAAAAGTCGCGTTCGCGCCGAGTCGTTGAGGATTTTCAAAAACCAAACTCCTCTCCCCCGTATTCGGGGGAGAGGCGGGGTGAGGGGCTCTTCGATTTGCGAACGACGAAAGTCAAGAGAAGACCCCTCACCCTGACCCTCTCCCCCGAGTACGAGGGAGAGGGAAGAAGAGAGTTCGCTTACATTGAAGTGCGTTGCGTCACCGACTTCCGCTCATCCTCTCCCTCCTGGCCGCTTGCGGCGTCGCGAACCAGCTGCGCGGTCAATCGGCGACAACACAACCACAAGGTCTCAACGCCCTCTCCGATGATGCGATGCTCGATGAGCTTGCCCAGCTCGGGCTCGACAACCTGCTGAATTACGCATTCACCGCGTACAAGATCCCCATCGAAAAACAGGCGGGCGTGAAGACGCTTATCGCGATGCGCCAGCTGAGCGATGCCGGCACCGCGATGACGCCCGCGCAGCGTCAGAAGCTGATCGCCGACATTGTCAAAGGCATCGATATCGCGCTCCCCGCGATGCGCGACGCAAAACTGATGCTGCGCCAGGCCTCCGACTTGATCAAGGCCGGCGTGGATCGTGATGTGAACACGCTGGAATATTGGGGCGACAATCCGACGACGCAATCGCAGCTTCGACCGATCGCGCAAACCGTCGTCGCACTACTCACGCGCTGCGTTGAGCAGGCCACCAAGGCCGCGAATGATTCCGCGAATCAGATTCAGTCGCAGGATGACAAAGTCGCGGTCTCCAAGTACGAGCAGCTCGATCAGTTGTCGCGGGAGGCCGACTTCACGCGGGCGATGACGCAGTACGACCTTGTGCTGGCCATCGACCGGGCCGACGGCCGGCGTCGCGACATCGCGGCGGCGGCGATCGAATCGCTGAAGCAATACGACACGGCCGACCAGCCCGTGCGGGCACGCGTGCGAGTGCGCATGGGAAAACTGTCACTGGCGATCGGCGACCTGCCGGCCGCGCGGGCGATGTTTGATTCAATCATTTCGCCGGCCGACGCGAACGATTTCAAGCCCGCGCCGGATGTTGGATTGCAGTACGAAGCGCGATACTTCCGATGCGTCGCCGACTTGGCCGACCAGAAAGCGGACGATACACAGAAAGGCCTCGATACGCTGAACGACTGGCAGCGCGGCAACCTGCCGAGCCCCGACAGCGCGACGACTCCTGCCGCAAAGGAACAGGCAAAGGCCGCGCAGGAAGGTGCCAAGGCCGCCAGCGCGATCCTTCATTATCGCATCCTGTCACTGCGGGCCGAGCAGGCGACCAATGTCGGCGCGAAGAAGCGCATCACCGATGAGGCGGTGGCCGTGCTGTATGACTTGCTCAAAACGCAGCCGTCGTTTCAGGCGACGATTTACGACCAGTTGATGGGCAAGCTCGATGCCGATGAGCCGATGAATCGGCTAGACGTATTGCTGCTGCAGGCACTCGTGCGGCGTGGCGAAACCGAAGTGCGCAGAACCACCGGCACGCCGGATCGCAAATCGCTCGAGCGCGGCCTCGCGGCGGCGAACGAGCTGCTGGCGCGCGGGCCAAAGAAAGTCGAGCCGTCGGTGGCCGACAGCGCGTCGCTGCTGGCGGCGTTCTTTCTCGACAAGCTCCAGCGCCCGCAGGAAGCGGCGGCGGCGTTTGTCGACTACATCGCTAAGCACCCGGGGTCGTCCAGCGCGTCGCTCGCGCTCGACAACGCGGAAGGTTTGATCGGCCAGCTTCGGCGCGATCGGCCCGACGACGCGCAAGTGACGGCGCTGTACGAACAGTTTTTGCCGATCGCGATCGCCCCTCCATTCAATCACAAGGAATTTGCCTACGAATACGCACGGCGGTTGCAGCTTCAATCCAAGCCCGCCGCGGCCCTGGACTATTTCCGCCAAGTGCCGGCCGACGATAAGCGCATCGTGGCGGCTAAGTTTTTTCAGACGGTGGCCGAGCAGCAGTTGCTCGACGAGACGAAGCCCAACGACCCGAAGCGGCCGGCGTTGGTAAAGGAAATTCAATCGCTCACCGAGCAGGTCAGTCAGTCAATCGCCGCCGCGATTGCGGCAGCGCCGAACGAGGAGGCGCGAAACAATTATCGATCAATGCTCGTGCGCTCGACGCTGCTGGCCGCGGAACTGGCGCGGCAGGAGCAGAACGATCCGCAACGGGCGATTACTTTGCTCGCCGGCTTCGAAAACACGGTGCGGGGCCTCCCCGACGCCGGGCGACGCATCACCGACGCGCTGCTCGTGCGCGTGCAGGCGTACATGTCATTGAACCATTACGATGATGCGACCAATCAGCTCGTTCAACTGCTCGATCGCGAGCCGGCGCGCGGCGGGCGAATCGTTTATGACCTGTTGCAGAAGTTGAACGACGAGCTGGACAAAGCCCAGGCCGCCGACAATGCCGAAGCAGTGCGATCGATCGCGCGCAATCGCGCGCAGCTCACTGGGTTTCTCGTGAAGTGGGCGCGCACGAATTCAAATCCCGCGATCAGGAAGCTGGCGTATGGCTATGCGGTGTTTGATGCTGAGGTGCAACGCTTTGCGGCCGCCCATGAGCCGGATGCCGCGACGCGCACGAGCGGGCTTGAGAAAGCGCTCGAGCGGTTCAACGCATTGAATGTCCCGGTCAGTGTCGCGGAATACAAGACAACGATTCCGCAGCCCCCCGCGCCGCCGAATGCCGCCGATGCGCCGACGAATGAAGTCACCTATGACCCGGCGGTCATTCTTGGGATCGCGCGCACGCAGTTTGATTTGCAGCACTGGACCGACGCGCGTGAGTCCTTCAGCCGCCTGCTGAGCGATCGCCGGCTCGGGCCGGCCGTGTCGATCACCGATGATCATGGCATCGAACGTGAAATCGACAACGAGAATTACTGGGAAGCGGTGCTGAAGTTGATTCAGTCGAACATCGCACTGAAGAGCGGCGTCGACGAATCGAAAAATTACCTGAGGCAGCAAATTATCCGCTGGGGCGACCGCGTCGGTGGGAAAAAGTTTAAAGGCGATTTCTCGAAATTGCGGAGTGAGCTGATTCCGGATTTCGACCCGAATGCGACGACGCAGGAGAGTCGGCGGTCGGCAGTGAACGGGATGGCGCTGCCGCTCGCAGCGTTGCGGATCACGATGCGCGTTGGATCGCGGTGAGGTGAAAGGTTTGACTGATTTCGAGCTTCGCGCAGTTATTTATCGCGAAATATCGCGAAATGTTGCGCATCTTGATCCGCGAAGCCGCGAGCGGCTAATCCAGGTTTCAAGCAGATATTTGCACTTCAAGCTTTGGTGGCACATCGCGAAACGATTTTGCCAAATCGCTGTTTCACCGCATTCGGTTGCAAACACTAAATCGCAATCACCGCCGCGCGAATGCGTCTGTTGACGGTCCGCTGTGCACGAGCTTCGTTAGCGCCTGCGCCGCGGTGTAACGATCGAAGCCGCCGCGTGGGTACGGTTCGGTCATGCCGACGATCGCGACGGTGCTGCTGAATAAGAGCAGCACGCCGGCCAGCGTCCAGGCGGCGGCGGTGTGGGAGCGTCGCAACCATGCGCCGGACCAGAAGAGCGTCAGCGGCAGGAAGAGCACGAACCAGCGCGTCGCGAACATCGCGGATTTGAAGTCGGTAAGATTCCATCCGTACAGCAACAGCACGCCGATCGCTCCAATCCCGGTGGCGGCGGCGAGAGTTTTGACGAAGCTCGGCCAGTGCCGATGCATCACGCCGAAGATGCCGGCGATGCCCACGAGCAGCACGGGAAAATGACTCAGCATGCCGTGCACGCCGAAGAGCGCGCTGGACATCCAGTTGAGATGACGAACAAGCTGATCGCCGAGCGTGGGCGGCGAGATGATGTCGTCGGCATCGGTCTCGGATAAATCCGCCGGAGTGGGCTTGGCGGCCGTCAACAACGACAACGGCCGGGCATTCACGGGCTGACTGACGTTCGGCATCATCAACGTTCCGTCGGCGAGCGTTTCCCGCGAGGCGGCGCTCGACCAGCCGGGAATGATTTGTCCGTTGATCGGATAGCTGAAGCTGGTGTGAACGAGCACCGGCACGGTCGCGCCGGCGATGAAGAGCGTGATGCTGATTGCGCGCTGTGCAAATGTCGAGCGAATCGTCGCCGCGACGGCCAGCAGCAACAGTGCGATCACGCCCGCAGGCGGATCGAGCGCCGCGGCGAGCGCGGCACAGATGCCGGCGAGGGTGATCCAAGTCGCGCCAAAGCGCGGCAGCTTGGCCATGCCGACATGAATCAAACACGCCGCCGAGCAGAGCAGCAACACCGCCGCCGGTGCGTGGGGGTTTAAGACGACGGCATAGCTGATGAGCCCCGAGCCGACGACCACCGCGAGCGACAAGCCCGATCGCCAGCGTCGCGGCAATTCAAACAGCCGGCTCATGCGATAGATCAGCCCCGCCGCCGCCGCAACGGGCATCGTCACGGCCAGCAGCGTCAGCACATACGCCACCAGAGCCGCGTTGTCTTTCGGATTGATGTGACCGAATCGCTGCATGAGCCATTGCGGCCCGCTGAGCAGCAGTGCAAGCATCGGCGGTTGATCCGCGTAAATTTTTCCGTTCACCAGCAGGAGTTGCGACCGATCCGCCGCCGCGGGCGTGGAAGCGAGTGCGAGTGAATGCGTATCGACCAGTGCGCTGATCGTGGCGAGTCGAAGCGACTCATCGGCCGAGACATCCGACGGATGCCGCAGCGGCCGCAACAGCGGGCAGGCGAGCGTGAGGATAATGACCGGTGCCGCCAACGCCCACGGCCGGACCCGAGGCCGGCTGAAACTGTCGCGAAGATAAGCGCGGAACGACATGGGCAGTGGACAGTCGGCAGTCGGCAGTGGGCAGTGGGCAGTTGGAAAAGAGAGCACCTCTTTTCTTACTGCCCACCGCCCACTGCCCACCGCCCACTTTCTTCAATACGCTTTCAAATACTGCACGAAATTCTTCACCAGCTTTTCGCCGGCGCGGGCGTAGCGCGTGTAGTGCTTTTCGGTGTCGGACTTGGCCGCTTCGACGAGCCCCGCCGGCGCGCTTTTTCCGTCGTTGGCGAGGAGCGCGGCGATGTCATCGCGTTCGAATTCGAAATGATATTGAAACCCGAACATCCGGCTCTTAAATTGGAACGCCTGATTTTTGCAAACGCGCGTCGAGCTGAGCAGCGCGTTTCCCGTCGGCGGCGGAGGCGCGGGGGGCGGTGCCGGGTTGGCCGGGGCGGGCAAGCGCGGCAGGTCGAACGTGTCGGTGTGCCAGTGAAACATCGGCGTGCCGTCGATCATGCCATAAACCATTGGCTCGGTCCCGCCGGGGAACGGAAACGCGACCGGCCCCCACCCGAACTCCGGCACGGGCGTGCCGGGCGCTTCCGGCGTCGCGCCCGGTTTTACATTTGCATAGACCTTCGCCCCGCCCGCATGGGCCAGCAACTGTGCACCCAATGCGATGCCCAACACCGGACGATCGACCGCGATGACTCGTTGTAACAGTGTGACTTCATCGTGAAGAAACGGATATTTCGAGCCGCTGACCTCGCTCACGCCCATCGGGCCGCCCAAGACGACAAGGACGCGGATTTCATCCAGATCGGTCGGCACTTCATCGCCGGCCCACAACCGGCGCACTTCAGTCGGAATTCCAAAATCGCGGAAGAGCGGCGACAGCCGGCCCGGCCCGAGGTAATCAACGTGCTGCAAAATCAAGGCTTTACTCATGCGGGGCAAATCATCCGGTCAGGGCCAAACCATTGTCAAGATTCGACTAAGCATCCGTGGTCGATCAATTTGAAAATACCCTAACATTTTGCTTACATCCGTGGCGGGAACGAGCTATGATGCCGTCGCTGTTTAATAGTTATTGAACGGCCGCCGAATGTCTGCTGTCGCTCGTTTTCGCGATTCGCGCGTGAAACGGGGTGCGTCAATCACATCTGGGGTTTCGGTGCTTTTTGTGGTGGAGTTCTCCCATGCCGCTTCGAGATAATTTTGTGCTCGATAACATGCTCGTCGAGCAGGGCGATCGGCCCGCATTGATCGATGCGCAACGCGCGCTGCTTTCCCGGGCGGCAATGCTGCTGCCGCGCGATCGAACGCTGGTCGAACTGGCCATCAAAAACCACGCCAGCCACCGGCAACTCGCTCGCATGCTCGATTTGCCGCCGGGCACGGTGTCGCGACGGCTGCGAAAACTCCTGAATCGCCTGCACGAGCCGATCGTCCTGGCGTTGCTGTCGGGCCGGGTTTCGCTTCCCGAAGAGCATCGCCAATTGGGGGTCGAATATTTTTTACAGGGACTGACAATTCGCGAGTTGTCCGACCGGCACTGCATGAACCGCCCGGAAATCCGCCGGATGCTCGAATACGTCAAAGGCTGGCATCTGGCCGTCGGTCGGCCGACGCGTCGTTGGTAACGCCGCGACGGACGCACCGCAAACAACGATCTACCGATCGCGCGGATTTGACATCCGGCCCCTCACCACTTCGCGCGCACCGCTCGCGGCTTCGCAAGACCGACGTCCTGCCTTCTCGTCCACACCTTCCCGCAAAACCACAAACGGTACATTGGAGTATTTCGTGTCGAAGTCAACACCACCAAACCTGCTCGCCCTGCCGCGCCCAAAAGTACGAATTCGCTCGAAACGGGCCGCCGTCGTCGCGCATTGGTTCGGGATCGTGCCGAAGCGGCCATCCAAAAAAACCGCGTTGAATAATCAACGTGCGACGAAACGCGTCTCATCGGCGGCTCGGAACAAATTGCTTCGAAACCTCCTGCCCGCGCCTGGCGAAATCCTCTTGATCACCGGCCCCAGCGGCGCCGGAAAATCGTCCACGCTCGCCGCGCTTCGCAAGCTCGCCTCGCCCACCGTGAGCTGGATCGACCTTCAGCAGATGAATCTTCCCGATCGTCCGATCGTCGATTGCCTGGAGATGAGTTCGATGCGGGATGACGAAACCCTGCGGCGCGTGCTCGCGGCGCTCGGCCGAGTCGGCCTCGCCGAGGCCTGGAGCTACCTCCGCACGCCGGCCGAGTTAAGCGAGGGACAGCGGTGGCGACTAAAGCTCGCGATCGCCCTGAACCACGCGACGGTTCGCGCCGTTGTCGAATCTTCAGAAGACAGTGAATCTTCGAAGCGCCCGATCTTGGTCGCCGACGAATTCGCCGCGTTGCTGGACCGGGTGACGGCCTGCGTCATCTCGCGGGCCTTACGTCGCGCCATCGACACCGCCCCCGCCCCGCGCCCCGCCGCCATCGTCGCCACCAGCCACGACGACCTGATCGCCGCGTTGCAACCCGACCGCATCCTCACCTGCGATTTCGAGGAAGCAGCGATCCATCTCCCAAACGCCGACCGCTTCTCGACCGAGTAGGTTCTCCCCAGACAGGGCGATTGCATGTGACCAAAAAATTCGTCATCCCGAAGGGAGCAGCAGCGACCTGAGGGATCTCGGAGTGACGAAACATGCCCTGGAAATCGAGATTCCTCGGGGCTGCTGCTCCGCTCGGAATGCCGTCTCTTGGGAATCTCACAAATACATTCACATGCGTTTGCCCTGTCTCCCGCATCGCAAGGCGTCGAAATGCCCTCTTTCCCCTCTCCCCAGTACGCTGGGGAGAGGTAGGGTGAGGGGTCTTTCTCCTCGCCCGAGCAGCAATCGAAGACCCCTCACCCAGCCTCTCCCCGGCGTACCGGGGAGAGGAGTTTGGTGCTTGTGAATTTCACCGCGTCATCCTCGTTTCACAACATCGCAAGCCGCCGGAGTGCCCTCTTTCTCCTCTCCCCAGTACGCTGGGGAGAGGTAGGGTGAGGGGTTTTTCTGTCTCACCTGCAGTGATCAAAGACCCCTCTCCCAGCCTCTCCCCGGAGTACCGGGGAGAGGAGTTTGACGCTTGTGAATTTCACCGCGTCATCCTCGTTTCACAACATCGCAAGCCGCAACCGACGGACATTCGCTTCATCCAACAAGCCGTTCAACCGAACCTCGGAATACCGCCAGGCTGGATACACTAGAGACCAGATCAGCACCGAGAAGATCCCTATTCCCATACATTTTGCTAGCTTCTTCCCTGTCATGGCGTTCGGCTACCCAACTTGGTAACAGATGGATTAAACCTACCCGACGACAATTAGCAAATCAGATTCGACCGATCAACCGCACCCCCATTTCGTGTGCGACGATTGCGGGAAGATTGCCTGTATGGAACGCGATGAGATTCGATCCGTTTCGAAGCGGGTGAAGGTCGCCAAGGAATACAAGCTCCGCCATGCGGAACTCGTGTTGCACGGCTCCTGCCCGGATTGTTCGAAGTGAGTGCCAAGAACGGCTGCGGGCCGCTGTGCAAGCGGCCCGCAGCATCATGTTGGGATGTAACGATCGGCTAATGATCAGTCGCCATTTGCAGTATCAATGGCTGCTTGGAACGTCTCCTCATCCACGCCGTAGTTAAACAGCACGTAGACGTAAGTTCCAGGACCGCTTGTGCCTTCATAAAGATGAATCCGTATTTTATAGATTCCAACGGCCGGAGCATCATTTCCGTTCGTAAGTGCGGTCGCTAGATGTTTATGAAGATGCCCTGAAATGTCACTCGTATCGATAGTAAATCCGCTCGGTGAGCTAGAGGAGCCCGTGACGTCTACGTAGCTTGTGTCTCGGGACAGTTCTAGCGTCGTTCCTGACGGGGCGGGGGCGAAGTCTCCAGTAGAGCCGTCCCAGAATTCAAGGTCACCATCAACATCGAAATTTAAGGCAGTGCTGGCGTCCAACGTGAACCCGCCAGTGTTAAAGCCCGGATCGTCTGTCGTGCCATCTTCATCTAAATCGAATCCGAACGACGAACGCGCACCCTCTGTATAAGTCGTCACGTCGTCGTACCCGCCGGTGTAGAACACGTTCCCGGATACGTACGGTCGGATATCATAATCCGCCCGTGCGAGGGATGGAACGAGAGTGCAAAAGGCTGACGCTGCGAGCAAAGCGATCGGTTTCATGGAGAGCTTAAACATATAGTGTCCTAATCTTGGCGTTGGTTAACACTTCTGAATTCAGACGCGATGCGACACATTCTGCCCACACCTCCTTTCCAAGCGATCGGTCCGACCATTTCCGAGTAAGGTTGCATATTCGACTTCGGAGTGTCACAACACCTGAGTTCTGCGGCGGCGAAGCAGTACTCCCGCAGATAGTGCCACGACTGCTAGCGACGTTGGCTCGGGCGTGGGAGTGGGAGCGAGACCAGCGAACGACTCATTGGCCGATGCGGTTGCCAGCGTCAAGGCGCTGCCGGAGAGCGTGCCGTCATAGCCTGTGGTGTCGACAAATCCGTACAACGTCCCCCCGCCCGCAGCCCCCACACTGCCATACGTACCGAATAAGTTCACCGTCGGAAGTAGGGCGTTCAACGGATTGATGACGCTAATGTCCAGCCCCCGCACACCGGCTGCAGAGACCGAGCCTTTAAACGTCCACGTGCCGTTGTCGAGACAGAACTTCTGAATGCCCCCGCCGAAGTTGGAGTATGACGAGTTCACCGCGTTGTCGGCAACGTAGAGCGTGTCCACGCCGGCAACATCCGCGTTCAGGTCCGCGAACTGAAATGCATACGGACTTGGCGAATTTGTCGACGTGAGCCCGGGTAGGTTAGTTGTGGTGGCTGTCCCCGAAGTGGGTATCCCGGCCCCGACGGTAACAATCCGCTTCGCGCCAGAATTTTGGGTGGCATAGAGCTGACCATTGGCAGAGTTGAGGTATCGAAAGGTCGTGCCGGTAGCGATCGCCGTGGTAGTGGTGCCCCCCTTAGTCGTATATCGCAGGTTGCCGCCGTTGGAACCCGATGAGGATGACACCATATAGACATCGGTGCCGTTGGGCGTGTAGGAGCTATATGGCAAGCCAACTTTCGCGTAATCCGTCGGCGCGGTCGACCGATCGATATTTCCATTTGCGTCGACTAAAGCTGTGACCCGCGGATTCGTCGTCGTTGCGCTGTTAATGATGTCGGAACCGGTAGCCCCATTTGTGCTAAAGCCGGGCACGGACAAGTAACGGCCGTCGCCCGAACGGGTCATATTGCCTTCGCCAGGAACGTACTGGATGACGTCGGCGTATAAGCCGGTCGATATCGACTGCACAAGCGTGCCGGTTGGGGCGTACTCGTCGAGGAACACAGCGTTCCCAGCATTGGTTAGCGGAGCGGTACCGTCGCCGTAGCGATAGACGACGAGATTGCCGGCCGTGAACGCTGCGGCGCGGACTGAAGAAGACATCGACATCATACTCGCGGCCGCAGCCGCACTGAGGAGAAGAGATTTCATCGAACTTTCCCTAAAAAAAGTGGCATCCACGTTGAATCAGAACGGTCACGCCGCACTAGGCGTGTCGCCGCCTCCGTTGCAGCAGGCCAACAGCCGCGACAGCCGTGAGGCCGACCGATGCCGGCTCGGGCACTAAACTGGCGTTGAGTGCCGCCACGGCCGAGTCCAAAGGCGGGTCTCCGGTAGATGAATAAAGGATCGAGGGCGTCGCTTGGTGAAAGACGACGTAGAACGGGTCGGAACGGGTGGTTTCGTCGAGGACAATTGGGCTTGAAACGCCGGCTACCGTCGAATACTTCCCCAAAACGATGGATAACTCGAAGGCGTAGAAGCCATCGGGGCCGCCATATTGTGTGCCGGTGAGGAGCGACGCGCCGGAGTGCTTGTGAATGCCGCCGCCATAAGTAGTCGAGCTCGTCACGCCGGTCGTGCCAAGCGAGAAGCCGCCGGCCGCTCCACTGGTCGGGGTAATGTCGTATTTGACCGACCCCGATGGATTTTGGAAGCTCAAGTGCGTGCCGTTGGGAACGGCGGAAGTAAACGTCGGGTCGCCCGTGCCATCCCAGTATGTCAGCGACGTGAGGACGTTGACGTAAAGGACCGTATAGACGCCGTTGTAAAAGTCGGTTTTCACCGAATATGGAAGCGAACCATCCGTCGCATTGAATCCGGGGTTGCTAGAAAAAACCCCGCCGCCGGAATCAGGCGGGCTGAAGTAGTAGCCGAACGCGTGGGTCACGCTGGTGTCGGTGCCGTATGCGTCGCTGTGGCCGGCGGTGTAGATCTTTCCGTTAGGCGCAAGAGGCCCGCCGTTTTCGAACGGTTTGACGTCCATCTGATCAAATGCGGCAGCAGACACCGCTGAGGCAGATGCGGCCAGCGCGATGACGGCTATCGCATAGATGCTTGACTTGCCGATCGGGCTTAATGAGTTCATCGAATTCATAGTCTTCACGCTCCTAGAGCGAACTGCTTAGTTAGTGACTGATTTTGCCACTCGACGTCTTCGTCCCGCGAGCGTGACCAGTGCGCTCGCTGAAACGAGCACCAACGACCCCGGCTCCGGGGCGGCGGCGGGCGCGAGGTTTGAGCCGGGGGCGTATGTGTCGCGCACGTACACCTTCGCGGCGTCGATCTCCTCGTCGTCGGCGTTCAATCCGTAGAGAATGTAGAACGGGTTCGACGCGGTGATCGTCGGGCCGCCGGTCGTGCTGAGCTGGGCGGTCAGCAGGTAAATGCCGTCGGCGGGCAGCGCGGTCGCGCTGGCCGACGACGCGAGCGTCGCGTTCAGGTGGTTGTCGAACTCGCCGTTGGCGTCGGTCGCGCCGAGGTTGATCGTGCCTGAGGGGGCGCTGGTCCCCACGACGAGCGTCGTGCTGCCGTAGTTGAGCGACAATGTCGTCGACGACGGCGCTGGCGCGAACGAGCTGCCGCTCACCGGCCCGACGCCGTTGAAGTAACTGAGGCCGCTCAGCACGCCGACGCGGATGCTCGAGGCCGTCGTGAAACCGCTCGACGGATTAGCACCGCCGGTCGGTTGCGGGTGGAACCCCGGGTCCTGCGTGAACGGCGGATTCGCGTGCGTGAACGGGTTTTGGTCGTCCTCGTCGAACGCGAAGTCGAAGACGCGGACGTTGGCGACGTACGGCGTGAAGTTGTTCTCCGCCGCCGCGCCCTCGTCGGTGAAGGCGTTGGTGACGATCTTGCCGCCCGACACCTGGGGGGCGACATCGAAGTCGGCGAACGCGGTCGAGGCCGCAAGGCCGGCGAGTGTGAGCGAGGCGAAGAACGATGGGGTGAAACGCATTTCTCAATCTCCTATGGTGCGTGCCGCGACATCGCGGCGGATCGGTTTGGGAAAAAACGACGGATACTCGTGTCGACGCGGCGCTGACGTGGCGAAGACGTGGCGACGATGCGGCGACTACGGGGCGATTACGCGGTAACCGCGCGGCGGCGGCGACGAAGGACGACGGCCGCGCCCGCAAAGGCGGCCGCGAGCGTTGCGGGCTCTGGCACGATCGTGATCTTGTCGACGAGCACGTTCTGGTTTGCCGCGAAGTCCCACGTGAACGCGCCGACGTCGGGCGTCGGCGAGAACTTTACGAGCGCGCTGAAGCCCGCGTACGACTGCTTCGCCCTCTGAACGTCGGCATAAAGCGGATCGCTCGCGCCGACGGTGCTGGCGGCGATGTCGTAGCCGTCGGGGATATCGAGGTTCGAGATCGCGCTGCTGACGTCGGACGCCGCGCCCGTCAGGTAGAGCAACGCGATCAGCGGCGGGCCGGAGGGCGCGCCGGCGATCGCGACGCTGCCGCGGTTGGCGTCGGCCGTCAGCTCGTCAACCTCGCCGAGAGTCGCTACGCCGCCGGTCGCGAGGTTCGCCTCGCCCGGTTGCTGCGACAGGCCGATCATTGAGGTCGCGTTGTTCAGCAGCGTCGAGCCGGGCGCGAAATGGTTGCGGAGATAGAACTTCGTGCGGTCGGTCGCCGACTGCGTGGCGTTGTAGCTGTAGACGGCGAAGATCGGGTCGGAGCTGATTAGGCCGGTGACGTTTGCCTGAAGCTGCGCGACGTAGACGCCGCTCGTGTGAGTGGTCGTGTCACGCGTCTGCGACGCGCTCTCGAGGTAGGCGTTCAGGTGCTTGTGGATCGCGCCGCCGGACGTGGTGGCGCCCAGCGGGATCGGCGTTTGCGGGCCGCTCGTGCCCGTGACGAAGCGGCTGGGCGTGGCGAAATTGTACTCGAGCACTTCGCCGCCGACGGGCGCGCCGAGCGTGACGGGCCCGTTCCCGCCGGCGAAGTACTGGAGCGGACCGAGCACGCCGATCGAGAGCGTCGCGCCGGGCGGCAGGCCGCCGGCGGGCGTGTTAAACCCGGGATCTTGCGTGAAGTTCGGATCTTCCGGGTCGGTGGCGAACGCATATGCGGAAACACGCACGTTCGTATAGTCCACGTTCGACGCATCGTCGTGCGCGTTGGTGATCACTTTCCCGCCGGAGTTCTGCGGCGAAAAATCGACGCCGCTGCTTTGAAACCCGGTGCTTTGGCCAAACGAAAACGCGGGGGCGGCGATGGCGGCCAACGCGGAAACGATCCAGTGACGGTGTGACATAGTTTTGCTCATGGTTTGGTTCCGTGTGTCATTGCGCGACGGCCGGGTCGAACTTGTTCGTGGTGAAGTTGGTAAATACCTCTTCGAAGCGAAGCGTCTCGGCGTGCCCGTCGAGGAATCCGTAATTGGCGCGTGCTTCCCACTTATGCGCCCGTCCGCCGTGCGCGTTGGTCTGAAGACTCTTCGAGGCGCTGTTCGGGATGTTGCTGACCCAGTTCTCGATGTGGCAGTGGTCGGCACCGGCGAAATCGCCGGTGTAGGTCAACTCGACAAACTGGATCGTCGCGGACGAGTGACGAATACGGCTGATCTTGATGTAAAGCTGCTCTGGCGGGCACGGAACGGTGAAGCCCGGACCCCACGGGCAATACAACTCGCCGGCAAGGAAATCATTGATGCAGTAGCTGGTGACGCGATGCTTCGGCGGGCTGCTGTTTGGAACAAACGGACCGTCCGGCCAATAGACGCTGTCATCGGACGGGCAGCGAGCAACGAGCTTGTTTTGGTAATACCGCTGGAGCGTGTTGAACCACGTGGTCGACAGGTCGTCGGCTTCGGAGTCGTGCCCGAGGCCGGCCTGAACGAGCGCGCCCTTGTTGTCATTGCCGTAGAGCTGCTGGGCAATCTCCATGTTGCGGATGTTGTTGAGGCAAAAGGCGCATTGCCCCGCATGCCTCGCCGCGTTCAACGCCGGCAGCAGAATGCCGATCAACACCGCGATGATGCCGATGACGACGAGAAGCTCGACGAGCGTGAAGCCGCGGGCTTGACGACCGGCAGCATGAAGCTCCGCAGCGCCTAGCCGGGGAACGCTTCGCGCGGACGTCGGCCGGGCCAGCGAAGCGAGACGAGGGTAGAGAGTCAGATGCCGCAAGGAGGCGTATACTGCCCAGCCCCTTCTTGCATGTCAATAGCACCTGCATCTTATCTGCATCTACACGGCGTGAGCAGACAGTCTGAGTTCACGGCGATAAATCGTGAGATTGTCGGCAAATGTTGACGATTCCGAAGTGAGAAAAAGGGGGGCATCGCACCCATTTCATTTCGCCCTATCTCGATTCCTGCGTCGTCTTCATCTCCAGCACATGAAGATCGGCGGGCCTGGCGAGCAGGTCTTGGGTCGCTCGGCCGAACTGTTTGTAGTGGTCGGCGCTGGCGTGAGAATCGAGCGCTTGTTGAGATTGCCAGTTTTCATAGACGATCCACTGAGACGGATCGCGCGTGGATTGATGCACGTCGTAATTGATGCAGCCAGGCTCGGCGCGGGAGGCGGCGGCAAGCTGAAGAAGCAACTCGCCGAGGCGGTCGGCAGCGGTGGGCTTTGCAAAGATCGTTGCAAGCAAGGTGATTTGCATAGATGACAAACCTTCGTCACGGGGATTGAGCGATCACGCTGATAGAACCGCGAATGTGTTCGACTATTGATAAAGCCGATTTGAAGTTACGTCCTTGAAAAGCATAAAGCCGCCGCTTGCGGCTTCGCGAGGCAGTTGAGCCGATATTTCGCGTACCCGGACTCGCGAAGCCGCAAGCGGCAGAAGACACAGCGACCGAAGGGCGCGGGGAACGATATCATCCGAAACCGCAACGCAGTCACGCGCATTCGCAACGCACTCCTCAGTGATGGTGCTTGAAAAACGAATACAAAATCAGAGCGCCCAGCACCGCTAGAATGACTGCCAGCACGATGACTGATCGCCACTCGTGCTCCTTGTAATTGCGCTCGGACACTTTTCGTTTGAATTGCGCTTTCTCCTGGTGTTCGCTCCAGCATTTGCGGCAGATCATCTTGCCTTCGTGCGCCACTAGCCCGCCCGGCTTCATGAGGCGGCGGCACTCCTTGCAGGCGATTCGCCCCTCCCGCTCGCCGGCGCGCTCGTCTTTCGCGCAGGAATAGCAGGTGTAACCGCGGCTGTCTTTCACGCGGCGGTGGCCGTTGAGGTTCTTGCCGCAGACGATGCACCGCTTCAACTGCTCGCCGCGCTTTACCGGCTTGGTGAGAAATGAATCCAGGGCAGCGGTATCGGACTTGGCGTTCTCGCTCTGTTCGGCAGTGTCGGGAAAGCAGGTACACGCGGCCTCCCCCGGCGAGGCTTCGCCGATGATTCCGCCACAATCCGGACACAGCAGCTTCGTCGCCATCGTTGCAAACCTTGTCGCAAACCTTGCATGAACCGCATCGCACCGCGCGGGCATTAATTTCCCGCGCCGCCGCGCGCAGCGCCGGCCAAACCCGCCACGAATTTTCATCCATCAATTCTCGCGAAGATTATAGACGCTCGGCCGCCAATTCGTCTCGCGCTTTCTCCCCGGTTCCTCCGTGCCGGCCAGATGTTTCCAGCGCGGCGCCGCTTTCAACACTGCTCGACGACGGCGTCCGCCGTCTCGGATGCGCCGACAATTTTCCCCTCCTGTCTCAAAAAACGTGGCCGCCGCGCGCAGCGCGCCTGACTTAATTGGAGGGACGGCTCGGGGCCAACCTCAAGAAAGCCACCTCGCACTCCATCGCAACAGCGGGAATCATGAACGCACCTTTATCCATCGTCGAGCTACCGACTTTTCTGCCCGGCAAGCTTCTGCTTCGAGACGGGCGATTCGAAGATTACCGCGCGCTGGGCGCGTTTCATTACCTGGCTCCAAAGCCGGCGACCATCTCGGCCATCGCGACGATTGATTGGCAGCCCTCATCGCTTCGCGGCAGGGCGCCAGCGCGACCCATCGCGGTAGCGGTCCTTTCCTGGCCGGTTCCGTCTAATCATGCCCGCGAGTCGGCGCTCGGCCGCGAACACTTTTCTCGCAAAGAGAACCTCTGCTTCGCCAACCAGCACGTCCGCACCATCAGCCGCGTGATCGTGCATCCGCAGTTCCGCGCGATCGGCCTGAGCTCGCTGCTGATTCGTCGTTTGTGCGAGCAATGCAATACACGCTACGTCGAGGCGATGGCGACGATGGGAAGCGTCGTCCCGCTCTTTACCCGCGCGGGATTTAGCCGAGTCCCGGTTTGTCTCGATCGTCCGCGCTCGCGGGGCTCGAACGCGCCTTACTTCCTCCTCGATCGCGACCCCGCTGATCGCGACCCCACTGCAACACCCTCCTAACGCTCGTCAATTTCTACGTCTCTTTTTTTTTCAAAGGATGAATCATGGAATCCAACAAACGCCGACGTCTTCAGCATCAATTTCTCCGCACGCTTCGGGACAGCACAACCGGCCTCAACGAGCTCCTGGCCGAGCTGACGATCTCCAACGCCGATCTTTCCCGTTGGTTGCAGTCACCGAAGTTTCGTGGCGAATACGAAAAGACTCGCCACAACCTCACCAAGCAACGCGATCTCTACCTCAGCGCCGCCGCCCGCTACGCGGCCATACGCCTCAGCGAGATCGGGACAGCACCCGTCGTCACGCCCGCCGTCGTGATGGCGTTGAACAGCACGATCGAATTGTGTCGCGAGCTGCCGGTTCCAAAGCTCAAGAGCGCACCGTCTCCGACACCTAAAACCGCGACAAAGACGCAAGGCCCGCCGCCAGTGCAATTCCATTCCAACGCGGATCCCGACGACGTCACCGCGATGTTGCGGGATGCGGAAGAGCGCTTGACCCAGAAATAAATCCACCCCGGTTCGGCATGGGCGGGACGCCCATGACACGGGCGACGCACCTTGTGTCACGGGCGTCCCGCCCGTGCCGACGATGCGAATCGCAAGCAGCGTCGTTCGACCCGCCGGTTACCGAACATGATGGGAAATTTCCGGCGCGTTTAGCATGGGCGGGACGCCCATGACACGGGCAACGCACCTTGTGTCACGGGCGTCCCGCCCGTGCCGGCGATGCGAATCGCAAGCAGCGTCGTTCGACCGCCGGTTACCGAACATGATGCGAATTTCCGGCGCGCTTGGCATGGGCGGGACGCCCATGACACGGGCGATGCAGCTTGTGTCACGAGCGTCCCACCCGTGCCGGCGATGCGAGCGTGTGATGCGTCGTGTTGCCATCTCCCGCCCGACTCCACCCCTGTTCACCAGTCCACAAAGTCACCCTCCACTCACTCACCACTATGCTTATTTCAGAACACGTACAGCAGAAAAAACTGATGCGCGATTCGCTGCTTCATCCTTGCGAAACGCCGGACGAATTACACCGATGGGTCCGCACGTTCATCGGCCTGAACATCCCGCGCATGCCGGTCTGTGCCGGGCACGATGCGCCGTTTGACTATCTCTGTCACGCCTACTTCGAGCCGTCGCGCGACGTCGTGGTCTGGGCGCCGCGCGGCGGCGGGAAGACGCGCCTCGCAGCCCTCGCCACGTTGCTCGATCTGCTGCACAAGCCCACCATCGCCGTGCGCATCCTCGGCGGATCGCTCGATCAAAGCCTGCGCATGTGGGAACACCTGCTCCCGGATCTGGAGGGATTGGCCTCTCATTTATTCCAGACTCAACCGCGCGCCGCGACGCGCCGGATCGCGCTGACGAACGGCGCGACTGCCGCCATTTTAGCGCAGTCGCAGCGCGCGGTGCGCGGACTGCGCGTCCAGAAATTGCGGTGCGATGAAGTCGAGCTGTTCGATCCAAAAGTATGGGAGGCCGCCCAGCTCGTGACCAAAAGCCGCGCGATCCCGTCGGAGGGATCGGAACCGCTTGCGCGAATCAACGGCGCGGTGGAGGCACTTTCAACCCTGCATGCGCCGTTCGGGCTGATGACCCGCATTGTCGAGAACGCACAGCGCACCGGCACGCGCGTCGTTCGCTGGTGCCTGCTCGATGTGCTCGAACGCTGCGAGCCGGATCGCGATTGCCAAACCTGCCCGCTCTGGAGCGAATGCGGCGGCCGAGCGAAGACGCTGTGCGACGGGTTTGTCAGCATCGACGATGCGGTGGCGATGAAGAAGCGCGTCGGCCTGGAGACATGGAACGCGGAAATGCTCTGCCGAAAACCGACCGTTACCGATTGCGTTTTTCCGCGCTTCGACGTGGAGGTGCATGTGCGCGAAAACCCGCTGACCCCTCACCCCACCTCTCCCCAGCGTACTGGGGAGAGGAGTGCGCTTCTTGCTCCTCTCCCCGGTACTCCGGGGGGAGGGTGGGTGGGGGGTCTTCCGCTTTCATCGGACGCGCCGGTTACCCTCGCCATCGACTTCGGCTTCGCCAATCCGTTTGTCTGTTTGTGGATTTCATTCGACGGCACGACAACGTTTGTCTTTGATGAATACTGTCAGCCGCAGCGGACCATCCACGAGCACCTGGATCACATCGCCGCGCGTCCGTGGCCGGCGACGAAACGCGTCGCGTGCGATCCGGCCGGCGCGGGGCGCAGCGACCAGACGGCGACCAGCAACATCGCGGTGCTGAAGTCCGCCGGCTATGTCGTAAAGTCAAAGCGCAGCGGCATTGTTGAAGGATGCGATCTGATTCGCACCGCGCTGACGCCCGCGAGCGGCGAGCCGCGCCTGTTCATCCACCCGCGCTGCAAAACACTGATCAAAGCGCTGCAAAGCTACCACTACCCGCCCGGTGGTGGCGAGTTGCCGCTCAAGGACGGCGAGCACGATCACTGCATCGACGCGCTGCGGTATTTCTTCGTCAACGCCACGCGCGATGATGGCGTGCGCTCGCGCGGGTACTGAAGCGTCATCCTTCCATCCCCTCGTTTAATCCAGTCGCTTGTAACAGGTTTCTTCTTCATCAGGGCAACGATGCAGTTAAAAGAAATCCCGTCGCAAGCGACGGGGCTAAATGAGGAGAAATTCGGGACGAGTTGCGAACGTTCTTTGTCAATGCGATACGCGAGCAGAGTGTGCGCTTGCGGGTATTGAGGTGTCTCTCTCCATTCCTCATTTAGCCCTGTCGCTTGCGACAGGTTCTTCTTCATCAGCGCAACGATCCAATCAAAGCAAAATCCCGTCGCAAGCGACGGGTTCAATGAGGAGCGAAGACAAGACCTTTTACTTTGCGTCCAACCAACCCGGTGCCCGATGACCGAAGGTGTGCGGCACGGCGCACCCCACGGGGTTTGCCCAGCGGATGGCGTTCTCGATGATCTGCATCACCGTCTTGTTGTAATACGTCGGAAACGTCTCATGGCCGGGGCGGAAATAGACGATCCGCCCCGCCCCGCGCCGCCAGGTGCAGAGGCTGCGGAATACTTCGCCGCCGCTGAAATTGCTGATCATGATCGTTTCTTCCGGCTCGGGGACGTCGAAGAATTCGCCGTACATTTCTTCCTGATCGAGGACGAAATGATCGTCGACGTTGCAGACGATCGGATGGCCGGGCCGGGTCACCCAGAGAACTTCGCGATCCGTGCCGACGCGCCATTTCAGATCGCAGGTTGTCCCCATCAACTTCTTGAACAGCTTCGAAAAGTGGCCGCTGTGCAGCGCGATCAGGCCCATGCCGTTTTTCAGGATGCGCTGATAGCAGCGCTCGACGACGAGGTCGCCCGCCTCCGCGTGGGCCATGTGCCCCCACCAGAGCAGCACATCGGTGTTCTTCACGACTTCATCGGTCAGGCCGTGTTCCTCTTCATCGAGCGTGGCCGTCCGCACTTCGAATCCCTCGCACTTCTTCAACGCCTCGGCCAGCGCTACGTGAATGCCGTTGGGATAGACCTCAGTAACTTTCGGATTTTTCTTCTCGTGACGAAATTCGTTCCAGATCGTAACGCGGATGGACATTGAATCTCCGATTGTTGAGTTTGGATTGTGGATTGTGGATTGTGGATCGTAGGTCGTTGATTAGCGTCGACGATCCACGTTCAACATTCCATATTCAACCTTCAACGCCCAGCGTTTCCAAATCCTCAAAAAACCTTGGATACGTTTTATTCACACAATCGCTCTGCTTGATCGTGATGCCCGGCGATTTTGTGCCGGCGATGGCGAAGCTCATGGCCATGCGGTGGTCGTCGTAGGTGTCGATCTCGGCCGGTCGCAGCCCTTGTGGCGGGGTGATCGTCATCGCATCGTCGCCGTCAACGTCCACCGTCGCGCCGAGCTTCCGCAATTCGTTCGACAGCGCGGCGATGCGATCCGTCTCCTTCAACCGCAGCGTGTGCAGGCCGCGAATCGTTGTCTCGCCTTCGGCGAACAGCGCGACGACGGCCAGCGTTTGCGCGGTATCGGGCATCTTCGATAAATCGACGCGGATGCCGTCGAGGCGATCCGTGCCGGTGATCGTGATGAAATCGTTTCCGAAAACCAGGCTCGCCCCCATGCGGTGCAGCACGTCGGCGAAACCGACATCGCCTTGCAGGCTTTTCTTGCCAAGCCGCTCGATCGTCACTTTCGCCCCGGGCCGGATCGCGGCGGCGGCGAGGAAGTAGGTCGCGTTGCTCGCGTCCGGCTCGATCGCCAGCACACGCGCTTTGTAACTTCCGCGCGGCACGATAATGCGTTTGGGCTGCCCGGTGAGCGGATCGCGCATCAGCTCGCAGGTGTGATCGAATTCGTCCATCAACTGCATCGTCATCGCCGCGTACGGCCAACTGGTTTGATTCGGATCGAGATCGATTTCGACTTCATGTTTTGCATACGGCGCGACCTGCAGCGCGGCGGATAAAAACTGACTCGATCGCGAAAGCCCGAACCGCGCGAGCCCGCCTTTCAGTCCACCGCCATGCACACGAATCGGGGGAAAGTTTTCATGTTCGAGATATTCGATGCGCGCGCCCAAGTTCCTCAACAGATCGACGAGCTCCCCGATCGGTCGCTGCCGCATGCGCGGCGTGCCGTCGAGGGTGATCGTCGCGTGAGTGAGCGTCGCCAGCGCGGTGAGGAATCGGAGCGTCGTTCCGGATGGTCCGCAATACAGCGTGATCTCGCCGATCGCGGAAAAACGGCCGCCGGTGCCGTGGAGGCGGATGATCTTTTCGTCGCGGTCGATCGACAATTGCACCCCAAGCCGCGCCAAGCTTTCGAGCATCACGTCGGTGTCGTCGGCGAAGAGCGCGTTGGTCAGCGTCGTGCCGCCTGTCGCCAGCGCGGCCAACACGAGCGCACGATTGGTCAGCGATTTCGACCCGGGCGGCGAAAGCGTTTTGTCGAATGGCTTATCGAATGGTTCGAGGATGCGATCGTTCATCTCGTCGAGCCGCGGACTTCAGACCTCTGGTCCGCTCCTCCAGAAACTTATGTGGTATGGGCACCCTGCCCAAGTGTGACAATGTACTCATCATCGCATGGATCGGAACGTTGAGTCATTCAATCGTATAAGCGAATTAGATCGCGAATGTGATCGTTCCGCACGATGCTCGCGAGTACGCAAGTCCACGGGCAGGATGCCCGTGCCACAATTAAATTTCAGCAGATCAGAAATGACTCACGTGCCGCGTTCAATGTTTTTTCGATCGCGGCGTCGTCGTGCGCGAGGCTGACGAAGAGTGCCTCGAACTGACTCGGCGGCAGATACACGCCGCGGTCGAGCATCGCGTGGAAGAATTTCGCGAAGCGGTGCGTATCACACGACGTCGCGTCAGCGAAATTCTTCACCGTTCGTCCCGCTTCCTTGACGAAGAACAGGCCGATCATCGAGCCGACGCGGTTGATGGCGATCGGCACGTTCGCGTTGGATGCGACGTCGCGCAAACCGCTTTCGAGTTTCGCGCTGATCGCTTCCAGCGCTTCGTACGCGCCCGGCTCCTGCAATATTTCCAGCGTCGCGATGCCCGCGTTCATCGCCAGCGGATTGCCGCTGAGCGTTCCAGCCTGGTACACCGGCCCGGCGGGGCTGACGCGGTTCATGATCTCGGCGCTCGCGCCATACGCGCCGACCGGAAGCCCCCCGCCTATCACTTTGCCAAGGCACGTGAGGTCGGGTTTCACGTCGTATCGCACCTGCGCTCCGCCCCAGGCGACACGAAATCCGGTCATCACTTCATCGAACAGCAGCAGCACGCCATGCGCGTCGCACAACTGCCGCAGGCCGGCGAGATAACCCGGTGCCGGCTCGACGAGGCCCATGTTGCCGGCGATCGGCTCCACCGCGAAGCACGCGATCGATGTGCCGAATTCTTCAAATGTTTTCCGCGCCGCATCGAGGTCGTTGTACGGCACGCTGATCGTGTTGGAGGTTGTCGCCTTCGGCACGCCCGGACTGCTCGGCGTGCCAAGCGTCAACGCGCCGCTGCCGGCTTCAACCAGTAGCTCATCGGCGTGGCCGTGATAACAGCCGACGCATTTCACGATGCGATCGCGACCACTCACCGCGCGCGCGAGACGAATCGCGCTCATCGCGGCCTCGGTGCCGCTGTTGACGAAGCGGATCATCTCGACCGACGGAATCGCGCCGATGATCGTTTTCGCGAGGTGTACTTCGCTCTCGGTCGGCGCGCCATAGCTCGTCCCCTTTCCCGCCGCCTTGCAAAGCGCCGCCACGACGCGCTCGTGCGCGTGCCCGACGATCATCGGACCGTAGCTGCCGACGTAATCGACGTACGATTTTCCATCCGCATCGATGATGCGACACCCTTTCGCTTCCTTGATGAAGCGCGGATTTCCCCCGACCGCTTTGAACGCGCGAACCGGGGAGCTGACCCCCCCGGGCATTAAGCGAATTGCGCTTTCGAACAGTTCTTCGGAGTGAGTCGTGATGGAGTCGCTCATAAGTGACGTCGATCGGTTGCGACGATCTTAGTCACATCGAGCGCGAACATCATGGACGCGGTCGCGCCGCGAAGGCGCAAGCGACGAGTCGACACGGATCGATGTTCGAATCTCGCTCGCGCCTTCGCGTCGGATGCGAATAGTCGTTTGATTAAAACGGTGTCACGAAGTCCCATCGTTGCGGAGGAAGTCCTTCCTTCATCGGATTGTCATTCACATATTTGATGCGACCACGGAGGTCATCGCTCGTCTTCAGATAAACCTTGTGCGGTCGCGCGGACCACACCGGATGATCGACGGGGGCCAGTCGTCGCTCATGCAGCGCGTCGTGAGAATCTTCCGCGATATTGCATAGCATCGTGAGCGAGTCGTCTCGATGCGTGCGGAGCAGCAGATGGATGTGATTCCTAAGAACTGCAAATGCCCACAACGTGTACCCGCACCGTTTGATCGTCGCACAGACGTTGATGGCAATTGCGATACGATGCGATTCGTCGAACCAGATGGTGTCGTGTTTCAACGCTGGTTCAGCTGCTCGGTAGAACGCACGCAACTCGGATCGTGGAGGTTGGACACGCTTTCGTCCGTGATGAATCTCTCCGAATTGCTGGAGTCCGAGTTTTCGAAGTTCGGTAGAACCCGATCCGCGAGGATCGTTTGGGAGCCAATGTCCGTATCCCGTCAGGATCAGGTGGGATGCGCGGACGACGTTCGTAAGATGGACGGGACGGTTCGGCATTTCGCGAATATTATGCGGTCGCGCCGCGAAGGCGCAAGCGAACGTGGTGAGCAAACAGCATTCGATCGCACGCTTACGCCTTCGCGGCACCGCCAAAGTTAACACGCACATCTGCCGCTTTGACAGTCAGTCTTTTGCGATCCCATTACGCTGTGGATGTTTAATTACCGTAGAATCAATAGCTTAAAGTTGTCGGTGGCGTATCGTTCATTGGCACAGTAATTGTTTTTAAGCTGATGTTTGCGATTGATTCCGTTTGTTCAATTTTAACAATCAAAGCGTCCGATAACGCGAGGAAGGTTCTCACATGGCAAAAATCATCGGTATCGACTTAGGAACGACCAATAGTTGCGTCGCCGTCATGGAAGGGGATGCGCCCAAGGTGCTCATCAACTCTCAGGGGAGTCGCATCACGCCGTCGGTCGTCGCGTTCACCGAAAAGGGTGAAACGCCCGTCGGTCAGACGGCCAAGCATCAGCAAGTGACGAATCCGAAAAATACGCTCTTCAGCATCAAGCGCTTCATGGGCCGCCGACACAGCGAGGTCGCTCAGGAAGAGAAGATGGTCCCGTACGAAGTCACCGGCGGGAACGATGACTACGTGAAAGTGAAAGTGCGCGGCAAGGAATACACCCCCGAGCAAATCAGCGCCTTCATTCTGCAAGACCTCAAGAAAACCGCCGAGGATTATCTCGGCGAAAAAGTGACGGACGCGGTCATCACCGTGCCGGCCTACTTCAACGACGCGCAGCGCAAAGCGACCAAAGACGCGGGCGAAATCGCGGGGCTCAAAGTCCTCCGCGTGCTCCCCGAGCCAACCGCCGCGGCGCTGGCATACGGCCTCGATAAAAAGAAAAACGAAAAGATCCTCGTCTTCGACTTAGGCGGCGGCACGTTCGACGTCTCCTGCCTCGACGTCGGCGACGGCGTCTTTGAAGTGCTCTCGATCAACGGCAACACCCACCTGGGCGGCGATGACTTCGACGAAGTCCTCATCAACTATGTCGCCGAGGAATTCCGCAAGCAGGAAGGGATCGACCTCCGCAAAGACCCGATGGCGCTTCAGCGACTGAAGGAAGCTTGCGAAAAAGCGAAGATCGAATTGTCGGGTGCCATGGAGACGGCCGTCAATTTGCCGTTCATCACGGCCGACCAGAGCGGTCCGAAGCATCTGCAGATGACCGTGACGCGCACGAAGTTTGAGCAGTTGATCACGCCGCTCGTCGAGAAGTGCCGCCAGCCGGTGATCGATGCGCTCAAAGACGCGAAGCTCGATGCCGGCGCGGTCGATGAAGTGGTTCTGGTCGGCGGTTCGACGCGCGTGCCGATGGTGCAGCGCATGGTGAAGGACTTGTTCCGCGGCAAGGAACCGAACCGCAGCGTGAACCCCGACGAAGTCGTCGCCATCGGGGCGGCCATCCAAGGCGCGATCGCGACCGGCGATGTCAAAGACATTCTCGTCCTTGATGCAACGCCGCTGTCGCTTGGTGTTGAAACACTGGGCGGCGTGATGACCGTGCTCATCGCGCGCAACACGACGATTCCGACCAGCAAAAAAGAAACGTTCTCGACGGCCGCAGACAACCAGAATGCGGTGACGATCAACGTGCTTCAGGGCGAGCGCGAGTTTGCGAAGGACAACCGCCTGCTCGGCACGTTCAACCTCGCCGACATTCCGCCGGCGCCGCGAGGCGTGCCGCAGATCGAGGTGTCGTTCAATGTCGACGTCAACGGCATTCTCACCGTGGCCGCGAAGGATCTTGGTACGAACAAGGAAAGCAAGATCACGGTTCAAAACGCGGGCGGTCTCGGCAAGGACGAGATCGAGAAGATGAAGCGCGATGCCGAGACCCACGCCGCCGACGACAAGAAGCGGCGGGAGACGATCGATCTGAAAAACAAGGGTGAAAACCTAGTTTACCAGACCGAGAAATCGCTCAAGGACTACGGCGAGAAAGTTGCCGCCGACGTGCGCGGCAACATCGAAAGTGCGATCAACTCGCTGAAGGATGCGCTGAAGAGCGATGACGGCGATCAGATTCAGAAGTCGATCGATAATCTCAACACGGTCAGCTACAAGCTGGCCGAGGAGATGTACAAGCAGCAGGGAGCGACCGGCGACGCAGCTGGTGCCGGCCCGGCCCCCGAAGCGCAACCCGACCGCGCGACGGCCAAGCCCGATGAAGACGTCATCGACGCGGAGTATGAGGAGAAGAAGTAATCGGCAGTCCGCTGTACGTAGTGAGCAGTGGGCAGTGGGCAGTGGGCAGTGGGCGGTCGGCAATCTTACTCCTCTCTCCGTACTCGGGGAGAGGTAGGGAGAGGGGTCTTCGTATTGCTCGAAAATGTCCGCCTCCCAACGTCGGGAATGACGGAAAGAGTAGGTCGCGAAGGAGCAGATCGCGGAACGACGCGGTTGCCTCTGAAATTCAACCGGCGTGCGCGCGACATGATTCGCGCTCACGCCGGTTTTTGTTTCACAATAAACAGCCCTCGCTTGCGCGACGATCAACTGTCCGTGAACGATGTGATTTTCCAGGCACCTTCGATTTTTTTGACGGTGACGGAAAACGTTCGCATGAAATTGTTGAAGTGCAGTTCCTGGCTGAAGTCCGCCATCGGCGTGTTCGATTGGCTGCCTCGGGATCTTCCGATCAGCGCCGACTCGCTTTTGAGGCCGCCGTTCCCGCCGAAGCCTTTCGCTTCGCGTTCGAGGTATGCCAGGTCGACGACCGAGGCGTCCACCATTTTCGCCGCCGTGTCGAAGTCGCCGTTTGCCACGGCATGAAGAAACGCGCTGGCCGCCGCCCGCGCCTCGGGCGGCGTCGAGGTAGCGACGTTCAACCGAAACCAAACGACCGCCCCGACCAGCACCAGGCCAACCGCCACCACCAGCCAAAGCGTCTTCCTCGACGCACCCGCCTCGATGGGGAGGTCGAGGTTGTTGAGAGAGTCGGTCATTGGTCGGAGTTAGGCATTAGGCATTAGGCATTAGGCGTTGGGCGTTGGGCGTTGGGCGTTGGGAAAAGATATCGAACACCCTCGTCTTTGTCTTTCCCAAAGCCCAACGCCCAATTCCCAACGCCCTCTTCTTTACTCCCCATCAAGGCCGAAGCGTCTTCCTCGACGCACCCGCCTCGATGGGGAGGTCGAGGTTGTTGAGAGAGTCGGTCATTGGTCGGAGTCAGGCATTAGGCGTTGGGCGTTAGGCGTTAGGCGTTGGGCGTTAGGAAAAGATATCGAACACCCTCGTCTTTGTCTTTCCCAAAGCCCAGCGCCCAATCCCCAACGCCCTCTTCCTCACTCCCCATCCCGATCGCGCGGATCGCCCGGCGGATAGTTCGCCGCGTAGGTGAACACCGTTCGCACATAATCGACGCCAGGCAGGTCGTCGATCATCTTGACTTTGTACGTCTCGACCAATCCCTCGATGACGCCTTCCGAGCGGTTGACATTCCACACCTCAACGCCCGCCCCCTTCAAACGGCCGACCATCTCATCCAGATCGTCGCTGTGCTTGTCATCAATCACCGCGACAATTTCAGACATGTATGCATCCATGGGGGAAGTCGTCAGTGGTTAGTGATCAGTGGTCAGATTGAAGAACAGACAGTTTTCCGCGAACCATTTTTGTCCGAATTTGAGTCGGCCGAAGAGCAGCAGACTGGCAATGGCGACGGGCGTCAAAAGTTTTGCATCCCTGCTTCGAAACAGAGCCGACACCTCATCGGCCGCCGCTTTCACCGACCAGCTTGCGAAATGCTCGCCAGCATCAACCTGCGATTCAATTTCCGCTCGCGTGCGATTCGATCGTACCGCGAACATCATCTCCGGATGACGCAACGTGGTATCTTCGACAATGCCCGTGCAGCGTATCTCGGCGATGTCTTGATCGTTCAACGATAACTCTTCACGCAACTCTCGCCGCACTTCGACGAATAAATTCACTGACTCACCGCGCGGCTCGATCGCGCCGGCAAACGGGTGCAGCCGGTTCGGATAATACGCGACGGACGCGTTTCGTCGACCCATCAGCAAAAATCCGTCGCTCGATACCAACGCCGGGCTCACCCCGATCGACCGGGCAAGAAACTCATCCGTGATCGAATCGTCAGGACGCTGCGCGATCGCGATGTTCGTGCCGACGAAGAGGCGGTAGCTCGTCAGGGAGAAATTGAGGTCAAGCGTGTCCCCGCCTGATATCCAGGATTCAAGACGACACATCGGACCATCAAATAATCGAACGCCGGGACGCGTCAGGATTTCGTTCCAGACGCGGTCGATCTCCCGGTCTCGCGCCGGGGTGGTTCTCCATGTCGATTCGACGAAATGAGTTTGAATCGCGCCTTCCGGAAGATCAAATAATTTAAGGAAACGAAGCATTTTTCTATTCAACGCCGCTTGCGGCTTCGCGGATTAGCAGCGCTCATCTCACCGTTCGCGATTCGCGAAGCCGCAAGCGGCGGACAGATTACTTCGACATCGGTTCGGCTTTCTCACGACTTCGCGTTTCCACCCACTGCACCAGCGTCCGCACACCCCACCCCGTCGCGCCTTTGCGGTAATACGGCAATTCAGTATCGGTATCCGCGACCCCCGCGACATCCATGTGACACCACGGCACGCTGCCATCGCGCGGCACGAAGTAACTCAGGAACGCGCCGCCCTTGATCGAGCCGGCATCGCGCCCGCCCGAGTTTTTGATGTCGGCGAAATCGCTCTTCATCAAATCGCGATGTGAATCTTCGAGCGGCAGCCGCCAGATCTTTTCACCCGCCGTCTGCGAGGCCGCGTCTAGTTCAGCCACAAGCTCATCGTTGTTGCTCATCACGCCGCAGTGCGTGAAGCCCAGCGCGATCACCATCGCGCCGGTCAGCGTCGCGAGGTTCACGACGGCCGCGGGCTTGTAGGTTTCGATTCCCCACGCCAGCGCGTCGCCGAGCACCAGCCGCCCCTCGGCATCGGTGTTGGTGACTTCAACCGTCACGCCGTTATACATCTTCAGAATATCGCCCGGGCGATACGCGGTGTCGCTGATGTGATTTTCCGCGCTGGCCAGGATTGCAACGACATCGATCGACAGTTTCATTTTCGCGATCGCCACCATCGCCCCGAGCACGGACATCGCGCCGCACTTGTCGAAGATCATCCCTTGCATGTTGAGTGCCGGCTTGATCGAGATGCCGCCGGTGTCGAACGTGATGGCTTTGCCGACGAGAAGGAGAGGGCTCGAGGAAGGGTTCAGGGTTCGGGGTCCAGGGTTCAGCGAAGAAGATTTCGCAGACCCCGTCTTGGCTTGTTCCTTTTTGGCTGAACCCTGAACCCTGACCCCTGAACCCTTCGCCCCCCTCCATTCCATCACGATCATACGCGGCGGCGTTGAGCTGCTGCCCGCGCCGACGGCCACGATGCCGCCCATGCCGAGCTTCTTCATTTCCTTCTCGTCCATCACGCGGCACGTCATGCCGACCTCGCGGCACATCTCCTGGGCGATGCTCGCCAATCGCGGCGGGTTCACATCGTTGCCGGGACGAAACGCGATCGTGCGCGCAAAATTCTGCGCATCGCACAACACCCGCGCCCGATCGGCGGCGGCCTGGATCGACGCGGCCGCGCCTTTCGACGAAAGCAGATGAAACGACATACCGGTCTGCGGCGCTTTGCCCTTGGCCGATTTCTTCGCGGCGGTGGCGGGCAGCGGCTCTTTGTCCTGATGCGCCGTGCCGCGATATTCCGTGTAATCGAACCCCGCCAGTAGCAAACCCTCGCACAGCATCTGCGTGCCGAGCGCCTCGCGGCTCTCCGCCCGCGCCGGCGGGACAACCGCCGCCGATTTCACGCCATGTTTTTTCAGCACCCGCAGCAGCGACCCGGCCGCGATACGCACATGATCGGGCGTGATCTTGCCCGTCTCCCCCAGGCCGACGACATAAATCCGCCGCACTTTGTCATCCATTTCGAGCAGATCGAAATCGACTTCTTTGAGCTTCCCCTTCACCACGCCCAGCTCGACAAGCCGCATCGCGGTTTTAAATTCATCCGACCCAAGCACGAGCGTCGTATCGCCAGAAATTCGCCCACCCTTGGCGGCAAAAACGACGATGGCCTCGACGTGAGCTGGAAGGCTGGTGTCAACTTGAATTGTGATATCAGTGGAAGTCGGAAGCATAAATTGATTGTACGGATTTGCCCTTCTCCCCGGTACTCCGCGGAGAGTAGTGGAAATTATCCCACCCGCAGATCGAACTGCTTCGTCATCGGCGGCAGGCACGCGCTCTCATCACAGGCCTGATAAGTCAGCGCGAACGCGAGGCCGCGATTGGCATCGCTGGCCTTTTCGAAATGCACGTCGATCGCGATCACGCCTTGATACACATTCAGCGGCCGATCGCTGAAAGCGAAGTCCGTCTGCTCGGCCTCGGGATATTCGATGCGCACGTTTTCCATGTCGATCGCTTCGAGCTTGGTCGCGATCAACGCATCGTCGTTCACAATATTCGCGTTGATGTGATACCCATCGCGGATCGAGACATTCACGCGCAGCAGCACATCGCTCACCCACGCCGCCCCGAGCGTGACGGCGTCGTGGGCCAGTTGCTCGGGCGTGCGCGGCTGCGCGATCTTCACGCTCCGCTGGGCCGCAACGGTGAATGGGCCGTTCGCTTGAACATGCTGATGCATTGCCTGCACCATCGCGCTCATTCCTTCTGCATTCTTCTCCATCGCCGCGGCAAAGCGGTCGACGATCTTTCGCGATTCATCTTTCATCCCAAGCGACAACATCGCCATCGCCGCCACCGCGTTCCCGCTCGGCAGCGGGCTGTCGCCGGCAATTTTGTGTCGGACGATCAAATCATCCGTCGCGCCGGCATCGGTATAAAACAATCCGCCGGATGCTTTATCGCCGAAGTTTGCCAGCATTGTGTTGACGATCGCGGTCGCTTCATCGCGCCACTTCGCATCGCCCGTCGTTTCGTGCAACGCGACGAATGCTTGCGCGGTGAACGCATAATCGTCCAGACAGCCCAACAGCGTTGCCGGCGCGTCGCCTTTGCTCGTGCGCAGCAACCGACCGTCCCCTTGCCGATGATGTTTCAACAAATAGCCGGCAGCGCGTGTCGCGGCCTCGCTGTATTCTGATCCGTTGAGAATCTGCCCACCGTACGCAAACGCGCGGATCATCAGCGCGTTCCAACTCGTCAGGATTTTCGTATCCAGCAGTGGCTGCTTACGCTTCAACCGCTCTTCAAGCAGCCACTGTCGCATGCGAACAACAATCGCATCGTCTTCACCCTCGGGGCCATGCGGCAGGTGCAAAATGTTCTTGTCCGGCCGGCCGTTGCCGTGGTGCGGGTCGGCGAAGTTCGGGCCGTCGCTCAGGCCATACATCGCGTTGAATTGTGCGGCATCACCCTGCGAAAACGGCGCACCCATCCCCCTGCCCGGCTCGTCGGTCAGCGTTCGCCGCACTTCCTCGGCCGTCCAGAGATAATTCAATCCCTCGCGATGATCGACCTCGGCATCGAAGGCCGTGAAGAACGCGCCGGTTTGCTTGTCGGTCATCTCGCGCAGGACAAAATCGAGCACGCCGCGCGCGATGCGCGCGTAGCGCTCGTCGCCAAACTGCCGGAACGCTTCGAGATAGCACCATGCCAGCAGCGCGTTGTCGTACAGCATGATTTCAAAGTGCGGCACGAGCCAGCGATCGTCGGTGCTGTAGCGATGAAACCCGCCGCCAAGCTGGTCGCGGATGCCGCCGTTGGCCATCATGTCGAGCGTGTGGCGGATCATCGTGGCGCGGTGCGAATCCGGATGACTCGCATGATGCGTCAGCAGCAGTTCGAGCAACGTCTCGCGCGGAAATTTCGGCGCGCGGCCGAAGCCACCATACGTCGATTCGTATTCTTCGACCGTTCTGTTGATCAACGCGTCGATGCCGCGCTCATCAATCGCGATCGGCCGATCGTTGGTTTCCGGCTGCGCGAAATTCTGCAGCGTGCCGAGCAGTTGCGTCGCGGTTTTTTCGATGTCGTCGCGGCGTTGCACGAACGCCTCGCTGATCGCATTGACCAACGTCGGAAACCCGGGGCGACCATGCATGTCGCGCGGCGGGAAATACGTCCCGCCATAAAACGGCCGCCGATCCGGCAGGAGAAACACGCTCATCGGCCAACCGCCGTGCTGCGTCAGAAGCTGGACGGCCGTCATGTACAACTGATCGACGTCGGGATGCTCCTCGCGATCGACCTTGATGCAGACGAATTTCTCGTTCATCAGCGCGGCGATCGCTTCGTTCTCGAAACACTCGCGCTCCATGACGTGACACCAATAGCACGTGCTGTAACCGACCGACAGAAACACCGGCCGATTCAATCGCGCCGCGGTTTCAAATGCTTCCTTGCCCCACGGATGCCAGTCGACCGGATTGTTCGCGTGCTGCAAAAGGTAAGGCGAGGTTTCTTTGGCGAGGCGGTTGGGCATTGGATGAATCGTAGCAGTTCAAGGCATGGGCGGGACGCCCATGACACGATTACGCACCTGTGTCACGGGCGTCCCGCCCGTGCCTGCGACATCAGTTATCGAGCGTCACGAAAGAACTCGATCTTCTCAAACTTTTGATCGGCGGCGCGCTTGCCGGTGGCGAGATAAATCGTGCGCGTGCTCGGCTCGAAGATCATCGACTGAATCGTGTAATTGTTCTGCTGCGCGCTTTTGAGCATCGCTTCGATCTGCGGCACGTCGATCGATCCGAACTCGCCGCCGGAGGTTTTATTGAGCAAGTCGTAGCGCCAGCAAAGGCCGGTGGACGTCGTGTCCTGCCCGCGCTGGTGGTTGGTGCTGATCAGCGCCGCGTCGGGCTCGCCGCGGCGGACGATGATCTGCTCGGGCGTGATTTCCACCACGGCGCGTTTCCCCGATGCGTCCATCAGCATCAGGTTATTCGCGCTCTGGCGCGGCGTGTTTTGCAGCAACGCGATCGCTTCATCGACATTCGCGCATTGCTCAAGAATGGTCCGGTACAGCAGCGTGTACGGCATCGCCTGCGGGAAGCGCATTGCGCGGCGAATCTCCATGTTGGCCAGGCATAGGCCGTGCTCGTTCATGCCGCTCAGCACGCCGATCAATCCCGGCCAGCTAACGGCGGCAAAGGCGTTCTTGCCCGTCGGGTGCATCACGATCAACGCGCTCATCTTGTCGGCGATATCGAGCGACGGGAAATCCAAATTCCGCCCCATGCGTGGCACGCCATCCGGCGATGCGCTGCCCGGAAACGAGACCGTCGAACATCCCATCGAGCTGCGCAGATCGAGAAAGCACTGCGCCAGCAAGCACATCTTTCGATCCATGCCGGATGCTTCCGAGAGCGCGGTAATCTCTTCGCGCTGATCGTCGGTCATCCTCAATTCAAACATCGACGCGCTCGCCAACGCCACCATCTTCACCTTCGGGTCGGCCAGCATGACGTCGAGATAATTGTCTTGCAGGATTTTGATCTGCGGGCCGAGCATCCTGCCGTGCGCCAGCCCGAGCTCGCGCGGCGAGCCGCGCAGATCGACTGTTGGGATTGATGCCGCGGGCTGTGTCGACGGAGTGGTCGACGGAATAGTCGACGGTGTCCGCCGCGTGAACGCAACGCCGGGCACCCGTCGCGCGAGCGGCACCGACGATGCGCAGCCGCCAATCAGCAGAAGAATCGCAAACGATTTAAATGGCCTTTTCATTGGTAGCGCAATTAATCAAAGCATAGGCGCAAAATGCTCTTGCACGTGCTCATCGTAAATAAATCGATCGATCGAGATAGGAATGAACCGATCCCACACCCGTAGCGCACTCGCGTCTTCGCGTTGTTCCGTCGGGAATCAAATCGCATCGCTTCGGGCGATTCATCGTTGCCGAGAATCGAGTGAACCCCGACGATGCCCAGCGATGTCACTCAAGATTGAAGATTACGCCCTCATCGGCGACTGCCAGACGGCGGCGCTTGTGGGTAACAATGGCTCGATCGACTGGCTCTGCCTTCCCCGTTTCGACTCGGCCTCCTGCTTTGCCGCCCTGCTGGGTGATTCCCACAACGGCTGTTGGCAGATCGCGCCCTGCGAGGCGATCGTCTCGACGAAACGCTCATACCTGGGCGACACGCTCGTGCTCGAGACAATCTTCGAAACCGCGACCGGCAGCGTGGCGCTGATCGACTTCATGCCCGTGCGCGAAACCGCGCCGGATGTCATCCGCATCGTTGAAGGCCGGCGAGGCACGGTGAAGATGCGCTCCGCTCTGTCACTCCGATTTGACTACGGCACGACGATTCCCTGGGTGCGGAAATTCGACGGTGACATTAGCGGCGGCGGCATCAGCGGGGGCGGCATCAGCGCCATCGCCGGCCCCAACGCGGTGAAGCTCGTCACGCCCGTGCAGACGCACGGCGAGAACATGACGACGGTGGCCGAGTTTGAGGTGAAGGAGGGCGATCGCGTGCCCTTCGTCTTGACGTGGTATCGCTCGTACGACGTCGAGCCCAAATCCGTAAATGCCGAGCACGCGCTGCGCGACACGATCGCGTTCTGGGAAGAGTGGTCGAGTCGCTGCACGTATCGCGGCAAGTATCGGCCGCTGGTGCTGCGGTCGCTCATCACGCTGAAAGCGATGACGTACGCCCCGAGCGGCGGCATCGTGGCGGCGCCAACGACGTCATTGCCCGAGCACCTGGGCGGCGTGCGGAACTGGGATTACCGTTACTGCTGGCTACGCGATGCGACACTGACGCTGCTCAGTTTTCTCAACTGCGGCTACGTCGACGAGGCCGACGCGTGGCGGCACTGGCTGCTGCGCGCGATCGCGGGCGATGTGTCGCAACTCCAAATCATGTACGGCATCGGCGGCGAACGACGGCTCGATGAATTCGAAGTGCCGTGGCTGAGCGGTTACGAAAATTCAAAACCCGTCCGCATCGGCAACGGCGCGGCGACGCAGTTTCAGCTCGATGTCTACGGCGAGGTGATCGATGCGATGCACCAGGCACGCATTTCCGGCCAGGCGTTCATGTCGGCCGGCTGGGCGATGGGGTTGAAGATCGCCGATTTCGTGATGAAGAAATGGGACTCGGTCGACGAAGGCATCTGGGAAGTGCGCGGCCCGAAGCGCCACTTCACCCATTCGAAAGTGATGGCCTGGGTGGCGCTCGATCGGATGATTCAGTCGGCTGAGCATTGGGCGCTGGAAGCGCCGGTCGAAGAATGGAAACGCACACGCGCGATCATCCACGAGCGCGTTTGCCGGGAGGGGTTCAGCGCGAAGCTGAATTCGTTCACGCAGTCGTTTGGCGTGGACCTGCTTGATGCGAGCGTGCTGATGATTCCGCTGGTCGGATTTCTACCGCCCGACGACCCGCGCGTGCGCGGCACGGTGGAAGCGATCGAGAAGCATCTCACGCGCGACGGATTCGTGTTGCGGTATGACACGACCAAGAGCGACGACGGCTTGCCGCCGGGTGAAGGCGCGTTCCTGCCCTGCACGTTTTGGCTGGCCGAGTGTTACGCGATGATGGGCGAGACGGATCACGCGCGCGAGATTTTCGAGCGGTTGTTGAGTCTTGGAAACGACGTCGGACTGTTCAGCGAGGAGTACGACGACCGCGAGAAACGATTGATCGGAAATTTCCCGCAGGCTTTTACACATCTGGGGTTGATCGATACCGCGCTAACGCTGGAGAAATCCACACACGCGCCGTGCGAGCAGCGCGCGGGGGTGATGAGCGGGACGTGACACTCGACGTGCGCGACCTTTTCTCATTTAGCCCGGTCGCTTGCGACCGATTCGGAAGAACCCGTCGCAAGCGACGGGCCCAACAATGCTGAGTGATGTTCGCTCGCAACGCTTTCCCATCTTGGAAGGATTGTCGGGCAAGGTGGTTCCGAGGTTGCTAATGGATGTGCGAGCAATACGTCCGATATAAATTAATCCTTATGATCAACTCAGCGCAAAACCAAACAATTTCAAATCTCCTCAATGTTGATTCGAATTGGCGGTACGTTGTTCCGCGTTATCAACGGGAATACGTTTGGAGACGCGACAATTGGGCTGCGCTGTTTGATGACGTTCTCGAAAACCCCCCGGGTCACTTTCTTGGTTCGATGATCTGCATCAATCGGACCAAGGACGTATTAGCTGTCCAAGAACTGGAAGTGGTAGACGGACAACAGCGGCTCACAACGCTCTCGCTGCTATACGCTGCAATCTTGAAATCGCTGTTGTCGATTGAGGACTCCGACGACGCTACCAAATATGAAACGTTCAACCTCCGACGACGCCTTGTTATTCGACAGCCGCAAACTCTGCTCCGCGTCGAACCTTCATATCAAGGCAATAATTTCGATGACTACCGGGCGATTCTTGCCGACACCGACACGCTCGACGCCGTAAAGATTCCAGCCAACGCGGGAAACCGTCGATTGTTCAAGGCTTACAGATTTTTTATCGATCGCCTCGATGGGCTTGATGAGCGCGGCGACAAACTCTTCGATCAAACGAAGGTGTTAGCGTTTTTACAAAAGCTGAATCGAGCAAGCTTGGTGAAGATCGAAGTTCAATCGCATGCGGACGCTTTCACGCTTTTCGAGTCATTGAATAATCGCGGTATCCCCCTTACGGCTTTAGACCTAATCAAGAACAATTTGCTTGCAGCCTTGGAGAGCAAGGAACCCGGCAGCATCGATGAGCACTTTGACCGTTGGACGAATCTGCTAGAAAACCTTACCGATGACTACGCAACTCAGGAACGTTTCCTTCGGCAATACTATAACGCATTCAAACATCATCCCGAGGTAGAGGTTGCGAGCATTCCGATCGCGACGCGGTCTTCGATTATCAAAATCTATGACGCTCTCGTCAGTCGCAACGCCGCATGGGTGTTCAACGACCTTTCGGCGAAGGCGAAACACTTTAATGATCTGATGGCGTTGACGGGCGCGCCGTTCGGTCAGCCGGCGACGAGCCAATTAGTAAATCTTGATCGTATACGGGGTGTGCCCGCTTACACGTTGCTACTCTACCTCGTCGCCGAGCGAAAAGCGGAACAACTAGCAGAAGTTGTGAAACTGCTCATCAAATATTTCGTACGGCGAAACGTTACAGACGTACCGCCAACACATGCGCTCGATCGACTATTCATTGAGACTATTGCAGCCCTCCGACAAAAACCCGAAATACCCCCTCTTGAAGTGATTCACCAAGAATTGGTCGTAAATGGACGGGTCGCCGATGAAGCTCTATTTCGAAATCGACTTGCCGGGAACATTTACGCCGACAATGTCGGTGCCACTCGGTTTATTCTCTGCTCCCTTGAAGCTGAACATAGGCAAACGCGCGAAATGGCAGACCTTTGGCAGCGAAACGATAACGGCGACTTCCTCTTCACTATCGAACACGTTTTGCCTCAAGGTCCGAATCTACCAAGTGCGTGGATCGATATGGTTGCTAACGGCGACAAAACGAGGGCTAACGAAGTTCGCGAACAGCAAGTCCATCGCTTAGGAAATCTCACCTTGAGCGGCTTCAATAGCAAACTCGGCGCTAAGTCATTCGTTGAAAAGCGAGATCGGCGCGATAACAAAGAGCGCTTTGTTGGATACCGCAATGGCCTATGGCTCAACGACGACCTCTCAAAAAGACATCGCTGGGGCGCCGAAGAGATCGAATCTCGCACTCAGTTCTTAGTCGACGAAGTGATGCGTTTATTTGCCTGGTAGGACTTTACAAATTCCTCACAGCGTACTGATCGCCTGATTCAGCCTTCTGATTTCGTGCAGCGACACGCCACCCAGCTTGGGAATCTTCCCGCCCGTGTGCGGGACGATCGCGTGACCGACGCCTAGGCGCGCGGCTTCGCGCAGGCGGAGTTCGAGCTGCGGGACGGGCCGCACTTCTCCGCCCAATCCAAGCTCACCGATTGCGATCGTGCCGACCGACACGGGGCGGTTGCTGTGGGCCGAGGCGATCGCGAGTGCGACTGCCAAATCGATGGCCGGCTCGATGATCTTTACGCCGCCGATGACATTGACGAAAACGTCGTCGGCCGCGAGCCGGAACTCGGCGCGTTTTTCGAGGATGGCGATGATCATCGCCACGCGGTCGGAACTGACGCCGCTGACCTTGCGCCGCGCGGCGCCGATCACGCTGCTGGCCGTCAGCGCCTGCACTTCAACCAACAGCACGCGGCTGCCGGTGACGGCGGCGGTCAGCACCGTTCCGCTCGGCGGGCCGTCGGGGCCGTACTGTTCGACGAACAGGTTCGTCGGGTCGGTCACTTCAATCAGACCCTCGCCGGTCATTTCAAACAGGCCGACCTCGTGCGTGCTGCCGAAACGATTTTTCACGCAACGAACAATGCGATGCGAGTGAAAGCGATCACCTTCAAAATAGACGACCGTGTCGACGATGTGCTCGATAATCTTCGGCCCCGCGAGCGTGCCGGCCTTGGTGACATGGCCGACGAAGATGATCGCCGTGCCGCTGCTCTTGGCCAGGTAAACCAGATCCATGCAGCAATCGCGAAGCTGCGTCACCGACCCCGGCGCGGCGGGCAGCTCGGGCTTGTAAATCATCTGGATCGAATCGATCACCACGACGGCCGGCTTGGTGCGATGAATCTGGTTGATGATCCGTTCGACATTCGTCTCGGCCAGGACGAGCAGATTGTCCGAAGCCGCGCCGAGGCGGGATGCGCGGAGCTTGGTTTGTCGTGCGGATTCTTCGCTGGTGACGTAGAGGATTGGTGAGGAAGAGGGGGAGACTTGGAGAGGGGGAGAGTGGTAGAAAGATTTGTCTCCATGTCTCCCCTTCTCCTTGTCTCCCGCTTTCATTGCGTTCAGCGCAAGCCGATTCGCGACTTGCAGCAACAACGTCGACTTCCCAATCCCCGGCTCGCCGCCGACGAGGATCGCGCTGCCCGGCACGATGCCGCCGCCGAGGATGCGGTCGAACTCGCCGATGCCGACGGGCGTGCGCGCGATGTCGGCCTCATCGATCTGGGCCAACGTCATCGGCTCGGCACCGCGGGCGATGTCGCCCGTCGCGCCCAGCGACGCGCGCTTCTCGCGCCGCGCGTCGGGCGTCTCGGTTTTGTATTCCTGCAGCGCATCCCACGTGCCGCAGTCGGGACATTTGCCCATCCACTTCGGATGAACGCTGCCGCAGTGGTTGCAGAGGAATTGGGTTCGGGATTTTGCCAAGTGGTGTGATCTTAGGTCCAGTCGCGGGGCGTCGCGAGTGTGGTTGGTCTTAACCCCTCTCCCCTGTACGCAGGGGAGAGGATGGGTGAGGGGTTCTTTCGGTACGCGAGAGACTTGAAGACCCCTCACCCTACCTCTC
>CAXSBN010000005.1:76092-136266 GCA_964236135.1 uncultured Phycisphaerae bacterium
CCCAGAGTACTGGGGAGAGGAGTTAGGCACCTCGCGCGCGAGACCCTCACACCATCGCCAGGCCGTTCTGTTCGAGCGATTCGTTGATTGCTTTCAGCAGCTTGCTCCTTGCAGCGGCCCAATCTTCGAAGCTGGAGCACGCTCCGACGCCTCTCCCCTGTACGCAGGGGAGAGGATGGGTGAGGGGTTCTTTCGGCGTACGCGAGAGACTTGAAGACCCCTCACCCTACCTCTCCCCAGAGTACTGGGGAGAGGAGTTAGGCACCTCGCGCGCGAGACCCTCACACCATTGCCAGGCCGTTCTGTTCGAGCGATTCGTTGATTGCTTCAGCAGCTTGCTCCTTGCGGCGGCCCCGTCTTCGAAGCTGGAGCACGCTCCGACCCCTCTCCCCTGTACGCAGGGGAGAGGATGGGTGAGGGGTTCTTTCGGTGTACGCGAGAGACTTGAAGACCCCTCTCCCTACCTCTCCCCAGAGTACTGGGGAGAGGAGTTAGGAGTCACACCATTGCCAGGCCGTTCTGTTCGAGCGATTCGTTGATTGCTTTCAGCAGCTTGCTTCGCGCGGCGGCCCAATCTTCGAAGCTGGAGATTGAGAGTCTTAATTCGTACGCGAAGCTCGTCGCGTTCATCGCGGCGATAACCGCGGTCGGCGTCGGTCGCTCGGCCACGCCGGGGGTTGCTTTCGCCACGGCGACGAGAAGATCCATCGCGCGCTGCGGGTCGTCTGATCGTCGGAGCACGAGCGGGATCGTCAGGCCGCGCTTGCGATTCGAAAGTGTCCAATTGGTGACGCGATCGGAGATGAGTTGGCCGTTGGGAATGATGATCTCGGCCGATTCGAGCGTGGTGACGACGCTGGCGCGAATGCCGATGCGGATGACCGTGCCGATATTCCCCGCGATCTCGATCACATCGCCGACCTGCACGGGCCGCTCGAACAGCAGGATGAGGCCGGAGACAAAGTTGTTCACGATGTTCTGCATGCCGAAGCCCAGGCCAACGCCAAACGCGCTGGCGAGGATCGTGAACTGCGTGAGGTCATAGATCGTCGAGATCGCGGCGAGGAAGCCGAAGAGCAGGATCGCGTAATGCAGGACGGTGGAAATCGCGTACGGAATGCCGCGACCGAGGCGCACGCGGGGGTAGATATCTTCTTCAAGCATGAAACGCGCGAAGCGCGAGAGGACGAACGCGCCGGCGACGGTGAGCGCGAAGGCCAGCACGCCGCCGAGCGAAATCCGGAACGGCCCGGGGCGCCACTCTGCGGCGAGGATCGCCCACATCTTGCTCAAGATCGGCTGCCGGATGGAGAGCGAATCGAGCGTGAGCCAGATCCAGAACACCGTCGCGCCCAGGACCAACAGCCTGTAAATCCACAACCGAATCGTGGCGCCACGATCGCGCACCATGCGCAGCAGAATCAGCGGCCGAAGATTCATCGCGCCAAGCAACAGCGCATCGGCCACACCCACGCCGGCATGCAGCAGCATCGCCAGATACGCGCTGGTCAACAGCCCGCCGGCCAGCAGTTTCGCAAGGGCGACGTATCCAAGCACGTTGGCAATGGCAGAGATGATGGTCAGTGCGGTCGCGGCACGGAGCGCGAGTGCGATGCCTTTCCAGCCAAACGCGCCGCCGGGCGTGACGATGGTTGGCTGCGGCGCGCTTGGCGGTTGCAGCCCCGGCAACACCGGCTGGTTTTGCGTGCCCGCCGTCTGCTTGCTCCGATGGATGAGGTACAACACATTGAACGCGGCCGTGCCTCCCATCTCGATCAGGTAAAGCCATCGCGACAGCAACGGCAGCGAAGCCAAAACCGATTGCAGCAGGCCGAGGATCGAGAAGATCACCAGCACATACAGCAGAGGTCGCAGCTTCGCGTCGACCATGCGTCGCAGGACGATCAGGATCGGCATCAGCGCGGTGATCCCCAGGATCGCCCAGAACAATCGCGGGGCTTGCGGGTAAATCCAGATCGACGCGATCATCGACAGCACGAAGGCCGTCATCAGCGGCAGCTCGAAGATCACCGCGGCACATCGTGCGCGATCGTCGAGTTGCAATGGCTGCTGCACGTACGGTCGAAGCCAGATCAACAGCGCCGTGATCGACAGCACGACCGCCAGGTGAATGAGCAGACTGCCGACCGCGTTTTCGACATACGAGCGCAGATTGGCGGCTTGCGTGCTCAGCGAATCGGCGCCCTGCTGCGCGAGCGTGTTGCCGGCTGCGGTCCACGTGGCCCGGCTGAACGAATCCCATAATGGTGGGCTGTCGCGCGACGTCAGCCGGCTGAAGGCGCGCTGCTGTGCGCGGCGAACGTTCAGCACCGCATCCGTGACGCGAACATCCTGCGCGTTCACGCGTCCGAACAACATCGCGACGACCGCCTGTTGCTGCACAGCCGAATCCTGCGCGCGGCCGATGTTTTTCACGAGTTGCTGTAGCCGATCGATCAGCTCCGGCGGCGCTGAGGCTTGTTGAAGCGTCTGAAGCGTGACGCTCCAGTTCTGTTGAAGCGCCGCAAGCCGCTGCGAGATTTTCGCCAGATCATCCCCGCGATCGCGAAGATCGGTCTGCCAGAAATCGAGCTGCGCGCGGATCGGTTCCCAGTCGCGATCCAGCGTTCGAAGCAGATCGATCGACACGCTCGGCGAGATGACGCGGTTCGACTCGGCCTCGCGGGATGCGACTTCCTGAGTCAAGCCCGGGAGCTGCGCTTCCACGGAATCGATTCGCGAATGGGTTTGCAACTGCCGGTTGACGCTCTCAAGCTCGGCCGCCGTCGACTCGGCCTGGCTGGCGATTTCGGTCTGCGAATAGGACTTCACCGGCGCTTGCGGAGCCGCGGGAATCGTCGCCGGGGCGGTCGTGCTCTGCGTGGCGGCCTCTTCGGTCGCCGGCGCAGCCGCCGCGCCCGCGACCGCGACCGTGGCGATCATCAACAGATACAAAGCGAACGACGCCCGCAATCGGCGTCGAAGTTTCGCGGATAGGTGGTACAGCTCGTCCATCGGCAAGCGCTCAATCTAGCTTGTTTGTAAGCGGGTGCGAACTCGGAGCCGCCTCCTGGTGTGCTCGCGCACTCTCTGTTCGCAATCAAGAGTGATGGGAGGGCGCGTTCACTTTTCCGTAAGCAGCGATTGGAGGTCCACCGCTCTCGAATACATCTGGACACTGCCTTTCGCATCGCGCGGCCATTGGTCGCGCGGGCGATCGCGATACAGCTCGACGCCGTTGCCGTCGGGGTCGCGAAGATAGAGCGCTTCGCTCACGCCGTGATCGCTGGCGCCGTCGAGCTGGATGTTGGCGGCGATGAGCCGCCGTAATGCATCGGATAGCGCGGCGCGGGTCGGATAAAGAATCGCCACGTGATACAGGCCCGTCGTTCCCGGCGGCGGCGGCGAGCCGCCGGCGCTCTCCCACGTGTTCAGGCCGATATGATGGTGATACCCGCCCGCCGAGAGAAACACGGCGCCGCCGCCGACTCGCTGCATGATCTGAAACCCCAGCACCCCTTCATAAAACGCCAGCGAGCGATCAAGGTCGGCCACCTTCAAATGCACATGGCCAATGCGCGTGCCGGCATCGATAAGGGGCGGAGGCGGGTCAGTGGAACGATTCATCGCCGTCAATGATAGCTCAATCCTCCGCGCGGCTACGACAATGCGCGACGACCACCGCTCGACGCCATCGCGGGCCGAATGTATACTCCCCGCCCTTCACGCACCAAGCGCCCAGGTGGCGGAATTGGCAGACGCACTGCTTTGAGGTGGCAGCGAGTAACATCGTGCAGGTTCAAATCCTGTCCTGGGCATTCGATCGACCGCAATGGGGTTCGCATCTGATCATACCGCTGATGTCAGCTCGCCGCGGATGGTTAGGCGGACTGGGTGGCCGAACCAGGCGTTGGGGTTTTGGTGAGGCGGGTAGTGGTGTTCGAGGGTGGCGGTGACGTCGGCCATGTTGCCGGTTGCGGGGGTCCAGCCGTGGTCGATGTCGGGGAAGTCGGTGGTGCAGTTCACGCATTTCTTCTCGCTGTCGAAGCGAATGGGACACCAAAAGCTCTCGACGTTCCGCAGCATTTCGGTCGCCAGCGACCACACGCCGGTCATCCAATCGCAATAGAGGCACCAGATGAGATCGTGCCCGACCAGGCCGGAAAATTTGTGGCGACTGACGTTGATCCAATCGGCATCATTGTATTTTGGAAAGCGCACCAGCATCCGGATCGGCGGCCAGATGAAGATCGTCGCGATGCGAATTAGAAAGAAGAGCGGTGTGACCAGCGCGGTCAGCCAGCAGGCGGCGTAATTGCGGAAAATGCCGACGAGCTGGTTATTGAATTTGACGATGCGCGGCCCCTTCCTGGCCGACGGGTGAAACGCTTCGTGGATCTTTTCCCAGATGATGACGGTCAGCACTTGCCCGACGATCGCGCCGAGCAGCCCCTGCCATCGACCGTGAATTGGCCCATAAATCAGCGGCACGATCGTGAAGTACGTAATGAGCAGGTCGAGCATCGGCGCGCGACAGAGCACGGCTGAAAACACCTTACCGCCCGGACCAAATTTGGGAATCAAATGAAGGATCGCCGCGCCGAACAGCAGCGCGACCAGTGTCGCGAGCATCGGATTGAGAAATGCCATCCGCGACAGCGTAACGCGAGTTGGGAACGAATGAGAACCGTCTAGCGCTTCCGATGCGCAAATGATTTTCGATCAACCAAACACGTCAACAAAAGACCCCGAAGCTCGGCTCGCGTTTCGTCGCGAGCCGAACTTTCGGGGTTCTTAATCCGAGGATCTAAATCTTCGGCGAGTCGAATCGATGCGAGAGTGGTGAAACCCTCGCGATCGATTCAGAGCTTCACGCCCAAACCCAGGCCGTACAGGAACGCGCCGGAATTAATCCCTTCGTTGAGATTAAATTCATACTGCGCGATGCCGTAGACATAGGTCGAGCTGTTGATGAAGTACTTCACGCCGACTTCCGGACCAGCCGAGAAGCCGTCATCCGAGTCACCGCCGCCGAACTGGTAGCCGATGTTGGCACCAGCGAACGGAACCCACTTTCCAAAATCGAAGTTGTAATCGCCGAACGCCGTGACGTTCCAGAGATAGTTTGATCCGCCGTCGCTGATGGCAACGCCCGGACGCAAACCGATTTCGATCTGATCGGTCACGAGGTATCCGATGCCCGCGGTTGCATTGACCGTGAACGTGCGGAAGTCCTTATCGTTACTGCCGCTGCCTGAGATCGTCAGGTCAAAGTCACCCTGCTTGTACTGGGCAAACGAGACCGCCGCCGGGGCAAGCAACATCGCAACCGCCAAAACTGCAAACGAACGCCGCAACATAATAGACTCCTTCTGTAAACCTACCGATCAACTATTTCGTCGAGCACTGCCGGCCATCGGGTTCGATGACTTCTCGGGCAGCCGCCGGACGATCGGGCACAAGCCCCGGGCCGTTGCGGGAATGTTGGCCCGTGCGGGTGAAAGCGATGATCTTCAGACGACGATGCGTATTGCGCGTCCCATGCCTGCCCGTTTCGAGCCGTGGCCGTCTGCGCAGTCTGTTCGCGTTCGTCTGTTGCTCGGTCGATTCCTATCCGCATGTCTCGCGGGAGACGCCCCACGCGAGACCGTTGCATTTCCAGATTTCGTGTCGCTGATCATCGAGCTTTGATTTGTCTGTCGAAACCACTCGACAAGACACTTTCCCACTCGTGATCGGGCGACTCAGGAACTGCACAGCACGCTACGCGATTTCTATCGTCATCCGGAACTGGGAAACTATAACGATTAGCACGCGAAACCTATCTGTACTGTTCATGAGCGTCCGAATATAAAAATATCGTGCCGCAAAACAGCCTCAGGAATTGCCTTAGGTGCAATAATCTACGGCCCGGCAGAATAACTGCAGGCCGTAACCTGCCTCGGAATCAGCTTTTGCATTTTCGTGCCGCGCAGCCCAATCCGGCTGCTGATGCCGCGCGAAATGCCGCTCCGGGTGCGGCATCAGTCCGAAAACCAAGCCCGTTTCGTCACAGATACCGGCAATGTCGTCCACGCTCCCGTTCGGATTTCCTGAGTCGTGAGGCTCTTTTTCAGCACTGGTATACGTCAGGGCGACGCGATCGGCATCCCACAGCGCTTGCCTGACTATATCGTCGGCCGGCACGAATTTGCCCTCGCCGTGCGCGATTGGCAGATCCATCTCGGGCAGACCCTTCGTCCAAATACATTTACTCGATCGGCTGCGGACGCGAATCCAGCGATCGATGAATCGGCCGCTGTCGTTGTTCGTGAGCGTGCAGGTCTGACCCGTCCGGCCCGCGATTGGCCCGGGAAGCAGGTGCGTCTTCACCAACACCTGAAATCCATTGCAAACGCCTAAAATGGGCTTGCCGTCGTCGACAAACTTTCTCATCGCATCAGCCAGCCGGTGCACGATCTGGTTCGCGAAAATCCTTCCTGCCGAGATATCGTCGCCATAGCTGAATCCGCCGGGCAGGCAGATCATCTGATGCTGATGCAGCAAAGCGGCATTTTCCAGGAGGCGGTTCAGATGCAGCGATGCAACGTTCGCGCCGGCCAGCTCGAATGCGTGGGCTGCCTCGGCATCGCAATTCGTGCCCGCGGTTCTCAAAATCAGGACGCTGGGTTTCATGAATCAGCGGATGATAGTCGGGAAATTTCCACCGCGAAATGCCTGTCGACTCGCTATGATCGCTCAACGGTTCGCCATAAGGATTTTCACCATGACCCAGATGACCGACGTCAAAGAAAACGCCCCAACGGAAGTCGACCGCACCGCTTCAGCTCCACACATTCATGTGGAAGAGCGGCGGATGAAGCTTCAGGACTTCCTGAAAACCGCGATCAAGATCAACGGCTCGGATATTCACCTCCAGTCCGGCTCGGTGCCCATGATTCGCGTGGACGGCCGTGCCCGATACCTCGACACGCCGCCGCTGGATGATGAATTGATGAAGGAATACGTGGACAGCATCATCGCCGTGCAGGGCGAAGCCCAGCAGCGCCGCGATACGCTCGAGCACAAGGGATCCGTCGACGTCGCTTACACCCTTCCGGGGGCCGCCCGGTTTCGAACCAATATTTTTCACAGCCGGGAAAAGTACGCGATCGTCATGCGGCGAATCGTGACGAAGATTCCGAACTTCGAAGAATTGAATCTGCCGCCGCAGGTTGAAACGCTGGCTGACTTCAATCGCGGCATCGTCATCGTCGCCGGCACGACGGGCTCGGGTAAATCGACGTCGCTGGCGGCGATCATCGGCAAGATCAACCGCACGCGCTCCGAGCGAATCATCACCGTCGAAGACCCGATCGAATATCAGCACGAGAATGCCAAGTCGCTGGTGTCGCAGGTGGAAGTCGGCACGGATTCTGAAAGCTACGACTATGCGTTGCGTGCCATGATGCGACAGGACCCGGACACGATCCTCATCGGCGAGTGTCGCGACAGCTTCTCGCTGGGCACGGCCCTCAAAGCGGCCGACACGGGCCACTTGGTTTTTACAACCATTCACGCGACAAACGCCTGGACGACGGTGCAGCGCGTGGTGTCGTTGTTCGATGTGAATCAGAAGGAATTGCAGCAGCAACAGCTCGCGCTCAACCTCAACGCGATTATCTGTCAGCGCCTGGCCAAGAAGCGCGAAGGCAAGGGCCGCATCCCGGTTGTCGAAATCATGATGGCCACGCCAATCGTGCGGAAATACATTCTCGACGGTGAATTCGACAAGTTGAAGAGCGCCGTCGGCAACCGCGAATCGGGCAGCCAGAGCTTTGACCAGCATCTGACCGAGCTGTTCATGAAACAGGTGATCGACGTCAACGAAGCCAAGCGGCTTGCGAGCAATGTCGATGCGTTGAGCCTGGCGCTGCGCGGCATTGGGAATAGTGATACGCGATTGACGAGGTGAGGACGATTATTCTGATTGACGTGCCGGCCGGGATCCTGTTGAGGAAGTTTTAAGATGACATTAGTTAGCGAGAATCCTCCAAAGCGTTCGAAGCGGCGCGGAATCGAGCCCGGGACGAGCGGTTGGACCGTCGATGAACTGGACTGTCATTCGAAAATCTATCTTGGTCCTCGTTTTGAGATCGTTCGAGGAGTTTTGACCCTGATGGCACCAGCGCGCTACTACGGGAATCGTTCGCTCTCCCGCCTCGTTCGAATCCTGCAAAGATCACCGCAAGCGTCAGTGGGCGACTTTGTTTTTGAACCAGATTTGCTGATAGCTGACGATAATCTTTATTTGCCGGACGCTGTTTGGCTCAGCCCTGAGGACGATGCGAAGCAAGTGCAGGCAGCCAAGGCGGCAGGAAATCGTGATCCTGGTGGCCGACTCCTAGTTCCACCTACGTTGATCATCGAATCGGCGAGCATCGGACACAGCGGACATGACCGCGAAACAAAGTTTCGTGATTACGCTTTTTTTGGCGTAAAGAATTACTGGATTCTCGACGAGCCAGCGAGAACTATCGACTGCTTTGCGTTGTTGGACAAAAGCTATCAACCGGACTGTTCAGGAAGAGCGAACGACATTCTCCGACCAACCCTCTTCAAGCCGATTGAAGTGTCAATGTCTTCGTTGTGGTAAAGCATCGTCAGCAGCGGCTGTTTGAACTGCGAATACCTCGTCGCGCCAACGTCGCACTTCGATTTGAATCTGCCGCTTTTGAATGTGAATCATATTGAACGCATTCGCCTCTCGTCGCACGCGCCCGCTCGTGGCTGTGCCGGCCTGGACGCTTAGCATTTTGTTGGAAGCAGACATCGCGATCTCCGCCGTACGCGGGTCGCCTTGATAGCTCGAGTGCAGGTGGCCGGCGAGTAATAAGTCGACGGCGGCGTCGCTGAAAATTTTCAGCGCTTCGACCGCGCCGTGGACGACGTCTTCGTTTGACTGACCCGGCGGTGCGAGGAACGGGTGGTGCGTCACGATGATACGCGCGACCTCGTCGCCCGCGCCGTCGAACTGCTTCACCGCGTCGTGTGCCTGCTCGGGTGTGATCGCGCCGTCTTTCCAGAATCCGCGCAGCCGCGGGGTGAAAACGCGCGCGGTGTTGATTCCCACGACGATCATCGCGTCGTTGCGGAACACGGGCATCAGCTCGTTTGTGATCAGCCCGCGGTAATTCCTCAGCGGCGACACGACGCGATGAAACAGATCGAACAACGGAACGTCGTGATTACCAGGCACGACCAGCGTCGGCGATGTGAATCGCCGAAGAAAACGAGCTGCGTCGCTGTACTGTCCTCGGCGTGCGCGCTGCGTGAGATCGCCGGAACAGACGACCAGCGTCGGGCTTAGCGCGTTGATGTCGTTTACCAGCGCGTCGACGATTTGAGGATCGACGATGGTGCCGAAGTGAACGTCGGAGATGTGGGCGATGGTCGCGGGCACTCGGTTGGAACGCCGCGAGGACGCGGCGGCTGAACGCTGTCAAAGGAGTTCTGTCAGATCTTCCACGATTAAATCAGGTTGCAGCTCATCGGATGCGTTGATGAGGTCGCTTCGCCGCGTCACGCCGCCGAGGGTGAGTATCGTTCGCATGCCGACGCCTTTGCCGCCGCAGACGTCGGATTCGAAATTGTCGCCGATCAACAGGCACCACGCCGGGTCGACATTCAACCGAGCGCAGAGTTCGTCGAAGAAGACTTTTTCCGGCTTGCCGCAGAAAACCGGTTCGACGTTGGCCGCGTAGGCGAGCATCCACGTGAGCGCGCCCGCCCCGAACTCGATGCCGCGCGGGCTCGGAAACACGCGGCCGGCACACAGCCCCACGATCGGCGTGCCGCGACGCGCATGTTCCAGCGCGTACCGCCGCCGCTCATCGCTATCGAACTTCCCACCGGGCGGCCCGACCAGGATGGCATCACACGTTTCGCGTGGCGAGTTCACCCAATCCACCAGCCCGTGCAGCATGTCATCCACCGACTCGGTCGCGAGGTTAAACACGCGTGGCCGACGGGATTCGTCCTTCACCGTCGCGCCGTCGCCGTTGCTGTGCACCGGATAATGCTGAATGGCAAAATCGCACGCCGCCGCCGCCGCGGTATAAATATTGTTTGGATCGAGATCGATGCCCATTTCTTCCAGCCGCGCCATGACGCGTAAAGGGCTGGCCGCGCTGTTTGAGAGACAGGCGAAATGACGACCTTCGTGTTGTAATCGGCGCACGAGCTCCACCGCGCCGGGCAGCACGCGATCCTCGTGATAGATCGTGCCATCCAGATCGAGAAGGACGGCTTGATACGGAGAGAAGTCAACGGGCATGGGCGGGGCAGTATATGAATTAGCCCGCGCGCCGACTACTCGCCGTGATTTCAGGCGATTCGCCGGAGGATCGCGTCAGCGGGCGGTCAGCGGGCCGCGCGAGTCGCTTTTAGGCATCATTTCCCTTAGGATTTTCCGCTCGCGAGCTGGATCGACGTGCTCGCTTTTTGCTTATAAATTCGCACGTTTCCGATCAACCGAAAAGCAATCATGTCTGACTTGCCGCCGCCTTCGAATACGCCTGATTCTGCCGCTCCTTCGCCGGCCCCGATGGATCGAATCGAAGACCTGCACATCGAGCAGGAGCTTCAGGATTCGTATCTCACTTACGCGATGAGCACGATCATGGATCGTGCCCTGCCCGATGTGCGCGACGGCCTAAAACCGTCGCAGCGCCGCATCCTCGTCGCGATGAAGGACCTGAATCTCGGCCCGCGCTCGAAGCATTACAAGTGCGCGAAAATCTGCGGTGACACCTCGGGCAACTATCACCCGCACGGCGATCAGATCGTCTACCCCACGCTGGTGCGCCTCGGCCAGGATTGGAACCTGCGGGCCACGCTTGTCGACCCTCAGGGAAATTTCGGCAGCACTGACGGCGATCCGCCGGCCGCCTCGCGATACACCGAAGCGCGCATGACCGGCGTGGCGATGGAACTGCTAGCCGACCTGGAATACGACACCGTCGACTTTCAGCCGAACTACGACGAGCGGCTGATGGAGCCGACCGTGCTCCCGGGCAAGTTTCCCAATCTGCTCGTCAACGGCTCAACCGGCATCGCCGTCGGCATGGCGTGCAACCTGCTGCCGCACAACGTCGGCGAGATCTGCGATGCGATCGTCAGAGTCATCGATGAGCCCGATGTCGCCGTCACCGAGTTGCTCAAAATTGTCCCCGGCCCCGACTTTCCGACGGGCGGCGTGATTCGCGGGCAACGCGGCATCGTCGACGGCTACACGACCGGCCGCGGCAAAGTTACGTTGCAGGCCAAGCTCGTCGTCGAAGACAACAAGAACGGCCGACAGTCCGTCATCGTCGAAGAAATTCCATATGGCGTGATTCGACGCAACATCGTCGAGGCCGTCGCCGACGCCGTGAAAGAGGGTCGCATCAAAGATGTCTCGGACGTGAACGACCACTCCGGCCGGCAACACAAGGTGCGCATCGTTGTCGATCTGAAACGCGATGCCGATCCCGACCTGGTGATGCGGCAGTTGTTTCAATACACGCCCTGCGAAGTGACCGCTTCGATGATCAACATCGCGCTCGTCAACCGCCAGCCGCGCACGATGGGTTTGAAGGAGCTGATTCAGCACTTCATCGAGCATCGCAAAAATGTCATTACCCGCCGCACACGGTTCCTGCTTCGCAAGGCGCAGCAGCGCGGGCATATTCTCGAAGGTTTGATCTTTGCCGTGTGCGATATCGATGAAGTTGTGAAGCTGATTCGCAGCAGCAAGACGCGCGATGAAGCGATCACCAAATTACGCACGCGCGCGTTTCGCATCGCACCGGAACATCCGGATGCACCAAAAATTCCGCAGGCGCTGATGACCCGCGCCGAGCGCGGCATCCAGCTCACGCAAGTGCAGGCCGAGGCGATCGGTCGCCTGCAACTGATTCAGTTGGTGGGTCTCGAGATCGACAAGCTGGTGGCCGAATACACCAACGTCGTTGAAGAGATCGAAGGGTACGAAGCGATCTTGCGCGATGAATCGATGGTGCTCGACATCATTCGCGAAGACACGTTCGAGCTGAAGGAAAAGTTCGGCGATGAGCGCCGCACGAAGATCGAGGCTGCACAGGATGACTACAACCTCGCGGCGCTGATCACGCAGGAAGATGTCGTCGTCACCGTCTCGCACGAGGGCTACGTGAAACGCCTTCGCACCGACACCTATCGCGCGCAAGGCCGCGGCGGGCGAGGCGTGAAAGGCACCGAATCGCGCGAAGGCGATTTCGTCGAACATCTGTTCGTCGCCAACACGCACGACTACCTGCTCTTCTTCACCAACCAGGGGCGCGTGTATGAACGTCGTGTGTATGACGTGCCGGAAATGAGCCGCACCTCGCAAGGAAGAAGTGCCGCGAATCTGCTGGCGTTTCAGACCGGCGAGAAAATCGCGAACGTGCTGGCGATTAAAGATTTCGGCAAGGATGAGCAGTTCCTGATGTTCGCGACGAAAAAAGGCGTGGTGAAGAAAACCGCGCTGTCGGCCTATGCGAACATCCGCACCAACGGCATCATCGCGATCGGCCTGGAAGAAGACGATGCACTCATCGGCGTGGCCATTACATCCGGCTCGGATCACATCATGCTCGGCACGAAGTCGGGGCTGGCCGTCCGGTTTGAAGAGAGCGACGTGCGCGCGATGGGCCGCCCCGCGGGCGGCGTGACAGGCGTGCGCTTCAAGCGCGAGAAGGACGAAGTCGTCGACATGATCGTTGTCCCGCTGGGCGACAACGCTTCGTGCAAAGTACTAACCGGCTGCGTTCACGGCTTCGGCAAGCGCACGCCGCTCGAGGATTACCCCGTCAAAGGCCGCGGCACGCGCGGGGTGATCAACATCGATGCCAACGACCGCAACGGCGACGTCGTCGGCATGAAGCTGGTCTGCGAAGACGACGAGCTGATGCTCATCACGCAAAAAGGAATTCTCATCCGCACGCGCATCGCCGAAATTCGCGAGACCGGCCGCAACGCTGCCGGCGTGAAATTGATTCGGCTCGATGACGGCGACGCCCTGGTGGCGATGGCGAAGATCGAATCCGATGAGTCGGCGGAGACCGCGCTCAATGCACCGGCTGATTCCGCTTCCCCAGCCGGCGATGGCAATTCCACCGCCCCGGAATCGGCCGGCGAGCTTCCGACCGACGCCCCGCCGTCACCTGACGATGATGCGGAATAGCCTGATCGCATGACCGAACTCAACGACACGTCGGAGCGGCCGCCCTCCGCACGCTTGTTCCGTGCGCTTGTCGCATGGCTGGTGATCGCCGCTTCAGTCGCTTACGTGATGATCAACGTCATTCGCGGACAGTCCGTCGCCGCCGCGCCGTCGGGGACGAACGACGTTCAGATACTGTTGATCGGCCGCCTCCTGGTGACTAGTTCCGCGGTATCGGCAGGTGGGGCTTCGACCAAATCGTCACTGCTGACCACTGACCCGCGGCAAGCGATGGCGAAACTTGATCAGCTCGCGAAAACGCCCGATCAGAAGCTGAACGCCGCGATCGTCGCCGGTGAAATTGACTCCGGCGCTGAGGCGTTGCGACGGATCGATGATGTCGAACACGGGTTAAGCTCACAAGCCTTGCGCGAGGACATCATCGCGCTGCGCGCGATCTATCTGGCCGATGACTCCACGGCACTACCTTCGACGCATCGCATTTCCCCCGACCCGGACGCAACCCTCATCGCCCATCGCGGATGGTTCGGCGAGCTTGCGGCTGGATATGGAAAACCTCCATCCGATCCGCATCGTCAGGCCGCAGGTCGGCAATCGCTGAAAACGGCCGGCGTTGTCGTCGCTGCCGGCGCGGTCGCAATCGTTGGCGGCCTGCTCAGCGTCCTGCTGCTTGTTCTCGCCATCATCCTCGTCGCCACCGGCACGATTCGTCCGAAGTTTCGCCCCGTCATTCCCAGCGACGGCGCGCCGCTGTTTCTCGAAGCGTTCGCGTTCTACATCGCGGCGTTCATTCTCATCGGCCTAGTGCTGCCACGCATGGGCTCCCAAAGTTCGCGGCTGACGAGCATCGTCGGCTCAACGCTCTCCACGCTGATCCTCCCTGCCGCCATCGCCTGGCCGGCATGGAATCGAATGTCGTTGCAAAGCTCGCTGCTCGGATTTGGCTGGCACGATCTGCGGCATGTCTTCCGCGAAGCGCTGCTCGGATTTGTCGGCTATCTCACCGGCTTGCCGATCGTCATCGTCGGCGATCTGCTCGCATCGGTTCTGTCGACCCGCGCAGGCGTCACGCCCACGCATCCGATCATCAATGAATTAAGCAAGGGCGGCTGGACGCTGGTCGCGATTTATGTGCTGGCCTGCATCTGGGCGCCGATCATGGAAGAGTCGATGTTTCGCGGCGCGCTGTTCAATCATCTGCGTGCCCGATGGAGCTGGTTCATCGCCGCGCCGATTGTCGGGCTGGTCTTCGCCGCGATTCACCCACAGGGTTGGACGTTCATTCCCGTCCTGGCCGCCATCGGCATCGTGCTGGCCGGCATCCGTGAATGGCGCGGGTCGATCATCGCTTCCATCTTCGCGCACGGCCTGAACAATTTCCTGGTCGTCACGCTCGGCTATCTGATGCTCGGATGAACATTATTAATGTTTCACGCGATGCAGCATGTCATCGCTCGGCTCGATGTCGAAATCGGGCAATATCGCGCGGGCTTCGCCTAATTCTTCCTCGGGCACGACCATATAAAACGCCGCACCCTGCCGCCGGAGCTTGTTCACGTCAATCTGTGAATAGCGTGGATAAAACCGGGCGACTTTCTTCCCGATATCGCGCTCATACCGCGTGGCGGCGGTGATCTGATCCGACTCGACGCCTTCAAAATCAAGCTGGGCCACGCGTGCGGAGAGTTTCGGTTCCAACTGCAACACCGGATACATTTCGCGACGGCGTTTGAAGACAATCAGGTCGTCCGCCCGCGTGCGCGCATTGATCGCCGCCACCGTGTCGTTGAACCCGGCGTCCAGACCGCGAGTCGCATGCGATTTAGAGATCAATTCCGCGCTGCCGATGCCGAAGATCGCGACGATCATCAATCCGATCGCGTATTTGTTGAGATCCTTTGCGAGATACGCAGCGATCGCAGCAAGCGGCGCAATCGCGAGGACGAGATAGCGTTGCACGAAGGAGGGTTGGACGACTATGGAGAATACAATGATGACGAACGGGAATGTGATGAGCGTGCAGAGCGGACAAAGCGAGACGACCCCAGGGCTGAAGCCCATGGGCTTCAGCCCTGGGGTCGTCTCACTTTTCGATTGAAGGACAAATATTCCGATCAGCACCGACCCAATGACGCAAAACACGAACGACGGCGCACCAAACAATCCGATCAATCCATCGCGCAAATCCGACGGATTGATCGGATCGATCCACGTCTTCACCGTCATCCCTTGCCGCTGCCCAAAATAAAACGGTAGGCAGCACGCGACCGACAACGCACCGACCATCAACGGCAACACCCGCTTCGGTTGCCGTCTCACGAACAAATCGCCGGCCGTGATCAATGCCAAACCGATGATGCCGAACCAGTGCACGGTCGATACGAGAATCGCCAGCACAAACATCGCGATCGACCTTGAAGTCGTCGCGCGCTCGTCGTTGCGAAGCATCGCCAGGCAATACGCGATCGTCAGCATCAGCCACAGCGCGTAGAAGCGTGCTTCGTAGGTGAGGCTGATGACCAGCGGATGCGCCGCGACGACGAGCAGGCCGACGATGGACGGGCCGCGCGGGAAGAACCGTCGCACGATCGCGTACAGCATCGTCAGCGCCGCCAGCATGCAGAGCATCGGCAGGAGGCGCAGCGCCGTGTTCCCCAGCGGCCCGAACAGTTTCGCGATCGGCCAGAGCAGCAGGTACATCGTCGGCGGATTCGTCTCCACGCCGCCCCTGATCGCCGCGAGCATGTGGCTGAAGCTCGGGTCGTTGGCCTGAACGGACGTGAGCACTTCGTCGAGCCAGAGCGGATGCGAGAGCAGATCGGTCGTGCGCGTGCCGATCATCTGCACGAGATTCATCAGCGCGAGCGCGGTAAATGCGATCGTCAGCTCAACGCGAGAAGCGGAGTCGGTCGATTCGGTTGACTCGGTCATGACGCGCGTGTTTCAGGTGAAGCCGGGGACATGCACCGCTACGGAAAAAAGCGGTGTCGATACACGCGCTCACATCAGTTCCTTTACGGATTCCGCGATCCCTTTCGGATCGAGCCCCTGATATCCCATCTGCTGCCACAGGCCGCCCGAACCTTCTTTATTCGTGCCGATGTTATTGTATTTTCCTTTGAAGCCGCGCTTCAGGAGTTGCGTGCCGAACCGTGAGCCCAGCCCGGTTTTGACATTCCAGCCTTCGACAACCAGCACAAATGGAGCAGCGACCAGCGTCTTCATCATCGCTTCGTCGTAAACGTTCAACGTGGCCTTATTCACGAGGCCGACTTTCGTTCCGGATTCACCGAGCGTGATCACGGCATCGAGCGCGCGGTACACACACTCGCCGAACGTGACGATATACCCGCCGCCTTTGACGTCGCGGACCATCGTGTCTTTACCCGGCTCGAACGGTTTGCCCTGATACATCGGCTTGCCCGCTTCATCGAGAATGTCCGGGACGGCCGCGCGGTTGCTGAAGAGAAACCGCATGCCGTCGTCGTTGAAAATCTTCTTCAAACACGCGGCGAACTGATGTTGGTCGGCCGGGAAATAAAGCCGCGTCGGATCCTCGCCGTGGCCCGGCGCCACACCGCCGTCGGCATACATCGAATTGATCCCGAAGTGGCACGTGTTGTCGGCCATGTCATCGCAGCCGCTGTGGCTGAAGTGGGCGAGCACATTCGAAAAGTTCAGCCGGCTCATCGTGATCTCGCTGATGCACATTTCGAGAAACGCGCTGAACGTGCTGAAGATGCCCTGCTTCCCCTTGCTCGAACCGAATCCCGCAGCCGCGGAAAAATTGCCGCGCTCCATGATGCCGCCCTGCACGCAGACTTCCGGATGTTTCTTGAAGATGTGGTGCAAGCCCTGCGAGCCCATCAGGTCGCAGTCGAACACGCGCACCGACTTCACACGGTCGGCCTCGCTCATGCCGTCGAGGATTTCGTTGACGATCTTCCCGAAATCGTCGCGATTTTTTCCTGCCCCGCTTGAGCCTTTGTAGGTCAGCGGACTCTTGTCCTGCTTGGTCGCGCTCTTGAGCATTTCGATCGCCGCGGCATAGTTTCCCTTCTTCTCCAGATATTTCACGGCCGTGTCGACCTTCAATACTTCATGCGCATGCGGCGAGCCCTCCGCGCCTTCAATGCCCGGGGCCATCTCACGCTTGATGATCAACCCGTGCGGGCTGTCGTTCTGGAACACTTTGCTGAGTGCGGTGAAAAGCGACTCGAGATCTTCGCCCATCGTGGTATCGACGAGATAGCCGTAGCCGCTGATGGTGCGCGTCAGGTCGTAGCCGGTCATATAGGTTTGCGGGTGGCCGCTGATGGTGACGTTGTTGTCGTCGATCAGCATCTTCACATTCAGCTTGCGCCCGACCGCCAACCGCGCGGCCTCGGCGTTGTCGCCTTCCATCTGGCTGCCATCGGAGCCGAGCACGACGACGGCCTTGTCCGGGTTCGCCATCGCCACGCCATTGCAGAACGCCCACATGTGTCCGAGTCGACCCGAAGAAAACTCCACGCCGGGCGTTAGCAGCTTTTCCGGGTGCCCGGGCAGGCCTTGGTTGTATTCACGATAATGCAGTAATTTCTCCGGCGGCATGTGGCCGTCGAGGACGCTCAGAAGGTATTGCGTCGCCACCCGGTGACCCGCTTCGTCATAAAACACCGGCACGATCTTGGCCCCGCCGGCGATGAACGCGCGGATGATCATCACTTCAGGCACGGTGTCATACGCACCGCCGGTATGGCCGCTCAGTCCCTTCGCACCGGCATAGGCGGTGAAAAAGACGATCGCGTCGCGACACAGCTCAATATTAAATTTTAACGTCGACTTCTGCTCGTCGGACAAATTCGTCTGATTCGGATCGAGCTTGAGGGGCTTCAATGCTTTGAGATCGATGGGGAAAGTTTCGGTTGCCATTTCAGGGATGTTCCTTTGCGTGTCCGGTTGTCGCAAGTTCTTCATCATCTTCAACGCCGCTTCCTGTCATTCGCAGATCCTTCACTTCCAGCTCAACGCTGCGTCGTCCATTGAATTCGTTGATCGACGGTTCCGCTGCAAGATCGATGATTGATCCTGCGAACAGCCGGTCGCACCAATCACCCTTGCCGAATGCGATCGCGCGCGTGCGGGTGTTGCCCTGCTTCAGGTAGAGCGACAAGTGATCGCCCGTCTTCCCGACGCGTTTCGGTGCTGCCGCCAGCTCTACGTTTTCGAAGCAGAGCAGCGGCTTGCGGTTGCCCATGCCGAACGGGCCCAGCCGCTTTAACTCATCGACGAGGCCCTCGCTCATTTCGGCCAGTTGCACGACGGCTTCGAGCTTCACGCTGGGTCGCAGTTGCTCGTTGGTGAGTGTCTGCCGTGCGTGTGCGATAAACGCCTCACGGAACGCATCAAAATTCTCCGGCCGAATTTTCAACCCCGCCGCCATCGCGTGGCCGCCGTGGGAGACCAGGTGCTCGGTGCATACATTCAACGCGTTGGCCAGGTGAAACCCGCTGATCGATCGCCCACTGCCCGAGCCGCCTTCGTCGTTCAATGCGATCAAGACCGTGGGGCGGTGGAATCGTTCGACCAGCCGCGAGGCAACAATTCCGATCACGCCCGCGTGCCAGTCTTTCGAGGCCAGCACGATCGCCGGTTCGTTTAAGTCGTTTACTTGAAAAAGAGCTTCATCGACGATTTTCCGTTCAACCGCCTGCCGCTCGCGGTTTTGCGATTCGAGATAATCGGCGATTTCGATCGCGCGCTCCTCGCTCGCACTCGTCAACAGTTCGATCGCCAGCTTCGCATGTCCGAGCCGGCCGCAGGCATTGAGTCGCGGGCCGAGCAGGAAGCCGACGTGATAGCTGTCGAGGTTTTTCCCTTCGAGCCCCGCCGAGCGGATGAGCGCGCGAATGCCGGTGAGCTTGGTCGCTTGAAGACCTCCCAAACCGAAGGCCGCCAGGACGCGATTTTCACCTGTGAGCGGGACGACGTCCGCGATCGTTCCCAGCGCCGCCAGGGCCGTGGCATCGACGAGAAAATTCCGGAATTTTTCCTCGACGCGCGCTGCGCCAGAGAGCGCCAAACCGGTCGCCCAGGCCAGCTTAAACGCCACACCCGCGCCACAAAGGTTTGGGTTTCCGTATTCAACCCCGCCAAACGCGAGCCGCGGATGGACAACTGAATGACAGTCGGGGAGGTCGGCTTTGGGTTCGCTTTCGTCATTCGATGACACCGTTTTCCACTCGTGATGATCGGTGACGATCAAGTCGACGCCGCACGCTTTTGCGGCTTTCGCAGCGCTGAGTGCGGTTACCCCGCAGTCGACGGTCACGATCAGCTTTTTGTTACTCCTTTCCCGCAATGGGCTTGCGGAAGAACTGGGTTCGTTCCGCTCGTTGGTTTTTTCAGCGTCGTCTGATCCGCGAAGCCGCAAGCGGTCGCTTGCGGCTTCGCGGATTAAGTCGTTTTCGACTACCTCGTCTTTGGCTTCGCTTTGCGCATTCGACCCTCCGCAAATCGCTCGCACCGCATCCTCATTCAACCCGTATCCCTCATCCACACGATGCGGGACGTACGTCTCCACGCGCCCGCCGAGCATGGTGAAGGCGTGCCAGAGGATCGCGGTCGCGGTGATGCCATCCACGTCGTAATCGCCGTAGACGACGATCGTCTCGCCGCCGCGGATCGCCTCTGCTATACGGTCGGCGGCGCTGCGCAAATTGGCGATCAAATGCGGCTCATGCAACGATTTGAGTGAGGGGTATAGAAAGGCTCGGCAAGCGTCGAACGACGAATGGCCGCGATTGAGCAGCAGCTGCGCGGTGATGGGTGAACAACGCAACCTGCTCGCCAATTCGCGCGCTTGCTCTTCGCACGTCTCGGCCACGATCCATCGTTTGCTGAGCGGTTCCATCCTTGGATTCGATTCTATCCCACTTCCCTGGCCTCGACGACTTCCACGTCATGCTCCAGCTTCTTCGTCTCGGCCTTGGCCTGCGTGATGTCGACGCGCAGGCGGCTGTAGAGGTTCATGTAGCCGTTGGCCACGAACACCAGCGCGAAGAATGCCAGGACATACCCTCGCCAATCGTCGATCAGCAGCTTGAAGCGGGAGAGCGCGATGAAGAGTGCCGTGACGTAGTGGCTGAAGCAGTATTCGCAGGTGAACAAATAAAAGAATTTCCGCTCGATCACCCCCCGGCAGATTTTGCTGCGGTCCATGCACCACTGCCGCGGCTCGCGAAAGATTTCTTCGAACACAACCGTGCGCGCCAGACACGCGATGGGAATCGCCAGCGTAAACAGCCAGAACAGTTGCCCGCCGATGGTGTCGCGCGGGATGAGGTCGTGCATGAAGACCGGTTATACGGTGTCGCGCGCTAATCAGTCACGGAGAAAAGCACGCGCTCTTTCCCCTCTCTCCGCACTCCGGGAGAGGTTGGGGGAGGGGTCTTCGAAATGCGGTGTACGCGAGAGAGAAATAATGGCCCCTCTCCCATCCTCTCCCCGGAGTACGGGAGAGAGGGGTAAGACTTAGAACTTCAAGCGACGTTCGTTGACCGAATCGCCTTCATACCAACGCCCCTGCTTCAGCACGATCTTCTTCAATCCGCTGCTGCGACAGGCGACGATCAACTGCCTCTGCAGGCTTACCAACAGCAATTGCTTGAGCTCGAAGAGATGTGATGAACTGTCGACCAGTACGGTGAGCGTCCCCTTGCTCAACGATTCCAGCGCGGTGTGTTCCAATAGAATCTGAGGCACCAGCTGCGACCAACACTCCGCGATCGGCGAAAACTTAGTCTGCCGCCTGGCGACGTTCTGCTTAAAGAACGAAACCAAATCCGCCCCCAACGTCGGCAGCGGCGTGCGCTTCGGGGCCTTCACTCTTGCGAGGCGGCGGAATTGGATGAGATCCGGTTCCATCTACGATGTCGCTTCGTCTTCATGGGTCGAATCGAGTTTTCGCTTACGTTCCTTATGGACCCGTTCGACAAATTTATCGAAATCGCTTGTCGGATTCGATGCTTCGAACGCGCGTCGTTTCACATCAAATTTGTCGTATTCGACCTCGGCGAGTTGCTTCGCAACCTCATGCGAAACCTTCCCCGCATTTTGAAGAATTTGTCGGTCGTTCAGCGTTAGAAATGCCTTGATCTTCTCCGCCCATTCGGCCATGTGCATCGGACGTCGCTGAGTCGCCTGGAGCTCTGCGAATGAGAGATACTGATCGACGATGAGGTTCAGCTGTTTCATCTCATCTTCTTGCAGATAGTTCTTCGCAATGCCGACATCGCTCTTTCGGATCGGTCCGCCGGGTGCGTTCTTCCAGGTGGTCAGACCCATGTTCTGTTTGTCGGCACTGACCCGCTCAACGATCAGCTCGGCCGCCGTATGTCCGTGGATCGCGAAATGGAACTTGTTCTGAATGGTCGCGAAAAATTCGCGGGTGGTTTCCGAGTTAATGTCGTAATCGATGCTGGTCGCGTAGATGTCGGTGATCTTTTGCCAGAACATCCGCTCGGAAGCACGAATTGCCCGGACACGCTCGAGAAGTTCCTGGAAATAGTCAGGGTTGCCGTCAGCCATTCGCTGATCGTCTAGCACAAATCCCTTCACCAGGAATTCTCGGAGCCTCTGAGTTGCCCAGATACGAAACTGGGTGCCGCGATGCGACTTAACGCGATATCCAACTGAAATGATGACATCAAGGTTGTAATGCGTGACATTTCGGCTGACAGACCGTGAGCCTTCCGCTTGAACTATTAAGTAATCCTTAATAGTTGCCGCTTCATTCAGTTCACCTTCCTCGAACACATTGCGAATGTGGATGTTGACATTTGCAACAGTCGTCTGAAACAGCTCTGCCATCTGCTTCTGCGACAGCCAAACCGTTTCACCGGCCAGCCGAACCTCGAGCTTGGTTCCTGCATCGGACTGATAAATCAGAAGTTCTGACGGTATCTCGCTCATTTTCCTGTCACTGCAAATTCACCGGCATAATCACATACAGAAAATTCGGCCCGCCCTTCAGCAGGCCGGGGCGATTTGAGGCCGTCAACTCGAGGCTGATTTCATCCGTGTCGACGACGCGCAACGCTTCGGTCAGAAACGATGGATTGAACCCGATCTCCACATCCGCGCCTTCGAATTTGCACGCGAAGTTCACCTCGGCCTCGCCGCTTTCCGGGTTGCGGCTGGTGAGCATCAGGCCCTTCTTACTGAAGTTCATCTTCACGCCTTTGCTCTCTTCGTTCGTGAGCAGCGAAGCGCGGCGGATGGCCGACAGGAAGTCGGCCGTGCCGGCAGTCATGGTCTTGTCGGCCTCTTTCGGGATCACGTCTTCGTAGGGCGGGAACTGACCTTCCACGAGATTGCTGGTGAGCGTCGCATTGCTCGTATGAAAAATCACCTGGTTCTCGCGCAGCTGGAAACCGACCGCCTCTTCCGGATCGTCGATCAGCTTATCGACCAGTTGCAACGCCTTGCTCGGGATGATCGCTTTGACACCTTCCTTGCTCTCGGCCTTCTGGAACGAATGCAACTCGCCATTGGCCATCGCCAGGCGGCGGCCGTCGGTGCTGACCAGGCTCAGCTTTTTCGCCTTCGCAACCAGCAGTACGCCGTTGAATGCATAGCGCGTCGATTCCTTCGCCGCGGCAAACAGCGTCTGGCCGATCAAACTTTTCAGATGACCCGCGTTCACTTCAAAATCGGCTTCTCCCTCAAAATCCGGCACGGGCGGGAACTCCGAGAGCGCCTGCGTAAAAATCTTAAAGTGGGAATCGCCGCCCTTGATGTGCGCGGCGTCGCCTTCGGTGGAGATGCTCAGCGTGTCGTCGACGCTTTCGCGAACGATGTCGCGAAACTTGTCGGCCGGCAGAAGTGCCTCGCCGGGCTCTTCGATTTGCACCTGGGCGTCGGCATAGCGGATCGACACTTCCAGGTCGGTCGCCGAGATCGTCAGCCGATCATCCGCGGCCGTCAGCTTCACACACTGGAGCACGAGCTTGGGCGTGCGCGCCGCGACGGCATTGCCGGCGACGGTCAACGCTTCGAGCAAAGCTCCTCGATTGCAGATCACTTTCATCTTTGAATATCCCTCAACGTGGTCAAAGTCAGAGCCCGAACAGGCGGGCGCGGCATCCTATCATCACAGTTCTATTAGAGGAATTTCAAAGACAGTAACAGTAATGATGTAGCCGCGCCGATTGTGGATAAAAGTGTCGATCAAACGGTAAGCAAATACTGAGGCGATACTTACACTCGACATTACCGGACGTTGGTCGTGGACAACCTGTCAGTTTTCCTGATGCGGGCATATCGGGATTACCGCGTCTGTAAGCCACGAGTGATCGCGCGACGACTGCTGCTGTCGCGAGCGGCGGTGCTCCGTGACGGCCATCCGTCGGTCTATCCGCAAACGACCCACCGGTCATCCCATGCCGCTGTTCAGACCCGCGCGAAAACTTATCCACCGTGGATAAGTCGGTGGAAAGATCCTCCGCAAATTCGCCGCTTGCGGCGTCGCGGAAGATGGGACGCGACATCTCGCCCGTCTTGGGCTCGCGAAGCCGCCAGCGGCTCACGGCTTCCACTCACCATTTATGACAACTCGTCTTCCGGGGGACCACACACCCCCGATCACGAGTGGTACGACTGCAATGGCGCGACCGTCCAATCCTGCGTTGCCAACGCCGCGATTGATCTCACCACCGCGCTTGCCCCGGTCAGGGTCGTGACGATCGGCACGCGATTCATCACGGCGCTAGCGCGAATTTTTCCCTCGTCGGTTTGCGGGCCTTTGCGCGTTGGTGTGTTGATAATTAATTTCACGTCGCCGTTCTTCATCAGGTCGATCAGATTCGGCCGGCCCTCGGCGAGCTTGGGGATGCGGCGCGACTCGATGCCGGCCTCCTTCAATGCTTCAAACGTGCCGGAGCTTGCGAACAGTTTGAAGCCCAGTTCGTGAAGCTGTCGCGCGATCGGAATCAGCGCCGGCTTGTCGTCCTCTCGAACCGAGACGTAGACGTTGCCGCTTTTCGGCAGGATCGTCCCGGCCGCGAGTTGCGCTTTCGCGAAGGCCATCTCGAAGCTTTTGTCGATGCCCATCACCTCGCCCGTCGAGCGCATCTCCGGGCCAAGCACGATGTCCACGCCGGGGAATTTGCTGAACGGAAAGACGACTTCCTTCACCGACACGTGGGCCGGGTCGGGCAGGTCGTGTACGTCTAATTCATCAAGCGATTTCCCCACCATGACTTTCGCCGCCAGCTTCGCCCAGGGGATGCCCGTCGCTTTGCCGACGAACGGGATCGTGCGGCTGGCGCGTGGGTTGACTTCGATCAGGTAAATCTCATTGTCCTTGATCGCGTATTGCACGTTCATCAAACCGCGCACGCGCAATGCTTCGGCCAGTTTTCGCGTGTGGTCTTTGAGGCGCTCGATGATCTCTTTTGAGAGCGAGTAGGGAGGCAGCGAGCAGGCGCTGTCGCCCGAATGGATTCCCGCTTCTTCGATGTGTTCCATCACGCCGCAGATGACGGAGCGACCGGAGGAACGCGTCGCAAGCGACGCGGCTAAATGAGAGTCGTAGTCTGCGAGACAATCGACATCGACTTCCGTTGCGTGATCTAAAAACTTGTCGACGAGGATTGGATTGTCGCCCTCGGTGCGGACGGCGATGGCCATGTAATGGTTGAGTTGCTGCTCGTCCGAGACGATCTCCATCGCGCGGCCACCCAGCACAAAGCTCGGGCGAACGAGGACCGGATAACCGATGCGCTTCGCGATGTCGCGCGCTTCGTTCACGTTCCGCGCGATGCCATTCTCCGGCTGCTTGAGATCCAGCTTCTTCAATAGATCGCGGAACTGCTCGCGATCACCGGCGGCATCAATCGAGTCGACGGATGTTCCCAGAATCGGAACGCCGGCGTGGAGTAGTCCGCGCGCGAGGCTCAGCGGGGTTTGTCCACCGAACTGGACGATGACGCCGTGGACCAATCCGGAAGACGCGCGACGCGTTGCGTCGCGGCTGAACGGCTCGCCGTTCACGCGTTCGCAAACGTTGAGTACATCTTCATGCGTCAGCGGCTCGAAAAAGAGCAGGTCGCTCGTGTTGTAATCCGTCGACACTGTCTCGGGATTCGAGTTGATCATCACCGACTCAAACCCCAGTTCCTTCATCGCGAAGGCCGCCTGCACGCAGCAGTAGTCGAACTCGATGCCTTGGCCGATGCGGTTCGGGCCGCCGCCGATGATGATGACTTTGGGCTTGTCGGTCAGGCGGATTTCGTCTTCGGATTGGATTGTTGATTGTTGATTGTTGATGGTTGTGAATGGCGTTTCGTAGGTTGAGTAGTAATACGGCGTCGCCGCTTCGAACTCGGCGGCGCAGGTGTCGACGAGTTTGTAGACGGGACGGATGAATGCAGCATCTCGAAAATCACGTATCTTGTCCGCACTTGTGCTCCATACGTTTGCCAACTGAATGTCGCTATAACCGAGTTGCTTCGCATGTCGCGTGTATGAATCGACCGATCCGTTGGTACGCCATCGATTCGCCGCACTATCGTCGAACCATCTCTTCGCTTCTGTATCGAGAACACTTTCAAAATCCGTCAGCTCTTTCATTTGCGCCAAGAACCACGGATCGATATTCGTTAGCTCGTGAATCTGCTCGATCGACCAGTTCATCTTCAGCGCGTAGCGGATGTAGTAGAGACGTCCCTGAGATGGGACGGACAACTTTCGTCGCAGCGTTTCTTCATCGATGGGCCACTCTGCTGTGGCATGGGCATCCTGCCCATGTTTCACGGGCTGGAAGCCCGTGCCACGTTGAGATTTCAGCCACGCATCCTGCGAATCGAGTCCGAAGCCGAAACGCTTCACTTCCATCGAGCGAATGCCCTTTTGCAGCGCCTCCTTAAAAGTGCGCCCGATCGACATCGCTTCGCCGACGCTTTTCATTTGCGTGGTGAGGGTTTCATCCGCATCCGGGAATTTCTCGAACGTCCAGCGCGGGATTTTCACAACGACGTAGTCGATCGTCGGCTCGAAACAGGCGCTGGTGTAAAGGTCGTATTTAGATCGTGGATCGTGGACTGTAGATTGTTGTGATGAATGGTCGTTCGACAATCCACCATCAACATTCAACAATCGACTCGTAATCGGATTCGGCAACTCGTCGAGCGTGTATCCGACCGCTAACTTCGCTGCGATTTTTGCGATCGGATAACCGGTCGCCTTTGACGCGAGCGCGCTCGAGCGTGAGACGCGCGGGTTCATTTCGACGACGACCATATCGCCGTGATCGGGATCGATCGCGAATTGAATATTCGAGCCGCCCGTCTCGACACCCACCGCGCGGATGACCGCGATGCTGGCGTCACGCATGCGCTGATACTCTTTGTCGGTCAGCGTCTGGATCGGCGCGACGGTGATGGAATCGCCGGTGTGCACGCCCATCGGGTCGATGTTTTCGATGCCGCAGATGATCACGACGTTGTCGTTGCGATCGCGCATCACCTCCATCTCGAACTCTTTCCAGCCGATTACCGACTGCTCGATCAGCACTTCGGTGACGGGTGATGCGTCGAGCCCGCGCATGACGATCGTTTCAAATTCGTCCACGTTGTAGGCAATGCCGCCACCCGAGCCGCCCAGCGTGAAGGCAGGGCGGATGATCAGCGGCAGGCCGATCTCATCGAGCACTTCGCGGGCGTCGTCCATGTTGTGAACGACACCGCTGCGCGGCACCTTCAGGCCGATCTGAATCATCAGATCTTTGAATACCTGCCGATCTTCGCCGCGATGAATCGCATCGCGATCCGCGCCGATCATCTTGACGTTGTGCCGTTGCAGAATGCCCTGATCGAAGCAAGCCATTCCCGTGTTCAGACCTGTCTGTCCACCTAAAGTGGGGAGCAGCGCATCAATCGGAAAACCGCTCGCGGCTTCGCGAATCAAAATCTTCTCAACCGCCTCGGGTGAAATCGGTTCGATATACGTCGCATCCGCGAATTCCGGATCGGTCATGATCGTCGCGGGATTGCTGTTGATCAGGACGACGCGGTATCCCTCTTCGCGCAAAGAGCGGCAAGCCTGCACGCCGGAGTAATCGAACTCGCACCCCTGCCCGATGACGATCGGGCCGGAGCCGATGATGAGAATCGTGTGAATGTCGTCGCGTCGTGGCACAGTCGCGAGAACATATACGACAACGGGCGGCGCGAGAATACGACACCGGAAAATGCAGCCGCGAACGTTCCCCGTTTGTTAGATTAGGACTATGAGCTCGAAGACAATTTGGTCAAGAATCCGCGAAAAGCCGTTTCGCCCGTTCAGGCTGAACACCAGCGATGGAAAGCCTTACGAGGTGTCGCATCCAGAGAAGCGAGAGTAAATTGATTGACGTCACCTGACGATCGAGATTCCGCCATCGGCCAATGATGGAACCGTCAGGAGGCCGGTGTCGTAGTGGACTGAACTGTTGGTCAGCGACACCGATTTTCCCACCATTCGGCCATAGAGCTGCGTGCTCGTGCCGCTCAGGTTGATCGTACTGTTGGGCGCGTAAAGGTCCGCGGTCAAGGGCGTATTCGCCACCGAAACCAAATTGTTCGAGAGGTTGATAATGCGGAGATTTGCCGCCTTATTCTGATACGTATTAATCTGGCCGCCGGAGAGCGTGATCGACCCGTTGATGTAAAGGGTCGTCGGGCCGGTGAAATTGTACGTCCCGCCGCTCATGGTAAAGTTGTCGACATAGTACGTCCCGCCGGACAACGTCGTCGTGCCGCTGGCGATGCTTTGAGTGCCGTAATACGTGTACGAACCGGCTGCGGGCGGAGTGGGATCGGGATAGTTGTTTGGAGTGGTTAATTTGGTCACCGTGCCCGTGACGGTGGCGGCTAGCGAGGTGTAGGTCGTCGCATATTCGACGTCGCCTTTAATCTTAGTCGGGGAGCCGGTCAGGCTGACCGTACCGTTGGAAGTGATATCACCGCTGCTGCCTGCCGTCGCGGCACTGTAAGCGCCCGACGACGAATCGTAGCTATCCGTCTTGCCGCTGACGAACGTCGTTGCCGTATCGGATGCAATGCAATATTTGCCGACGGACGTTCCGTTGTTACGGGCGATTGTCGTCGCGGTGACGTTGCAGGATTGAATGCCGATCACCTGCGCGAACAACAGCGGCACGGCCGTCCCTCGCGCGGCCGAACGCACGGCAACGACCCGCACCGCGTTTGGATTCGCTCCGCCCGCGGTGAATGCGCCATTGCTCCAGGTGCCGAGCGTGACATCGCTGGCCAGCAGCGTCAGCGGCGTAGAATCGACCGTGTTAGCGGACGCGGCAGCTTGTGCTTTGCTCAGATACGTTCCATCGCTCACACCCTGCGCTGCGTATCGCGCGGCGGCGTCGGCGGCGCGCTGAAGCTCGGTCTTGGCTAATTGGGCACGTCCAAGATCCACGCCCAGCGAGACAAACCCGCTCAACGTGGTGAATGCCACGATGCAATAAATCAAGACCGTGCCCCGCAGGGAGCGGGCAGGGTGTCGTCGACGTCGAATGGCGCGGCACGGGCTGGTGTTCATGCGATAAGCTCGTCAATGCGGTCTTTAATTCATCGGGTGGTCAAGTCGATTGATTAAGTGCGATCCATAGGCCGATGACATCGATCACGGTCGAATAGTCCGGTAACCCGTTGCCGCGCGCCTGTCGGCTATCATCGAGCGATGTCCAATCGACGGGTCGCCATCATCGCCTCTGCACTCAGCACCGACGTGCGCGAAGCGGCGCGAATCGCGCGCGAGCGAGATTTCGACGGCCTGCTGCTGGACGCCTGGACGCCGACGCTGTCGATCCCGGCCCTCTCCGGTACGGGCCTGCGAGAATTTCGGCACATGCTCGGGTCGCAGGATCAATCACTGGTCGGCCTGCAAGCGACGACCGGCCCGAGAGGCATTGGCCGCGGCGCGGATATCGACCGGTTGTTGTCGCGCTTCGATCAAATGCTCCGTGCTGCCACCGAGCTGGGGGCGTCGATCGTCTGCCTCGACCTCGGTGCGCTCCCCGCGGCGCCGTTTGCCCCGCCGAAGCGCCGGGCGATTTCCTCCGATGAGGCGGGATTTATTTTTCTTCCGCCAAACAATGTCGCGCCGCCGGAGCCTGTCGCCACCGAACCCTTCGCCGATTCGGCAGATCCGAAGCTTGTCGCCGGCGTCGATGAAGCGATGGCCGCTTTCGGGGCGGTCGCGGATCGGTATCGCCTCAGCGTCGCGCTTAGCTCATCCCTGTCGGGATTCGCGGCCCTGCATCACGTGATGAACAAGGCGGCGTGCCCCTGGTTTGGAATCGATCTCGATGCCGTCGCCGTTGCGCGCGATCGCTGGCCGCTGGATGAGACGTTCTCGCGGCTGGGCGCGCTCGTGCGACACGTGCGGCTGCGCGACGCGACGCTGGGCGTCGATGGTCGATCGCGACCGGCCGTCGCGGGGCAGGGGAGCGTGAACTGGCCGGCGTTTTTTGAAGCGCTGGATGCGCTGCAATATTCCGGCTGGATCACCATCGATCCGATGGAACTGTCTGATCGTGTTTCGGCAATTGATGCAGCAAGATCCGTCCTGAAACAAAACTCCGCCGACGCGAGATAAATCGCGCCGGCGGACGGTTTTCATTCTGTCATCCAATCCGAATTACTGGATGAGCTGGTCGACATCGGTCGTCGCACCGGTCTGGCCCGGCAGCGAGCCGGCGGCCGGTGTCTTGTGGACGAACCAATCTTTGCCGGTCTGACCGTAGGCAATGTCGCTGCCGGCACCGTCGTCGATGCGGTCGCGTCCGCCGCCGCCGAAGATCAGGTCGTTGCCGTCGCCCCCAAAGATCAGGTCGCCGCCCGTCCCGCCGACGATCGTATCGTCGCCGCCGTCGCCCATCAGGCGGGCATGAATGGAAATCGGCGTGTATTCCGCGAGCGAGATCATATCGTCGCTCCCCTTGCCGGAGACGACGATTCTCGAGATGTCGTTCATGTTGAACTTCGTGATTTCACCGTTCATGTTCACGATCAGCCGGTCCGGATTGCTCGGCGTGCGGTACACGCGAATGACGTCGGCATTTTCGGTGCCGTTCACGCGAAGCGTGTGCATCGACGAAATGTAAGCACTGGGCGTTACCGTGCCGGATAGATGCTGCCGCGGTTCAACTGGCTCCATCATTGCCGGGGCGAGATTCTGATCGCGATTCTTCATGGCGTGGTCCTCCTGAAACGGAAAAAGCTTTGTCGGCCGACTGTTGGGTCAACGACTGATGTGACTCTTGCTCAGCCGACTACTCTTTACTTCGGCAGCAGGCGCGAATGGTTTAAGCACTATGTGCGATCAATTCGTGCGACGCGGCCTTTAACGCGTGTAAGCGCATTGTCCGTCGACGTCCGAGAAAAAATGCTGCGGAAGTAGAGCCGCCGCGCCGACTACAAGGAATATTGGTCGAACGCGAAAGGTGAATACGTCTTGAGCAAGCAAGCGGGCTTCAACCCGAATGAGGCGACACCACCGAATCGCGAAAGCTGGATCAGATCGATCCGATCCAGCCTTCGCGATAAGTCTCACTGCCTCCGAGCGTTTAATCAGACGATCATTGAATCGTTCGTCTCACGGTCGAGCAGTTCAATGATTTTCGGTGCGACGAACCAATCCTTGCCAAGCCCGCCGAAGAGGCGGTCTGTGCCGAGCCCGCCGTCGAGGCGGTCGCGACCGCCTTTGCCGTACAGGCGGTCATTGCCGTCGCCGCCGAAGAGCGTGTCGTTCCCGCTGCCACCGATCAGCGTGTCGTTGCCGGCGCCGCCTTCCAATCGCGCGGGAAGATTAATCGCGCCGTCGTGCTCGTCGATCTCGATCATCTCGCTGCCGGCGCCGCCTCTGGCGAAGATGCTCGTGATCGCCGACGTCACGAACTTCTGTACGACGGTTTCCTCATCCGTCTCGACGCTCACCATCAATCGATCGTGATTCGAGGCGGCAAGATAAACACGAATCGAGCGCGTCGAATTGTTGCCGCCGATTCGCAGAACGTGATTCACATCCACATGCGCGAATGAAATGGACGTCGATGGTGTCGGCGTCGCAGGAGTCGATCCTGGCGTCGAGGGTGACGGTGTAGCCGGCGGCGGGGGCGTGGAGGGATTGGCAGGCATCACTGCATCCCCAATTTGAGTAATCGAGAATTTGATGATTGACGGGCTGATCAACGGATACTTGTTGCGGTCGATGTAGTCGAGTTCCAGAGCGCTGGTCGTCGGCCTGTAAAAACCCTGGAAGTACATGTCCGACCCGGACTCTGCCGAGTAGCCGAACGATTGACCGAACGTGCCGACGGCCGTGCCGTCGCTAATCATCAGCGCCGTCGTCTTCACGCCGCCGCCGTTCATGAACCAGAGACGATCGAGGAACGTCGCGACCACGCCGTCGGCGTGTGCCAGCCAGATCGTGCCAGCAGCTGTGCCGTCGGTACTGTAAAGCGACTTATCGCCGGTGACCGGGTTGGCGAACACAAACAGGCGATGCCCGTTCACTTGCCCCGAAAACCGCACGGGCCCGAGCACATCAGGATACGACGTGTTCCACGGCCGAAAGTCGTTTGAAACACCATTGATGTCACTCGTCAGCAGGCGAGTGAGAAACTTTGCGTTTGCCATCGCCGGCCCCGTGCCGTCAACCGTGCCGTCGGTGACGTAGAGCGTTGAATCCACACGGAAGAACTGGATACCAGTTAACTGGCGATTGCTGACAAAGCCGTACGGGTTTGAACTGCTCGTTCCGGGCGCAATGTCCTTCAGTAAGTGCCAGCCGCCGTCTTCGGTGACCCAAAGCTCCGAGCCATGCGCGTCGTCGGTGCCGACGAAGGTCTCACCATTTCCTGAAATGATGTTCGTGCCGGACGGACCGGCAACGAGTTGCGGCAGCGCGCCTTTGTTGTCAGTCAATGTCGCCACGCGACTGATCCCGACGCGCCAAGTATGGCCGGGCGTTGCGTCGTAATTTGAATTGGAGGCGTAGAACGGATCGCTGTATCGGTTGATCGATGTCAGCGTCACGTAGCCGTTCCGAATTTCCAGGTGCGTGATTTCAAATCCGTATTTTTCAGTGACGGTGGTTTGTGCGGATGTACCAACGATTGTTCCGTCGGTTGAATAGAGCGTGACCTGTCGCGGCGCGAGAGTGCCAGGCTCATCGCGATGGGTGTACCACATTCCACCCTGATAGTACGTGGTGACGAAGCCGCCGGTTGTGTCGAGTGGAATCGTTCCTGCTTCCGTGCCGTCGGTTGAAAATAAAACACCGCTACCATCGCCGCCCGTCGTGAAGACGCGGCGGGTGGCGGTCATCAATGTCGAGAATTCGCCGGCATGGGTAATCCACGGTGCGCTTCCCGGAGTAACCACCTGCGCCGCACCCGTCGTCGATAGTCGCGCGAATTGCGAACTGCTCACGACGACGCGGCTCGTCAGTTCAGTCCCGTTCGTCGCCCAGATGTCGCGCTGCCCTTGCGCGTTGGTCGCAAAGAAGAAAACATCGTCGCCGAGCTGACCAATCAGCACCGGATTCGCATCAGCCGCGCCGGGGTTGACGTCCTTCACGACGTGATCGCCATGGGATGCATCGTGCACCCACAGCTCTGCGCCATGATCGACATCGGTATGAACGTAATAGTCCGTCAGGCTTGGCGCTGCTGCGGCAGACATCATCGTCCGCTGCTCGACCGCCTCCATAATCGGGCGTACAGCGCGCGAGAGGATCAGTGAACGAACCTTCTTTCCAATGCGTTTCATCGAAAATTCCCAAAATTGTGCGTGTACGAGGCCGCTTGACGCCGCGCGATGTTGCACATGACGCAGGCATCGAAACATGCGCCGATGGCGATCCATCGACAAATATCACGGTGTCTGTTTTTGGAGTGTCGAGCGCGCGAGACGGCGCGTGAGATGGGATATGCCGTTTAAGACGGTGCGGTCAAAACGACAACCCACCATCAATCAGCAGCGTCTGGCCGGTGATATATTCACCCGCTGCGCTACAGAGCAGGAGGCACATGCCCGCGCAATCCACCGGCTCGCCGATACGACCCACGGCGACGTGCTTGCCGCGGGCGATCTTATCTGCCTCGTCCTTGAAGTTTCCTCGATTGCGATAGGTGTCGAACCAACCCGGCGCGATGCAGTTCACGGTAATGCCGTGCCGCGCATATTTCTTTGCCAGGCTCCGCGTCAGGTTGCCGAGGCTCGCGCGGGTCATCGCATAGGATGCCATGCTTTCGCCGCCGCCAAGGCCCTGGATCGAGCCGAGGTTGATGATGCGGCCCCACTTTGCCGCGATCATCGCTGGCAAGACGCGCTGGCAGAGGCGCGTGGGCGCGATCACATTTGCTTCGTATTCCCGCCGCATGGCATCGGCCTGAATATCGAGAAACGGCGTGGGAATTTGGATGGAGCCGTTGTTGAGCAAAATATCGATCGGGCCGCCGAGACGTTCGACCGCGTCGCTATGAATCCGATCGATGCTTGCCGGGTCGGATAAGTCGCCACCCACCGCGACGGCGCGCAGCTTCGCATCGCTGATCGCGCCGGCTTCGCGTTGCGCTGCGTCGAGGTCGATGTCCTGAATTGCGACGGCCGCACCGTAATGCACCAAGGTTTGCGCCATCGCCAGCCCGATGCCGCGCGCGGCACCGGTGACGAGCGCGCGGCGATCCTTCACGCTGAAATCCGGAAGTTGCATCAACGCATCTTAGCGCGCACCGCGCTGCAACGGCACATCGCTCGCCAGTGGCTTTTCGTGAGTACGCTGCACATCCGGAAAGTCCGCCATCAGAGTTGGCTTGGCCCGCATCTGTTGCGGGCCATTCTGCCCGTGCAGTCGCGTGCTCGCGAGTATGGACGATCGCCGCTTGATTTGATGAGAGATGCGATGCGTGCATCGCCCATCGGCAGGATGCCAATGCCACGAACATTCGCTTCCGGCTGGGAAGACTCGAAGCTAGGCGCTTAACACGTCGAGCAGTTGTTCCAGATCGCCACGCTGCGGATCGCCGGGGTTGGCTTTCAAGTAGTGATCCAACCACTCAGAGGCCGGTCGCGGCAACCCGATGCGGGCGAGCACCAGCGCCAAATCGCGCTGAAGGTGAACTTCGTCAGGCCACAGCAGCATTTCAAGCTCCAACATCGCGGCAACGTTCTCAAATTGGCTCACCTTGCCGAAGCCGTGCAGCAGGTTCTGTAGGATGCGGGTAATCCAGTGCAGATTGCTCACCGGCGAAAGCAAGTCTTCCGACCACTCGATTTCCCGGCCATAGGTGTCTTGAACCGTCGCGCGAGCATCGTCAAGCGTCAGCACGCGTCCGCGGTTAAACGGATCCACCAGCATCGCACTCTCGCCCGACTCGTCTTCGACGGCGACGATGAAGTGTCCAGGCAGCCCGACGCCATGAATGCGAAGGCCAAGGCGTTCGCCCACCAGCTTGTAAATAAGGCTCAACGTGATGGGCAGGCCGCGCCGGTGCTTCAGCACGACGGGCAGGTAGCTATTGAGCGGGTCGTGGTAATCGTCTTCGTTGCCGAGGAACCGTTGCTCGTCAAACAGAAATTGATGAAGGTGGGCCAGCATCGCTTGCGCCTGCTCCCCGCGCACGCGTTTGCGTACGGCGTCGGCATAGCTCTGAATCACGCGATCGGTGGCGGTGCTGCTGACATCCTTTATCTGATGCATCGCGACCGCGACGGCCGCTTCGAGAAGCGCATCCGGCGACTCGATGATCGATGCCTGCCGTGCCATCGCCGCAAACGCGGCTGGCGAGCAACAAATAGGCAGAAGACTCTTCATGACACTCTTTATGGAAAAATTCTCGCTTCACTCCGATCGCCACAAACCTCCGCCATAAATCGACATTCCAGAGTAAGTATCTGCACAATCCATGCCGCCGGTGCGATAAGTCGCGATTCGTCACCGCTCGCGCCTTCGCGGGCCCGGCGACATGTCGAGACCAGCCTCGCAACGGCGCAAGCGGCAGTTCCGCAATGTGGGACGAGAATTTAAATCCGCTCGATTACTTGACCATCCTCAATAATAGACCAGGGCAACCGCATTCTATTAACTCCTCTCCCTGTACTCGGGGAGAGGCTGGGTGAGGGGTCTTCTGCCGCTTGAAAACGCCCCTCACCCGACCTCTCCCCGAGTACAGGGAGAGGAGAAAAAACGAAATCATCCAGAATGCGGTTGCCCTGAATAATAGACGGTGTCACGCCCGCCCGCTTTGCCTTCCCATCGCCGCTTTCGTACCGTACTCATTGCGGAAGCCATGGAAATACTGCTCTCCATCGTCATTTTCGTCGCGGTCGGGGCGGCGTTTGTTTTTGTTAACCTGCTGGCCGGCTCGCTGGCGCGGTCACGCGTGCGAAGCCCGGAAAAAGATGCCGCTTATGAGTGCGGTGAGCCGACGATCGGCGAATCATGGGTGCAGTTTGATTTACGCTTTTACATTGTCGCGCTCGTCTTTCTCGTGTTCGACGTTGAGGTCGCTCTTTTTTATCCCTGGGCCGTCGCCTACGGCAGCGCGGGTGAAATCGGGCAAACCTCCGGAATGAGCAGCTTTGAAGTTCGTCAGATTGCGCTCGTCGACATGTTCTTCTTCTTCGGTGTGTTGATGATCGGCTTTGCCTACCTATGGCGTTTTGGTTATTTGGATTGGGTTCGATCGGCCGCGACGACGAGCCTGAAAATCGACCGCTCCGCGGCGCGATTTTCTCCCCTCGCCGATTTCGAGGCCTCTTCCCAAACCCCATGAACGCTTCGGCCTCGACGCGCTCGAAGACACTTTCACTGACCGCCGCCGCCCTGCTGGTTTTGGCGGCGGCGTGGGTCACGATGTGGCCGCTCTCACACGCGAGCAACACCAATTGGGACGACTCGCATACTGTCTTCGAAAACCCGGAACTTCTGCCGCCGACCTTCCGCTCGCTGGTTCATCTATGGGAAAAGCCGCGCGCGGACCTGTATGTGCCGATGACCTATACCTACTGGTGGGCGATCGCGCACGTCGCCGCCGGCGCGCCAAATCCGGCTGATCCGGATGAGCCGACACTTCGACCGGCACCGTTTCATATCGCGAACATCGCGGTGCACACGGCGACGAGCGTCCTGGTGCTGCTGCTGTTGAGTCGTCTCGTGCCAAGCATCGCCGCGGCGTGCGCGGGAGCGCTCATCTTTGCCGTGCATCCCGTGCAGGTCGAAACCGTCGGCTGGATCTCCGGCGGCAAGGACGCGCTGTGCGGCCTGCTGAGCGTCGCTGCAATTCTTTCTTATGTGGTCTATGCCCAACGCGCCGCACCGGCCGACGAAACGCGAAGCACCCGCGCGACCGGCGCATTCTGGTGGGCGGCCGTCGTGTTGATGATCCTGGCAATTCTCGCCAAGCCCGTTGCGATCATGCTGCCGTGGATTTGCTTCGCGATCGATCGGCTGGTCCTTCGCGTTCATTCAAAACGGTCGATTCGCGATTTCATCCCGATGATGTTGGCGTCGCTGCCGTTCATCGTGATTGCCCAGAATGCTCAGCCGGCCGAGCTCAATACGCATGTCGTGACGCCGCTGCTTCGGCCGCTCGTGGCGTTCGACGCGATCGCGTTTTATATGACGAAAATCGGCTGGCCCGCGAGGCTGACGATCGACTACGCCCGACATCCGCAAGCGATTCTGGCCAGCGGCGCGATCTGGTGGACCTGGTTGCTTCCGGCGGCTGTCGCGGCGACGGCGATCGCGATTTACCGGAAGACGCACCGCGTGCCGATCTCGGTCATCGGCTTAATCGTCGCCGTGCTGGCGACGTTGCCGGTCCTGGGATTGGCGACGTTCGATTTCCAGCTGTATTCAACGGTCGCAGATCATTATTTATATCTGCCGATGGTGGGCATTGGGCTCTTTGTGGCGGCGATCTTTGCGGCACTTTCCACGGCGGTTGGATCACTTGCGGTGACGCGCTGGTCGCCGGCCGTGGTGCTCGCCCTGGTCGTCGTCGCCCTCGGCATTCGCGCATCACGGCAGACGGCGGTGTGGCAATCGTCGATGTCACTCTCCATGCATCAGATCGAATCGACGCCGAAGAGTTTTCTTGGATTTAATAACGTGGTCGCGCCGCTGCTCGAGAAAGGTCAAATTGCTCTAGCGAAAACCGCCGCCGAGAAATCGATCGAACTATTTCCTGAAAACGCGATCGGCTGGATGAATCTTGGATTGATCGAGTTGGAAGTTCGCGATTCAAAGAAGGCGATCGAGGCGTTCGAAAGATCGGCGAAGTTTGCATCGCAATACGGCGGCGCGATCCCACAACGGATCGACCTGGCCTACGCCTATGGACAGGCTGGCCGTTACGATGAGGCAATTGAACAGTATCACCTCGTCCTCTTGGCCGATCCGAATAACCGCCTTGCGAAGCGATTGTTGCCCCAGACCACCGGCTGGCGAAATCATTTGCGGGCCAGTTCCGAGCCGACGACCGCTGGGTCGACAACCTCGCGAGCGATAAGCTCTCGGCCGACGACGCGATAAATCACGGGTTCCAGTTCGGTAAGCGATGCTCAACAAACGCGGCGATTCCCTCGGCGGCTTCTTCGCTGCCGCGGGCGGCATCGTGAGCGGCCAGTGCAATTGCAAAATCATCCGCAAAAGGTCGCGGCGACAAATCATCGAGAAGGTTCTTCGTTGCGTTCATCGCTTCGGGCGCGCCGGCGATGGCGGTCGTCGCGAGCGCAACAGCAGCGTCGCGCACATCGGCCGCGTCGGGTTTCTCGATGATCGAATTGATCAAACCCAGTTGCATCGCGCGGGCGGCGTCGATCGGCTCGGCGACGAGAAATAACTCACGCATTGCACGCTCGCTCATTTGCCGGCGAAGCAGCGCCGCCACCAGCGCCGGCACCAGGCCGCGCCGCACTTCGGAAAAGCCGAACGTCGCGTCGCGCGTGGCGATGGCGAGGTCGCATGCGGCGACGATGCCCGCCCCGCCCGCGCGCGCCGCGCCGTGGACGGCGGCGATGGTCAGCCGCGACGACTGCCGAATCGCCGCCAGCATCGCCGCCACGCGATGTGCCGACTGAATCCGCGTCGGTTCGTCGGCGCCTTGCGCTTCTTTTAAATCCAGCCCCGCACAAAATCCCTCGCCGCGCCCCGCGATGACGATCGCACGGCACTGTACCGACATTTCCGCCGTCGCCAGCGCGCTGATCAACTGCTCGATCAACTCGGCCCCCAACGCATTGCGACGATCCGGGCGATTGAGCGTGAGAACCGTGATCGGACCGTGGTGCTCGATGAGAAGTGGAGGGGCCATAGGATATATTGTCTTAAAGCGCAGGCGCGCGGACGCAAGTGGCTAACATTCTACTAACTCATCTTGACGGTGACGAATCGACCGCTATATTTTGATCGTAGCTGGAAAAGCCGATGGGAATACGGCAATGGCGCTCAATCAACTCATACCGTTTAATAAGCGTCGATTCGACATGTGTATGTCGTATCTTTCCGCTCAACATGCGCGATCCCTCACTAAGTACGAAATGGTCAAGCTTCATGTGCTTGTCGATTTCTACCACACAATTGAGTCGGGCACGCCCATGATCGGCGGACCGATTCAAGCCTGGAAGGACGGGCCAGTAATCAATCCCGCGTATATGCGGCTTGAGTCTTTCCGTAAGACTTTGATCGAAACTGGAATCCAGCCGGAAGAATACGTGATTGATACATCGGTCAAGTATGCGCGCTTCCGCTCAACGCTCCGAGTGGATCAAGACGATTTCAGCGAACTGGAGTGCCGAGCGATGCAAAAGGCATGGGACTATTTAATGCCTACTTTGGACTCATTTCGCGGATTCAGGAAGGTCGAGAAGCTTTTTCACGAAACGAGCTTTATCGGAAAAGCCTGGGCTAAAGCCAGGGCAAATCAACGCGCTGAAATTGATTGGAACGATTTGATCGATGCGTTCGATCTTGAGGCAAATGAAAAACATTCCGAGAACAAAGCACTGATGCAAATGTGATCGAATGCAAGGCGGGGTCTACAGCTTACGCATTCAGGGTCATACAGCCAACGATCCGCATCCCCACGTCGTTGTGCTTGAAATGCACGATCAGTGTTTGGTCATTCCGTGTTTTGATGTAAATGGGCACGACATAAATGAACGCATTGCGCTCGCCGTGCGCCGTGGTTTCGATCAGGAAGATGTTTGCGTCAAGCTCGATAATGCGATTCGTGTTCGCTGGAGATCTGGAACGCGGGGGAAAATCTCATATTGGCATGTCGAACGATTGATTACGGTTGACAGTGATTTCCTTACCGAGCGGACGACCGTCGGGCAGATGGACAATGAAGGTCTTCTGGCGATCGTACGAGGACTTCTGAGATTTAGTGGAGTGCAGCCACAGCTGTTTTCTAAGAATCGGGTTCGGCGTCTTGAGTGAGAATTGAAGCGACTGCAGGAGGAGCCGGGCTGACACAACGACCCTGCGCTGGGTTTAATCTCGCGGGATCTGCATTTCCAGCAGTACCATCGCCAGTGTCTTGCCCTGTGCATCGATCCGCAGCGAGCGGCTGCCGCCGCCGGCGAGGATGTTGGGGAGCACGAAGTTCAGCGCGGCGAGGTTGGGGACTTCGTAGCGGACGACTGTGCCGAGTTTCATCGAATTGAAATACGCCTCGACGCGCGCGGCGGTGAGGATGTTTCGCAACGTTTCGTAATCGCGTTCATCGCGCGCGAAGACGGCGATGTTCGCGCTCGAGCCCTTGTCGCCGCTGCGGGCGTGTGCGATGTCGCCGAGTCGGCTCATGAGATCATCTCCACGCGTGGCGAGACGCGGCTTTTTTCAATCAGGCACGGCCAGTAGCCGAAGACCGGCTGCACGCGCGGACGGCCGCCCGCATAACCCGTCACGCCCGCGGGGCCGGCGGTGATGAGCGACATGAATCGCCGGCTGAACGCTTCGCAGATCGCGCGATCATCATCGGCCACGCTGACGCGCAGGACAGTTTCGAGGATGGCCGATTCGTCAATCGGAAGCGCGATGCCCGGAGCGCTCGCGCCGGCCCCGAGACATTCGATTAGCGAACGTTTCGGCGTTCGACCCATCACACGTTCGACTTGCTTTAAAACGATCTCGCCGCAGCGCCGCGCTTTGGCGACGGCATCGCGGCCGAAGATCGTGAGTTCGCCGTGCGCCTTGAACCCATCGCGATAAGTGGCGGAGACTTTGTACGAATCAGTTGGAGCGCTGCCGGTCGCGCTGCGCACGGAGACGCGATCCGCGCCGACTTGTTTTAAAGCGATCGTGCGGAAGTCGACGGTGACATCCGGGCTGAGATATGCTCCGGGATTCCCGATCTCGTAGAGCAGTTGTTCTTTCGTCGTCATCAAGCTGACGACGCCACCCGTGTTCAACGGCTTGGTCAACACGACAGAACCGTCGCGACCGACTTCGACAATCGGAAAACCGATGCGATCAGAATGTTCGACGTTTAACCAATCTGTCGAGAAACCTCCGGTCGCCTGGGTTCCGCATTCGATCAGGTGACCCGCGATCGTTGCGCCGGCGATTTCTTGGTACTGATTCTCGCTCCAATCGAACCCGTGCATGCAGCAACCGACGACCATGCTAGGATCCGCGACGCGGCCGGTAATGACAATGTCGGCTCCGCGATTCAGAGCTTCCGCGATCGGCGCGGCGCCGAGATAGGCGTTTGCGGTGACCAATCGATCGCTGATTGTTGATAGTGACTCGCTCGATTCCAGATTCGAGAATTCCTGATTAGATGCTTGCAATTGCTGAAGAACATCATCACCGCTGACGATCGCGATTCGCTTTTCGATTCCTGCACCACGCAGCGCATTTTGACACGCGACGCCGCAAGCGGCGGGGTCGAGTCCACCTGCGTTCGTGACGACTTTGAATCCAGATCCGGATTGCCATGCGGGAACGAGTGATTTGATCACTTCGACGAAATCGCGCGCGTAACCCGCGCCGGATTTGTCGCGCTGCATCGCCAGGATCGACATCGATACCTCGGCTAGGTAGTCGAGCGTGATGAAATCGAGATCCGGCTGCTGCCGCGCGAGGGTAGCGGCGGCGTCGGGGGAGTCGCCCCAGAAGGCTTGTGCGTTGGCGATCTTGATCGGACGCGCCGTCATGTCACTGTAAATCCGAGCTGATGCGCTGACGCGAAATCATCGTCGCGATCGAAAACATCACGATCGCGAAGATCGTGAGCACCGACAAACTGAGCGGTAATGTCGGCACTGAAATTTGCGTGGGATTCGTCCAGTTCAGCGCGCGTCGCAGCGCTGCGAGTCCGTAGGTCAAAGGATTCAATTGCATGACGATGCGAAGCGCGACGAACGCATTGGCCGCGGGGAAAAGCGCACCGCTGAGAAACCACATCGGCATGAGGAACAGGTTCATGATCGCATGAAACCCCTGCGTCGAACTCATCCGCCAGGCAATGCAGATGCCGAGGGCCGTGAGGGCGAAGGAGATCACGATGATGATGCCGGCCGCGAGCAGCGCGGAAAACAACGTGAAATGAATGCCAATGAATGGCGCGAGCAGGAGGAAGATCATCCCCTGCCCGCTCGCCAGCGCCGTGCCGCCGAGGGATTTGCCGAGCACAATCGCGAAGCGCGAAATCGGAGCGACCAGCACCGATTGCAGAAAGCCTTCGCGGCGATCCTCGATGATCGAGATCGTCGAGAAAATCGCGGTGAAGAGCAGGATCATCAGCACCGTGCCAGGATAGAAATACGTCAGATAGTTTTCTGAGCTGTCGGCGGAGGCTTTGAAACTGTGGCCCATGCCCGCGCCGATGAGCAGCCAGAAGACCAGCGGCGTGGCGAGCGCGCCGATCACGCGGTTGGGTTGACGAATGAAGCGCACCAACTCGCGTTGCGCGAGCGAAAAGGCGGGAAGAATGGTTGGCGATGCAGGCAAATTCAAAAGTCCAGAAGGTAAACTCCTCCCTCCAGTACGCTGGGGCGAGGCAGGGTGAGGGGTCTTTCTTCAACTGATGTGCAGATCGAAGACCCCTCTCCCTGCCTCTCCCCGGCGTACCGAAGAGAGGAGTTCGCTTACTGTTTCCCCGTCGCGATTTTCACATACACCGGAAAATGATCACTCGCCGCCGGGGCCATGGCGTTTTTGAAGACGTCGACTTCCTTCACAAGCGGCTTCATCGATTGTGTCACGATGATCTGATCGATGAAGCTGCGATAGTCGGATTTCCAATAACCGCCGTAGCTGATTTTACCCGCCTCGATGAGCGGTTTGGTCAGCAGCGTGCAGCCGTCTTTTTCCGGGCCGACGAGGTTGGCGATCGAGTCGCCGCCGCCGTCGAGCTCAAATTCCTGGATGCCGTATTCATCGTTCATATCGCCAAGCAGCACGACATCGCCCGGCCCTGCCTTTTCGAGTTCCTTGATGATCTGGTGTGTGCGCCTGGCCTCGCGATTGCGCCACTGCGTGACTTCGGCGCTGTTACCGTGCTTACTCTTCTGATGCGTCACGCCCATCCAGAAAACGTAACCGCCCGGTGATTGAATCTTGCAGAAGCTCGGCCCGCGCGCGAACAGCTTGTCGCCGCGTTCGTTTCCGCCGGCGGTGTCTTTTTCCTGGTAGTACTGGTCGCGTTTTTCCAGCACCTTGAATCCCGGCTTCAGCAGCATGCCGAGGTTCTGGTGACGATCCGAATTATTCGGAAACACGATCACGGTTTCGTACGCGTTCTTCAGCCAATTCTTGTTGAACTTCTCCAGCTCATCCTGCTCACAGCATTCTTCGATCACCATCGCATCGGGAAAAAACTTTGGATCGAGAATGACTGTCGAGATGATCCAATTGTCCTTGTCGGCGTCGGCCCGCAGACGCTCGGTGAGTTCCTTGTCGCCCGTCTCGCGCACGCCGGGCGCGAAATGCGCGTGGAAGTATTCGATATTGTAGGTGGCCAGCGTCAGCGTCTCGTCGGCGGCGAGGGATGCGGACGATGCAATGAGGATGGTGGCGAGGATAAAAGCGGTGAGTTGTTGAAACATGTTAACTCGTGGCGAGCATGATAGTCGTGGGCGGCGGGGTTGTGATAGCCTGCATCGCGAGTGGCGAAAGTTTCAACCTACGCACGACGTGAAGCGATCCAGTCGCGCTGGCTGCTCGTCGCGATCGCGGCGGCGGCACTGTTGTTACGGCTGGGGTGGTCGGCGATGCAGTCGCCGGAGGCCGATACCAAGTCGCTCGTGTCATTGCCCGACCAGCGCGAGTATCTGTCTTTGGGCCACAACCTTATCGCCGGATCAGGCCTTTACTTTTACGATGCGCGGTTTGATGCGGTGGTCTTTGCATTTCGCACGCCGGGCTATCCGCTATTCGTGGCGGCGTGTCGCGCGGATTGGCGATTGGTGCGATTTGCGCAATGTCTCCTGGATGCATCGGTCGTCATTGCGGTGTATCTGACGGCGCGGCGATGGATCGCCGATCAGCGCGCTGCTTTATTCGCTGCTGGATTCATCGCGCTCAATCCGTTCCTGATTTATTTCTCGGCATTGCTGCTGAGCGAGACGCTTTTTATCGCGATGTTGGCGTGGGGGATTGCGCTGTTGTCGCGTCGATGGATGATTTGCGGCGCGATTCTGTTGGCGCTCAGTGTTTTGGTGCGTCCGAGTGCGATTGCGCTGCCGACGTTCGCTTGCGCCTTCGCGGGGTGGATGAACTGGAAGTTTCCACAAGCGTATCAGTTGGGTGAAATTGAAGATCCCTCTCCCAACCTCTCCCCGAGTACGGAGAGAGGGGTGAAGACGAAAATCTTCCATTCTGCGATTGGCGCGCTCGCAACGTTTCTGGTGCTGCTTCCCTGGGCATATCGCAACCATCGCGTGATCGGGGAATGGGTGTGGACGACGAGCAACAACGGTATCACGCTCTACGACGGATTTAATCCGCGCGCGACGGGTGGAAGCGATCAATCCTTCGCAAGCGGAGATGGGCCGCTCGCGATGCGGCTGAAGACGACGAACTCGGAGATGAACCGTTCGCGGTTTTTAAGCAATCTGGCCGCCATGTTCATTCGTGACAATCCGAGGCGCGTGTGGGAGCTCACCTGGCTGAAAACCCGTCGACTCTGGTCGCCGATTCCGCTGAGCAATGAGTTCGGCTCTGATTGGAAACGCGTCGCGGTCGCCGGTCTGTATTCGACGTTACTGTTCGGGCTCACGCTGGTCGGATTGTGGAAGACAACGCTGCCGCGCGAGGCGAAGCTGTTGCTGATGCTGCCGGCGGTATACTTCACGGTCGTGCACGCGATGTCGGTCGGCAGCCTGCGATATCGGCTGCCGGCGGATGTGCCGATGACAGTGGTGGCGTGCAGCGCGGTGGTTCGAAAATCAAACTCCTCTCCCCAGACCTCGAAAAGCTCAGTCGAGTCGTATGCTGGGGAGAGCTAAGAAAACCACACTCCTCTCCCCAGTACTCTGGGGAGAGGCAGGGTGAGGGGCCTTCAGCTCGCGCGTGACGGAAAGAAAGAGTTATTGTCAAAAGTTGTGGACGCCGATTGAACTCAAGCGGCCTTTCTGATGCCGTTTTGGTATTCGATCTGGTTGCTTACTTCCTTCAGCAGGGCGCAGCCGTTGAGCTTTCGCCAATGTTTTTGGGCGGACTGACAGAGTTTGAAGACCATCGTCAAGCACGCCTGCCGCGAGCCGCTGCCTTTGGTCTTGGCGGTTCGCAATCGCACCGTCGCGAAGATGCTCTCGACCGGATTCGTCGTCCGCAGATGCTGCCAATGCTCGGCCGGGAAGTCGTAGAAGTTCAACAGTTCCTCCTTGTCTTTCAACAGACACTCGACCGCTTTGGGATACTTCGCCTGGTAATCCCGTTTGAACTTCTCTATCGCTTCGATTGCTTCTTGCTTCGTCGCGGCCATCCAGATCTGCTGAATCTTCTGCTTCACGATCGGCTGCTGGCTCTTTGGAAAATAGTTCAGCACGTTGCAGGTCTTGTGCATCCAGCAGCGTTGGCAGCGTGCGTGCGGAAAGACCTGCTTCAGCGCTTTCCAGAAGCCCAGTGACCCATCGCCGACGGCCAGTTCCGGGTCGTGCTCCAGGCCGCGCTCTTTCAGATCACGCAGCAGGTCGAGCCACGAGCTCTCGCTTTCGCGATGCCCTTCCTGAATCGCGATCAGCTCCTTCTGGCCATCCTCGGTCGCGCCTAAAAGCACCAGAATGCACTGACGTCCCTCCCCTTCCTCGGCCAGGCGGATGTTGAAGTAAACCCCATCCGCCCAGACATAGACGTACCGTTTGCCGAGCAGCGATCGCTTCGACCAGTCGGCCCATTCTTCCCGCCAGAGCTCTTTCATGCGGATCACGCTGGTCGCGCTGAGTCCCGTGCCATCGAGGCCCAACGCACCAAGCGCCTCCGGAAAATCCGAACTGGAAACGCCCTTGAGATACAGCCACGGCACCAGCTTCTCCACGCTCGGCGCTTTACGCAGATAAGGCGGCAGGATCGCGCTGGTGAAGCGGAACGATCGTTCACCTTGTTCATCAACCCGCTTGTCGTTCACCCGGGGCTGATGCACCTGGATCGGACCCAGCGAACTTTGAATCACCCGCTTCGGATGCCGCCCGTTGCGCACCACCAGCCGATGTCCGCTATCCGGGTCGAGACAGTCGCGATGACGATCCACATAGTCCTGTACTTCGCGTTCGATCGCCAACTGCAGCATCCGTCGCGCTCCTTCACGAAGCAACTCGTCCAATCCCAGGTTCATCGTTGCCATCGGCAACGCGTCCGTTACAGTTCTCATCGTGGCGTATCCTTCTCCCCGCGTGGGGTGATTGGTGACCTTTCATCAGGAGCACCAAGGTTACGCCGCTTTTATTCAACCAACATCCATCCACGACTTTTGGGTATATCTCGAAAGAAAGACGAAGACCCCTCACCCATCCTCTCCCCAGAATACTGGGGAGAGGGGTAAAACTTGGAATTCAATTTCGTGCCTCGTCGCCTCACCAGTCCCGACCGACTCTTCGACCGCACGTGGCGGGCCGGGCATCCGTTCGGGCCGCGGCTGTCGAAGTTGCGGCGCATCGGCATGATGATCTCGCTGCTGCTGCTCGGCACGATCATCGGCGGATATTGGTACGTCACCGATTCCAATCGCGTCCGATCGATGGCGATGGGCTACCTATCCTCGCTCATCGGCGGCAGGGTCACCATCGGCGAGGCAACGCTCTCGATCTTCCAGGGCCTGCGGCTCAACGACGTGCGCGTCTACACCGCCGCGCCGGGTGCGCCTGGAAATGACAGCGACGACTCGTTGCTGTTTCGCGCACAGGCGTTTCTCGTTCACGCTGATCCCAAAGCGCTGCTCAGCGGGAGACTGGAAGCGACGCAGATTGTCGTCGTCGATCCATTCGTGCGGCTGACGCAGGATTTGGAAACCGGGAAATGGGAGCACGAAAAACTACACGGCCGGTTCAACATGAGTTCGAGCCGTCCCAGCGACCCCAACGAAAAGCCGCCGCGACTGCCGGAATTGATTCTGCGGAATGCACAGGTGGAGACGGCCGTCCGCGATCATGGTATCCGCGAAACGCGCGGCATGATTGCCCTCGAGGGCCAGTTCTCGCCGGGCATTGAACCGGATGTGTATCTCTTCAAGCTGCAAAGCCGCGGCTCGCAGGATGGGATCGGTCCGAGCATGGATGGGCGCTTTGCGATGTCCGACGGCACGGTCAGCGCGTCACTGAACAATTTCCGATTCGGCGCCGATCTGGAAGCGATGCTGCCGGCGCAGGTGCGCAAGTGGTGGAAAGATCACGCCATCGCGGGGCGGGTTGATGTCCCGGAGCTAACGTATAAGCCCGCGCGACGCGGATCGGGCAATGTGATGAGCTTCCGCGCCGAGATCGACGTGCGCGGCGTGGGGATGACCGTGCAGCCAAATGAATTACTCGGCGCGGCCGAAGCCAGTCGCCAGCGCTGGAGCGATGAAGCGCTCGATGCGATGCGCTCGGTCGGCCTTGATGCGGCGGGCTTCGTCAGCCAGCTTCATGCGAGCGTGACGCCGTCGCCGATTTTGATGCGGCAGGTGACGGGGAAATTCGTCTTCACCGAAGACACGATCGACGTAAGCAACGTGTCGGGCTATGTCGAAAGCAACGGCCTGTCGATTAACGCGCACATCGACAACTATGCCGACCCGGAGACGGCGACCGCGAGCATTCGCCTGGCGTCGCTGGAACACGAAGACATCGTGATCCCAGCCTCGCCGACCTACATGAATTCGATGCCGCTGGTCGTGCAGGAGATTTATGATCACCTGCGCCCGCAGGGGACGTGCCGTCTCTGGGTGCAGGTGAAACGTGACACGCCCTCCGCGCGGCCGACGATTGACGGCGAGATCAACGTCGTCGGCGGGGATTTTATCTTCGACGAATTTCCATATCCCATTCACGGCTCAACGGGGAAACTCGTCATTGGAAGAAATGCCGACACCGGGGCCGAGCAGCTTGAGATTCTCGACGTCACCGGCCACGGACCGGAGAACAGTGTCAACAAAAACGCATACGTGAAAATCAACGGCCTGATCTCACCGTTCGGCGAGGAAACGGGCGTTAACATCAGCGTCATCGGCGAGAATGTCATCGCCGATTCGATGGTCGTGCGCTCGCTCCCAGAGCCGACGCAGCAGGCGCTGCGCATGTTCGATGCGCCCGGGAAAGGCGAGTATCCAAAATTCCGCGGCGGGTTTCGTTGCGATGTGGAACGGCCCAAAGGTTTGCATCAACACTGGAAGTTCGACACGCACATTCGCCTCGACGATGCGTCCGGCGTGCTGGTCGTGTTTCCGTATCCGATGAGTGGCGTGACCGGTGATCTGCACGTGCTCGACGATCGCGTTGAAATCAGCAACGTCGCGATGAACCAGAACGGCGCGACGCTCGCGCTCGACGGTGAAGTCGCCTGGGGCGGGCCGAAGAAAGAAGAGCGGCCGATCGATCCGCGGTTTCCAAACGATGATGAAGACGATGCGGCCCATCGCATTGATCTGCATCATCACATCTCATCCGGTACGCGTCAGCCGCTGACGACGACGATGCCGTCGAAGTCGGCCGAGGAACTTCCCCCGTTGCGGACGAATTTGAAAATTGCGGCGACGAACGTGCCGATCGATGACGCAATTATTAACGCACTGCCGCCCGATCAGCGCGGCTGGCTGAAGAAAAGCGGGATGACCGGCAAGTTTGATTTGAACGGGCAGATTGTTCCGCAGACTAATGCCGACGGCAGCGTGACAACGAGCGAGCCGATATTTGATTTTCACATCGCGCTCAAGGACGGCGCGGTCTGGCCGACGGGGAATGCGTTTGCGGCGACGGCGATGAACGGGCAGATGCAGCTCTCGCCGGGGCGCGTGACCATCGAATCGATGACCGGCAAGCGCGGCGAGGCGGATGTGTCGCTGCGCGGCAACGTCGATTGGAGCGAAGGGCCGGCCAAAGCAACAATCACCGCCAATGCGAAGAATCTCGCGCTCGATCCGACGCTGTATTCACTCATCCCGGCCGGCGCGCAGGAGGCGTGGAACGCGGTTCAACCAAAGGGCGCGGTCGATGTCGGCCTGGTTTTCAGCGGCCTGGTCGACGATGCGAATGCGAATCAGAACTATGAACTGACGCTGCTGCCGCGGCAGTTGAGCGTCACGCCGACGGCGATGCCGTATGCGATCGACAACGTCACCGGCACGGTCATCGCGCGGCCGGACAAGGTCCTGCTTAACGACATCACCGGCACGCACGGGAAGAGCAAAGTGCGACTGGCCGGCACGGGAACTTTGAGCGCGGCGCCAAGCTGGGATTTCAAGCTCTCGGCCGACGACGTGCCAGTCGATGATGCGTTCATCAAGGCCGCCCCATCGGGGCTGGTTGAGGTGATCAAGTCGACGAAGCTGAGCGGCAATGTCGGGTTTACGTTCGACCGGCTGATCATTGCATCTCCGCCGCCGAGCACGCAGCCGACATCGCAGCCGGTGAAGAAGGCGGATGATGAGAATGTCGATTTCGCGGTACGGCTGAACGCGGAAAAATTGTCGATGGACGTCGGCCTGCCGCTGACGGACGGCACCGGGTCGGCGGCGTTCAGCGGAATCTCACGCGGCGGAAAGCTCGAGCAGCTCGACGGCACGATCGACTTCAACACGATCACGCTCGCCGGAAAGCCGGCGGGCGGTTTGAAAGCGACATTGCAAAAGCCGGCCGGTCAGGATTCCTTTCGGCTGAGCAAACTCGAAACGCACATCGCGGATGGTGAATTGGCCGGGCAGTTCGATTGTGCGCTGGGGGACAACGGCCCCACGCGCTACGCAGCCGCCCTCGTGCTGCGCAATGCTGACGTGACGCAACTGACCGGCGACGTCGCGCCCGACGTGCGCGGGCGGTTGAGCGCAAGCCTGTCGCTCGAAGGCGCATTCAACGATATCGCCACCCGCCGCGGGCGCGGCGATGTGAACGTCTCCGGGCAATCGATGTATCGCATCCCCCTGTTGCTGGGCTTGCTACAGATCACCAACCTCGCGCTGCCGATCACCTCGCCCTTCAGTGAAGCGACGGCGAGGTACAGCGTGGATGGAAACAAGGTCGCGTTCGAATCGATCGAGCTGCGGGCCAAGGACATGATGATGCAAGGCCATGGCAAGCTCGACTTCGGCACAAAACAGGTGCAGCTTACCTTCACCACCGACAACACGACGTGGCCGAAGCTGCCGATCATCGGCGATTTGATCTCCGGCGCGCGGCACGAGTTGTTGCAGATCAACGTGCGCGGAACGCTTCAGGAACCGAAGGTCAGCGCCGGCGCATTCAATACGCTGACGACGACGGTGGATGAGGTATTCAAGGGCAACGATACGGGGACGGCGTATAACAAGGTGCGGAAGTGAGAGAAGGCGTTAGGAGTTGGGCGCTGGGCGTTGGGAAGAGAAGACGGCGAGGTGTACGCAAGTCGTAGCCACCATCGCCAGATCGTCGGAATTTCAAAGCGCGCAAGAAGCCAATAACCAAACCCCTCTCTCCAGTACTCTGGGGAGAGGCAGGGAGAGGGGTCTTTGATCCGCACTTGCGAAAGACGAAAATCCCCTCTCCCACTTCTACCCGGGTACAGAGAGAGGCATACGCAAAAGCAACTTCTCCGCCGACACATCGCGGTTCAGTTTCTATAATGAGCACCGCGCGATCCGGATGATCGCTCGCCTGAAATCCCGGGCTCGTCGCGTCGAATGATTTCGCACTTCCGGAGAAAGTCATACTCTTTACGACATACGAAATTGCGGACCGAACCCAACGCAGCGAACGGCTGGGAGATGCACAAGTGTTTGTAAGATAAGGAGTTGAAGTTCGAGGCGAGCAAAAGGTCGTCAGCTCGATGATCAAAAGCGAACCCAATCTATGGGATGGATCACCTCGTCAAACGAAGCCAATTCGTCAAAACGAACCCACCCGACGATCTAGCGATCGTGGCTACGAGGCGCGGTCGGGAATTGAGCGCTTTTCACGCCCATCCCTGTACTCGGGGAGAGATAAGCGAGAGGGATGCACGAGATGTATGCGGTCGAGCCGCTCGACAGCAATCATGATGTTTCAAGCTCTCTAGGTTTCCTGCTGATCGACCGCGCGTATGTCAAACCGTCGGGAATATATGTAACGATCAAATACGGTGGCGAATTCACCTATTCAGAAGAATCGTCGTCCGGTGGTTCGGGATATCGAGTGATTTGGGCACTCCCGGATTTCAGTCGATTCATTTCTTACAACAGACCATTTTGAAAAGACGTGCGAACCCTCGACACGCCCCCCGCAAGCCATACGATATAGTCGACCGAATCAGGAATAATGACTTATGGCCTTCACCGAACCCGTTCTTCTCAAGCGAATTCCCGACAACGCCGCCGACCGGAAGCTCGTCACTTACGAGCATTACGTCAACACCGGCGGGTATGCGCAGCTTCGCCGCGCGCTGGAGTTGTCGCCGGCGGACATCATCAAGACCGTCACCGAGTCCGGCCTGCGCGGGCGTGGCGGCGCGGGGTTTTCTGCGGGGCAGAAATGGTCGTTTATCCCGAAGGAAAAAAAGGGACATCACTACCTGGCCGTCAATGCCGACGAGTCCGAGCCGGGCACGTTCAAGGATCGCTATCTGATGGATTACGACCCGCATTCAATGCTTGAAGGCATCGCGATCGCGGCAATCGCCACGCAAGTCGACATCGCCTACATCTTCATCCGCGGCGAGTATCACAAGAGCGCGAAGGCTTTGGAATTTGCGCTGAAAGAAGCGTACGCCAACGGCGTGTTCGGATCGAACGGGATTTTCGGATCGAAATACAAGCTCGAATGCTACGTGCATCGCGGCGCGGGCGCTTACATCTGCGGCGAAGAGACGGGACTGCTCGAAGCGCTCGAAGGCAAACGCGGCTGGCCGCGCAATAAGCCGCCCTTCCCGGCAATCGCCGGCGCGTTTGCGCGGCCGACGGTGATTAACAACGTCGAGACGCTCTGCTGCATCCCGCCGATCATGGAAAAGGGGCCGGAGTGGTTTAAGTCGATGGGGACAAAGTCGTCGCCCGGCCCGAAACTGTTCGGCATGAGCGGGCACGTGAATAAGCCCGGCGTGTATGAAGATGAGCTGGGCATCACGCTCGATTATTCGATCAACACGCTCGCGGGCGGAATGAAGGGCGGCGCGTACAAGGCCGCCATCTGCGGCGGCATTTCGATGGGCGTGCTCGGCACGGATCAACTCGACGTGAAGCTCGACTTCGACGACGTCCGCTTTCGCGGCGGATGCCTCGGCCTCGGCACGGCCGGCATGATCGTGATGAACGAGCACACCGACATGGTGCGGGCGCTGCGCAATTGCGTGCGGTTCTACTCGCACGAAAGCTGCGGCCAGTGCACGCCGTGCCGTGAAGGGTCGAACTGGATGAAGAAAATCCTCGATCGCATCGTCGACGGCGGCGGAAGGGCGCGCGACCTGGAGATGCTCATGGAGCTGGAAAAAACGATGGGCATCATGCCCGGCACCACGATCTGCGGATTAGCCGACGGCACGGCATGGGCGACGCGTACATTCATCAACAAGTTCTACGACGAATTCGCGGCTGCGTGTCCGGAAGAAATCGTGCGATCGATCCCGCTGACGATCAGCAGAGGATCGATGAATGTGACGACACCGATGGGAAGTAATACGCGGTGACAAACGGCTCGCCGCATTCTTCCGCGAGTTGATGGGCAGGTCGTTGTCGATGGCATCTAGCGAGGGCGGCCGCGTGTGCGTGTTCTGCATGTCATTTCAAACCTCGACCCACGCGCCGGCGGAACAACAGCGGCAGTGGGCGCGATAGCTGAGGCGCAGCAGGCGGCCGGGCTGGATGTTGCCGTGGTCTCGACCTCGCTTTCGGATTTTCAATCCGTCACGACCGATCGATTAAGAAGCGTGGGTGTCGACGTTACGATCGTTGAGCCGCACGGCCGAGTGCGGGCAGCGCGCATTCTTCGGCCGATATTGCACGACCTCATCGCGCAGGCTGACGTGGTTCACATCCATGCGGTCTGGGAAGAGATTCAGCATCAGGCCGCGGCGGTTGCTCGGCGACTTCGCAAGCCATACATCTTCACGCCGCATGGCATGCTCGATCCGTGGAGCATGGCGCAAAGCCGCCTGAAGAAACTGCTCTACTTCGAGCTCCGCTTGCGACGAGACTTGAACCTCGCTTCGGCAGTTCATTTCACGGATGAGATTGAGCGCGATCATGCCCGACGCTTGAATCTAAAGTCTTCCCCGATCGTCGAGGGCCTGATCATCGACCTGTCGGACTTTCAGCCGGCACCGGCACCGGGACAATTTCGTGCGCGGTTTGCAGCGCAGCTCGGTGATCGGCCGATCGTGCTGTTCATGAGTCGCATTCATCCAAAGAAAGGACTCGATCTCCTGATCCCCGCATTCGCGTCGATTGCAAATGCGACAAACGCAATGCTCGTAATTGGTGGTCCACAGGCCGACGGATATCAGGCCGTCGTCGAGCAAATGTCACGCGACTACGGCATTCACGATCGAGTGATTTTTCCCGGCATGTTGAACGGCACGGCGCGCGCGACCGCACTGGTGGATGCGGATCTTTTTGTCCTGCCGAGCTATCAGGAAAACTTTGGCGTGGTTGTGATCGAGGCGCTCGCCGTCGGGACGCCGGTCATCATTTCCGATCAGGTGGCGATCCATCGGAAGATCACGGATAGCCAATCAGGAGAGGTCGTCCGGACGAACGTCGAATCGTTGACGGCAGCGCTGCTGAAATGGACGAACGATCCTGAACTACGGCGAGCGGCGTCGCAGAATGCGATTCGCTTCGTCGCCGAAAAATTTGACCGCCAACAACAGGCGGCGAGGTGGATCTGGCATTACACGCAGTTGCAGGCGAGCCAATGAAAGTGCTTCACGTCATCAGCGGCATCGATCCGCGGCTCGGCGGCCCGAGCTCGGCGATGGTGGCGATGGTGCGCGCGCAGGTAGCCGTCGGGGCGAGTGTCGACGTTGTCAGCATGTTCGGCCACGCGTTCGATGACTCCACCGCGCAACAGCTTCGAACAGCCGATGCACAGGTTCATCTCATCGGCCCACACGGGAGATTTCTCGCGCGGCATCCACAGATCGTGCCGACGCTCAACAAGCTGATCGCCGGGGCCGATGTCGTTCACATTCATGCATTGTGGGAACAGATTCAGCACCAGGCCGCACGCATTTGCAGACAACGGAAGAAGCCGTATCTCTTCACGCTGCACGGTATGCTTGATCGGTGGAGCCTGTCGCAGAGTGCGCTGAAGAAAAAGATTTACCTCGCGTTGCGCCTGAAGCGCGACCTGAATCACGCTTCAACGATTCACGTGACGGATGAGATGGAACGTCGTTCGGTCGAACCATTGGGAATCACGGCGCCGTTCCTGGTCGAGCCGTACATCCTTGACCTGTCGGATTTCGAGTCGCCCCCGCCGGCCGGTGTGTTTCGTGCGCGGTTTACAGCGCAGCTGGGTGATCGGCCGATCGTGCTGTTCATGAGTCGTGTGCATCCGAAGAAGGGTCTCGACTTGTTGATTCCCGCGTTCGCGCGGCTGAAGGATTCCACGAATGCGATGCTCGTCGTCGCCGGCCCGTACGAGGAGAATTACAAATCAGAATTGGATCAGTCAATCAATGAGAATGGCATCACCGATCGCGTGCTGTTCACCGGCATGCTGCGCGGCCCCGAACGAGCCGCGGCGCTGCACGATGCAACACTGTTCGTCCTGCCGAGCTATCAGGAGAACTTCGGCGTGGTCGTCATCGAGGCGATGGCCGTCGGCACGCCGGCGATTGTGTCCGATCAAGTGGCGACGCACTGGCGAGTCGCCGAGTCGCAGGCCGGCGAAGTAATCCCGACCGACACTGACGCAATGACGCGCGTCTTGTCACGTTGGCTTGATAACCCCGCAATGCGAGCGACGGCGTCGCGAAACGCCAGGGAGTATGTGGCGCGCACCTTCGATCCGGCGAAACAGGCGCGGCGGTGGATCGAATATTATGCCCGGTTGCAGCCGCGTTAATCATTTCTGATCTGATGCTCAATCCGGCGATCGGGGACGAACCACATCGCCGCGACGATGAAGTAAGCGATGAACGCAAGCCACGGCGAGATGAACGCCGATGGGATGGCAACCGCGTAGTAAAGAATGGATCGCCACTCTTTTTTTCCACCGCCGATCGCACGCACGAGCGGCGAGTCGGCAGCGTGGCAGCGAATCAGCGCGCGATCCAGAACGATCCAGGCGCTTGCGCACAGCAGAAGATTGATGCCGTACATCACCACCGGCCAGACGGCGAGGCGGCTCTCGCCGACCCAATCCGTTGTAAATGGAATCAGGCTCAACCAGAACAGAAGGTGCAGGTTGGCCCAGAGCGTCATGCCGCTGATACGCTCGGCGGCATGAAAGAGGTGATGATGGTTGTTCCAATAAATTCCGACATACGCGAAGCTGATGACATACGCGATAAACCGCGGCCATAACGGCCATAGGGCGTGAATTGAATTGTGCTCGGGTGCTTTGAGTTCGAGCACCATGATGGTAATGATGATCGCGATCACGCCGTCGCTGAATGCTTCGAGGCGGTTTTTCTCCATGACGAAATTAAGTCTAAACTCTGGACCTATGAGACGCATCCGATCCATTTGTGCGGCGGTGGTGACCATCTTTTCATTGATGACGACCGCGCGAGGCCAGTTGCCGCCCGAGGTGAAGTCCGATCTGGGCTCAGGGGTTCCGGCCTTTCGGGTCCGGCAGGGTTATCGCGTAACGCGAGCGCTCGCGCCCAACGCGATTCGCGCCAGCCGGTTTCTACAGTTCTCGCAGGACGGCAAGACACTATTCGTCTCCGATCGCGAAGGCGGCAATATTTATGCGCTGCGCGATCCCGATGCCGACGGTGTTTACAAAACGGTGACGACATTCGTAAAAGACAAACGCTCCGTGCAGGGCATGGACGTTCACGGAGATGGATGGCTTTATTTCTCACAGGCGGATGAAGGTTCGATTAGCCGGGCACGCGATACGAACGGCGACGGCGTGGCGGACACAATCGAAGTCGTCGTCCCGGCCAAGACGTTACCCACGGGCGGCGGGCATCCCTTTGAAGGATTGCTTGTGACCGACGAGGCGATCTATGCGACAAGCTCCGATCCGCAAAACATGACCGACGCCCTTCCATCCGAACGCAAGACGATTTACATGTTCGATGCGGATGGGAAAAACAAGCGTGTTTTCTGCACCGGAATTCGCAACACCGAAAAGCTGCGATTCCGACCCGGCACGACGGAAATCTGGGGCTTCGACCACGGCTCGGACAACTTCGGACAAAAATACGGCGAGCAAACCGGCAAAGATCAGCCGGTCACGAACGTCAATCCCAACGAAGAGTTGAACCACTACGTGCAGGACGGTTTTTACGGGCATCCTTTCATTACCGGCAATGGCGTGCCGCGCCCGGAATACGCAAGCCGGCCGGATATTATCGCGCTGGCGAACAAGACGATCGCGCCGGAATGGTTGGTCCATGCCCATTGGGCCGTCAACGGCTGGACGTTTTTGAACAATGATTATTTCGGACCGCTGATGGGCGCGAAGGGCGACATCTTTTTCGCCAGCCACGGCTCATGGAATTCGACCACGCCGGTCGGCGCGTGCGTGCAACGGGTCATGTTCGATTCGCTGACCGGCAAGCCGTGCGGGGCGATGACGATCGTCGATTGCGCAAACGCCGGCAGCGGCCGCAGCCGCTTCGCACGGCCATGCGATTGCACGGAAGCGCCGGACGGCACGGTGATCTTTTGCAGTGACGAGCCGAGCGGGATTTTTCGGATCTCGAAGGCGAAGTGATGCAAGTGTTACCCCTCTCTCCGGTACGCCGGGGAGCGGCCGGGAGAAGGACGTCTTCGATTTTGAAGTCGTATGGAAAGAGGCGAAAACCCCTCACCCTACCGTCCACCCACCGCCAGGACGCGGTGACCTCCAGGGCGCTGGAGAGGAGTCGGAAGAGTGGTTACTTAACCAGCGTTACCGTGCCGCTGCCGTGAATGGTCATGCCCAGCGTGCCGGAGTTGTTGTTCCATTCCCATGCATCCCAGACGGCAACGTAAAGGCGCGTCGCGCCCTGCGGCACCTGGAACTGTTGCACTTCGCCGTCGCTGTTGCGGCCGTCGCCGATGAAGAAAATTTGCTGAAGCTTCGGAGAAAGGGTCGTAAAGTCGCGCGCTGCCGACGTGGAAAAGTCCAGGGTCGGGGGCGCCGGGCTTAGATCCGGCAGTGTGTCGCTCAGATAGACGCCGACCAGCGCGGTCAGGGGCGCGGTCATGTCGCTCATGCCATGTTCCGAGCCGTTTAAATTCGAATTAATATTGTCGGTCTCGCCGTCGGCGTCATACAAGGTCGTCGTATTGCCGTGATTCGCGCTTCCGTTGATGCCGTCGAACGACATCGAGGTACCCGGCGTGATCGGGAGCGTGCATTGGACCGGCGACTGCCTCGGATTGGAGGTCGTGCCGGCACGGTCGGGGCTGTTGTGCGGATTGTTCTGGCTCGCCAACGTCCCGGCCGGTTCACCCGAAAGAAAAGGATTCCGTGTGGCCGGCACGGTATACGTGGCGGCGGAGCCGGGGGTGTACATGGCGATGGACGTTGTGGTCACGTCGCAATAACTGATCCCCAGTAACTTCGCGAAGATCGTCGGCACGGCGTTTCCTCGTGACGCAAGCCGCCGGGCGCGAACCCGGACGGCGTTGGCCGCGGTGGGATCGGTCACAACGACAAAGGTTCGGGTGACGGATGTCCAGATCCCCAGGTCGATGTCGAGATTTGGATCGAGAATCACCGGCGTTCCGTCCGCCTTATTGTCGGCCGCGGCAAGGAGCGCGTTGGCCTTCGCGGCGGAAGTGTTCACGAGAATGTTTTTCAGTGCCAAAGCCCCGTAGCGCGCCGCGGCATCCCCGGCCCGCTGCAACTCGGTCTTACAAAGTTGAACGCGCCCTAAGTCCACGCCAAGTGAAATGAAGGCAACCAGCGTGACGAAGGCCACCGTCATGAAGATTAAAATCGTGCCGCGCGCCCGGTGGGGCGAACGCGGGTTTGGCTGAAAAATGCTCAAAGCGCTGTAAAAGCTCATGACCGCTCCCCGGCCGATCGTGTTGGCCGCCATAAGAGCTATCGTATTTAAATAGGTGCGAGTAAAGAGCAATGCGCGATTTCGGCCGGTGGTAGAGCGGTCATTCGCTGTGCAAAACGAATTGCTTGTAAAGGTGTGCGTACTTTCCGCCGAGAGCGATCAATTCCTTGTGCGTCCCGCGCTCGATCACGTTCCCGGCATCAATGACCAGAATTTGATCGGCTCTCATGATCGTGCTGAGACGATGGGCGACAACGAACGTCGTTCGGCCGGCCAGTAATTTTTCCAGCGATTGTTGGACGAGCATTTCGGTGGCGGTATCGACCGCGCTGGTCGCTTCATCAAGCATGAAGATGCGCGGGTCGGCCAGGTAGGCACGGGTAAAGCAGATGAGCTGGCGCTGGCCGAGGCTCATGTTCGAGCCGCGCTCGCCGACCTCGCCGTGGAAGCCGTCGGTTAGCTTCATGATCGAGTCGTAGCTGCCGATTTCTTTCGCGGCCTGCTCGATCTGCTCCTGCGTCGCGTCCGGCTTGGCGTAACGGATATTGTCCAGCACCGTGCCGCTGAACAGGTAATTGACTTGAAGCACAAGCCCCATCTGCCGGTGCAGCGAATCGCCGGTGATGTAGCGCAGATCGTGGCCGTCCACCAGCACGCGCCCGGATTGCGGCTGATAAAACCGCGCGATCAGTGAGACGATGCTGCTCTTGCCGCTGCCGGTCGCGCCCACGAGGGCGAACATCTGCCCCGGGTGCGCCTCGAAGTTAATTCCGTGCAGCACCGGCCGGGCCGGGTTGTAACCAAAGACGACGTCGTCGAATTTCACACGGCCGACGATGCGCGGAAGTGCCGTCGCGCCGGGGGCGTCCTGCACATCGGGCGAGGTATCGAGCAGGTTGAACACGCGCTCGGCGCCGGCCATCGCCTGCATCAACTGGTTGTAGAAATTCCCGAGCACGAGCACCGGCTCGTTCAGCTTATCCCAGTAAAAATACGCGAGCAGCACGCCGCCGACGGAGAGGCCGCTGGTCGCGACGAGATATCCGCCGAACAGAATGATGATCGCCCGGCCGAGATAGCCGAGCACCTGCAGCGACGGCTGATACACGCCGTTGAGACGCGCGATCATCACGTTGTTGTCGGTGTTGTCGTCCTGGAGTTGATTGAACACCTGTAAATTCGGATCCTGCCGGTGAAACGCGGTGACGACGCGCATGCCGGTGATATTCTCGGCCAGGTTGGTGCTGACGCGCGTCCATCCTTCGCGAACGATCTGCCACATCGCGCCGGCGCGCTTCTGGAACCAGCGGTTCGTGACGTAGATGACCGGCGCGAGCCAGATCACCGACAGCAACAGCCGCTTGTCGGCCAGCAGAATCATCGCCAGCGTCGCGAAGGTCATGACCGTGATGCTGTAGCAGATTTGCCAGATGCCCCAGACGTTCACCTCGCGCACCGAGCCGATGTCGCTGGTCATCCGGCTGATGATGCGGCCGAGCTTGGTCTTGTCGTAATAGTTCATCGACAAGGTTTGCAGATGCCGGAAGAGCTTGCGGCGGAGGTCGAACTGCACCGATTCGCCGGCGCGGGTCATGATGATGATCTGCAATCGTTCCAGAAATACCGAGCCGATGATCGTCGCGCCCCAGCAGCCGATGATGATCAGCAAGTGACGAACGGCGACGTGCGCTTCAACCGCGATCGTCGCGCGGGCGACATCAATGCAGTAGTCGGAAATCGTCTTGATGAACATCGGGCTGCTCAGATCGAGCAGCGTGCGGACAACACCGATCGAAATGCCCGTGATGTACTGCGAACGATATGGCCGCAGCTCCTTTGCGAGGCGGCGAACCAGGGCCCAGTCGATCGGCTTGTAGTTGGTCTCGTCGTCGTTCTCGACCGGCGCGGGCACCAACCCCGCCATCGCGCCGGCCGGCATCCGCGTGCGTCGCTTGAAGATTTGAGAAAGCGGTTGAGGCATTTTATTCTCTGCCCTCTCGCGGTTCGCTTCGGAGAGGTTTTGTGTCTTACCCCTCTCTCCGGTACTCCGGGGAGAGGTTGGGAGAGGGGTCTTTTCTTTGATCAACTGGAACCCGAAGACCCCCTCTCCCTGCCTCTCCCCAGAGTACTGGAGAGAGGAG
>CAXSBN010000006.1:0-6731 GCA_964236135.1 uncultured Phycisphaerae bacterium
CATGCGCCGAACATCCAGAGGGTCGCAACAGAGCCGCTACGTCCCCGTTTCACCCCCCGTTTCACCTCCTCTGGTACTGTTTATTTATTCGCATCTTAAGAATGTCTGGATGAAGTTTATCGTGGGGCAATTCTCTAGATCTCGGGAAGTGCCACGTCGGGTCATCAGGCCAATATCCCTCATATCCGGATTTAGACGTTCGAATCAAAATATTGAGCCCGCATTCTTTAACAATAGAAAAATGACCGGATGCATCAGTTTGTGTAGTTATCGTCCGGAATTTTCCCGGGGAAGTAGACCAAAGAATTGGCAAATCAAATGTTCCTCTTTCGATCTGAGCCGAAACTTTTACATCTGACATTGGATTCCCACTATCATCCAAGACAATTCCATAGAACTCAATTTGTCGATTACCAAGAATTTGGCTATCGCACGATAAGTAAGTCGCGATTATTATCGCGGTTATGGCGAGACCGGAGGTAGCGAATGTGTGATTTCTCAATAATGATGCTCGCATATTAAAAGCCAAACTTCTCTAAAACCAAGTTCCAATACACACTGCGGCGAGCATTAGTGCCATTAAATTGAGCGCTATGATCCCATGGCGTATTAGTAAACAACTGGTCGGCAAATACGTCGGCCGAATGGAGATTAACTTCGCCGCTACAAACTTTGCCCGGCTTGCTCATGCCCAACTGCGAGCCCAGTGCCAGCGATTGAAGCTCGGCGGCGTAGCTTAACACCTCGAATAACTGAGAAGAATCGCTTGGATTGAGGATAACCGAATTGCCGTAAACTTTAGTCACTCCTTCCGGAGTGGAGGCATAGGTAAACTCCTTTCTTACATAGTTCCCATTCTCCCAAGCATAATCCGCCCAATGATCTGCAAATTTAACATTGTCGTCGACCTTAATGGCCTGATTTATGCGCCAGGTATGCGGTAGATTTGGTGTATGAGTAACAGCATCGAACAGAGCATAATCCACTGGATTGTAGACATTGTATAATTTATCTGCGGCTTGGTCAATGTCTTCGAAGATTGCGCGGTTTGTGCTAGGGAGATTCGCGTACAAGCTTAGTGAAGTTGATGGGTAAGCGGGCCCAAATGCACCAAGACCGTCCATGTTAAAGAGGAGTGGCGGAGCCGAAGGGTCATAAGCTTCGGCCGCCGTCGCCGCCTGACTGGCTATGTAGGAATGAACCAGCTTGACGTCTCTAGATTCGCGTAATGCCTCGCTGACTACGACGTTACCCGTGCTGTGCGCAAAAATGTTCACATGCTGGTACCCTACTTTGCCGTCAAGGTCAGTCAGTAGAAACTTTAGGGCCTTCCCGGACCAGTAAGCTTTTTCCTCGCTTCGATCATAATTTAGTGGATCATTGATGGCTCGAAACGCACCCGAAGTACCTCGATTGTCAAACCATTCCGTCGGCCAATCGAACGCGGCGAAACGGCCAGTGTACCCTTGCCAAAACAATCGCTTAAACGAGGCGTTAGCGAACTGTGCTTTCTCTGCGGCGGTCATTCGCCAGCCATGAACGAAGACGATGTAGTCTTTCGATTCGCGTGAATCCGCATCGTAGGGGCTGAACTCGTCGACGAGTCGGGGTGGTGATTGGTCAACGTCGTTTGCCTCAAGCGCAGATGTCGCCGTCTCGTGCGCGGCGTTGTTGATATCGTAGGTCTCGTACATTTTGTTCGATGGCGAGAGCTTCAGGTTGAACACATCCTCAAGCGCGGTCTTGCCGTCAAGTTTGAACGTCACGACTACCTTGCCACTCCCGGCTTTCAAGCCTTCGAAGAGGTAGTCTACCGCATGGTCGGGATGGTCTTCAGCGATAAACTTCTGAGGGTCGATTAAAAATGCTTCGTCAACGTTCAACGTTTGGCCTGCGGCGTGTTGCGGAAGCGCGTCCTCGGTCTGCTGATTTGTCAGATATGAATCGCCTTGTGCCTTGCTCACGTCGAGCACAACAATTTTCATCAGGTCATCCGTGGACTGGAGAGTAAGCGAGACCGTCCAGTTTTGCGATGGGTCAAAATTCGGGGGAGCTTGGATCCTAATACGACCGAAGTCCTGTGCGTCACGCGCATTGTTGACCTTCCTTGAAAGATAATCCGCGGGATGGCTGCTATCAACGTCCTGTTCGCTCCAGTCCGCGACATCATTGTTGTCCGTCCCGGCTTGGTTGTAGTAATCGTTATTGTCGTTCAGCCAGAACTTGTACGGATGCTTCTTGGAGGTGTCATCCGACTTGTTCGGATCAGGGTCGTCGAAGGTGACCGTCGCATCCTGGTTGGCATCGACACGGATCAGACCCGGCGTGGGGATCACGAAGACTAAATCCTTAAGCGTACCGCTCCACTTTGTGCCGGTTACTTTCGCGCTGATCTCGATCGAGACGGGTGCCGTCGAGCCTTTGATTGCCTCAATGTACAACTCCGTCGATTGGCCAACGGATATATCCAAGTCAGTCGCATTGATTGCTTCGTTGGCTTTAACCTTATCCGCCGCGACTCGCGTCGCGGGTGCGTCCTTGTCCTTCTTCCATATTTGGAGCAACGACGTGTCGTACTTGAAGGTCAGCTCGATCTTCGTGGGTTCGGCCTCTTGCAGATTTTGCGACAGCCGCACCATGAGCGGCACGAACTTCGCGCCATCGATCCCATTCATGTCGCCGCTATCGAGATGAAGGTCTCCGTCAACATCCTGATTGTCGTCGGCCAGGATGTACTTGCCCTTGGATGAATCTAATTCCAGCTTGTCCTCGGCGGCGTTATCGACCGGGGCATCGAATCCGTCGGCATTATCGCTGTCCACATCCACGTCCAGTTGCGGAATATGAAGATGCGATACCTTTCCGGCGGTTTCGTCTGGTGGGCCGATTGTATCGTCTACTTCCGTTCGGAGCAGCTTACCGGAATCGTCGATCCAATATGGAAGCGATGTACTCACTTGGGCAACGTTTGACGTCCAGTCATAGTTCGGACCACCAAAGCTCTGGAGAAACGTCGGCGACGTTCCCATGTGCTGCATTGTGATGTCGTAGGACTGGCCCACTTTGAAATAATAATCTGCCGAGCCGACCTGTCCGTAGCTAGGCGAGCTATAACTTTCATCACCGACGTTCAGCTTCCATCGTTCCGAATGGCTGCCGCTGGAATCGCCGGTGGTGAGCCGGAACTTAGCCTTCATGTCATCTGGAGGCGCCTGGCCTCCGTCCGAAGGGTCGTTGGGGTCGCTTCCTTGAGTATTTTCGTCTTGATCATCGACGCCGTCGCCGTCGGAATCGGGATTCGACGGATTGGTTCCGCGATTGTCTTCATCGAGATTGGTTGACCCATCACCATCGTTATCATCCTGTGAATCGGGAACGCCATTATCATCTTGATCGGGATCCAAGGGATCGAAGCCGTTGTCGACTTCCCACCCATCCGGGAGTAGGTCGCCATCGGTGTCGAAGTTGAGAGGATCGGTCCCAGCGGCGTTTTCTCCGTCGCCGCTAAGATCGTCATGGTCCTGATCCGCGTCCAGGTCTCCTACATCATCGTTATCATGAATCTTGACCGTAGCCGCGCTTGGGCTTCCGATGATGCTTCCCGACGCGGAAAGAAGACTCAATTGCACTAGTTCGTTTCCCTCGACGAGATTATCGTCAATCGGCACCAAGTTGATCTCAAACCATGCCTGCCCGTTCGGAATCGTAAAGCTAACCCTTGTCAAGTTGCCGGTTACCTGGCCAGGCAATAATTGATAGTCCTGGCCTGGAATCGTTTGGAAAGAAGCTCTTAATGTTACGAAGCTGGCTCCTACGGAATTTGTCCTTGATACAACGAATCGCCCGGGGACAGACCCCTCTTCGTAAGCATCAGGCTGTGGGGCACTAATGCTAACTTGAGAAGAAACTGACACTGCGTTGCTCGCGCTCACAGTCGCAGATCTGTTTCCGGAAGCACCGCCTGAACCAATAGCCGCGACAGCATAGAAGTAGGTAACGCCGTCTGTAACTGCTGCGTCTTCAAAAGATGTGGAGCCTTGGCTAGTGGTTCGGTAGAGCGACAAGCTATTCGGTGATAAGCCACGATAAAGATTGAATCCGTGTTCCCCGGGAAGGTCGTTCCAGGCCAAGTCGATGCTATGGTCAATAGGATTCGGTGTCGCTGCCAACAATGGCGCGGGTTGGCTGGTGACGGTGAACACCAGATCATTAACATCCTGATCCCCACCATCCGGAGCATCCTCGACCTCGTACATCCGCGAGCCGTCGGTCTGCGTCGTGGTTTGGAAGTGGGCGTAGTTATCGAAGTTGGCGGCGGTATCCAGAAAGAAGACGTTGGGGCGCAAGGGGTTTGTCGAGACCGGGTGGTGGCTGTCGCCGGGAGACTCGTACGCCGTCCAGCTTCCGTCGCCGGTCGAGACCGTATCGTTTAGATAGTCGGCGATGCTGTCATCCTGCACAAAGAAGAACTCGACCTGCTTACCGGCGGGCAGCGTCAGCGTCACCGTCTCGCCGTCGTCGGCGTTCTGCGCGAAGACCATTTGTTGTGAGGGATCGTGCATCGCAGTGGAGGTATAGTTGGCGTCCGTGGGATGCACCGTGCCGAGGTCGAACGTCCCGTCATCGTTCACGTACAATAACCCCAGTTCATTGTTGTAAAGCGATTCGTGCGTCGTGAGTGAACGTCACATCCGTCATGGTGCCCAGCGCGCCGGGGACGAGGAAGGGGGTGGGGGCGGCCTGGACGGCGATCGTTGTCGTGGTGCTGGTCGTGGCCTCGTTCAGAGCGAGCGTGAGGGTGAGGGTGTAGGTGTTCGCGGTTGTATAGTTGTGCTGGCCGGAGAGCGTGGTGGTGCCGCCGGCGGTGCGAAGGGTGCCGGGGGTGGTGGTGCTGTCGCCCCAGTCGATGGTGGCGGTGAAGGGGCGGTTTAAATCATCTCCAGTCAGTTCCGCCAGGGGGAACTGGAATGTCGCACGGCGACGGCTGTCTGCGGCGGCAGCGCCGTGAGCGTCGGCAGCGGCGTAGCATCGGTCAGCGTCACATCATTCGCGCCGCTACCACGGTGATAGCTCAATACATAGTCGACATTGTTGATCGTGACGTGCGACCCCTCGGCCCGATTGAGGAACGTGCCGATCACCGCATCAGCGACGTCGTTGTTGATCAGCGTGATCACATCGCCGTCGTGATTGGGCCACAGTCGTCACGGTTTGGTACAGTCTTGTCAGCTGGCCGTCGAGGCGGTGATCCGCCGCTGGTATCTCACCTTTTACCGGAAAAGACTTGACAAATCATATGTCCGTTATCTCGAACTCAAATGTTCAAAACTGCAATTGCCGGCTAAGAGTCATTAGAACTTATAACACTGCATAAAATACCGCAGTTATTTTCACCTTCGTTTTGACATATCCAACGATACAACATTTGACCTGGCAAGCTCGCTTCTGTCAAAGGTGGAGTAGAAATTCACAAAATCTTTGCCATCGCTTGTGTTTGATGCAACTTTGTCAAATGACAACAAGCCCTTATAACAAACCATTTGTAGATAAATACAGTCTAAATAGTCTTTTTTTAGGTGTTTTCGAACATCTGTTATATCTAGAACAAATTGCCGTCCCACTCGGGAACCCGCCTCCCCAAAGAAATAATTTCCTTCACCAGCAACGTTCTGAGATATCGTTGAGGCCTTCAAGATGTCGCATAAGAAGTTGTGATCCTTATCAAAGACCAAGACTCCGATCGGTGGCTCTCGCATACGGTCAAAAGTCGGATTAAAGATCCGCGTCGGCACTTTAATGAGAATTGATGCTTCGACAATAACACAATCTTCCACTCCATTTGTTGTTACGAGCGTGATCTGTGGAGCAATTACACGCTGGTCTCCTCGACCTTCTACCGAGTCAACCCAGCTAAAGAACCGCTCATCCAGTCCGGGAGCGCAAGCGGCGGGAATCTGCCAGACGCCCATCACAGACGAAATGACTAGAAACCATCGAAACCGATATCTTCGAATACTGTCTTTCATAGCTCTCTAATGTTTTACACCAGTGTCCAGGTGTCGTCTTCGTCTGTATTGTGTTCCCCAGTTGGTTCGTCAGACACATCGATGTTATCCTCGTTTATCTTCGTGTGATCTGACGTAATGATCGGGATGGGGACTTCGCTTGAAACCGAAGCAACAAATTGCCAATTGCACATTGCGATCGGAATTTCAATGGCATCTTCAATTGCCACTCCGTTGAACGAGGTTGGCTTAAACATTGCGTACATGCCGAAGTAAATTGTCGCCCCGGTGCTACGGCAACTATATAAACTCAAAGGTTGAAGTGAGAACCCCGGCGTATCGCTCGTCCAATTGGGGTGGCCTGGGTAGGCGTCGAACGTGCTGGACCAGCTTGAGCTCAGGGCGGCCTGCGTGCCGTAGCTGGTGTACTGGAAGTGTTCCTTTGTCACGCCAGCCGCGTCGAAGATGCTCGTCACGTTCCAGTTGGCATCCTGCGCCACGTATAGCCGCTCATCCAGCGTATGCGAACTATCCCCATCGCTGTCGCGGTCCCGCTCGACCACCGCATCGACGTACACTGGCGACATGACGGTGCTGATAACGGCATGGCCGTCGACATCGTCCTCGATGTCCTGCCACTGACTGGTGTAGTAATGGTCGGTCGTGGTCGCGCTGTCATTGCTGCTGATCTTTCGTCCTAACGCATCATACTTGAGGGTTTCATAC
>CAXSBN010000006.1:6741-39604 GCA_964236135.1 uncultured Phycisphaerae bacterium
TAGCCGTTCGATGCGTTGCCGTTGGCGTCGTAAACGAACGTCACCCCGAGGCCAGACGTGATTTGGTTCTGGGTGTTGTGGCTACGCGATTGAGCGGTGCCGTTAATCGTCGTGCCCGATGAGCCGTCCCAGTTTCCCTCGGCATCCAAGCTCCAGCTTTGTGAGTACGTCGAGGTGCCGGTGATGGCCGTGTTGCCGCTGTTCAGCGTTCCTCGAGTCATGCTGCTTAAGCGGTTCAGGCCGTCGTAGGTGTACAACTCGCTGTTCGTCGCGCTGAGCGTGTTCTTGCGATACAGCCGGTTGCCGTCGCGGTCGTAGCCGTACTGGTACTCATCGATCGTTGCCACGCCCGAGCTTAGGTGATTCAACCACTTCTGGTCGATCACACGTCCGAAGGCGTCCAAGCCTACGTACTTGTCACCGGCCGGGCCGGTCGTGCTGGTGTCGATATAGGTCAGCGTGCCGGCATAACCGTACGCATGGCTCCGCTGCACGACGGTCGATAGGCCAAAATAGGTGTAATCTTCCAGATCGAAGGGCAATTCTTCGCTGCGGTCCTCGCTGATCATGGTCAGCCGGCTGATCATGTCATTCAGCGCGCCGCCCGTACCGTAATTATAGGTGATGACCCGGTCGTTGGGATAAGTCATGCTCGTCAAGCGTGAGTGGTTCGCGCCGCTGGTCATCTCGCTGTAAGCATACTGCACGGCGGGTGAACTCGACGTATTCACCGCACTGGAATGAGCTTGGTACTCCGTCTTCAGCTGCCCTGCTGAAACGCGCTGAAGTCATCGCCCACAACATTGTGATCTCCGGCGATATTAAAGGCTTGCATATGAGCATTAAGCCCCATTTGACTACGCCACAAATCACTCGCTTAGGTTGTGAACATTTCTCGCTAGTCTGACACGCACAATACGGTGACCTTCACTCTCACCAAATGCCGTAACGACAGCATTCGTTAGCTGGTCGATCTCAGCCTGCGACTTCAACTCTCCAAATATCCAAACCTTCGGATGAGAAGATCGCGATGGGTGCAAGGATGTAAAGTCCGCGTTTTTCACCGAAAGTACGTTAATAATTTGCTCAAGTTTTGCCTCTTGCTCCGACAACAAAGCATTTCTCCGAATACGCAGAGCGACGAAGACTAGCAGCATCATCACCAGCACTATCAGAAGATAGTTGCCCATTCGAAAAGTAGTCATCTTTTTTAAGATCACGACTATGTATACCAATTATCGTCGACCTTTATTCGCAAATCGCCTATTTTTCGGGGTTGGGAAATGCATTTAGCGGGTTCAGGAAAAATTTAAGTACATCCCACCATCCTGAAATCTCTGTTTTGCCATCCTTCGAAGTTGTACGGGGATCGATAGCAACTGTTGAGTCGCCCATTCTCTTCGAGTCACCTTGAATGCCGGTGACCACCACCCCAGGCAGTGCAACACTGATATCCTCCGCGATACCACTACTATTACACGCTTCAAGGGCAATCGTCGCATTCGGGGCCAAAGCATCTTTTAACTTACCCGTGATGACCCTGCCCTTCCCATCGATGATGTCGCGGCCACGTTTTCCTTTCGCAGTTGTTTGGAGGTTGTCGACGCTGTCGTCCATCTGACCATGTTCGACCCCGTGAGGATCCGAATCACCGAGGAAAACAACATGAGCGATGCTTCCATGTCCGACAATCGTAATCTTGACGATAGAACCTTTCTTCATATGATCGAGTGCTTTCTCCAGAGCATCGGCTGTCGGCAATATCATATGTGAGTTTCCGTCCACGTCCACGATCGTGACGCTGCCGCCAAGAGGATCTAGCATGTTGATTGAGTTAGAAGCATTTACGTCATATAGATTGTTCCCGTCGACGTCGCCGAGTGGATCTTGTTGCGCCCACCTTCCATCTTTCAACACTCGATAGCGAACGTGGTATACCCTCGCGTTTGCATCGAACATTGTTCCCTGAAACAGCGGTGACATGGCATATGCACTTGTGTTCCCGCTGACCGCCGTAAACGTTGAGGTCAGAAACGTCGGCTGGCCGTAGGCGTCATAGGCGTAACGCTCGACCGCTCCCCACTGATAACCCGACGTTCCGGTGTCGGTGTCGCCGATCAGGCTCGTTACGTTGTAGTTCGCATCCTGCTGGGCATAGACTCGCCCGCTCGGGGCATCTTCCAGGCTCTTGGCGATGTACGGCGCTGCGTTGGTCACTCGATAAAGTGGAAATCCCGATGCGGCTACCCGGCTGACGTCCCGCTCCACCAGCTCATCGACATACCCCGGCGACCAGACGTACGTCGCGGTGACGATTGGCAACGGATAGCCGACATTCCCACTGACGTTGATCCCATTTGTGACCGACTGCACCACCTGCCAGCGGTCTGAATAGTAATGATCGGTCGTGACTTCATGCGACAGCGGCGTCCCTTCGCTGCCATCGAGGTTGCCATAGCTCGATTCACGGATGCGGCGACCCAACGCGTCATACGCGTAATTCATCCCGTAGAGCACCTCATCGCCCCCAGCGCCGACCGGCGCTTGCACGAGGCGGTTCCAGGCATCGTAAACAAGTGCCCCATTGCCTCCGGGATTACGGTCGTTGCCGTTGGCATCGTAACCTTCGCTAGTGTACGCGATCTGGTTCTGCAAGTTGAACCCGTTAAAAACCGATGTCCCGTCGGTCGTCAGTATAAAAGTGTTGCCGAGCGCGTCCAGCCGCCATTGCTGCTGGTGAGTGGGAGCGCTGACGACCGTGTTGCCCGAGGAAAGCGTGCCGCGCTTCATGCTGGTGAGGCGGTTCAGACCATCGTATGAATACAACTCGTCGAAACTGTGATTCAACTCGTTCGTCCGATAGGGCCGATCGCTGTCACGGGTATAGCCGTACTTGAATTCGTCGCTGACCGTGCCGATGGCATTGGCCCACTTCTGATCGACCACACGGCCGAAGCTGTCCAGACCAACATACTTGTCGCCGGCCGAGCCCGTCGTGATGGCATTGATGTAAGTAAGATCTACGCCGTCCTCCGGACGGGCACGCTTCACGACCGTCGAAAGGCCGAGGTAAGCGTAACCTTCGAATGTGGTCGAGCCGTCTTTCAACGCGGTGAGCCGACTGATCGCATCATTCAACCCGTTGGCGGTGCCATAGTCGTAGGTGATGACTCGCCCGTTCGGATAGGTCATGCTGGTCAATCGCGAGTGGTTGGCTCCGCCAGCCATCTCCGAATAGGCGTACTGCACCGTGCTTGAAGTCGACGTCGCCACGGCCCCAATGTGACCTTGACTCTCGGTCGTGAGTTGGCCCAGCCCGTTGTACTGCCGCAGCACCTCGTTCATCACCGTACCGCTCGCATCATAGCTCGTGAACTTTTCGGGCAGCCCCTGCGTGTTGAACGTGTAGCCGAGCTTGCGCACCGAGCCGTCCACGCCGCTGCCCAGCGTGCTGACGTTGTCCGTCGTCAACCGGCCCAGCACGTCGTAACTATAGTCGTGAACCGAGCCGTTGCGGTCTGTATAGGTTGTGCGTTCACCGAGTGCGTCATAGATGAACGTCTCCTGCTCACTGCTGCTGGCGTTACCGGTGGTCTTGTCCGGGTACTGCACGGCCGTCAGGAGGTCGTTGCTGAAAATGTTCGTCGTCGAGTTGTAGACGTAGCCGGTGATTTGGTTGCTCGTGCCCGAGCCGTTGACGTCGACCGCTTTCATCGTCAGCACGTGGTCATCGCCGTCGTAGGTGTACTGCGTTGTTTGGTGGTCCACTGAGGTGCCGCAGCCGGGGTACGTGAGAATCACCAATTGGTGCATGTCTGGCACGCCGCCGTCGAGGCGGTGGTCCATGCCTGGTCACTCGCTCCAAACTGGAATTTGCTTGACAAATTTCCCGTCTCGCGTTCTTGCCGAGCCAGTTATCCACATGCAAAGCAACTACATTCGCAGAGAGAAAACGGGTCGTCCACACATGTGGATAACTAGCTACGTCCACGTTTCATTTCATCCACATCCAGGCAATTACATTCGCAGAGAGAAAACGGGTCGTCCACACATGTGGATTATTAGCTACGTCCCCGTTTCATTCCGTCCCCCGACGTCCCCGTTTCATCCCCCGTAGGCAAGTAGCTATGTCCCCGTTTCATTTCTCGGAGGTCGAGACAGAGCCCTCCCGACCCCTTAGATTTGCCCGACCCCCTGGATTTGCCCTTTGATTCCCTTGCCAGTGCGGGTAATCCGTATCACAGGCCTGAAGGCATGTCCGAAATCTGCTCGACGTTTCCTTCGCGATCGAAAGTCAAACCAATGCGACGGCCGAGAAAGTCTGAGTACTCGAGCACATGAACGCCTGGCGTCGAAGTCGATGCAGGGAGAGAAGTGCCGGAAAACTCTGGTTCACCCAACAATTTCCTGACCTCAGTCTCTTTCAGACCTTTCAATCGCAGAGCCGAAAATCTCCATATCTCGAAGACCCACCCCAAGACGCACACCGAGAAGAGAACCCCTCCACAGATCAACACGCCAAGTTTTTGTCGTGACATTAGTAACTCCGTAGTGCCGCCCCGTTTCTCATCGGATGTCAGGAGCATGCTTGAACTTGAACTAGCCCAATAGAACCGAATAGTCAGCCGACCTAAGGCGCCCATTGAACAATACAACGAGTAGATTTCCGTACCTTCGAGGCGCTTCTGCACCGCAAGTTGCGCCAGCGCACTGAAGATCTTACAACGCCGAACAATCAACCGAATAGACAGCCACCGTCGGCAAGGCATAACGGCAGGGGCTGCGGGCCCCGCTATCCCCCCCCTCCGGAAAGACGGTCTATGTCTATCTGCTGCATCGGGAAGTCATCAATCCCGATTGGATCGAACGGGGGAACTGATCCGCCGGCTTTATTAACAATCCGACACGCACCTGTTGTACAGTTCTCAGATTTATCGTCTGGGACGGCCATATACGGAACACGGGCTTCTGCATCTGCGGTCTTGAGTAACTTTGCTATGTAATCGTCCAATGTCATGCCTGGAGGGATTGGCAATTCGATAGATTGGGTTATCCGACTGTTGTAGTCCCAACCTTGCGCTTCAGCCGGACCCGGACCAATTACGGTATGACTATTATCAAGGTCATTCTTAAGAGTATATCTAGAGATCGTGTGTTTCTGTCCGTTCGAACTCACGCATTCAATCCAAGCATGGTTGATCGGCAACCAAATTGGGACGCCAAGTAACCGGGTCCAAACTCCGAGACGTGTGTTGATTCGCACCCCAGGTGCGGGGCTTGGTTGCGTCGTTGGGTTAGTTGTTGCTGAAAGTCCGATTGGGTCATTGCATTGTTCTGGGCTGTCATGAAATGATGTATATAGATTCTGTCCATCGATATAGCCCTGAGGATCTTCTTGTGTCCAGCGGCCGAGCGTGGGGCTCAGCAACCGATAATCGAACTGAGTGACGCCCGCTACGTCGTCCGAAAATCCACCCTGATATCGTTGCGCGAACATGTACGAATCGGTCGACGAAGCCCACGTTGATGCGTTTAGCACATTTTGTGCACCATACGCCGTGTAGTTGAACCGTTCCACAACCGTTCCGCTCGTAGTGAGCACGCTCGTCACATTCCAGTTCGCATCCTGCGTCGCATACAGCCGCTCGTCCAGCGTGTGGCTGGTGTCGTTGTCGCTGTCCCGATCCCGCTCCACCATCGCATCGATATACACTGGAGACCAGACGTAGCTGTTGCTCGCGTGGCCGCCTCGGTCGTCCTCCAGCACTTGCCACTGGGTGGAGTAGAAGTGATCGGTCGTGGTCGTCCCATCATTCGTGCTGACTTTCCGCCCCAGTGCATCGTTGCCGAACGTTTCGGTCGTCGTGCCGTCCGTGCCGGTGTGCATGCGGTTCCACGCATCGTAACTGTACGTGTGACCCAGACCGTCCGTCAGCGTGTTGCCGTTGGAATCGTAGGTCGGTGTATTCGAGCCGATCGTTGTGATCTGGTTCTGAGCGTTGTGGGCGCGGGTCTGGGCCGTGCCGTTGGTCGTCACGCCGGATGAGCCATCCCAGTTCCCTTCGGCATCGAAGTTCCAGCTTTCGCTGTACGTCGGCGTGCCGGTGATGGCCGTGTTGCCGCTGTTCAGCGTTCCTCGAGTCATGCTGCTTAAGCGGTTCAGGCCGTCGTAAGTGTACAACTCGCTGTTAGTCGCGCTGAGCGTGTTCTTCCGATACAGGCGGTTGCCGTCGTTGTCGTAGCCGTACTGGTATTCATCCACCGCCGTGCCGGATTCGTTAACCCACTTCTGGTCGATTACCCGCCCGAAGGAGTCGAGGCCTACGTACGGGTCGCCGGCGGAGCCGATGGTCGTGCTACTCTTATAGGTCAAGTCCACGGCGCCCTGAGAATGAAGACGCTGGATCACCGTCGAAAGCCCAAGATAGCCGTACCACTCCAGCGTCGTCGAACCATCCTTGAGCGCCGACAGGCGACTAATCTTATCGTTCAACCCGCTGGCCGTTCCATAGTCGTAAGTGATGACCCGCCCGTTGGGATAAGTCATGCTCGTCAGCCGACTATGGTTGGCGCCGCTCGCCATCTCGCTATACGCGTACTGCACCTTCGGCGACGTGGACGTGTTCACCGCGCCGGAATGCGTTTGGTACTCCTTCGTCAACTGCCCCAGCCCGTTGTACTGCCGCAGCACCTCGTTCACGACCGTGCCGCTGCTGTTGTAACTGGTGAACTTCTCCGGCAGCCCCTGCGTATTGAACGTGTAGCCGAGCTTTCGCACCGAGCCGTCCACGCCGCTGCCCAACGTGCTGACGTTGTCGGTCGTCAGCCGGTCCAGCACGTCGTAACTATAGTCGTGCACCGAGCCGTTGCGGTCGGTGTACTTCGTCCGCTCGCCCAAGGCGTTGTAGATGAACGTCTCCTGCTCGCCGCTGCTGGCGGCACCTGTGGTTTTGTCGGGATATTGCACGGCGGTCAAGAGGTCGTTGCTGAAGACGTTCGTCGTCGAGTTGTAGACATAGCCGGTGATCTGGTTGCTCGTGCCCGAGCCGTTGACGTTGACCGCTTTCATCGTCAGCACGTGGTCGTCGCCGTCGTAGGTGTATTGCGTCGTCTGGTCGTCCGCCTGCGACGGAGTGCCGTCGACATAGTTCGCCACCGTCTTGGTCGTCCGGCCCAGCATGTCATAGAACGTCTTGCTCGCCAACCCGCGCGGATCGGTCGTCGTGCGAAGACGGCCGGCGTCGTCGTAGGCATAGCTCGTCACCAACGCCGTGGCAGACCGGGCCGGCACCGACGCGGCGGGGCCGACTCGCTTCAACTCGACGCTGTCGATGAGGGCGGTCGTTTCGGCAAAAGTTGTCCCTTCAATGCTGAGGGTGTGACTTCCCGAGGTGACCGAGATTGGCGCAGTGAAATAGTCTGCGTACGACGTAGACGCTGGCGTGACTGTGCCAACGGTCGTCCCATCCGCTTTGATCGCCAGCGTCTGACTGCCACCGGCCTGAGCTACTTTAAAAGAAACTTTGTACGAACCCGCCGGTACGTTGACTGTCTGACTCATCGTACCGAGACCTTGAATGAAGGCGACTTGCGTGCCGTCTGGTGCATTCGGATTGCCGGATGTAAGCGCAGAGCCGTTCTGGGCAATGCCGGTATCATCGTAAAAGTCGTAGGACGACTCGTAATAGCTGCTAAATGTCCAAGCATTTCCGGTCGGGGTTGTGTAGTCCTAGACCGTCGGCGTCTCGAAGCTGTTGTTACCGAGCAGCAATCCGCCCGCCGTGCCGAGGTTGACGCTGTCGGTCATCCGGTCGGCGGCGTCGTAGTAGCTGTCAACGTAGCTAACCCGCGCCTTGGGCGTCGATCCGCCGCTCTGTGGGCCGCCCAGCGCGCCGGTGTGCGTGTCATCGTCGAACCTCTGTCGATTGGTCTGCATGATCACGTTGCCATCGGCATCGTAGACGTAATCGTTCTGTTCGAGCACGGCGTCACCGGTCACATTCCCCGCGTCCGACCAGCCGCTATCCCCGCCGCCGTCGGCCTGATATGTGCTCGTCACCCGCCCGGCCCCGTCGTAAGCGTTCTTGGTCACCAGCCCGCCCGGGGCCGAGGTTTTGATGACGTTGCCGCGGTTGTCGTAGAAGGTGTCGCTCTTCAGCGCGTTGGTCGAGACCGTGCCGCTGGAGGGATCGACGCTGAACGTACTCTGCCGATATTGTCGGCCCAGTTCGTCATAGCTGTACGTCGTCTTCGCCCGCAGCAGGCTCGCCGACGGCAGGTCGGGCGCGCCCGTGCTGCTGTTCAACGGAGGCATCTGCGATGGAAGAATCTGAACGTTGTCCAGGAACGTATCGCAGTTATAGCCCTGCGATGCGAAGGCGAGAATGTGCGATCCGGCGGCTAGGCTGATCGCGGACGATACATAGTGCGTCATCGTCGGGCCGTCGTGTGGGGCGATGACCGCAACGACATTGCCATCCACCAGCACATCGACAAAATTGGTATCATAAGTTGCAAAGTTCGCGGCATCGAACGACACCACCGCCGTTACGGCGCTGCTGCCAACGCCGAACGACTGCGCGAGGTAGGGGTGGTATTCATAACCCGTGGGATACGGAATTGTCTGTGTCGAGTAATTTCCCTCTTCAGTAACGCTTGTTGAGAGCGCGGCAACCTGTGAGCCTTGCGTTGGCGTCACGGGGAAGACCGAGTCCTCCATTCCGTTGTAGACATAGGCTTCGTTGGCGCTCCAGTCAGTCGGGTGGACATACGAGTAGGTCGAACTGGAAAAGTAAGGCGATTCGAATCCAGGATTAGAGATCGTCGCCGTGAACGGCGGGGTCATCAGCGTATTGTCGCCATCGTACTTCGAGACGCTGGTGACACGATTTTGGTTGTCGTAGGTATACGCCGTGACGGTTCGCTGCGTATCGGCTGACTCGGTGGTCTGCGCGCCTTCTTTGGATATCGTCAGCCGATCGCGCCAATCGTAGAACATCTGCGTGGCACGCGGCGCCGCGCTGCCGCCGGGAATCGCCGTTGTGCTCGTCAGATTGCCATCGCCGCCGGGCACCCCATAATCATACTCATTTTCCGAAACTTTGGTCAGATTCGTGCCGGCCGTATTGGTCGGCGACCAGTAACCGCTGGTCGGCGAATCGTCTGTACCGACCCATGTGCTCAGTACGTTGCCGCGCGTGTCATAAAGATTCCGCGTGATCGTGCCGGTCGGAGAGACAATCCGCTTCACGCGATTGCGGCTGTCGTAATCGGTGTTGGTGCGATGATAGTTGCCGGTCGAACTGTCATTGCTGGCAGTTCCCAGGGTCGCATTGGCCAACGAGTAGGTCAGGCCGGCCAATGAGAAATAGTGATCGCCCTCGATCCTCTGGCCGGCATCATTGGTCAACGTGCGATCCAATGTCTGAATGTTCGACGTATCGAGAGTCTCGTTGCCGTTCGGAACGCCGGACGTTGTGAATGGCGTCGCCGAACTGGTCAGTGTTTCGTAATAAGCGACACGCTGCCCGGCCGACGCGCCGGAGGCTGGCCAATATTGGCGATTGATCTCGATGGGGCCTGTCGTGGTCGTGCCGGTCCAGCCGCGATAAGTGCGAGATTCGTGATTCGAATCGATATAAACCGTGTAGGTGATGTTTCCCTTTGGATCCGTCCGCTTGATCTCTCGGCCGAGGCCGTCGACCTGCATCGTTGTCGTCAAATGAAGCCCGCCACCGGACGGGGTCGTCCACCCGGATGGCAGGCCGGTGAAACCGCTTCCGCTGGTGTTCACATCGGTGATCTGCTTAATGACCGCACCGGTGCCGCTGTCGTACTGCGTATAGGTGATAAAGCCGTCTTCGTCCTTCATCCAGATTGGACGCCCCATGGTGTCAAATACGGTCGTTGATGACGAGGAGGAACCCGAACCATTTCTAGACGTTGAGACAGCCGGTACCGACGTCTGAATCGAAGTTGGTATGTTGCCCTGCCATTGCAAATAGGTTTGCGTCGTGGTCTGAGCGTCATCGACGCCATCGTTATTCACATCAAAATAGCTCGTGGTGGTAGCGATCGGGTGAACGTCGATACCGTTGTACGTATGAACAAGGTATTTTTGGGATGAAACCGTGACATCGCTGCCTAACAAGCCATGACGAACCGAATAGCTTTTTTGAAAGCCTACCAAATCGCCAGGTGTGGACGAGGTCGCCGCGACAAAGCCCGAATCGCTCGTGGATTCCGGAGTCAAGAAGTGCTCGATCAGCCCTTGGTTGTGAAGAATGTATGGGCTGCTACTGTTGCTAAAGTCAACGAGGTCATTCCGACCTTCATAAAAAGTCCGTATCGCCGACGAATGCGCGATGAAGTCTAGCCTATCGGCTGAGTCGTAGTGGTAGTACGTTGGCGTGTTTGTCGGTCCGTTGTGCTTATCGGTCAGGTTGCTCAGCATCACCTGGCCAACTTCGTTTGTATAAAATACTTCGGTGTCGTTATCGTTCCATTGGTTGCTATCAATATAGCCGTCGCCGTTTGTGTCAGCGTTTGTCGCATCGGGAAGATACTCCGTCAGCTTCATCACCCACGTGTTTGCAGCGATCCCAGGTACGAAGTCATATGGGTCGGATTTATTTGCGGCACTTGCTGTATAAGTATACTTGAATTCACCGAATCCGCCTGAGCAAAGTGAACATCCCTGCGAGGCCGCGGTTTCGTAAATCACCCGATAGCGAGACATCGATACATCCGTGGCCTCAGTGGTGGACGTCGAGTATCGTTCGTAGCGAAAGTAATTATTCGCGTAGGAGCGAAGGTCGTCGTTTTTCGGGTTGCCGTCGCCATTGGCATCGGTTGTCAGACTTGTATCCACGTCCGGTACCGATGCATAGCTCGAATAGTTAGCTGCCAGCCGCGCAAAATTAGCACCCGTCACGACCGTTTTGAGTCCGCTCATGACGGCGTTGTCGCTGCCGGTCGCGGCGAAAGCGGTATCGACACCATCCTGATCATCGGTGCCCCCCGTCCCGCCGGAAAGCGAATCGTTGCTGGCGGTCATCTTGTCAGAACCGCTGTAAACATTGTAATAGCTGTAGGTGTGGAACTTATAGTACCGGTAATAGCTTTGGTCGATGACGGCAGGCGTCGAAGGAGTTCGCAAGTAGTCTTTGATCGTGACGAGCTTTAGATCACCAAGTCGGCCATCAAGCGAGTCACTGCCCGCTCCCGTGTAGTAGTCGTAAGCGGCGCTGCGAATGGTCGTCCACGGGCCTGAATCAGACGAGCCCTTTTGAAGAAAGACCTCGGAGATCAGCGTAACGCTTGCTGAAGTAACGCTATTGGTCCAAGTGTTATACGTGTGGTGAAATCGTTCGTACGCCCCCGAACCATCGGTCCGTACGATGTCGCTGAGTAAGCCCGTTGTAGAGTCATAGGCGGCCTTCGCTGTGGACTGACCGCTGGCGCTCGTCCAACTGACAAAACTGCCGATTGAGTATTTATTCGTCGCTGTCGAGGAAGTTGCGCCGGTCGACGGATCAGTCCACCAATTTGTAGTGAATAGCGGATATCCTCGCTGGGACGTCAGTTGCCTATATTTATTTCCCGAGCCGTCTGTCAACGTGTCGCCATCGCCGTTATCTCGTCGCGGGAGATCGTTAAATCGGGTGGTCGCGCCCGATGTGTCGGTAATCTCAAACATGCCTGGAAGCTTGACGCCGGCAACGGTCGTCGCCGGGATGTATCGCAACTGATTTCGATTCGATCCGCGTGGCGTAAAGGTTGTGCCGGTGTCGGTTGTGCTCCAGGACTCCGAACTGCCGCCCGCCTGAATCAAATCGACGATCGCGCCGTGGTTGGAGGTGAATTGATTCCGTGTCAGAAGAAGATAAGGCAGACTGGTATTTGCCCAGCCGTTACCGTTCAAACTCGCGTCATTCGTACCGATCCAAGTCCGCCCCTGGGTCCAGGTTTTGCCAAACGCGTCGGACTGCAAGTCGACCGCATTGACGACTGGCACACCCGACGAGGCCAATATAGGCGCCTGAGTAGAATTGGCCGCAACGGACGAAGTAGCGGTCGCGTGTTGCTGGTTTCCACCCCCCGGACCAGACTCCGATTTATCCCCGCCTCCGTTCTTTCCGCCACCTTCATTCCCGGTTCCACTCCCACTCCCATCAACGACTGGCGGCGGGCATGAATTGGCATCCGGCGACGGAGTTGGTACCGCAGGCCCGACATTCCAGCCGTCCCCGAAATTAATCCGCTGTTCCAACGTCTCTAAACAAGCCGATGTGAGCACTTCCCGCGGAGAGCGAGCGAGACCTCGGGCGCGAACGGTTTTGCTTGGCATTTGAGAATCCTTCCTCAACCTAGGCAGATCTAGAGCGATGTGAAATGCACGTCTGTGCTCTCCCAGTTCCCCGACCGGGCCCTCGACCACAAAAGTTGCGTGAAAGTAATGTCCAGCATGATGCTCAAGATTGTGCGTTGTAGTCTGCTTTAATCCAATTCTCGGTCAGGCTTTGCGAGAGTTCAAACGCTTTGATGGCCAGATCTGCAATCTCGCGTCCGTTTCGATCGCTAGGCTTGAAGTTGCACAGCGATCGCGCTCACCTGCAACGTCGTCAGTTCAACCGAGCGACTTGGTCCATTCGAGGGTTTCCGACGAACAGCCGACCGTCCTCGCAGCAACTGCTCAAAATCAAACTCAACTCGGCAGAAGCGGCAAACCCACTTACTTCCTCCCCGGCGGCGCAGCGAGAAATGTTCAGGTTGAGCGACCCTTGGTGAGTGCTGAATCAGACTTGTAGCGCTCCCGCTATTTCCGCTGGCCGTCATCATGTTCGCGTCATGTCATACGCGTAACGTATAAGTTTCGTCGAGCCGTCCCTGATGAATCAGGCTGCGGTTGACGACGTAAGCAAATAGGGAGACTGGCATGATTCGAGAGGCTATTCTGAGCGGCATAATTTTGACGAGCTCGTTGGCATTGAATGCGTTTGCAGCTGACGAGGCAAAGATTTCGCTGGCGGACGCTCCGGCGACGGTGCAGGCCGCCGCGAAAAAGTTGGCGGGTGAGGCGAAAATCACCGACGTGAGCAAGGAGATCGAAGACGGCAAGACCGTGTTCGAGACAGAGTTCACCGTGAACGGCGTCGAACATTCGGCCTCCTTTGCCGAAGATGGCAAGCTGCTCGAAGACGAAGCGGAAGTCGAAGTCGCCGATCTACCGAAGGCCGTCAGTGAGACGATCGCCAAGGAGTTGCCGGGCGGCAAGTTGAAAGAAGCCTCGAAGGTGTCGGCCGATGGAAAGATCTTCTACGAAGTCGAAGTGAAGGTTGGCGATGAGAAGCACGAAGTGAAAGTGTCGACCGAAGGGAAATTGATGTCGAACAAGGTCGAGAAGAAGGAAAAGGACGAGAAGGACGAAAAGTAAACCGTCGCATTCTTGATGACCTTAAGCACGCGAGTGGCGATCGATTGATCGCCACTCGCCTTATTTTTTGGTGCCGCGAAAGCCGACGCCGATCATCGTGCGGTTGCCGTCGATAGGGTCGATGCGGTCGAAGGAGAGCGGCCGGCTCCATGCGGCTTCGTCCAACGTGATGAGCAGATGAGCGAGCTACCGTAGGGGTCTATCATTTAGCCGTCATCTTCACTTCGTAGGATTTGAATGGGGCCCTTGGGAAGTTTATGAGATTGCTCGTTGTCGAAGATTCAACACGCCTGCGCGAGAGTCTCCTGATCGGATTGCGCGGCGCCGGTTATGCAGTGGATGAAGCTGCTGACGGCGAGCAGGGACTGTGGCTTGCCCAGTCGCATCAATACGATGTAATCATTCTTGATCGCATGTTGCCGTTGATGGATGGCCTTGAAGTGTTGCGGCGACTGCGTTTATCGAAATGCAATGCACACGTCCTCATGCTCACCGCCCGCGATCGCGTGGAGGATAAAGTCGATGGCTTGCGATGCGGCGCGGATGACTACCTCGTCAAGCCTTTCGCGTTTGATGAATTACTCGCGCGAATCGAATCGCTCGTCCGTCGACATCACGGGCACAAATCCCCCACCATCTCGCTCGGGCGCATTCAAATTGACGTAGCGGCCAGGACGGTGTCGCGCGATGGCGGCCGGCTCGATCTGTCGGCCAGAGAGTTCGCGATTCTCGAATACCTCGCAACACGTCGTGGACACATCATCAGCCGGTCGCAGATCGAAGAGCACGTCTGGGGTCGCGAAGCGGAGCTGATGAGCAATGTCGTCGACACCGTCGTCTACAACCTCCGGAAAAAACTCGACACCGATGAGGGCGGATCGCTGATTCATACACGTCGCGGAATGGGATACGAAATTGTGACGGAAGAGGAGGGCAAGTGAACTCCATCCAGTCGCACCTGACGCGCCGTCTCATCGTCGCGACCATCGTATTGTCAGCGCTAAGCGGCGGCGCTCTGTTCATCATCCTGAACCGGGCGATGACGAAAGAATTCGACCGCTCGCTCGGCGTGCGAACTCATTCGCTGCAATCCCTGGTCACGCAAGACGCTTCTGGCAAGCTGGACGTTGACGTCTTTGTGCAGTCGCTGCCTGAATTCTCGAAGGCAACGCCTCCAGAATTTTTCGCAATCGTTGATGCGGACGGCAAGGCCGTTCTGTCGTCGAGTAAGCAATCGTTGATCCCCGGAAATTCTGACGGCCCGGAACATTGGGATGCGACGCTTCCTACCGGCGAGCCCGCGCGGGCGATGCGATTGACATTTATGCCGCCCTTGGATGTGGAAGAAGCGGAGGAGCCGAAAAGCAAGACGCGAGACGCCATGGCAGAGAAGTTCCTTCTGCCATTGACGTTGACGGTCGCCCGCGATCGCCGGCCGCTAACGACACTTCAAATCCGTGTTGCCGCCGCCATTGCGCTCTCGACTGCGCTGTTTTCGATGTTTACCGTCGTCGCAGCCGTGTGGATTGTCCGTCGCGGCTTAGGCTCGCTGCGCAGTGTGGCGGCGGACGCGGCTTCAATCGATTTCCGAGACCCGAACGCCCGCTTCGCCAGCGCGACGATTCCATCCGAACTCGAACCTATTGTTCAAAAGTTGAACGACCTGTTGCGACGCGTGGCCGATGCGTTTGGGCGCGAGCGACAGTTCACTGCGGCTGTATCGCACGAGCTTCGCACACCGATCGCCGAGCTTCGATCTGCAGCGGAGATAGCGCTCCGCGATCGAAAGAATGCTGACTTGTCACAGCGTGCCGTAAATCAAGCACGAGACATTGCCGTGCAGATGCAGACGATTGTCTCAACGCTGCTATCAATCGCCAGTTCCGATCGCGCCGTTGAGCCGGCCAGGCTGGTGCCGGTCTTTCTGCTTGATGCTGTGGAACAAGCTGCCACACGTCACAGGACGCAAATGTCGGTGCGCTGCATTTCACTTGAATTGAAGATCGACTCGATGCTTGAGATCTTCGCGGACGCGGCACTGTTGAGCGGTGTGCTCGAAAATTTGATTGGTAACGCATCGCAATATGCCGCTGCACAATCAACGTCGTCGATTGCTGCGTCGGTGCGGGGCGATATCGTCCGGCTCACGATCGATAACGCAGTCGAGAACTTTGTGGCGGCCGATACCGCACACATGTTCGACGCATTCTGGCGAAAGGACTCTGCGCGATCGGCGAACGAACACGTCGGCCTCGGCCTCACTTTGACGAAGGCCTATTGCAACGCCATGCGTACGCCGATCAGTGCCGCGATGAAGCAGCCGGGCCGCCTGGCGATTTCAATCGATTTCCAGATTGTCCGACCGTTACCGCAGTTGGATCGAGATGCTCGTTCGGTGCCGGCGATGGGTGGCGTGAAGTAATGAGCTGCACGGGACGATTGTTGACGCTCACCATCGCATTCGGCGTCTGCGGATGCACGACCTATTCGCCGCTTCCATTGAACGATGATGTGGTCGATCGCGCGCTGTCGCTTCCATCGTCGGCAGAACTGAAATCGCGAATTGCAGCGATGAACAATCCGTTGATTCATGCCGATCACTTTGATCTTGATGATGGCCTGACGCCCGAAGAAGCGGCCGTGTTTGCCGTCGCGGTCAATCCTGCGCTGCGAGTCGAGCGCGATAGGCCGCTGTTGGCCGAGGCACGGTTGCTGCAGGCGGGCATTTTGCCAAATCCGACGCTGAACTATTCGCTCGATGTCCCGATCGGCTCTCGAACATCCGGCGAAGTGAGCGGGTATGGCCTTGGCGTCGATTGGGAGATCACATCGCTCATCACCCGTGATGCAAAAGTGAAGGCCGCGACCGCTGCACGCGGTCAGGTTCGACTCGATCTGTCGTGGAAGGAATGGCAAGTTGCTCAGGCTGCGCGGCAGGCGGCGTATGATGTCATCGCGCTGCGCGAACAGAAGCGCAACGCCACACGATTGTCGACCCAGCTTGATCGAATTGCCGAGCGCGCTGCGCACTCTCTAAAGAAGCACGACATCACCGCCACCGACGCGTCGGCCGCGCAAGCGGCGGCGGATGATTCACGTGTCACACTGTCAGGCACCGAACGCGACCTGCGCGATGCTGAGCTGGCGTTGAACCTTGCGATCGGCGTGCCGCACGATGCCACAATCAAGCTCGCCGATCAGATCTCACTTCCCACGCTCGCTCCGACGATCGAAGCGAATCGACTGCTGACCGGATTTGAAAACCGTCGCTTCGATCTCGTCGCGCTTCGCCGCGGATATGCGAGCCAGGAAGAAGGCGTCCGCGCTGCCGTGCTCGGACAGTTCCCAAAAATCACGCTTGGCATTTCCAACACGCGGGACTTCGGCAACTTCCTTACACTCGGCCCATCGTTGGCCGTCGACCTGCCCTTCTTTGATCGCAACCAGGGGAACATCGCGATCGAACGCGCGACGCGGCAACAACTGCTTGACGAATACATCTCGCGCGTTTTCGAAGCGCGATCGGATATCGCCAGGGCGGTCGCACTCCTGCATTCTCTGGACGACGTGATCTCCGCGCAGGAACAGCAGGTGCGATCGTTGCAGTCGCTGGTGACGAGCGATGAAAGAGCACTGCAAAGCGGCAACATCGACGCAGCAACCTTTTACGCAGCGGCCGTCAGCCTTTCGCAAAAGCAGGTGGACCTGACCAAGTTGAAGCTCGATCTGATTCACGCACAGATCAATCTTGAACTGGCGGCGGGCGTGAGCCTAAGCGCGGAGACAGACCGATGACGAATGGAACTCGAAGCGCCGCGCTGGCTGCGTTGGTGATTGCCGTTGGCGGTGCAGGCATCTGGCTCGGTCGCGAATCGGTGCATACCACTGGCGAAGCCGCGACATCGCAACCGACGACCGCCGAAGAATCGCCGGCCACCGCACTTGTGCAGACCATGTCGCTGCGCAAGGGAACGATCACGCAGACCGTCGAGGCGTATGGATCGATCCAGCCGATAGCCGGCTCGGCAATCAATATTTCCGTTTCGTTTGAAGCAAAAATAAACCGCGTGTTCGTCACGCCCGGCCAAGCGGTCGACGCAACGACGCCGATCGTCGAAGTCGGTCCGACGACCGATGCGTTGCTGCAGCTGAAGCAATCGCAGGATGCGCTGGCGGCCGCGCAGACGAATGTGGAATTGGCTAAGAAAAGGCGCGATGAGCAGCTGGCGACGAACACAGAGGTAGCAACGGCTGAACAGGCACTTCGCGTCGCGCAAACGCAGGCGGATAGCCTCAACAAACGGGGCGTGGGCGAGGTGACGACGCTCATCGCCGGCATGTCCGGATTCGTGACGCTAATCCCTGCCCAGCCCGGTCAGATCGCACCCGCCGGCACCGCACTGGCGAGCTTGTCGCCCGCTCATTCGCTCGAAGCGATCGTGGGAATCGATTCAACCATCGCCGATATCCTGAAGCCTGACATCGCCATCGAACTCCATGACTTGCATACCGGCGATGACACGCCTTCGGTGCTCGGGACGCTTCGTACGATCGCGCAGCAGTTGAATTTGCAGACGCACCTCCGCGATGTGTCAGTGAAGCTGCCGGAGTCATCACATCTGATGCAGGGGACGTTCGTCATTGCGCATCTGCCGACCAAGACCGTGACTGGTTTGATCGTTCCGCGATCGGCCGTGCTCCCGGACGACGATGAGCAAGTCGTCTTCACCGTCGTTGACGGCAAGGCCAAACGCCATGTCGTCGAAATTGCGCTGAGCAACAGTGAGCAGCACCTGGTCGTCAGCGAAGAACTGCGCGAGGGTAATCAGATCGTATTTGTCGGCAACGCTGAGCTCGAAGACGGCATGGCCGTGAAAATTGCAACGCCCGCAGAGGTCAAGGATGACGATGAGAAAGGCGGGGAGAAGTGAACGTCCCCGCCTCTGTCCCCGCCTCTGTCCCCGCATGGTCGAGCCGACACGCGCGCTCGATTCTGTTTGTGTTGGTCGCACTCGCCGCGGGCGGGTTGCTGGCGACGATGTCGTTGCCGGTATCGCTGTTCCCACACGTAAATTTTCCGCGCATCCGGGTAAATCTCGACGCCGGCGACCGTCCCGCCGAATTGATGGAACTCGGTGTCACGCGTCCGATCGAACTTGCGCTGCGCGGCATTCCAGGCGTGCGTGGAGTCGAGTCAACCACCAGCCGCGGCAATGCAGAAGTGTCGATCACCTTCGACTGGGGTCAGGACATGACGGCCGCGTATCTGCAGGCGCAGTCACAGATCAATCAAGTGCTCGGCTCGTTGCCAAAAGGCACAACGTTCGAAGTTCGACGAATGGATCCGACGGTGTTTCCCGTCATCGCCTACAGCCTGACATCGACGAAACGGTCGCCGAGCGAATTGCGTGACATCGCGCAGTATCAGCTTCTGCCGCTGCTCTCGAAAACCGAAGGCGTTGCTAAAGTCGGTGTGGATGGCGGCGCGGTGCCGGAGATTCATGTCGTCATCGAGCCAGCACGGTTGGCGGAACACGATCTTACTGTCGCCGACCTGACGGCCGCGCTTGCAGCGGCGAATGTGACGTCGGCTGTGGGACGCATCGAAGAGAACAACAAGCTCTACCTCGTCGTCTCCGATACGCAGATCGACACGCCCGAACAGATCAAACGCGTCGTCATCAAATCAAGCACGACGGGCATCACGATGCTCGGCGATATCGCTGACGTTCAACGGTCGGTCGAGCCGCAATACGTTCATTCCACGGCCGACGGTCGCGACTGCGCATTGATCAACGTGTATCAACAGCCCGGCGGCAACACCGTTCGCATCGCGGCGGACATTCGATCGACAATCGAAGAGACAAAGAAGCGACTGCCCGCGGATGTGACGATCGCCAACTGGTACGACCAGAGCGACCTCATCACGCAATCCGCTAACGGTGTGCGCGATGCAGTGCTGATCGGCGTTGCGTTGGCGGCGCTGGTGTTGTTGTTGTTCCTTCGCGATTGGCGGATGACGCTCATCGCCACGTTTGCCGTGCCCGTCGTGCTCGCGATCACGGCCATCATCCTTTATGCGCTCGGAGCGAGTTTTAACATCATGACCCTCGGCGGCATGGCTGCTGCTGTCGGGCTAATCATCGATGACGCGATCGTGATGTCCGAGCACATCATCCGACGCATTCACCGGCACGAGTCGGAGATCAGCGACCGTGTGGTGAGCGCGACTTCAGAATTTACGAAGCCACTGGCCGGCTCGTCGCTCTCGACAATCGTCATTCATATTCCGCCAGCGTTTCTGGTCGGTGTGTTTGGCGCATTTTTCGCGGCACTGTCACTGTCGATGGCCGCGAGTTTGATCATCTCGTTCTTCGTCGCGTGGCTGGTGATTCCCGTTCTGGCAGCGCGGTTGCTCAAAGGCCGCAAGCATCGCGAGCCCGGACGGTTCGCTAATGCCGTCGATCGAAGTTACGCAGCGTTGATGCGCCTGATCTTGCCAGTCCCGTGGCTGACCCTCGTTGTCATCGTCCCACTGCTCGCGGCCAGCTATTTCGCATACGGCAGCGTGCCGAGCGGCGTGATGCCGCAGGTGGATGAAGGCGGTTTCGTCATTGACTACGTTGGCCCACCCGGCGCGTCGATTACCGAAATGGATCGCCTGCTCGGGCAGGTTGAAGCAATTCTAAAAGACACGCCCGAGGTGCAGACGTATTCACGTCGAAGTGGTTTCAGCCTTGGTGGCGATATCAGCGAGAGCAACACGGGCGACTTCTTCGTTCGCCTAAAACATCTCCCTCGTCGGGCAATCAGTGAAGTGATGGACGACGTCCGTGAAGCGGTTGAGAAAAGCGTCCCGGGTCTGGAGATTGAGCCGCTGCAGTTGATGGAAGATTTGCTCGGCGACCTAACGGGTAGACCACAGCCGGTGGTCGTCAATCTGTTCGGCGAAGATGAAGCGGCCCTCACCGCGCTCGCCCCAAAGGTCGCCAGCGCGATCGAAAAAGTGAACGGCCTGTCGTCGATCGAAAATGGCGTCGTACCCGCTGGAGATGCAATCGAAGTTCATGTTGATCGCATCAAGGCATCGCTGGAAGGATTGAATCCTGATCTCGTTACGCAGTCGATCAATGATCTGCTCAGCGGCGGCGTGGCCACACAGATCCAGCAGAATCAGAAGTCGGTGAACGTTCGTGTCTGGACGCCGACGAATGTTCGGCAGACGCGTGACGATCTAACCGCGCTGCGCGTTCGCGCCCCCGACGGCCATCTCGTGCCGCTTTCACGAATTGCCACATTCACGCTCCTCCCCGGCCAGCCTGAAATCACGCGACTCGATCTACAGCGAACTGTCGCGATCACTGCGCGGAGCAGCCGCGACTTGGGTTCAACGATTCGAGATGTCCGTTTAGCGCTCGATCAACCGGGTGTGATTCCGAGTTCGGTCCGCTACACGCTGGGCGGCCAATATGAAGAACAGCGGGCAGCGTTCAAGGGAACGTTGCGCGTAGTGATCGCCGCCGGAGCTTTGGTGTTCCTGCTTTTGCTGCTGCTCTACGAACGAATTCGCGTTGCGGTTGCCATATTGCTTACAACAGCGGTTGCGATCGCGGCGGTCATGATCGGCCTTCGTGCCACCGGCACCGAGCTCAACATCAGTTCGATGATGGGCATGGTCATGATTGTCGGCAACGTCACCGAAGTCGCCATTTTCTATTACTCCGAATTTGAAGTCCTCGATCCCAAGAGCGATCGCAATATTCGTTTGATAGAGGCCGGCACGCATCGACTTCGCGCAATCACGATGACAACGTTGGCGGCGATTCTGGCATTGTTGCCGCTCGCGCTCGACCTCGGTCACTCAGCCGGCATGCTGCGGCCGCTGGCGATCGCGATCATCACCGGTCTGGCCGTTCAACTTCCGCTCGTCCTGATATTGCTTCCATCGTTACTCACACTGTTCCGATTACCTAAACATTCAGCCCAGCCAATTCCGGCCTAAGGAGATCTACCATGCGCCATTTACTTCGTACGTCTTGTCTCGCCTCAACACTGTTTGTTGCCGCGATGACGCAGGCTCAAACATCCCCGAGTGAGAGCTATCACGTGAGCGCTACTTGGAAGCTCGGCGGCGAAGGTCGCTGGGATTACCTCGTCGTCGGCGAGAATCATCAGCTCTACGTCACACGCAGCACACACACGGAAGTGATCGACACGACCACCGGCAAGCTCATTGCCGACATCGCTGGCGGTGCGGGGCTGCACGGAACGGCCATCGTTCCGTCTGCCAATCGCGGATTCATCACCGATGGAAAAGATGCCAAGATTCTTGTCTTCGACCTTAAGACCAACGCGATGCTCGGCAAGATCGATGCGGCCGAAGATGCGGATGGGATCATCTACGACCCATCATCCGACCGTGTGCTTGTGAGCTGCGGCGACGCGGCGCAAATGCTCGTCCTCGATCCAAAGGCCGACCTCGCAACTGCCAAGGTTGAAAAAGTCGATGTCGGCGGAAAGCCCGAGTTCCTCGCCGCCGACGGCAAGGGCCACGCCTTCGTTTGCATCAACGACAAAAACGAAATCGCAGTCGTGGATTTGAAAACATTGAAGATCACTGACCGCTGGCCAACCGGCAGCGGCACCGCGCCGACCGGGCTCGCGATCGACGTGAAGGGCAATCACCTCTTCGTCGGCTGCCGCAACCAAAAGCTGATCGTCATTAACACGACCGACGGAAAAGTGACTGACGAAATCGCCATCGGCAAAGGCAACGATGCCTGCGCATTCGACCCGGCAACGGGCGAAGCATTCGCAAGCTGCGGCGACTCAACCGTCACTGCGGTGGCCGAGACTTCACCTGGAAAATTCGGTGTGAAGCAGACGATCGAAACGAAGCTCGGTGCCCGCACCATGGCCGTCGATCCAGAGACGCATATTCTTTATCTGCCGACTGCTGAATTTGCTCCGGTGACCGAGAAGGGTAAGCGGCCAACCGCGTTGCCCGACTCATTTACGATTGTGGTGGTGACGCCCGGTAAGTAGCTAGCCACCAAAAAGCACAAGCTCGCCTCATCCGAAGTCCGACCGAATGAAACGCCAAATGCGTCAAAGACTGATCATCTACAGCGGATTGATCGCATCTGCGATTATTGCAATGTTGTGGATTGACGTCCCGATGTCACGAGCCATTCATGAGCACTCATTCGGAGATAGCTTCAAACTTGCCATGCGCATCGCGAGATTTCCCGGCGATTTCCGCTTTACGATTGCGCTGGCGCTTTTCCTCGTCTGGCGATCGCGGTGCCCCTGGGAGACGGCCGGCCTGTTGTTGGTCGCTTCGGCCGTTGCCTCGGGTGCTACGGCGGTGTTGAAGCTAGTGTTTGGACGCACGCGCCCGTTCAAAGGGCCGGGAGCATTTGACTGGTCGCCGATGCAGCACCTGGCGTGGAACGGTTTCGCCACGCCGAACCTCTCGTTCCCGTCGGGCGATGCAACGCTCGCATTTGCGACCGCAACGATCTTTGCAGCCATCGTGCCGAGGTGGCGATTCCTCGGATTTAGCTGGGCCGTACTCGTTGCCGTTACCCGGATCTTGCAAGGTGCCCACTATGCCAGCGACGTGATTGTCGGGGCGTTGGTCGGGGTCGCGGCCGCAGACTTCGCGATGAAACATTTCCCGACTTATTTCGGCGGTCCTCGTCAAAAACCTGGCGCGAACGATTGCCCGCAGATCGATGAGCCACCAAATATGTGATCTGTCATGCTCAGGCTTAAAGTACCGAAGACGCCGCTGCAAAGAATGAATTCAGTCCGGCCGCCCGTGAGGCAGGACTCCCTGCATTTGTCGATGACTGCATCATATTCCCCACGGGATATCGCTTGCATAAGGTCTCCAACTATTTCTTGTATTGCTAGTAAATCCATTCATTGTCCTCCACGATTCCTGGAACTCGTGTAGGAGTTTCAAGATTGACCCCAATACTCTTGAAGTAGGTGTCCGCACTTAAATCGCTCCGGTCGCTTCCTCGTGGGAATATTCAGCCGCTCAAAGCCCGTCATACCCGACCGAGCGCGGGCGAGGTCGTCAGATCGGATACTTCAGTGATCAACTTCGTGCTCTCGCGATAGAGGGCCCTGAAATTCGGAAGCCCTCCACCTAGAATGGCCTGGTGGCTATCCGGTTTCTCGGGTTGCAATGCGCACGTGGCGTTCGTGATCGAGTGTCTCCGACTCGAAAAGGGATGCGCCACTATTCCGACTTATTCTCGATTCAACATTGCGTGACTTCGAGTTGGCAGGACATCAATCGAAGACATCCATTCAATTGCCGAACTCGTAAAATCACGGGGAATGCGTTCTGAGAAATCAGAGAAAGCCATTGAGAAGTGGACACCGGTAGCACCGTCACAAAAGGAAGTGTCGCACTCATCACTGACATACGGTATTGAATTGCCGACTGCGACTGATCGTCAATTAGACCAATGCTTCCATGGCCTCGACGCGAACCACGTCATGACAAACTTCGTCGGCACTGTGTCTCTCCGGCACTCCATCACACGCCGCAGTATGGGCGAGTTTTTTCACCTGTCTGTGGTGAAGCCGATGGAGAGAGTTCTGGGCCGAAGGGGATACGGAAGGGATACAGAGATTTGGACGGCGAAAGGGATACAAACGAAAACGCCGCTAACCTCTGCGGTTAACGGCGTTTAAGAAAGCGGGTGAACGGGGTCGAACCGTCGACATTCACGTTGGCAACGTGACGCTCTACCACTGAGCTACACCCGCATAATGCGATCGATTTCGATCGCGCGAGTTGCGGAATTTATCGCGCTCTCATCCTCGCCGCAAGTGCGCTGGCGCGATTCACAGGCCGACGATGTTGAAGCCGCTGTCGACGAAAATATTCTCGCCCGTGACGCCGCTGCTCAGGTCACTGAGCAGGTAGACGGCCGTCTTGCCGACCTCTTCGCCCTCGATATTGCGATGCAGCGGCGACTTCCTCACCGTGTGATCAAACATCTCATCGATCCCGCCCACCGCGCTGGCGCTTAGCGTTTTCAGCGGGCCGGCGCTGATGGTATTGACGCGAATCTTTTTCGCGCCCAGATCGAACGCGAGATAGCGGGCCGTGCATTCCAGCGCGGCCTTGGCGACGCCCATCACGTTGTAGCCGGGGATCACTTTTTCCGCGCCGTAATACGTCAGCGCGATCACCGAGCCACCGTCGGGCATCAGGTCGATCGCCGCACGCGTCAGCGCGATTAAACTGTACGCGCTGATGTCCACGGCCTGCTTGTACACCTCACGCGGCGTGCTCGTAAACACACCCGCGTCTTTCTTCAAATACGTGTGATCCGCGAACGCCAGGCAGTGCACTAGAAAATCGATCTTGCCAAATTGTTCCTTCGCACCGGCAAAGAACGAGGCGATCGATTCATCACTCCCCACGTCGCACGGCCTTAGCCAGCAGTCGCCGCCCAGGCCATGCTCCTCCATCGCCTTGCGCACTCGCCGCATGCTTTTCTCGGCGTTGTTCATCGGCAGAAAGCCGTAGCCGCACCTGGCCCCCTGCTGCGTCAGGCTTCCCGCGATATACGCGGCGATCGAGCGATCATTCGCGATGTTCAAAATCAATCCGGTTTTTCCATCCAGCAATCCCATTCGTGTGCTCCTTTGCAACCCGACAGCTTATTCGCGTGAAGCGTCGCCCGCGAGCCGTCAAAAATGGACGCGCTCGAATTGCCGACTTCGTCTCTTCAACTCGTTCGACCTCGCGATGAGGGCGGAGATACGACGCGGATCATTCGTGGAAAAAAATTTTTCGGACGATCCGCTCGTTCCATTTGAACCGCCGCCGGGGTGCGTCCGCATCCGGTGGCGGTGCGTTCCCGCCAACGGTCTGCCGGAAAATAGGTTGGCCGCTGGTCGGTGTCGTCCGCACACCCGCCCATTTTCACGCCAGCGCTTTGGCCTTGACACCGCCACAATCCCCCGTTCCGCCGGCCCGAACGTCTTCAGATGTCAAAGCGCATCGCCGCCCCTAAACCCCCGCCTGTGGTGAGCTGCATCAACCCACCCACGCCTAAATTTTACGCCCGTTTACTTCAATTGTCGGCCAAATTCCGCCGGGCGAAATGCCCAATCGATGCGTCCACTCCGCCTTGACAAGCCGATCAGGCACTTGGAGTTGAACATTCGCGCTCGTGCATACTTTCGAGATGCGTTGAGCGTCGACTACTATCCGATTCGAATGCCTCTTTCCTGGAATGAAATCCGGAACCGCGCGGTACTGTTCAGTCGCGACTGGTCGACTGCCGCTCGCGAGCGTGCGGAAGCTCAAACGTTTTGGAACGAATTCTTCAACGTGTTCGGCATCTCTCGTCGCTCCGTCGCGGCATTCGAAGTTCCGGTCCTCAATCGCGGCGGCGCGACAGACTTCATCGACCTTCTCTGGCCGGGCAAGGTCATCGCCGAACACAAGTCACGCGGCCGCGACTTGGACAAAGCTCACTCACAGGCGCTTGGCTACATCCAGAATCTTCAAGACGTCGGCCGCTCCGAAGACGTGCCCCGTTACGTTCTCGTTTCCGACTTCGCCCGCTTCGCGCTCCACGATCTGGAACCGGACGCCGACCAACCCGATTCCATCGAGTTCGACCTAGCGGACTTTCCCGCGAACGTCCGACACTTCGCATTCATCGCCGGTTATGAGATGCGACGTCTCGACCCCGAAGATCCCGCGAATCTGAACGCCACTCAGCTCCTCGCCAACCTGCACGACAATCTCGAAGACGGCGGATTCCGCGGCCACGACCTTGAGCGGTTCATGGTTCGAATCCTTTTCTGCTTGTTCGCGGAAGACACAAACATCTTCGAACCGCAGGCGTTCACGGACTTCATCCGCCACCGGACGCACGAAGACGGCAGCGACACTGGGACACAACTGAGCCGGTTGTTCCGCGTTTTGAATCAGCCGCGCGAACAACGCCAGCAAAATCTAGACGAGCAACTGGCAGCGTTCCCTTACGTAAATGGCGAGCTTTTCGCGGAACAGCTTGAATTCGCCGACTTCAACGCGGCGATGCGCACGGCATTATTGGCCTGCTGCAATTTTAAGTGGGAGAAGATCAGCCCCGCCGTATTTGGATCGCTATTTCAGAGCATCATGCTCCCCCGCAATCGTCGGCAGATCGGCGCGCATTACACGTCCGAGCGCGACATCATGAAACTGATCCGGTCGCTCTTCCTCGACGACTTGAAAGAGCGATTCGAAGGCATGCGCACGGATCGGCGAGCGCTCGAACGTTTCCACCGCGAGCTGGGCGAGATGCGTTTTCTCGACCCCGCGTGCGGCTGCGGAAACTTCCTCGTGATCGGCTACCGCGAATTGCGCCGCCTTGAACTCGACATCATCCAGGTTCGCTACGGCAACGAGCCCAGCCTCGCGGACATTCAAGCCGAGGCGCGGCTGAACGTCGGCCAGTTTTACGGCATCGAAATCGAAGAGTGGCCCGTCCGCATCGCCGAGGTCGCGATGTGGCTGATGGACCATCAGATGAACGCGGAACTGTTCGAACGCTTCGGACAGGTGAAAGCAACGACCCCACTGACGCGCTCGCCGCATATCCGGCAGGGGAATGCGCTGCGGATTGACTGGAATGAAGTGCTACCTGCGGCGAACGTCATGAATCCCGCGAGGCCCACCGAAGTTCTTTTATGCGGGTGCAGTTATGTGCTCGGCAACCCGCCTTTTGTCGGAAAGAAGGCGCGTAACGCAGAACAGGTCTCGGACATGTCTCACGTCTTCGGGACTTTACGCGGAGCGGGGACGCTCGATTACGTCACGTGCTGGTACACTCTCGCGGTGCGGTATATGGCCGCAAACGCGAATATTCGAGCCGCGTTTGTCTCGACAAATTCGATTACCCAAGGTGAACAACCGGGTATTTTGTTTCCGCAGTTGTTCAGGCAGCAGATGCGGATCAACTTCGCTCACCGGACATTTCCGTGGATGAGCGAGGCACGCGGGCGCGCTCACGTTCACGTCATCATCATCGGTTTTTCCCTTCAAGATTCCCTGACGAAGTACATCTGGGATTATGAAGACGATTTGACACAGGTAACGCGATCAGCAGTGCCGCACATCGGACCCTACCTCGTCGCATCGACCACCGTCCTAAAGAATCGAACGCGCCCCATCAGCGACGTTCCAGAAATAGCCTTCGGAAGTATGCCCAATGATGACGGCAACCTGCTTATTGAAACCAGCGACGCGGCGGAGGCAATACGGCGGGACTGTCCGGACGCCGCGCCATTCGTCCGCGAGATGATCAGTTCCCACGAATATTTTCACGGCAAGAAACGCTCCTGTCTGTGGCTCGTCGATGCGCCGCCTTCGCTAGTTCGAACCTGTGCGGAAATCTCTCGCAGAGTCCAAGCGGTGCGTACATACCGTGCCGGGAGCGATCGTGAGACCACACGCGAGCTGGCCGAATACCCGGCGCTCTTCGCGGAGATACGCCAGCCGAACGCGCGGTTCGTTCTCGTGCCCCGCCATAGTTCGGAAACGCGCGCGTTCGTTCCGATGAGTTACTTCGACCCCGACATCATTGCGAGCGACAGTTGCCTTACGATCGCTAACGCGACGCTGTATCACTTCGGCGTTCTTCATTCGGCAATTCACATGTCGTGGGTCCGGCAGGTTTGTGGCAGGATCAAGTCGGATTACCGCTATTCGGCGAAACTTGTCTACAACAATTACCCATGGCCGACAGCCGTCTCCGACAATAACCGCGAGCGGGTGGAACGGGCTGCTCAAGGTGTGATGGACGCTCGCGCCGCATTCCCGGATTCAACGCTGGCAGATTTGTATGACCCCAACGCCATGCCGCCGGCGCTACGCCACGCCCACGACGCCCTCGACCGCTCCGTTGACCGCTGCTACCGCTCCCAACCCTTCACCACCGAACGCCAGCGATTGGAACATTTGTTTACGCTGTATGAGCAATTGATCGCACCGCTCGCCCCGCCGGTGTCGCGGCGCAGACGAGCCCCGCGACGGTCCGATGATCCTAGCTAAATCAACGGCTAGGCTGCCGAATAAGTGCACCATCGCGACCGATAGACCTGACACTACTTTAAGTTGACGCCGTGAGACTTAAGATAATAGACGACGAGCAAAACGATCACAGGGCCAAGAACTGCGACTATAATCTTCGTCAGATTGCCACCGACCCACTCGGCAGCAGAACGGTACCAACGTTTCGATTGGCCTTCCGAATGCAGCAGCTTATAGCGTAGAGTCGGAAGCCAATTAAGAACATCCCATTCCCCCGGATTGCGACTTCCGAATTGACACTTCGTGCTTTGCAAAAAGTCGTGGAGAGGTGCAATGTCCACCGGTAAGCCGGCACCTGTTATTAACACCGGCTCCGCAACTTTTGCCATGATGTCGCGGTAGACATCTTCTTGTTGTCCCCACGTTCGAAGATCTGTTTCTCGGTCGAGGTAATGCCGCTTGACTTCTTCTTCGGTTTTACCGACTAGGCTGCCGAACTCACCGTGCCACCGAATGCGACAACGACCTTCGATTGCTGACCATTCTCCGATCAGTTTGATCAGCAGTTCGACTCGGGTCGAATCAGCTTTACACTGAGATACACGTTTAGACAAACTGCGTCGCAACGCATCGATTTGTTCTTTACGCTGTATAACGATTTGCGGCGCCTCACCATATTGCTGTTCGTACCTATTCAACTCGGCAATCGTGGCTGGGAAGATGGCTTTTAGGTCCAGCAATCGTCGAAGTTCAACGCCGGGATGGAGCAGCGCCGAACGGTAAACGACCATCCCCGCTAATGCATGCCCACGCCATTTGCCCGCACCTGCAAGCGGACCCAGATTACCGAGCCGAAATGCAGGAGAACCTTCGTCCGATGACAAGTCGCTACCGAAGTTCTTGCCTCCCCCACCGGTACCTATTTTCGAAGAACCGTCGGATGCAAATCGCTTGGACGCCTTTGCTAGTTCAGGCATGATGATCTCTCCTACTTAAACCACGCGAGATAATATCACGTTAACACTGGAAGAGCATGTACTTTTCCAACTGTTGTCCCAACAGGCATCTCATCTTACGTCCGCCCATCCAGCGTCCGGCCCCGTTCGCTTTTTGTTGACGCCGCCCCATTGCTTGGGGGGAGAAGTAAAGGGGCGCGAATCTTTTTCCGTCTCTAAAAAGAATCGCGTCCCCTTTAATTTCCCTTCGACGGGACGATGGAGCAGTGCCGCAAGCGATTCTTCCAGACCCTGAAGTTTGCTCATTAACGGGCCGGAGTCGTCGCGGTCGAATCGAACCATGAAATCGACGTCGCTGGTTGGGCCAAAGTCGCTGCGGGAGAAAATAAAGGGGACGCGAATCTTTTTCCATCGCTGAGAAGAACCGCGCCCCCTTTAATTTCCCACTTGAATTTCACCGTGATCGAAAGGCCCCTCACCCGACCTCTCCCCAGCGTACTGGAGAGAGGAGGTAGGATCGATCGCCCAACGCCTAACGCCCGATGCTCAACGCCGATTTCCCCCGTTTGCACCCCCCCTCAGATCCCGCCACCGTCCCGCGTCCTATGAGCACGCTTGCCCGGCGGATGGCGCTTGGTTCGGGGTCGATTAGGCTGGCCTTGCGGATGATTCGGGGATCGGCGTTCCGCGGATTGGCGATTGTTTAATGCTCGATGCAGCTCGACGTGAAGCGTCGGACGCGCTGGTCGGTGACGAGCATGGCGAGCGGGACGTCGTGAGCCAGGGTGGGGAGATTGGGGAGGACTTGTTCCTCGAAGCCCAGGCCGCAGGAGATGCCGATGAAATCGGGCTGGGCGAGGAAGCGGTCGTAGAAGCCCATGCCGCGGCCGATGCGGTGGCCGTCGGCGCTGAAGCCCAGGGCCGGGACAATCACCAGATCGATGTCGGCGAGCGGCACGGGATGCCCCGCGAGCGGCTCGCGCACGCCGGGGCCGGTGGTGATCATTTCCGCATTATGCAGGCTGGTGATTTCGACCGGCAGCATCCGGCGCTGATCCCAACTGACTTTCGGCACGACGACCGTCTTCCCCGCCTGCCAGGCACGCAGGGCGATGCTCGTGGTGTCCAGCTCGGTGGGGAGCGACAGATAAATCATGATCGTGTGCGCCATGGAAAACTCGGCGCTGGCGGTGATCGACAGAGAAGCGGCGACGCTCTTGGCGCGGCGCTGGACGTCGGTCATGGCTGCCAACGCGTCACGAAGTTCGCGGCGCATGGTGACTTTGCTGCTCGATGCAGACGACAAATCGCCGGCCGATGATCCGACCGACGATGCAACTGACGACGCAGCCGATGATGCAACTGACGACGCAGCCGATGATGCGACCGATGACGCGGATGAAAACTCAGCCATAGCCTCGTACCCTCGAGTTGGCCCGCCACCCCCGCCAAGCCTTTCAAAAACCAGCCGCCGATTCCTGATATACAACCTATAGATGAATACGTCAGCCGGGCCTCATTGGATCGCCCCGTGGCGGCGATTCTTCGCGCTCGATCGATCGATTCGCCCGCCACGCCTTGAGCCGCTCGGCGATCTCGGCCTCATAGCCGCGATCGGTGGGCGTGTAATACGTGCGATCGACGCCCAGATAATCCTGATCGACCACACCCCCCGGGAAGTCGTGAGCATATTTATATCCTTTCCCGTGGCCGAACCGCTTGGCCCCCTCGTAATGGGCGTCTTTCAGGTGAATCGGGACGGGAATCGTCCGCCCTTCGCGCACGTCTTTCATCGCCGCCCCGATCGCGAGGGTGGCCGAATTCGACTTGGGCGCGGTGGCCATATAAATGGCGGCCTGCGCGAGCGTGAGCTGCGCTTCGGGCATGCCGATTTTCTCGACGATATCAAACGCCGCCGCCGCGATCAGAATCGCGCGGGGGTCGGCGTTGCCGATGTCTTCGGAGGCAAGGATCGCGATGCGGCGGGCGATGAAGCGTGGGTCTTCGCCCGCCTCGAGCATGCGTGCGATCCAATAGATGGCCGCGTCTGGATCGCTGCCGCGCATCGACTTGATCAGCGCGCTGGCGGCGTCGTAATGCTCATCGCCGGTGCCGTCGTAAACGATCGCTTTTCGCTGAATCGACTGCTGGGCGATGTCGAGATCGATGTGGAGGGAATCGGCGTTGGGCGTTGGGCGTTGGGCGTTCGGAAAACTGTGTACGCCGCTTGCCTCTTCACGGAGTTGCTGTGCGGATGACAACACCGCGACCTCCAGCCCCATCAGCGCGCGTCGACCATCCCCATCCGAGGTCGTTGCCCAAAAGTCAAGCGCCTCGTCATCGATCGTGATATTCATCTTCCCAAAGCCACGCTCTTCATCTTTCATCGCGCGTTGGATCAGTTGCTTGATGTCCTCTTCCGACAACGCAGCAAATTGAAAAATCTGACTGCGCGACACCAGCGGCGAATTCACCGCGAAGAACGGATTCTCCGTGGTCGCACCGATCAAAATAATCAGACCCGCTTCCACATCGCCAAGCAGGATGTCCTGCTGAGCGCGATTGAAGCGATGGATTTCGTCGAGGAACAAAACCGTGCGATTCCCGCCATGGCCGAGGCGTTCTTTCGCTGCATCGAGGATCGCCCGCACTTCCTTCACGCCCACGCTGGCGGCGTTCACCTCCTCAAAGTGCGAGGCCGTCTGCTTCGCGATGATCGACGCCAGCGTCGTCTTCCCCGTGCCCGGCGGGCCGTAGAAAATCACGCTGGTGAGACGGTCGGCCTCCAGCATCCGCCGCAGCAGTTTCCCCGGCCCCAGAAAATGCTGCTGCCCGACGAACTCGTCCAGGTTCCGCGGCCGCATTCGCACCGCCAATGGCGCGACGCGCTGCAAATTCTTCTTTCGAGAGTCGGCGAAGAGGTCCATCGGTCCACTTTAAAAATGCTTCTCTCCCCTCAAACGTGAATCGCCATCTTGTCGACATTCATTGCCGCTTCTTTGAGCGCTTCGGCCAGCGTCGGATGGGCATGGAATGTTCGAGCCAGATCCTCGCAACTGGCGGCGAATTCAACTGCGACGACCGCCTCGGCGATCATGTCGCTGGCGTGCGCTGCCAGGATGTGCACGCCAAGAATTTTGTCGGTCTTGGCGTCGCCGATAACCTTGATGAATCCTTCGATCTCATCCATCGCCCGCGCGCGACCGTTGGCAAGCATGGGAAATTTTCCCACCTTGATCGGCCCGCGCTTCGCGGCCTCTTCTTCGGTCAATCCGACTTGCGCTAATTCCGGATGCGTATACACGACGCTCGGGCAGGCGGCGTAATTCACATGACCGGCCTTGCCGGCCATCATTTCCACGGCCGCGATTCCTTCTTCCTCGGCCTTGTGCGCCAGCATCACCCCGCCGA
>CAXSBN010000006.1:39614-92383 GCA_964236135.1 uncultured Phycisphaerae bacterium
TCGTCGTATCGCCTTTCACCGGCAGATCCGTTGCGCTGGTGGGCGCGCCCGTGCTAAGCGTGCCGATCACATCGCCAATCGCATAGATTCCGGAAACGTTCGTCTCGTAATGCTCGTTGACGACGACATATCCCCGCTTGTCGACTTGCACGCCCGCGCCGTCAAGTCCCAGTCCGCTAATGACCGGCTTTCGGCCGACGCAGACGATGACCTTGTCGACTTCCTCAACACCGCGTTGATCGCCGCTTTTCCAGCTTACTTTCACCTTGTCGCCGTTCACTTCCGCGCTCTCGGCCACCGTGTTGAACTTGAACTTCAGCCCCTGCTTCTCCAGCGACTTCTGCAACGCGGCGGCCATTTCCTTATCGCTTGGAGGCAGGCAGCGATCGAGGAATTCCAGCACGAGCACTTCCGTCCCCAGCCGCGCCCAGACGCTGCCAAGCTCCAGGCCGATGTATCCCGCGCCGACGAGGATTAGCTTCTTCGGCAATTGCGTGATCGCTAAAGCACCGGTCGACGAAAGGATATGCTTTTCGTCAAACTTCAACGCGGGCAATTCAATAGGTGCGCTGCCGGTGGCGATGAGGATTCGCTTCGTCGAGTACGCCTTGCTTGAACCGTCGGCCGACTTCACCGTCACTTCGTTTGCCCTGGTGATTTTACCTTCACCTTTAAGGTGTTCGATTTTGTTCTTGCGGAAGAGCATGCCGACGCCGGACGAGTTTTTGTTCACCACGTCCTGCTTGCGTGCCATCATCACGCCCAGGTCGAGCTTCAGGTCGCCGGTGAAACTGATGCCATGTCGGCCGATCTGATTTTTTACGGAATAGTATCGTTCCGAAGAGTCGAGCATCGCTTTGCTGGGGATGCAGCCGACGTTCAAACAAGTGCCGCCGAGGTATTCGCGTTCGACGCAGGCGGTTTTGAAACCGAGTTGCGCCGCTTTGATCGCTGCGACATATCCCGCGGGTCCGGAACCGATCACGATAAGGTCGAAGTCGTTGCTCATATTGGGTCGGGGATTGTACGCGCGACGGCGGGCGGATTCGAGAAGCGCGTTTACCCTGAAGCGGGCCCCCGCAGGGCGACCGCATTCTCGACGGTCCGGCATTTTCTCCTCTCTCCGTACTCGGGGAGAGGTTGGGAGAGGGGCGTTTTCGAGCGGAAGAAAGACCCCTCTCCCGGCCTCTCCCCGAGATGGGGATGAAAGAAGAGTCCGTTGCTGTAACGATAGCCCAAGTTTAATGACGAGCGTCTCGTCAGGGAGCAACGGACCATGAGCAATGTACCTGTGTTTGTCGGCCTGGACTACCACCAGGATTCCATTCAAGTGTGTGTTCTCAACCAGGAGGGCAAGCTGTTGTTGAACCGCTCGGCACGCAATGATTGTACTGATCTGGGGCGAATCATCTCGCCGCTGGGGTCGGTGCGACGCGTTGGCATCGAGGCCTGCTGCGGGGCGGCGGACCTGGGGCAGAAGCTGGTCGAGCAGCACGGCTGGAACGTCTCGCTGGGCCATCCGTTGTACATCGCGCGGATGAAAGGCTCGTCGGACAAGAGCGATTATTCGGACAGTCGATTGCTGGCGGACCTGACGCGCGTGGGCTATTTGCCAAAGGTCTGGCTTGCACCGGCGAACATCCGCGAGCTGCGGCAACTGGTGAATCACCGGCAGCGTGCGGTCGATCACGTACGGGCGTTGAAGCTGCAGGTGGGCGGCGTGCTGCGGGAGCAGCGCGTGAAGATCGACAAAGATCGCGGCTCACGCTGGACCAAAGCCTGGAGCGCCAGCGTGCGCGACAACGGGGCGCTCTCGAAGCACGCGCGATGGATCGTCAACGACCTGCTGGATGAGATCGTGCACGGGACGAAGAAGATCGCGTTGGTCGAAAGCCGATTGCGTGAAGCGACACTCGGCGATGCGGTGATCGAGAAGCTGATGCGTCAGCCGGGGATCGGCGAGGTGACGGCCTGGGTGCTGCGGGCGCAGATTGGAGACTTCTCGCGGTTCAAGACCGCCAAGCAGTTGGCGCGCTATTGCGGGATGAGTCCGTGCAACGCTTCGAGCGGGAAGAGAACCGCCGATGCAGGCCTGATCGACGGATGCAACAGGATCTTAAGAGCGACGATCGTGCAGGCGGCGCATCGATTGATCCGGACGATCGACCGCTGGAGCAAATTGGCCGACTCGCTGCGAGCACGCGGCAAGCCGGCGTGCGTGATCGTCGGGGCGGTGGGCAACCGCTGGGTGCGGAACCTGCATCATGCGATGAAGGAGAATCCCGTGAAGGAAATCGCTATCAAGGAAATCGCTGTGAAGGAAAATGCGCGGAAGATGAAGCGATGAACGATTGAACAAAACGATCAAGCGAAGGTTCGAAGCGTTCCAGGACGCTTTCCAAGGAGTTGGCCTGATGTTCGCGGCGATGAGCTCGGACCGTACATGGGCGGATTGAAAAGAACGCTCGTCCCGAGATAGGGCAGTCGCCGTGAACACGCCGAAACATCCCACATGGGCAGCCGCCGAACCCCGGCGAGTGAGCTCGGATAGAAGTGTGGGCCAACCCAAGGAAAGCACCCGGAACAACGAATCGATGCTTGACCTTCAACGGCCTCTCCCCGAGTACGGAGAGAGGAGAAGGAGAGAATGCGTTTGCCCTAACGGGTCCCTGCAGCTACATGGGCGCTTCAACGAGGATTTTCGTGGCTGCGTCGAGGCCGAGCGTGATATTGGGGGTGCGTCCCGTTTTCACGACGACGGCCGACTGCTGCGGATCGCGTGACACGACGCGCACCGTCGCGCCCGGCGCGAGATTGCAACGCTCGACGAATTGAAGAAACGCGACGTTCTGATCGAGCACTCGCGCGATGCGCAGCGTCGAGTCGATCGCGCAAGTCGCCAGGCTATCGATCGCCTTCGTCGAACCGACCGGCTTCCCTTTCGCGGGCGGGATCGGATCGCCGTGCGGGTCGACGCTCGGCCGGCCGAGCAGGTCGTCCATTTTTTCCAGCACCTTGTCGGAGATCGCGTGCTCCAGCTCTTCGGCCTCGTCGTGCACCTCGGACCAATCGAGGCCGACGATCTTCACCAGGAACAACTCGATCAGCCGGTGTCGGCGTAAAACGTGAAGCGCCAACTTCCGTCCGTTCGTCGTCAGGCTCACGCCCTGCCGTGGCTCATAATGAACCAGGCCGGCGTCGGCCAGAGACTTCACCATCGTGGTGGCAGTTCCAGGAACCACGTCCATTGCCGTTGCCAGCTCACCCATCGGCACGACATGCGTGCCTTCCAATTGCAAATAGATTTGCTTGACGTAATTTTCGACAGTGCTGGTCGGCATCGCTCGTGACCGTTCCCGTAAAAACCGATCGGATCGTCCTCGATTGATCGACAGTATCCACAAGGCAATTGCATTCTCGCCCCCCTGCTCTTTCTCCTCTCCCTGCCTGCGACGAGCGCAGTCGGAGAGAGGAGCAAGAGAGTGCGATTGTCCTGACAGTATCCCGCCCGCGATGGCTTGACAATTTTCGATCGCTAGCTAGTTTACTCTTTGACTATTCAAAATGCGAATTGATGATGATCCAAAATCAAGGAGGCGGCGCAGATGGCCGGCGTTGGCTGCGGCAGTGTGGATTCGGGCGAGCGGCGCGACGCTGTTTGCGCAGGAGGTTGCGCCGCCAGCGTCTCGCACGACAACCGCCGCGGATAAGTCTCGCTTCAACTTATTCAACCCGACGCCACGCGACGCGATGCGCGAGATGCATACCGATCGCCCGGATGTGACCGAAAGCCCGTACACGGTCGATGCCGGACATTTGCAGTTCGAGCTTAGTTTTTTCGATTATGTCTACGACGATGACGACGGCGTGCAGACGAACGCCTTTGGCGTGCTGCCGGCCAACATCAAGGTCGGACTGCTGAACAACGTCGACATTCAATTTATCTTCACGCCTTACGAGCACGACCGGTTTCGCGCGGCCGGTCGCAACGAGACAAGCAGCGGTTTTGGTGATGACACCGAGATTCGATTGAAGACCAATCTCTGGGGCAACGACGGCGGGGATTCAACTTTCGGTGACACGGCATTTGGGGTAATGCCGTTTATAAAATTTCCCACCGGCACTGACGGTTTATCGAATGACCGCGTCGAGGGCGGGCTGATTTTGCCGCTCGCGTTTTCCCTGCCGGGTGATTGGGACGTCGGGGTGATGGCCGAGTTCGATTTTGACCACGATGATACGAGCGACGGATATGGCGTGAATTTCGTTCACACGCTCACCGCCGACCATGACGTGCCGGGCGTGAAAAATCTGCGCTTCTACGTCGAATATGTCGGCGTCGCGCCGCATGAAACGAGCGAAACCTATCAGGCGATTGCCAGCGGCGGGTTTACCTATCAACTGACGTCCGACTGGACGCTTGATTGCGGCGGCACCGCGGGCGTCTCAAAAAGTGCTGATGACTTTTCGGTGTTCGTCGGCACGTCGTTTCGCTTTTAAGCTATTTTCGATCCTGCCCAAAATGGAAATAAAAGAAACAAAACTTGATGCCCACGTGACGGCCGCGGAGCGCGCCACGATGTCGGCAGGTGCGAACGGCGCGACCGTCGACAGACACGCAAACGGCCAACCCGGCCACCTGTCGATGGAAGGCATGCACGGGTCGGTTGACGTGCCGCATCACTCCGCCGGCTTTTGGAAGCAGTGGCGCGCTTACGTCGGGCCGGCGATCCTTGTCAGCGTCGGTTACATGGATCCCGGCAACTGGGGCACCGACCTGCAGGGCGGCGCGCAGTTCAAATATGATTTGCTCTGGGTCGTCGCGCTCGCGAGCGTCATGGCCATTTTTCTCCAGGTTCTGTCGGCCCGGCTGGGGATCGCGACGGGAAAGGATTTGGCCCAGGCTTGCCGCGATTATTACCCGCGCTGGACCAGATATCCCAACTGGATTTTCTGCGAGCTGGCGATCGGCGCTTGCGACCTGGCCGAGGTGCTGGGGAGTGCCGTCGCCATCAATTTACTTTTTCACATTCCGATCTTCTGGGCGGTCCTGATTACCGCGTGCGACGTCTTTATCCTGCTGGCGCTCCAGCGCTTCGGCATGCGGTGGATCGAGGCAATGATTCTTACGCTCGTGGGGACGATTGCCGGCTGCTTTTTTATCGAGCTGTTCGTGCTGCCCCGGACGATCCCCAATTTCATGGAGATGGCGACCGCGCTGGCGCATCCCGGCTTTCGCCAGGCGGGCATGGCGACGATCGCGATCGGCATCATCGGCGCGACCGTCATGCCTCACAATCTGTACCTGCACTCGGCCCTGGTGCAGAGCCGCAAGTTGAAGAAGGACGATGATTCGATCCGCAGCGCGATCAAGTTCAACACGATCGACAGCACCGTGGCGCTGATCCTCGCCTTCTTCGTCAACGCCGCCATCCTGGTGCTAGCGGCGGTCACGTTTCACGGCAAGCCGAGCGTGGCCGTCGCGGGCACGACTTACGCGTTCAACGACGACACCGACTGGATTCGCGTGGCCTTCCTTACGCTCGCGCCGCTGCTCGGAACATTCGCCGCCAGCGTGCTCTTCGCGGTCGCGCTGCTGGCCAGCGGGCAGAGCAGCACAATCACCGGCACGCTCGCCGGGCAAGTGGTGATGGAAGGATTCCTGCACTGGCGGATGACGCCCTGGGTTCGCCGGCTCATCACTCGCTTGCTCGCCATTGTCCCGGCGATTTTCATCATCGGCGTGCGCGGCGAAGGGAGCATCAACGATCTTCTCGTGCTCAGTCAGGTTGTATTGGCGATGCAGTTGCCGTTCGCGATGTTTCCGCTGCTGCACTTCACCAGCCGCGAGAAATTCATGGGCAAGTGGAAGAGCGGCTGGTTGCTTCTGAGCGCCGGCTGGATCAGCGCCGTCCTTATCACCGCCATGGATGTCTACGGTCTCCCCGACGCGCTGCGGGACGCCTGGACGATCATCCACGGCTGATGGCCGCGTAACGAAAACGCCGCACGAAGATGATTCGTGCGGCGCGGTGCGTTGTCGTGCGTTGTCGTGCGTTGTCGTGGTGGTTGCATGCCCACCGTGCGGGGCCGCGGATGCCACGGGCACTTGTCCTCAGGCACTTTTGCCGGCACCGGCCTTGAGTGCTTCTTCGACGGCCTGCTTCAGCATCTTCGGCGATTCTTCCTCGTCGAAGCCGACAAACGCCTTGGCCACTTTGCCGTCGCGGCCGACGACGACCGTCGTCGGGATGCCGCTTACCAAATATTTCGTGCCGAAGTCGCCCGCCGTGTCGAGCAATACGTTGAATTTGTATCCAGCCTTGGCAATGAACGGCGCGACTTTTCCGGCCGGCTCTTTTGAATTGACCGCGAAGACTTTCAACCCCTTGGCGGCCAAATCCTTGTCCTGGCTTAGCTCGTCAAGATGCGGCAGCGATTTGCGGCATGGCGGGCACCAGGTAGCCCAGTAGTCCAGAACGACCACGCTTCCCTTCAGCGAGGAGAGCTTCACCTCGGCCGCTTCCTTGCCGTCGACCAGCGATGCAAACGAAACATCCGGAGCGGCCTGCCCTTCGAGCGATTCGGGCGATTTATCCTGAACCCTGGCGGCAATCAACCGGCTGCCCGTCTGGACAGCGACGACGGCAATCAGCGCCGCCGCGAGCGCGCCGAGCAGCGAGCGACGAGTCATTCTGGTAAAGGTCATGCGATCTCCTCAATAGGGTTAATAACTAGGTGCCGACGGCATTAGCAGACCGAAAGAGGCGAAAAGTTGCAATGGCGAATCCGGCGATAGTCCACGTCCGCCAAAACGAGTACATTGTTCCGCGGACGGACATCATCGTCGACGAACGAGTGATTTGAAGAAAGTGTGCGAATGCCTGTTGAGATCGAAGCAAAGCTGAGCGTGCCCGGTTTCGATGACGTGCGTGCGATATTGAAAAGCATTCACGCGACGTCGGCCGGATCGTGTCACGAGACGAATATTTTCTTCGACAGCGAGGATCGCTCGCTGCTCGCGGCCGACAAGGGCTTGCGGTTGCGCAAGCGCGTTTCTGACGACGACGGCGAGGTGAAGTTCATCATCACCTTCAAGGGCCCGCGAAAGCACGGCGCGCTGAAAAGCCGCGAAGAGCTTGAGCTTGAAGTCGCCACCGACCGTGACGCCATTGCGCTGCTGGGCGCGATCGGCTACGCACGGGTGTTCAGCTTTGAAAAGCGTCGCGAGTCCTGGACGATCGATGGTTGCAATGTCGAACTTGATGAACTGCCGGCGCTGGGAAATTTCGTCGAAATCGAAGGGCCGAACGAAGCGGCCATTATGAAGGTGCGCGAAACGCTGAAGCTCTCGAATCGCCCGTTGGTCAAGGCCAGCTATGTCGCGCTGCTGATGACCAGCCTTCAGGAGCACGGCGATACATCGCGCAACGTCACCTTTCCTGCCCGGCGGTGAATAACTTTCGCACTTCCTCAACCACCCATTTTTGATAAAATTTTGTCAGCACTTTAATCGAGGAGCAGCCCGTGAAGCTTTCAATCGTCGCCCTGCTGTCATTCGTCTTCATCGGCTCATTCATCGGGTCGTTCATCGTCGGCTGTGCGTCGCCCGGGTCGGCGACGATCGCGTGGTCAAGATCGAAAGACGTGCCGAAACTCATCCACGCCCACCCGAACGGCTACTACGGAATCTACACTCCCGACGGCACGGCGGCGCTGTGGTCGGGCATGTTGGAGGCCGGGGATGACTACGGCTTTATGAAAGCCGACACCGGTCGAGTGGTTGGGGTGATCAAGCGCAAGTCGGGTCAAATGACCACCATCCCGCTCGATACGTGGTACGCGGAAACCTACTCGTGGAAGTTCGAGGGCGATAAGAAAAAGATGTGATATTAGTTTGTGCCAAACCGCTCGCGAATTTCATCCAGCGATTTGACGCCGCTCGGCAGGCGTGCTTCTTCGGGCAACATGACCGGAATGCCGTCGCGTACGGGATAGCTCAGCCCACCGGTCTCAGCGATGAGCCAATCGCCCTCCTGTCGCAGCACGCTGCGCGTGATCGGGCAGCGCAGTATCGCCAGAATCTCCGGCTTCACGGCGTTGTTCGATTTGCTGTCACCGGCGGTTGCGGGTTGGTCAGTGGACGATTGCATTCTTTGTTCCTTCCAGCCTCAACGTTGATCAAGATCAAATTCTGCTGACAGTTAAAACCCGCCATCCATCTTCAGCACGCCGCGCTGTCGCTTCACTGCGATGACACGTTGCTTCAATGTTTCAAACAACTGCCTGGGATTTGGCAGGCTTTCCAGGTCAAGCTTCGGCGTGGTGTCATCATGCGAGATCACCGTGATCGTGCCGACACCAGCAATTCGATCGAGCACTGACTGATGCATGCGAATGTCTTCAACATGCCACAGTTCGAGCGTGTCGATGTTTTTACCGATCAGACCACGCTCGACATCAATGCGGTAATTGCTGATACGGTAGCTGATCGTCTTTGTCTGCATCCAGGGGATGATCGTCACGATAAGCCCGAGTAAAATGCAGACGAGCGTGACAAGTCGGGCCGGCCAGACGTGATCGCGGGTCATCGAATGATAAGCAAACGGAATCGCGATCAGAAGCAATCCAACGACCACGCAACCGATCAACTTTCCCAGCTCGCCGCGCAAAAGCGGGCGGCCCTGAAAATAGACTTCCTCGGAATCATCCGCGGGCCTGTGCGGCATAACGCCGGGGGAGGCGAGCGGTTGCGGCGGGAGGTCGGGATTGCCAGTCGTCATGTTGATTTCCAGTCTTCACTCCCTCTCTCCGTACGCGGCGAGAGGGTCGGGGAGAGGGCATTTCGTCGTGCCCGAAGAAAGACCCCTCTCCCAACGTCTCCCCGAGTACGGAGAGAGGCGTAAAATTTCAATTCCCGCGACTCAACTGAAGCACGCGGTCCCACATCGCATCGCTCGTCGGTACGACCGACAACCGGCCGATCCGCAACAGGTCCCAACCCCGAAACGCCGCGTCTGTTCTGAGCTCGCTCAGCGGCACCGCGCGTTTCAATTTCTCGCCGGCCTTCAACTCGACAACGACAAGCTTCGCATCGTCCAGCTTCGGATCCGCCACCGGCCCGGACGAAACGCCGGCCGTTCCGACGACGGCTTTCTCCTTGCCGGTGTGATAGATCAGGATGCGGTCGCCCTTCTTCATCGCTCGGAGATGCGTGAGCGCGGTTGCGTTGCTGACACCGTCCCACATGGTTGTCTGATCACGCGTGAGGTCGTCGATGCTGTAGGTGTCGGGCTCGGTCTTCAGAAGCCAGTTTGCCATATCACACGCAGAAATTTATGGAACGAGCCGCGACGGCGCCGCCGCGCCGGCAGCCGGTGGATCGACAAGCTTGGATTGAATTGTCTGGTTCACCTTGCGCAAGAGATCGATGAAATCGACCTGGGCCATGTTCAAGGCCTTGACCTTGATGTGTGACATGATCTGCGATTGGAGCGTTTCGAGTTGCGTGCGCTGCGCTTCGGTGACCGGCATTCCGCGCTGTTCCTGCTGGCCGAGCGTATCGAGCGTGCGCTCAAAATCTCGGAGCAGGCGTGAGGCGTCGGCATCATCGGCGACAACCTTCTGCGCTTGTTTATACTTTTCGACAGCCGGATGCTGCGCGACCAGTTTGCCGAGCTTATCCGCTTCGGCCAGGATTTCAGACGTGTCAGGCATTTCGCTCCTTCTCTTTCGAGAATGAATATAGTGTCAAGCCCCGCCGGGCGGTAGCCGATCGCGGTTCGCAAAATGACCGACTTTTCGAATCGCCATCATCGACAGACGCTTCTGCCGCAGATCGGTCCGGCCGGTCAGCAGCGGTTACGCGATGCGCGGATCGTCATCCTCGGCTGCGGGGCCCTCGGCACGGTGGCGGCCGAGCAACTTGTGCGTGCGGGCATCGGCCGTGTCCGCATCATCGACCGCGACATCGTCGAGCCGACGAATCTGCAGCGACAAACGCTCTTCACCGAGGCCGACGCGGCGAACGGGACACCCAAAGCGATCGCTGCCGCGACGAGACTTCGCGCCATCGATTCCGTCATCGCCACGATGTCGACTCCGAAAATATCGAGCGGTTGCTGACGATCGAGGACGGCCCGTTCGACGTCATCATCGACGGCACCGATAACGTCGAAACGCGCTACCTGCTCAATGACGCCTGCGTGAAGCTCGGCCTGCCATGGATTTACGGCGCATGCGTCGGCGTCGAGGGGCGCGTGATGGCGATCTTGCCGGGCAAGTCGGCGTGCTTGCGATGCGTGTTTCCAACGCCGCCCGCAGCGGGTGAACTGCCGACTTGCGACACCGCGGGCGTACTCGCGGCGGCGGCGGCGATGGTGGCATCGACGCAGGTTGTGGAGACAATCAAGTTGCTCACGTCGCCGACCGGTTTTTCGCCGGCGTTGCTGCGGATTGACGCATGGTCACATTCGTTACGGACGACACCAACGCACGATGCGCGTCGCGACGACTGCCCGGCATGCGGCCTGAAGCAGTTCAGCTTTCTCGACGGCCGCCGCCGAAACGCGATTAGCCTGTGCGGCCGTGACGCGATCCAGATTCGCCCGCCGCGCGACGGCGCTCGGCCTTCACTGTTAAACGACGTGATGACGCGCCTGGGCGGCGAGTTGATCGTGACCTTCTCCCCGCACTTCCTGCGATTTAAGCCGGAACTGCGATCGAATTTTCAGCTGACGCTCTTCCCTGATGGACGCCTGATCGTGCACGGCACGAACGACTCCGCGGTCGCGCGGTCGCTCCATGCACGCTTTGTCGGAACCTGAATTCTTCAGCAAACCGAGTCAGCTCTCCGTCGCGTTCCTGGCGGAAAAATCCTGCACGGCGACTTTTGCCGTTCACAATGTGCGCGGCTTGATGGAGGCTCGTCGGCCCGGAGACCTGTATGGCCGACAGTAGGAAAGAACGCGAGGAAGAGGAGGTTGCGGAAAAACAGGCAACCAGCGCGTACGTCATTTATCGCGCGATCAGCGACTCCGCGAAGGAAGAGCTGGAGCGGACCGCGTTGTCGTTGGCATTTTCCGGTCTCGCAGCCGGACTCGCCATGGGGTTCTCCGCTGTCGCCGAAGCGATTCTCGCAGCTCGCCTGGGCGGGTCGGAGGATTGGCGATTGCTGGTCACCAAGCTGGGATACTGCGTCGGATTTCTCATCGTCATCATCGGCCGGCAGCAGTTGTTCACGGAAAACACGCTGACGCCCGTGCTCCCACTTCTTCACCACCGAGACGTCCGCACCACGCTGAAGGTGTTGCGGTTATGGAGCATCGTCCTGGTGACAAATTTAATCGGAACGGCGCTTTTCGCGCTCGCGATCGCCCATTGGCCGGTGCTCGACGCGTCGGTCAAGTCGCATCTCCTGACTACGTCTCAGCACACCGTGGATGCGGCGTTTCAAGTCATCTTCGTGCGCGCGATTTTTGCCGGTTGGTTGATCGCGCTCATGGTATGGTTGCTGCCTGGCGCGGAGACCGGCCGAATCCCAATCATCGTGGTCATGACTTACCTGATCGGCATCGCGGGTTTCAGTCACGTCATTGCAGGATCCACCGAAGCTTTTTTCCTGGCGGCGTCGCACAAGATGAAATGGTCCGCGGCAATTGACCACTTCATCCTGCCCGCGCTACTCGGCAACATCCTCGGCGGTACGGCACTCGTCGCCGCGTTGAACTACGGGCAGGCCGCGCCCAACGACGAAGAGGAGGGCGCCTCGAAAGCCTGAGCGAATGCGCCGGTGAGCAACGCGGGTTAGACGGATATTTTCCAGCGCAACCGCGAATTACTTCATTGCGGCCGCGCCGGCCATCGCGCAGGCGTTGTCGTTGTCGACGGTCGACCCCGACACGCCGATCGCGCCGATGATTGTGCCGTCGGTCGTCTTGAGCGGGACGCCGCCGGGGAACGTGATCAAACCGCCATTGGAGACTTCGATCTGATAGAGCGGCCCGCCGGGCTGGCTGAGCTTGCCCAGCTCGCCGGTCGGCATATCGAAGTATCGCGCGGTCTTGGCCTTCTTGATCGCGATGTCGATGCTACCCAGCCACGCGCCGTCCATTCGCGCGAACGCCTTCAGATTTCCACCGGCGTCGACCACGGCGACGTTCTGTTTGAGGTTCAACTCTTTGGCCTTTGCCATGCCGGCCATCACGACTTGCTGCGCGGCCTCGGTGGAGACGTCCATCATCGGCATGGCCGATTTCATGGAAGGCTCGCTTGCCATCGTCGGCTGCTGCGCCGCCAGCGGCCGCGCCGATGTCACGCAGAAACTTCCCACCGCCAGGCCCGCCGAGATGACTCCGCTCAACAAATACGATCGCTTCATTTTCGGTCTCCGTCTGATTGTTAGTTCGAGCCGCCAAAAGCGGCTTTCGAAAATCTGAATCAACAAATTTTAGTTCTTCTCCATCATCCGCTTCAACGGCCCGATCACCGCCTCTGCCCAGATCTCGTAGCCCTTCGTCGTCGGATGTAGGCCGTCGCTCATGATGTCGCGCGGGACGGTACCATCCGGCTGAGTTAATTTCCTGGTCAGATCCATGTAGAACACGTGTTGGTTGTCGTCCAGCTTGGCGAGGATCGGATTGATCTCGGCTATTTCCTGCCGGCTTGCAGGCGGCCCGTTGCGCGGAAAGATCGCCATCAGCAGAATCTTGGCTTGGGGAAAATCTTTACGAAGTTCGTCGACATCGGCCTTCACGCCGTCGGCGACTTCTTCTGCCGTGTTTTTGCCGGTGTTGTTCGTGCCGATCAGAAGCATGATTGCTTTCGGTGAAAAGCCTTCCCCTTCGCCGTGTTGCAGGCGATAGAGCACGCCCTGGGTCGTGTCGCTGGAGAGGCCGAAGTTTGCGACCTTCATCTGCCTGAAATACTTGTTGAACACCGGTTTGCCCGCGTACGCGCCGGGGACCGGCGGTGCAGGTTGAGTCGCGGGATTGGTCGTGCTTCGGCGCGTCGAAGACGCGCGTGGCCGCGGTCCCTCCGATCGCCACCACCAATCGGTGATCGAATCACCCATGAACAGCAGATCGATGTCGCCCTTCTTCGCGATCGCGACGTTCGCCTCGTGCTGCTTCACCAGACCCGGCGCCAGCGCGGGAATGACCGCCGTATTCTCGTGCGAAGATGAGGTTTGCGCGGTGGCCGGCGGTGCGGCATACGCGAGCAAACCATTCCCGGCCGGCCCGGTCCAGTTGAGAAACAGCAGAGTAAATGCGCCGATGCAAAACCAATTGATGACTCGATTCACCTAATGTTCCTCCGATGGCAATTCCCGTCTCGACCCACAGCTTATGCGGCACTCACGCACTTTAGAAAGGGTTGGCCTAATCGAGGAAGTCGACCGGGCAATCCTCGCATCATCCTTAATGTTGGAAGATGGAGTCGGCCTTTCTAAGATCGCGCATAGCCCGTGCTTGATCTCTCTTCATAGAGTCTGCATCACGTGCGATGACGAAGCGGAGACCTTGCCGTGAATTCGATTGTGCTTCCGAATGATCTTTACGAGCAGATCGAGCGCGAGGGAATCGCGGCGTATCCGAATGAATGCTGCGGGATCCTCATCGGCAGCGATGCGAACTGCGAGCGACGCGTGGTGCGGCTCGTGCCGATGCAGAACGTTTTCGACTCGGCCGAGCAGTATCACCGCTTCTCGATCGACCCACTCGCGATGGCCAAAGCGGATGATCACGCGGCCAAGGAAGGGCACGCCGTTGTCGGCTTTTATCACAGCCACCCCGATCATCCCGCCCGGCCAAGCGAATATGACCGCACGCATGTGCCGCCGTGGTCGTTTTACAGCCACATCATCGTCGCCATCGAAAAAGGCGCGGCATGCGCGATGACCTGCTGGGTGATGAATGAGGAGACGGAGCAGTTTGGAGAGTGTAAAATCTCTCGGGAGTAGCGTCCTGTGCTTGTTCGTTTCAACTCGATGGAGGCAGCAATGTTGATGGACCGCATCAGATCATTTCGTCTGGCAGAACCTTTCGCACCCTTCAAAATCGAGTTCGTTGACGGTACGACGGTTATCGTCGAAAAACCTTTCGATATCGCTGTCGCAACCGACAACAGTCATGGAATGGTTTCGTCCAACGCGATGCCGAAGCGTATCTGGCCAAGAGAACTGAAAGCGGTCGAACTTGTACAAACGGCCCGCGCCGGCACGGCCGAATAACCGCAGAGGCTCAATGCACTTTTCAGGCTTCGTACCATTCTTTGAATCCAGACCATTCATTGAGTTTGAAATCTGCTTAAATGATGGACGCATTATCAGAATCGCGCAACCAGAACTAGTATTTATCCCGGCGGGCGAAATCGGTCTGTCGATTGTACACACGGACGGAGTCGTTGAGTTCGTCGAAGCTCAAGCAATGACTTCATATCGTTCGGCATCACCTCGCGACTTAAGCGACCTTTACACAGAGAAATAAACCATGCCCCTGAAACCCCAAGGCCGAATTTTTGCTGACATCACCGAAACGATCGGCGGCACGCCGCTGGTTCGCATCAATCGACTGATCCCGAAAGATCACGCGATCGTGCTGGCCAAGTGTGAGTTCTTCAATCCGCTTTCGAGCGTGAAGGACCGCATTGGCCTCGCGATGATCGAGGCGGCCGAGCGCGATGGGAAGATTAATGCGGACTCGATCATCATCGAGCCGACCAGCGGCAACACCGGCATCGCGCTTGCTTTTGTCTGCGCGGCCAAGGGTTACAAGCTGATGCTTACAATGCCCGAAAGCATGAGCATCGAACGACGTAAATTGCTCAAGGCGCTCGGCGCGCAGGTCGTGCTGACTCCCGCGGCCGACGGAATGCGCGGCGCGATTAATCGCGCCGAGGAGCTCGCCAAGGAAAATGCGAAGAGCTTCATCCCGCAGCAGTTTCAAAACCCTGCGAATCCGGACATTCATCGCAAGACGACGGCTGAGGAAATCTGGCAGGACACCGAGGGGAAGGTCGATATTTTCGTCGACGGCGTCGGCACGGGCGGAACGCTGACCGGCGTATCTGAAGTCATCAAGCAGCGCAAGCCGAGCTTTCGAGCGATCGCGGTCGAGCCAGTCGCATCGCCGGTCATCACGCAGACGCGCAATCACGAACCGGTGAAGCCCGGCAAGCACAAAGTGCAGGGAATCGGCGCCGGCTTCGTGCCGGGCAATCTGCATCTGAATATCGTCGATGAAGTTGTGCAGATCACTGATGAAGAGGCGTTCGAATGGGCGCGGCGATTGCACAAGGAAGAAGGCATCTTCGCCGGCATCAGCAGCGGCGGCAACATGGCCGCCGCCGCGAAAGTCGCCGCAAGGCCGGAGAACAAGGGTAAAATGATCGTGACGATCATGTGCTCGATCGGCGAGCGGTATCTGAGCACGCCGTTGTTTGAGCAGGAGTGAGTTGGTGATAAGATGGCAGGAATTCATCGACACCGTTCAATTCCAGATATAAAATATCCGCATGACACGCCGGATGGAACAAGCCGTTGACGCCCTGCGATCGCTCCCGGAGGACCAGCAGGATGCCGTCGCTGGTTTCGTGCTGTCAGAGATTCAGTCGGATCGCAAGTGGTCGGCGACGTCCGAACGACATGCGGACAGTCTCCGAAAGCTCGCTGACGAGGCGCGGGCAGATTTCGAAAACGCGAGGACTTCTGAGCTGGACCCGGAGACGCTTTGATCTCGCACATCAACGCCCGATTCCGTCGTCAATTTGCTCAACTCCCGAATCGAATCCAGGAACAATCCCGCCGCGCTTATCGCCAGTTCAAATCCGACCCCGTCCACCCAAGCCTCGAGTTTAAAAAGCTCCCCCCGCATGTGGATATCTGGTCGCTGCGGATCAACAACAACTATCGCGCCGTCGGCCAGCGCGAGGGCGAAACGATCATTTGGTTTTTCATCGGCACGCACGCCGAGTATGACGCCCTGCTCACCCGAATGTAATTCATTTGCCTTGGCGAATCGCAACCAAACTTGGCACAATCACCTATCAGCACTTCGCGCAGGACGCGGCGTCGTATCGCCGTCGCGATGCGCAGAGAAGTCGTTCTTATCCTTTTCATGATCTACGTTGAAGCACTCCATGGCCGGCGCGTCGCGCTGGTTGCCTGGGTGGAAAAAACCCGACGGGAGCGACGACGTTGCCGTTTTCACCGGGATCGCAGAGCGGCGCGGCGAGACGTTGGTGATGGTCCGCGAGCCGGAGCAATCGCTCGTACTCCGCCACGAGTGGCTGGAGCGGAAAAAAGGGGACGCGAGCGGAAAAAAGGGGACGCGAATCTTTAAATTGAATCGCGGCCCCTTCAATTCTTTCTTTAATTCTTTCAGACGTCGCCGTCTCCATCGAAGATCTCGCTGCGGATAAATAATTGCATACATCGCTGAAAATCATCGCCGCATGGATCGTTGTTTCGGGCAGGAAAAGGGGACGCGAATCTTTAGATTGGGCAGGAAAAGGGGGCGCGAATCTTTAGATTGAATCGCGACCCCTTTAATTCTTCCCAAGATGGACGAATCTGGTTCTCGGAGGTCTTAATGAAGAAACCTTTCGCGCTTTGCGTGGTCTTACAATTGATCTGCGGTGTTGCACTGTCGGCGGCGAACGCGCCTGCGACCGCTCCCACCTCATCGCCCGCGACGGCTCCGAGCCCAGCGCGGACGCTCGAAACGCTCCTTCCGCTCGTCGCTGAACATCGGAAGGCCGATATCGCAACCGCGGACGGCGCGTCGAAGATCGATCAGTGGCAACGCGACGCTTTGAAGATGATTTCGCTCGGCCAAGAGACGCCCGCGCCCGCCGATCCGCCACCTGCTGCGTCGGCGTCCGATGCGGAAAAGATTGCCTATCTTCGGAACACGATCGACATTATTCGTGATTTTAAGATGGAGATCGATCCGGTCACGATGTTTCTGCTGGACCAACATCGAGTGCAGCCGTTGGCTGGTGAAAGGCTGGACCTGACGGTCCGGCTAACGGCCGGATACATCCATCAGCTCGTCGTCTCAGTCAACGCCCCGAGGCATTGAGGTTGTTCGATTTTTCCTCTACGGTCGATGGCATCATGGCCGACCAAAAAGCAACCAACATCACTTGGCACGAAGGCACCGTTTCCAGGGCTGAGCGTCAGCAGCTGCTGAATCAGAAAGGCGCCACTGTCTGGATGACAGGCCTGTCCGCTTCGGGCAAGTCGACGATTGGCGTGATTCTCGAGCAGATGCTGCTTCACAAGAAAAAGCACGCCTACCGCCTCGATGGCGACAACATTCGCATGGGGCTGAACAAGAATCTCGGCTTCAGCGCCGACGACCGGGCGGAAAATATTCGTCGCATCGGTGAGGTCGCGAAACTGTTTGCCGACGCAGGTACGATCGCGATCACGAGCTTCATCAGCCCGTATAAGAAAGATCGTGATGCGGTCCGCACGCTGAACAAAGGCGGCGAGTTCATCGAGGTGTACGTCAACGTTTCCCTCGAAGCCGCCGAGAAGCGCGATCCGAAAGGACTTTACAAGAAAGCCCGCGCGGGTCAGATCAAAGGCTTCACCGGGATCGACGATCCGTACGAAGCCCCGGACAAGGCCGAGATCGTCATCGATACGGAAGCGACAAAGCCGGAAGACGCCGCGCTGCAAATCGTAAAATATCTCGAAGATCACGGCATCCTCAGTGCCTAGCCGCTCGCGGCTTCGCGGAACATGCCGCGTTCCATTTCGCGACCGCGCTGAGCGAAGCATTCTCTCGGTTCACCAATGAATTCGTCCGTCGATCTTCATTGCCATTCAATTGCCTCGGATGGAACGTTCACACCACGCGAGGTCGTGAAGCTCGCGAAAGAGTCCGGACTCTCGGGGCTCGCACTCACCGATCACGACACGATCGCGGGCATCGCAGAAGCGACCACGGCCGCGCGGGAATTCGACATCGATTTCATTCCCGGCATCGAAATCAGCTGCGTCTCGCCGCGTCCCTCGACCATTCATTTACTCGGCTACGGCATCGATCCGATGAGCCCCAACCTGGTTACTCTCACCAGCACGCTGATCGACGGACGCAACCGACGCAACGAGCGGATGGTGCAGAAAATGAACGCGCTGGGACTTCCCGTCACGCTCGACGAATTTCGCGCGGAAGCCGGTGGCGACGTTATCGGCCGACCGCACATGGCGGCCGTCCTGGTCAGGAAAAACATCGTTTCCAATATGGCCGAGGCGTTCAATCTTTATCTCGGCACTGGCGGCAAGGTGTGGGTCGATAAAGAGCAACTCACCGCACGCGAGGCGATCGACTTGATTCACCGTTCCGGCGGCCTTGCCGTGCTCGCACACCCCACGCAGCTTCGTAAGAATAACGACGCCCAATTGCAAAGCGCGATCAAGAATCTTGTCGATCTAGGATTGGACGGCTTAGAGGTGATCCACTCCGATCATCGTGATCGTTTCATCGATCGAGCGATGGAGATCGCAGCGCACTACAATCTCTTAATGACCGGCGGCAGCGACTTTCACGGCTCAAACAAGAAACACATTCGCCTCGGATTCGCTCGCGACCGCCGAGTGCCGCGGGCGATGTTTGATGCGCTGCTAGCGAGATTGTTGAAGGTGGAATGTTGATTGTTGATAGTTGATTGTTGAAAGCGATCGACATTCAACAATCCACCATCCACAATCCACAATCAGTTTGTAGTCATGACAACAATGGCTGAACTAAACTCGACGCTCGATCTCGCCACGCTCAACGCGCGTTTCGAGATCGCCAGCCCTGCCGACGTCGTCGGGTGGGCGGCCGAGACGTTCGGCAATCAGCTGATCATGTCGTCGTCATTCGGCGCGGATTCAGCCGTGCTGTTGCACTTAGCCAACAACGTATCCCCCGGCATTCGAATCGTGTTCGTTGACACCGGTTATCTGTTCCCTGAAACGCACTCATTCATGGCCGAGCTGCGTCAGCGATTCAATCTGAACGTCTGGAGCTATCGCACCAAGAACGACCCGATCGCATATCTGCAACAAGCCGGCGAGATCGATCCGACGATGCGCGCCGACGTGAATGCCTGCTGTGGCGCGAACAAGAACGAGCCGTTCGATCGCGCGATGCGCGAGATCGCGCCGCGCGGCTGGCTGCGCGGCATTCGTCGCAATCAATCTGCATCCCGCGCCGATCGGCAATTTGTCGAGTGGTCGAAGCGATACAACTGTCATGCGATCTCTCCGCTGTTGAACTGGACCGGCCGGGAAATTTTCGGCTACTTAAAGCAGCATGATTTGCCGCACCATCCGCTGGTGGAGCACGGCTATCTGTCGATCGGCTGCAACCCGCTGACCTGCACCCGCCCGATCACCGCCGGCGATGAAGCCCGCGCGGGCCGCTGGACCGGGCAGGGCAAAGTTGAGTGCGGAATCAACCTCACCGATTCGCTCGACAGCTCCGCGCTCTGATCTTGATTGTTGAATGTCGATCGTGGAATGTCGATTGTTGATTGTTGATGGCGGAGCGATTGTGATGCCCTTCAACGATCGACATTCAACCGTCCACATTCACTTGTCTGGAGAATCATGGAACGTACGCTCATCATCCTAAAACCCGACGCTGTCCAGCGTGGCCTGTGCGGGGAAATCGTCACGCGGTTCGAAAAGAAAGGTCTACAGCTCGTCGGCGCAAAGCTGATGAAAATCCCGACGACGCTGGCCGAGACGCACTACGAACCGCACAAGGGGAAGCCGTTCTACCCCGGCCTGGTGAAGTTCATGACCAGCTCGCCGGTGCTGGTGCTCGCGCTCGCGGGCAAGAACGCGATCGACATCAGCCGCAAGATGATGGGCAAGACCTTCGGCAGCCAGGCCGAACCGGGCACGATTCGCGGCGACTTTGGCGTATCGAATTCGTTCAACCTCATCCATGGCAGCGACAGCGCCGAAAGCGCGATGCGTGAACTTGGCTTGTTCTTCAAGGCCGACGAACTGCTCGACTGGATGCCGGCGTCGCAGACGTGGGTGTATGACATGAGCAAGGGTTCGCCGGAATGATTCGAGAACTGAACGCGCCGATCACTGTCATTCAGAAGGAGCCTAGGCGACTGAAGAATCTCGAATTGCGAGCATTGTTCGTCAGTCGAGATTCTTCAGTCGCCTAGGCTCTTTCTGAATGACGTGAACACCGCTGCTTTTAGATCACGTTCAACATGACCAACCCCCTCGTCGTCTTCGATCTCGGCAATGTCCTGATCCGCATCGCAGACGACTGGGCGCACGCATGTAAAATCGCGAACGTCGAGCATGGTTTGAGTTGGCCTCTCGATGAAACGAAGCGCGCACAGCTTCATGCGATCGTGGTGGAGAATGAAATCGGGCGGATGGATCACGACGAGTTTTGCACCCGCGCGGGGATGCTTTTTAATCTAGAACCAAAGCATGTCTCGGCCATCGCCGATGCCTACCTGATTTCGCCCTTTCCCGGCGTGGGCGAGCTGCTCGATGATCTTGCTGCCCGGTCCATCGAAACTGCGTGCCTGTCAAACACGAATGTCAGTCACTGGAATCTGATGCGCGCCGAGACTGGGCACGCTGCTTTGCCACTGGATCGTCTCACCTACCGCTTCGCGAGTCAGGAAGTCGGCGCGCGCAAGCCCGACGAGGCGATTTATAAACACCTCGAACGCGTCACGAAGCGTCAGCCCGAGCAAATCATTTTTTTCGACGACAAGCTCGACAACATCGAGACCGCTGTGCGCCTGGGATGGAACGCGACGAAGATCGACCTGGCCGATCCGAATCCCGTTGTGACGATGCGCGTTCGATTGGAACAGTTGCGCTTGTTGTAAGAGGACTCCGATCCTTCTCCTCTCTCCGTACCCGGGGAGAGGCAGGGAGAGGGGTCTTCGTATTACAATCCTGCCCATGTCCAAGTCCGATCCGTCGAAGCAGATCGCCGCGTTACGTGATGCGTTGAACTATCACACTCACCTCTATTACGTCGAAGCAAAACCGGAAATCAGCGACCAGGCTTTCGATGCGATGATGCGGGAGTTGATCGATCTTGAAACGGCGCACCCCACATTGATCACGCCCGACTCCCCGTCGCAACGCGTCGGCGGCGAACCGCTCGAAGGGTTTCGCGCGGTCGAGCACGCCGTGCGGATGATGAGCATCGACAACACTTATAGCGAGGATGAGCTTCGGGCGTTTGATGAACGCGTGCGAAAAGCGATCGGCGATGAGCCGGTCCGTTATGTCCTTGAACCAAAGGTCGACGGCGTGGCCGCTTCAACGCGCTACGAACAGGGCAAGCTCGTTCTCGTCGCCACGCGCGGCGATGGACGGCGCGGCGATGACATCACCAACAACGCCCGCACCATCCGCTCGCTCCCGCTTCATCTGCGACACGAGAAGAAGCAGCCCCACTTCGACATTCTCGAAGTGCGCGGCGAAGTCTTCATGCCCAACGCCGAGTTTCAACGCATCAACAAAGATCTCGTCGACCTCGGTAACGAGCCGCTGAAAAACCCGCGAAACGCGACGACCGGCACGCTCAAATCACTCGACCCAAAATTCACCGCCGCCCGAAGACTGCGGTTTGTTTCGCACGGCACCGGCGAGGTGAAGCCACAGCCTTGCGATTCGTATTTCGAGTGCATGCAGATCATCAAATCGCTGGGCCTGCCGATCGGTGAGCACGTGACCATCGCCAACAACATCGATGAGGCGATCGCGTTCATTCAAGAATTTGCCAAGCTTCGCGGCGCGCTGTCGTATCAAACCGACGGCATCGTTGTGAAGGTCGATTCGTTCGCGCAGCGGCAAAGGCTCGGTGAGACCAGCAAGTCGCCGCGCTGGGTGATCGCCTACAAATATCCGGCCGAGCAGATGCCGACCGTGCTCAAGGCCGTCGATTGGCAGGTCGGAAAAGGCGGCACGCTGACGCCGGTCGCGCGAATGGAACCGGTCTTCGTCGCGGGCACGACCGTGCAAAATGCGAGCCTGCACAACATCGAAAATATCGAAGCACTCAACATCTATCTTGGCGACACGGTCGTCATCGAAAAGGCGGGTGAGGTCATTCCGCAGGTGGTCCAGGTGGTCGAGTCGAAACGACCGAAGGGTGCGCAGAAAGTGAAAGCACCGACGAAGTGCCCGTCGTGCGACACGCCCGTGATGAAGGAGACCGACGGGCCTTACGTCCGATGCGTGAACCCCGCCTGCCCGGCGCAGTTGAAAGAGCGATTGCGTTGGTTCTGCTCGCGAAACCAGATGGACATCGAGGGCCTGGGCGAGGCGCTAATCGATCAGCTCGTCGACGCGGGGCTCGTGAAGACATTTGCGGACCTGTATTCGCTCACGGCTGAGCAGTTGCTGAAGCTCGAACGCATGGGTGAGAAGTCTGCCGAGGGCGCGGTGAGCGCGATCAGTGAAAGTCGGACACGTGGCCTTGATCGGTTGCTCGCGGGGCTGGGGATTCGTCACATCGGCAATCGCGTCGCGTATCTCCTGGCGGCCGAGTTCGGCTCGCTGGACGCGATCGCCGCCGCGACGGAGCAGCAACTGGTTTCGGTCAATGAGATCGGCGATGTGATTGCAGAATCGGTGCACGCTTTTTTTCACGGCGCTGCCGGGGAGGTTGTCGTTCGCTCGCTAAAGGCCGCGGGTGTCGATCCTCACTTTGCAAAGATCGCCGCGAGCGCGCAGCCGCTCAGCGGCAAATCGATCGTCATCACCGGCACGCTTCAGAAATTCGACCGCAAACAGATCGAAGACCGCATCACCGCGCTGGGTGGAAAACCGTCAGGCGGTGTGAGCAAGAAGACGAGCTTCCTCATCGCCGGCGAAAACGCCGGGAGCAAACTCGACAAAGCCAAGTCGCTCGGCATTGAGGTACTGAGCGAGGATGAATTCATCATCAGGTTTCCGGAATAACTTCTCCGCTCGAAAACGCCCCTCTCCCAACCTCTCCCCGCGTACGGAGAGAGGAGGAAATGCCGGATCGTCGAGGGTACGGTCGCCCTGGTCTGCTGGTCTTGTCGATCACTTTTTCGAACAACGAGGACCATCGGGCTAAAATCCCAGGGTCATTTCATGAGAATAAACCGCGCCGCATTCCTCGCCGCCTCTCTTGCCGTTTGTTCGTCCGCCTCTGCGCACGAAAAATGGTTCCTCGACGGGCCCCGCCAGCTCACCTCGCTGCGGAGCGTTTTCGAATTACCGACGATGATCGGTATCTTCGTCGCGATCGCGGTCGTCATCGCCGCGACAATTCTGTGGCGAATGCGAAACAAGCGCGACCTGCTCCCCAGCCCGGCGGTGCTGGGTGCCACGGACGATCGTCGCGCCGCATTCTATGGCATCGCACCGTTCATTCTCGGCGTGCACATCGCCGTGCCGCTACTCATCAACGGCATGTCCAATCGGCTTTTCTCGCCGAACAATCTTCTGCACGGCGTGTGGATTTACATCTTCGGCCTGGCACAGGTGGCATCGGCGTTGTCTTTTTTCTACGGCGGATTTACACGACTCATGGCGATGGCGCTGTCGCTCGTCTGGATTGCCGGCATCTTCGTCGTCGGGCTCGAGCCGATGCTCGAGAACATCCACTATCTCGGCTTCGCCGCGTTCTTCTTCCTGGCGGGGCGCGGGCCGATCTCGATTGATCGATTGTTGTTTCCAAAATTGGAACCGCATGAAACACTCATGCGCGAAGCGCCGGTTGCGCTGCGGGCCGGCATCGGCCTGAGCCTGGTCTCCGTCGCGTTCACCGAAAAGCTCGCCAATCTTCCGCTCGCCGAATCCTTTCTGCTGACGCATCCCCTGAACTTCATGCCGTTCTTCGGCCTGGCGATGTCAGACCGCACGTTCGCCATCTGTGCCGGCACGGTCGAACTGATCGTCGGCCTGCTGCTGCTGTTCGGCGTCTTCCCGCGCGTCGTCGTCTGCCTTGCGTGGCTGCCGTTCAATCTCACGCTCACTGTCTTCAACTGGAACGAACTCGTCGGCCACCTGCCGTTCTACGGCGCGCTCGCGGTGTTGCTGATCTGGACATCCGGCGATCACGAAGATCGCAAACTATGGCTGCGCGGCATGCGCGAAGGGCCGCTGCATATTCCAGTGGATTCAGCCCAATAACGCCTCAACGATTTGCCGGTGCCGTCGCCGGCGATGTCGTCGGCAGCGCCTCGACGCCCCCTTCACTCATCTTCTGGTCCTGCCGTTGGCGGATGGATCGCACCAGCCGGCGCAGCACCGGCCGGCTGGCCGGGGCGAGTGAGGGGATCTCCGCTTCGATTTTATCGGCCAGCGCTTGATCGCCATTTCCGACGATCACGCCGTAGAGCTCGCCTTCCATGCTGGTCGATCGTCGCTCGCTCGCGGACGGTGTCGTTGCCGGCGAGGTTGTGCGACGTTGCGGCGGAAGTTTCCGGTAAACGTCCCACGCAGCCCGCGCGGCCTGAAGCGATCGTGTGCGTTATGCATTGCTCCTATCGCAAGCGGAAGCAGTTTTGGATCGCCCGACAGCTCGACCAACATCGCATACGACTCTTGCGTCGCCATGAATTGCAACCCGGTGATGCCGAGCGCGGGCGACGGCAAGATCGCAGCAAACGGATTTTCGTCTACAGCGTTCGTCGCGTGCAAATCGCTCGTCGCAAAATCCCGAAGCGTTGTGAGTACACGTGAATCCTTCATCCGCGCCAGGCTTAGCGCTGCAATGCCGCGAAGTTGCGGCGGGGTGGCGGGATCGAGCAACGGGACCAGCGCATCGGCGGCGGGCTTTGGATCGGCCGACTTTTCGCCGATGCCCCCCACCGCCATGGCGGCAGCAACACGCACTTTCAATTTTTGATCACCGAGCGCCTTTATTGCTGCGTTTAAACCTTCCGATCTTCCCTGCTCGGCGAGCGCGCATTGCACGGTTTCACGAACACCAAAGTCTGGATCATCTGCCACTGAACTTAGTAGCTCGATCGCGTGCCGACTTTGCCCTCGCGAAAGCTGGCCAACGAGCCCACGGCGTGCCGGGTTCTTTTGATCCTGCAGAATCTGTTTCATCGCATCGGTTGCACGGTCATCTGAAAAATTGACGATGGCTTCGAGCGCCGCGCTCCCGGCCATTCCTTCGGGCCGACGCAGCGCGACGAGCACCGCGTCCAGCCCTGCCGGCTCGGCGAGCCGCCCCAGGGCACGAAGATATTGAAACGCGCCGCCCGGGTCTTTGTTCAGCAACTCAACAATGCGCGGCGACGTGCCCGCGATATGATGAATCCCGGCCGCCTCCGCGCCGGCGCGAAAGATCGTCGGCTCATCGCTCGCCAGCGCCGCACGATCGATTCGCTCAATTCGCGGTCGATCGACCGACGCAAAGTGATTCATCGCCACAAATTCGACACCCTTCGCGCGGCGAACCACATCTGTCGCAGACTCGGCATCATCGACGAACCTTGCGTACTCCTTTAGCTGTTCATCTGCCCGACGCGGCCCTTCATGTATTCGCTTTTGCTCGGCCACCAAGCCGTCGCGATCGATGCCCCACGCGATGACTTCCGATTCGAACTCCGTCGGCTTTGATCGATCACCGCCGCGCCAGGATTTCGACGACAACCGACGCCCCGGCACATCCGGACTCAACACGATGTCCATCAGCGAGCTCGTTTTGCCGTTAAACCGTTCTGTCGTCTGTTGCAGGAACGTTTTGCAGTCGAGTCCATTCACCCTTTGCATCGCGATCGCGACGAGTTTCGTTTCGGAAACCGACTCCGTCTGCGGCGCATCCTCATCGCGCGGACGCGATGTTCGAATCTGCTGTAGGTCGATGCCCGTGGCCGCGTCCGTCCAGATTTTGCCGTCGTATTTCCACGCATCGTCGACGGAACGATACTGCTTCACGCTGCACTCGATCGCGGCCTCTCCTACGTGCAGCGTCTCAGCGGGCTGCGTTGTACTTGTGCCCAGGTCGCCATAAGCGGTTCCACCGCCAAGTTGAAAAGAGAATGTCCATGGCCCGTCTGCGGAATTCGACTTGAATACTGAAAACCACGGCGCGCCATGCTCGTCGGTGCCGACGAGCAAATTGCGTTGGTAGAGCGTTGAACTTGCCTCGGCCGTTGCCGGCACCGTTCGGCCGCGGCTGACGGTCTTCAGCACGATCCAGGCGCCGAGTGGCTGGTTCTTCCACTCGCCTGTCGTCGGCGCGACCGGCAGGATCTTATTCGCATGGGCGCTGGCGGCGATCGTAAGCAGTAGCGTCCAACACAGGAGGTTTTTCTTTGTCATCTTTACTCCATTGGCCGAGGGAGGCATACGCGGTCGCATGGTATTGCGATCGCACAATATTGCCGCGCGATTCGCGCTCCTGCCATTCATCCCGACACGGCAACCGCATTCTATTAACTCCTCTCTCCGTACTCGGAGGTCACTGCGTACTCGTGGTGGGTGGAAGGCAGGGAGAGGGGTCTTCTGTCGCTCGAAAACGCCCCTCTCCCGACCTCTCCCCGAGTATGGGGAGAGGAGAAAAAAACGAAATCATCCAGAATGCGGTCGCCCTGTTCATCCCAATGTCATCCGATGGTAAAACGCTCGCATGACGCAGACCGCACCCCTTTCGGCGACACCGTTTCAGAGTCGCACGCCCTTCGCTCGATTGTCGTTGATGATGTTTTGTCAATACGCCGTGTGGGGCGTGTGGATGCCGATCCTCGCGGGTTATTTCGCCTCGCCGACGGAGAAAGGCGGGCTCGGGTTTACCAGTGGGCAGATCGGCTGGATTCTCGGATTGGCCGGCTCGATCGGCGCGGTGTCGGCGCCGTTCATTGCGGGACAGTTGGCCGATCGAATTATGAATGCCGAGAAGGCGTTAGGACTCATGCTGATCGCCGGCGCGTTCGTGAAGTTTGTGATGACATACCAAACGTCGTACGCCGCGTGGATGGTCCTTTCGATTCTGTACAGCATCCTTTACATGCCGACGCTGAGCCTCAGCAATTCGGTGGCGTTTGCCCATCTACCCGATCGCGAAAAGCAGTTCCCGCCGATCCGCATGTGGGGCACGATCGGCTGGATCGTCGCGTCGGTCGCGTTTCCGCTCATGTTCATGAAAACCGGCGTTCACCTGACGTCGGCTTGGCCGTTCATCGACGGATCGGCGCGGGGGGACGAGGTTTCGCAGATGAAGTATTCGATGCTCGTGGGCGGGATCGTGTCGCTGCTGTATGGCGCCTGGTGTCTGCTGGCGCTTCCCGCGACGCCGCCGTCGAAAAGCAGCACGCGGCCCATCGCGTTCACGGCCGCCTTCAAACTGCTGACCCAGCCGAGCGTCATGGCGCTGATTGTCGCCGCTCTCTTTATTTCGATGATTCACCAGGTCTATTTCATCCGGATGCCCAGCTACATCACGGACGCGATCGGCCTGACCTCCGGTGACATCGGCCCCACCATGGCGATCGGCCAGGTCAGCGAAATCGTCTTCCTCGCGTTGCTCGGCTTCATTCTGAAACCGATCGGCTACAAATGGATCATCATCCTCGGCGCGCTGTCGTATGCCGCCAAGTTCGGCGTGTTCGCGCTTGTGCCCAGCGCCGCCACTGTGAAATGGGTCATGCTGTTACACGGCATGAACTACGGCTTTTTCTTCGCCGGGTCGTTTCTCTTTGTCGAGCGCATCAGCCCCGCGGACATTCGCCACAGCACGCAGATTGTGTTTGGCATCATCATCCTCGGCGTCGGCCCCGTGCTAGCCGGTGCGTACAACGAGGTGCTCGCACATGTTGCCAAGTCTGCTTCCGGCATTTCGTACGGCAAGGTCTGGGGCATTGAAGCCGCCATCGCCGTGGTGGCCGCGGTGATTATGCTTATCGGATTTCCGCAGCAGATGGACTCGATCGACGACCGGGGTTCGATGATCGCGGAACCGCCAGCCGTCTAAGGTTCGCACCGTCCGATAATATTTTTGCAGAGCTGGCCGCTATTTCGTCGATGACGGATTCATGGCCCTGCCCCTTCCAGCCCTGCTGCGTCACACTTCGCTCCGCAAACGCCTCTGGCAAGGAGGCGTTGCGCTCGCGATTTTCGTACTCACCATCGCCATCATTAACTCGGTGCAGGCGCGCGAAAAATCCGTCACCTCCGACATGCTCGGCCACGATTTCCTGCCCTTCTACACCGCCGGCACGTTCATCAATCACGGAATGAGCGATCGCCTCTATGACCTGAACGCGGTCCGCGAGATCGAGCACAAGATCGCCACGGAAAACAACCTCGAGATCGGCAAAGGGTTTGGCCCGTTCTGGAACCCGCCGTTTTATGCGTGGGTATTCGCGCCGCTGGCTCGGCTGCCGTATCGCGAGGCGCTCTTTATCTGGACGATTTGCAACGTGGCGGCGCTGCTGGCCGCGATGCTTGTCATACAGCGCATGCTCGGCCTGGAAGCAGATTGGCGCAGCCGCGCACTCGTGCCGCTGCTCATCCTCGTCTCCATGCCGTTCATCCAGGCAATCAGTCACGGACAAAACACCTTCGGGTCGCTCCTGCTCGTGTCGCTGATCGCCACCGCCTGGCGAATGCGTAGGCCGGTCATCGCCGGCGCGCTGTGCGGGCTGCTTTCGTACAAGCCGCAACTGGCGATGGTGCTGGCGGCAGTGATGACGCTCGATCTCGGTTGGCGCGCGATGGCGGGAACCGCATTCGTCGGCGCGGGGCTTCTAGCAGCGAGCGCATTTACCTTGCCCGGAACGCTCCACGATTACATGGTCAAACTCCCTGAGAATTTGCGCTATATGCAGATCGACCACGAGTATCTCTGGGAACGACACGTCACACTCAAAGGCTTCTGGCGTTTGCTGCTGCAGGGCCGCACCGCTGGCGAGACGAGCAGGCTCGTCATGACGCTGACAATCACGTGCAGCCTTGCGGTGGTCGCGGGTCTGCTCAAAGCGGTCTGGACGTTGAAGCAGCATCGCGAAGGTCAAAGCGATCCATGGTCGGGCGAATCTTCGCAACGTCAGCGTGATCGGTTAATCGCGGCGACAATCTGCGCAACGCCATTGTTGATGCCGTTTTATTTCGATTACGACCTGCTGCTCCTGGCCGTGCCGGTAACACTCCTGGCAAGCGAATTCATGGGGATGCCGATCGGCGCGCAGTTGCAGCGATCCGATACCTGGCTCATACGCACCTGGACGCTGACCTATCTGTGGCTGCTCATCAATCCAGGCGTGGCAAACTCCAGCCACATCAACGGCACGGTGATCGGATTATCGGTAATGGTGGTTTTCTTGATCTCCCGCGCGTCGCGCAACGACGCGTTGCCCGCCTCGATGCCGGAAAACTTCCGCATGCCGCTGGTGCGTCCGCGTCTCGCCGCATAGAGTGACGCGACCGTCATGAAGCTAAACTTCTGGCAAACCGTCGGCCTCCTCTTGCTGATTGCTAGCATCGTTGTCTTCGTTCGACGTAAAACTGCCGACACCCCGGCTGCACGCGCCGAACCTGCAACGATTGTCGAACCGTCGCCGTCGACAGCGACAACCGTGCCGTCGACCGCGCCCTCCCGCAGCTCGACCGCAGGTCTGCGGGGGTGAAGCCGATAGGCTTCGTCTGTGGGTGCGACTACCTATTTAACACTTCAAGAACCATGGACATTTGACCGGATTATTTCATTCACCACGGCTGCACAGGTCCGGTAACGAAAGTGCATGCGCGGTGCAAAAAAAATCTTAATGCGCAACATCGCTCGTCTGTACCGATGGATTTGTCGTTCGAGCCGGAAAATCCGGTAATCTCGTACTTGCCAGCACAGATAACCGCCACTACTTTGCCCACGATGCCCGCCATGGACGGTTGGGGTGTTTGAGAGCGTGTCGAAGAGAGCCGTTGCTGACCAAGCGTAACGGTGCCTGATACTCGTGCCCGGCAAACCTGCCGTCGCGGGATGATCGTTCGACACGTCGGCGGCTGCAACGGCCACCGCCTGCCGCCTCATATGGCGGCGACATATCGCACGGATGCGAACTTCTGTCTGACAACATGGATGTTGCTTTTGCGAAGCACGGATGCTTTTCGCGATGGCTCTCGTCAACCGACGATAGGCCGCGCGAAAGAGTTGGTGATGGGTGAAAGTGCGTGCGTCGTTGTCGATTCGAGGATCGGGGTTTTGATTGTCCTGCGTGCCGTGAATTCATTTTTGACGTTTTAACGCGAGATCAAGTACCGCGATTCGCGGTGTGGGAGCTTCTGCTCGCCACTGCGATCACCGCGCGTGCGCACGTAGGTTCGTCGCCGCCCCTGTTTCGATGTCGATGTGTGGTCGTCCGAGTTCGTCTGGAAGGAGCTATCGCGTGAGCAGTCTCTTAGCCGCTGTCGATCCCCAATTGACACGTCTGACCGATGCAATCGCACAGCGCGTTGGGCATCAACGTTATGCTGTCTGGTTTAACCCGAAATCGACCCGTCTCGATCTGCGGAACGACGGCCTCGAGATCGCCGTTCCCAACGATTTCATCAGCGAATGGATCGGCACGCATTATGCCCGTTCAATCCAGGAGGCGGCCCACGAAGTGTTGGGTTGCTCGCTGCCGGTGCGATTCATGGTCACGCCTCATCTTTTTGAGATCGGTGATCCCTCGGCCGTCGATTCGGATGAGATTGAGGATTCGAGCAATGATTTGCCGGCGGTCGTGAACACGCGTGCCACCGTGGCGGCAAAGGCGTTCGCCCGCAACGGCCGGAAGCCGAATCTCCCGGCGATGGCCGCGTTTGGGAACGGCAAAGGGCTGAAAACGTCCGGGCTGATGGCCACCGGTGTCAGCGCAAATGCCGCCGCCGGCTTGATGGAAGTCGCCGCGGCGCGCCCGATCATGCGGCAATTGCCGGTCAGTGATCGCGACTCGTCGCTGACCGTCTTCGCCAATCGCCCCCGTCTACGGCACGGTCTGGAAACATTCGTCGTCGGCCAGAGCAACCAGCTTGCCTATAACGCTGCGACCTACGTCGCGGAATTTCCCGGCAGTCAATACAACCCCCTTTTCGTTCATGGCCATTGCGGGCTGGGCAAGACGCACATGCTCCAGGGATTGTGCAAGAAATTTGCCGAGCATCATCCGACGAAGCGCTGGATGTATCTGACGGGCGAAGAATTCACGAACGAATTTTTGATGTCGCTTCGGAACAACAAGCTCGACACGTTCCGGCGCAAGGTGCGCGACCTCGATTTACTTGTGATCGACGACGTGCATTTCCTCGGCGGCAAGAAGGCCACGCAGGAAGAATTTCTCCACACGTTCAACGCGATCGAAGCGATGGGCCGGCAGGTGGTGATGGCGTCGGACGATCATCCCAAGATGATTGAGGAATTCGGCGAGTCGCTTATCAACCGATTCGTCAGCGGCATGGTCGTTCGCATCGACCCGCCAAACTACATCATGCGCTGCGAAATTTTGCGGACGATGAGCCTGAAAGGAAAGTTGCCGCTGAGCGAAGAAGTGATCGGTTGGATCGCGCGGCGGGTCACGCAGAATGTTCGCGAGCTTGAAGGCGCGATCACCCGCATCACGGCCCACACGATGCTCACAGGCCGTCCGGTCGACGTGGCGATGGCGCAGGAAGCGCTCGGCGATTTGGATCGCCAGCTCGTCGCGCCCGTCAAGCCGGAAAATATCCTCGAAAGCGTCTGCACCTATTTCGGTTTGGAACACAAAGATCTGATGTCGGGCCGGCGTCAGCGAACGATCAGCCTGGCGCGATCGGTCGCGATGTTCCTCGTCCGCAAGACGGCCAAGCTCAGCTTCCCAGAGATCGGCATGAGAATGGGCAAGCGAAATCACAGCACGGTCATCAGCGCTTGCCGCCGCATCGAACGCGCGGTCATGAAAAACGAGCGGCTGGAATGGACCAGCTCGGTAGGCGAACGCGAGGAAGAGGCGGGCGAATTGGTGCAACGCCTGGAAGAACGGTCACGGTCGTTGGCGTGATATCGGAACATCGCGTTTAACGAAGAGGATGCCGAGATGAAACTCAAAGTGATCATTCGACCCGGCGAGGATCGCGGATTCGTGGCACATGCTCCAGCGCTGAAAGGTTGCTGGAGTCAGGGAAGTTCGCGTGACGAAGCACTCTCGAATGTGAAAGAAGCGATTGAAGCGTGGATGGAGGTCGAGCAGGATAAAGTTGAAGCCACGAACTCGGTGATTCCGAACGTGCCGCGGAAGACAGCGCCGATGAGTTGATTAAATTTTTTCACCTCTCTCCGTACTCGGGGAGAGGCCGGGAGAGGGGTCTTTCTGTTTCGAGATCATTCCGATGAACCTGTCGGTTCCCGACCATCGAGAGCTGGATCGCGGTTTACTTCGTGGATTAATTCGTGATGCGGGACTTACGGTCGACGGGTTAATTGCGCTGCTGAATTGATGATTTCAAATAATCGTGCAGATGACGACGCGCCGCCGTGGGCGGGTATCGAAGTCGATGAGCACGACCTGCTGCCATTCGCCGGTGAGGAGTCGTCCTTCGGAGACGGGAATGACGACGCCCGGTCCGACGAGCGCGGCGCGGACATGGCTGTGGCCGTTGTCGTCGTGCCAGGTTTGTTCGTGCTCGTACAACACATCGTGCGGCGCGATGCGTTGCATGGCGTTAGCGAGGTCGTGCTTCACCAGGCCGGGCTCGAATTCCAGCGTCGTGATGGCCGCCGTGCTTCCGGCGACGAAAAGATGGAGTAGCCCCTCGCCCTCGAGCTTCATTGGCGTCAATTGATCGCGTAACAACGGCGATAAATTGATAACGTCGTTATTTCCGTCAGTCGAAATGTGGAGTTCGAAACGTTGCATACACATTTGATGGCGGCCTGAATTCCGCAAATTCAGGCCGGCGGGGATTCGGTGGACGTAAGATCGAGCATTGAATCATCCGGACGCGGCAATCACAAGTTGCCGGTGCGCGTCGCACAGCATTATCCCTCTCCCGGCGTACGGAGAGTGGCGGAAGATTGCCAAACGCATGATGTCGTCTATACGAAACGTGCTGCTGATGACACTCGCCGCGGCGACGGCGTCGCTGCAAGCCCAGGAAGCGCCGACGATTTCGCCGCCGACTTCACCGACGACTTCACCCACGACTTCTCCAACCACTCAATCTTCAATTGACCTGCTCCCGCGCGCGATGATTGTCGCGCCCGAGCGGGAAGGCTCGATGCGCCGCGCCGCCAAGGCATTGATCGATACCGCGGTTAAAAAGCCGTACGGCTGGGCGTGGGAAACCGAAGTGTCGGCCGACCCGCGCGTACGGCGATCGCCAACCGTCGCGATGGGAGCGCTCGAATCGCCTGCGGCCGCGATGGCGCTTCTTTGGGCGGGACACTTATTAAATGACGATTCGCTGAACGCGTCGGCGCACCAAGCCGCACGCGGCGTCGTGGCAGCGCAGTCTCACACGGGCGCGGTCCTGCGCCGCCCCACCTTTACCAGCAATGGCGGCGGGCGTGACGACCGCGCGTATGTCCCGCTTCGTGATGCCACGATTGCCGGCATGGCCCTAATGCTGGCCGAGCTTTCAACACAAAACGCTTCGGCCGCTGACTCAGATAACGCGATGTTCCATGCCGCCGCCACACGCAGCTTGAACTGGCTGCTGAAACAGCAAGCGCACAACGGCGGCTGGCCGGTCGCGTTTCCGCCCAACGCCGAGTCGAAGCACGCAGTGCGCATTCTGCGCCTCGACAATTCCAATTTTCGCGATGCGACGATCACGCTCTTCTTGGCCGGCGAATCGCTGAATAACCAGCACGCCATCGAGGCCGCCGCGAAGGCGGCGGATCTGTTGCTGCGCTGTCGGCTTACCGGGCCACTCAAAAGTGCAAATCTTTGGGCGACGGCTTACACCGTAGAGGGCGAGGACGTGGATGAAGCGCTGACCTCCCCCGGCGGCGCAGACACGCTTGCGTCGCGCTACGCGATCGAAACGCTTTTAATCGCCGCGTGCCTGACCGGCGATCCGCGATACGACGTCGCCATCGAGCGGGCGGCACAGGCGCTTTCACAAAATCGAATCGACACCGGCGATTTCATCAACAAGTGGGATCGCTTCCCGGAGCCCGGTTTCGTGCAAGCGCCGGCGGCGACGCGATCGAGCAAGCCGGGCGTGCCGCTGAAGCCCGCGATCAAGCTGCCGATCGACCCTTCCGACTTTGGCATCGCATCGCTTCTTCTAGCGCTGGATTCGTACAAGCACACAGATCATGACCGGTGGATTTCATCGCTCGCCGACAGCAACAAACCGAATTTGCGCGGCCGCTGTTTAGCGATGTGTTGCGGGCTAATCGATGACCCGCTTGATCTTCATTCGATCCCCTCTGTCGATCACGCCGAAGCAACCGATCTCTCGCAACAAGTCGCGGCGCTCTTCAAACCTACAATCACGTCATTTGACGGAAGCGCCGCAAGATGATCTCTATCAAGCACTTACAACGAATTTTATCGGTCCGGAATTTGACCGGTTCCATAATCCGTGCTATATTTCCTCGAACTTCGACCATTGATTTTCTATTAAGTTTGACAGTAGCTGAAGTTACGTTCGGCCGTAGGCATAGGATCAGAATAAATCGGAATCGTTCTGATTCGTATGTTTTGGAATTGATGTCGGCTTGTGGCGTCCGTCGAACCCAGGTGTGTGCATGAGCAGTTTTGCAGGCTCATCTGCCCCGGTTGCGTCAGGCGACGCCAAGTCGAAAGTGCTTGCGGCCGTCGATGTCGTGGAGTTGATCGGGAAGACCGTCAGCCTCAAGCGTCGCGGCAGTAAATTTTTAGGCCTCTGTCCGTTTCATTCGGAGAAGACGCCGTCGTTCAACGTCGATTCGGCCCGGCAGTATTTTTACTGCTTCGGCTGCAAGGCGTCGGGCAACGCGATCGACTTTGTGATGAAACGCGATCGCCTCGAGTTTCTCGATGCGATGAAGCAGTTGGCGAACGAATATAACGTTGAGCTGCCGCGCTTTGGTGCGAAGCAAAACGTCAGTGAACGGCAGATGTTGCTCGAAGCCAATTCGGCGGCGGGCGCGCTCTTTGAAAAGTTCCTCTCTCATCCGCAGCAAGGCGCAGCGGCCCGGGAGTATCTCGATTCGCGCGGGTTCACGCGCGAATCGATCCAGCGCTTCCACCTCGGCGTTGCCGTCGATTCGTGGGATGCGCTGCTTCGCTCCGACGAGATGCGAAAATTCGCACCGCCGCAGTTGGCACTCGCGGGGCTGGCCAAGTCGCGTGAAAACGGAAATGGATTTTACGACACGTTTCGCAATCGCCTGATGTTTCCGATCCGCGATGAAAACGGCAGAGTGATCGCCTTCGGCGGTCGTGTCATGCCCCGCTCATCCGATCCGGCAAAGTATCTGAACAGCCCGGAGACGCCGCTCTTCTCGAAGAGTCGCAGCATTTTCGGGATTGACTTAGCAAGACAAAGGATCGTCGAAACTCGCACCGCCGCCGTCGTCGAAGGGTATACCGATGTGATGATGGCCCATCAGTATGGCGCGACAAACGTCGTGGCCACACTGGGCACGGCCATGACCGAGCAGCACGTCGGCATTCTGCGGCGCTTCGCCGACAAGATCGTCCTGCTTTTCGATGCCGATACTGCCGGGCAGAACGCTATCGACCGGGCGGTGCAGTTGTTTCTGACACAGCCGGTCGAAATCGCGATCGCGTCGATCCCCGAAGATCTCGACCCTGATGAATATTTGCTGAAGCATGGCGTGGAAGGTTTCAACGCCCTGCTCGACAACGCTCAGGACGCGCTGACCTATAAATGGAAACAGCTCGCGAACGGTTTTGATGAAAGTGATCTGACAAGTCAGCAGAAGGCCGTTCGAGAGTATTTGGACTTGCTGGCAGGCGCGCGCGACAGCGGTGATGGAACTCGGGGCCCGGTCGATCCGATTCGATGGGGCCAGTCGCTGCAGCGCGTCAGTCGGCTGACCGGAATGCCGGTCGACGAGCTGCACCGAATGTTCGCGAGTGATTCGCGGCAATCGCGGCAGCAACATCGGGCCGTACGGAGAAGCGTCGCCAGCGATGTGCAGCATGACGAGAACGCGGCGGCGCCGACCATGGCGACGGCGAACCGTCGGCTGCCGCTCGGTTCAGTGAGTGCGCAGCGTTGGATTCTCGGCGCGTTGTTAGCCGAGCCGCACCGGTGGCACGAGACGCAGAAGCACGTGCAGCCGGCGGATTTTAGTGATGAGTATTTGCATTCGATGTCCGAGGCGTTCTGGTCGCATCAAAAAGATGAAGGCGAACCGACGCTGAGCGAGTTTTTGTCGCTGTTTGACGATGAGGGAATGAAGTCGTTGGCGATCAGCGTTGTCGAGGAAGTTGAAAGTCTCGTCGATGTCGAAGGAGTATTGAAAGACGGCATCGCGTTCCTGGAACAAGAGCGACGGAAAAACGTAGAACGGAAATTCGCCGAGGCCGGCGACTTGAAGCGATTGGTCGAGATGATGAAGCAAAACAAGTCGGGCGATCTGCGGCGGTTAGGTCCGCTGAGATAGCAAAAACTAAACTCCTCTCCCCGGAATACCGGAGAGAGGGGAAAGAGGAAAACCTCTCCCCCGGAGCACCGGAAAGGAGAAAGACAATTTAACCCTCTCCCCAGTACGCTGGGGAGAGGCAGGGAGAGGGGTTCTTCGAGCGCCCGTTGTGGAGCGAAGACCCCTCTCCCAACCTCTCCCCGGAATACCGGAGAGAGAGGAAAGAGGAAAACCTCTCCCCCGAGTACCGGAGAGGAGAAAGACAACTTAACTCCTCTCCGCGGACACCGGAGAGAGGAGCGAGAGCAGGAAAAATTTGACGGTCGGATCGTTCGAAATGTTGTTCACAACCTGAACAAATTTCCAACGGCCATCTGATCGGACGAGCGTTGCGATACGCGTTGCAGGATGCGGGAACAGCCCCGTGATCTTGGCCTGGTGATCGAACAACGCTTGGAAGTGGTTCGGAACGAAGTTGGGACAAGGACACTGTGACTGCAATTGAAACGCCATTGATCGGCTCGGGCTCGCCTGAAGAGGCGGAAAACCGCGTGCGCATTCTCCTGGAGATGGGCACCACGCGCGGATATCTCACCTACGAGGAGCTGAACACCAAGCTGCCGGACGAGGTTGTCTCTCCGGACAAGCTCGACAACCTGCTCATGCTCATCGACGAGATGGGAATCCGCCTCATCGACGAACACGACGTCAGCGACTTCCTTGCCAAGCCGCGCGGCAAGGGGAAGAGCCTCAAGGTTCCACTGCTCAGCACGACCGTCCCCGCTTCCCCGCCCAACCGTGGCGGCGTGAAAGCCGACGCCATGCCGTCGGCCGAAGAGCCGGACATGTCGGAAGAGGATGAAGAGGAAGTCGACCTTAACCTCGAGAAAGAGCTCGCCGAGGCAAGTACCAAGCGCATCGACGATCCGGTGCGAATGTATCTCACCCAGATGGGCGAGATCCCCCTGCTCACGCGCGAGCAGGAAATCGCGCTGGCCAAGAAGATTGAAATCACCCGTAAGATTTTTCGCTCCAAGGTGCTTGAATCCGACTACTGCCTTCAAAGCGCGGTCGAAATTCTACAGCAGGTCGACGACGGTGATCTTCCGTTCGATCGAACGATGAAGATCAGCACCGCCGAGGATCAAGCCGACAAGGGCACGATCGGGCAGCGTATTCCGCTGAACCTTGGCTCGGTCCGCAAGATGCTCGACCGCAATCGTGAAGATTGGGAAGCCTATCGCAACGATCCGAGCAAGCAGAAGATCGAAGAGCTCGACATGGCGATCCGTCGCCGGCGCCGGCGGTGCGTGAAGCTGCTTGAAGAGCTGTCGCTGCGCACCAGCAAAGTCACGCCGCTGATGAAGAAGCTCTCTTCGATCAGTACGAAGATGATCGAGCTGGAACAGCGCATTGAAGAGCTGAAAAAAGTTCGCGACCCGGGCGAAGATCTCGAAGTCTGCCAGCAGGAACGTGAAGGCCTGGAAGATCTCGTGCTCGAAGGCGCTGGCGATCTGCATCGCCGCGTCGTTCAGGTCCGCAAGATCTACAACAAGTACGAAGACGCCAAGCGAAAGCTCAGCGGCGGCAACCTTCGTCTCGTGGTGTCGATCGCAAAAAAATACCGCAATCGCGGCCTTTCGTTCCTGGACATCATTCAGGAAGGCAACACCGGCCTGATGCGCGCGGTCGATAAGTATGAATATCGTCGCGGCTACAAGTTCAGCACGTACGCCACGTGGTGGATTCGCCAGGCGATCACTCGCGCCATCGCCGATCATGCACGAACCATTCGTATTCCGGTTCACATGATCGAAACGATGAGCAAGCTGCGCAACATCAGCAAGATGCTGATGCAGGAGCTTAGCCGCGAGCCCACCATCGAAGAGATCGCCAAGAAGGCAAAGATGTCGGTCAGCGAAACACGTCGCGTGCTGAAGATCAGCCGCCACCCGATTTCGCTCGATCGTCCGGTGGGTGAATCGGAAGACAGCTACTTCGGCGATTTCATCGAAGACGAGAAGGCCGACAACCCCGTGGAAAGCGCCACGCAGGAGATGCTGAAGGACAAGATCGAGCAGGTGCTGAAGACGCTGACCTACCGCGAGCGCGAGATCATCAAGCTGCGCTACGGCATCGGCGACGGCTACACCTACACGCTCGAAGAAGTCGGCCGCATTTTCAAGGTCACGCGCGAGCGCGTGCGGCAGGTGGAAGCGAAAGCAATCCGCAAGCTGCAACATCCGGTGCGTGCCCGAAAGCTCGAAGGCTTTTTGCCAGGCAGCGTCGGCGCAAGTTGAATCGCATTGAATGGTCGCGATAGTCGGACGGGCGTGGCCTCCTTTCGAGAGGCCACGCCTTTTTGGTATAACGCTGACTGCCACTTCCCGATCAGTTCAATGAATTCCACTGAGACGATTCAACAGCCGAGGGACAAAAGCTCCGCCCGCTTGGAGCTTTTCGACGCGATGCGGTTCTTCGCCGCGGTCGCGATCATCTGGCAGCACAATAACGAATCGCCCACCCTCAACATCGCGTCACACCGATCCGCCTTTGCCGTACCTTTCTTCACCGCAAGCGCCGTCTTCCTTGTCTTTCAGAGCTTGCATCGAAATCCGGCTCGTCCCACCGGTCAATATATCGTCGGGCGTTTCCAGCGTATTTATATTCCCTTCATCGTGTGGTCGGTCATTTATTTCGTGTTTCGCAACGCGAAGCACCTGCTGCTGTCTCATGCCGCGTCGGTGACGATCGAACCGCAATTCTTCCTCGCGGGCACCGCCCATCACCTCTGGTTTTTACCATTCATCTTTCTCGTAAGCGTCGTGTCGTTTCTTGTCGCCAAGGGAGTTTGGTCGTTTGCAAATGAAGACGCGCGAACACTATTTATTCTGCTCACGGCGACGGGCGGCATCGCGATTGGCTTGTCGCCAAACACCCTCTTCATCCATCAATTCATCATCAACCGAAGCTGGAGCATGCTGCCCAGCATCTTTTTCGCGATGTCGTTGGGCACGGCTTTCCCGCGCATCCCCGCGCGCGTCTGGGCCAGCCGCTCGATGCTCGCAGTGGGCATCGTGATGCTGGCCGGGGGAACGGCGATCGTCGACACGCGATGGCAATCGATGTTGACCGACAACCTCGCCGGCGTCGGCGCGGTGCTGATCGGCCTAGTCATCTGGCCGCGACCGCTCCCCAGGATCATCAAGGCGATGGCGGAACTAGGCGTGCTGGCCTACGGGATTTATCTGGTCCACGTGCTCTTCATCGAAGGACTTCAGGCTATTGCCGCGCACTTTGGCTATTCAGGTCGTTGGCAGCTTGATCTTGCCACATTCATTTTAGCCGTCGTTGGCAGCATCCTTCTTTCAAAATTGATCGTCAAATCACGATGGTTGCGATGGATGATTCCTACCTGAAGAAGTGTCTGGCGAGCGAGCGACTGTCGCAAACGCTGATTGGGGCGGCATCACTTCAACAAATTTCGCAGTGTCTTCGCATTATGGATCGCGTGGCCGTCACGATCGTTGTTGAAATAGACCCAAACGCGCCTCGCGCCGGCAGCGCGAATTTTTGCCGCCCATTGCCGTAATTCATCGCGCGAGTAATCGTGACGATACCATTGGCGAACGCCATGGAACCGCACGTAGATATCGTCGGCGGTTCGGACGATTTCGTCCGGCAGGCGCGGGCCGCTGGTGGAGCAAAAGATCGTGCCAGCTTCTCGAAACGCGGCAAAGACCGTGTCGTTCCACCAACTCTTGTGCCGAAACTCGACGACGTTACGGCGGCGATGATCGAGCGCGCCGAGCACTCGCCGCAGCAGCGCCGGTGTGTAGTGAAAGCTGGGCGGAAGCTGAAAGAGAAAGCATCCGAACCTCGGGCCGAGCAGATCGGCGATCAATCCAAAATCGCGAACCAGTGTTTTGCATCGAACGAACCGCCGCTCGTGCGTGATGAGCTCGTTCACCTTGATGGTGTACACAAACGAACGCTTCTGCCGCGCCTGGCGCGACCATGTCTCAACTGTTTTCAACGTCGGCCAGGAATAAAACGGCGCGTTCAGCTCAACGGTGCGGAACGTCGCGGCATAGTGTGCGAACCATTCGGACCCGGGAAGCGTTGAAGGATAGAAGCATCCTTTCCAGTGCCAGTAATACCAGCCGGAGCAGCCGACAATGTTGTGGGCGCGTGGGTTTGATGGAATCGGAGCATCGACTGATTCGCGTTCGTGCGTCAGCCGCGCTTCATGCATCTTCGCGGCGCGAAGGACATTCGTGCGCCGCTGCTCCTGCCGCCGAGCGTCGCGCCGCGCTCGACGTGCGGCACGCTCCTCCGCGTCGCTTAGCTGTTCTGAAATCATCGCGTCATCTGGCGGCCGCCATCGCGATGTACTGCGTCGGGAGCCGGGTCGTAGATCGTGATCTGTGAGACGCGGTCGAGAATCACTTCTCCAGATCCTTTGTAATTCTTCAGATGACCGCTGAATCGACACCGCGCACCGATTAACGCTTTGCACACATCGCCTGCGAACGCCGCATCGAAAGCGGCGCGTTTCTTTTCAAAGACAATCACCTGCAATCGATTCGCGCCGTTCTTAAAAGATGCTCGCATCAGTTTTCCGCTATCGCTCCACTCAGCTGAGGCGATGGTCCCTTCAAGAAATACGTCCATATCCATCGCGGCGCTGACGGCAGCGGCATCCGCGGCGTCGACCAGCAAGGGAGCGCCCTGCTGAACTGTAGGCTGGGTGGCCGCCGGCTCGTCGGCAGCGCCTATCGTGGCAATGCCCAATAAACCCGCCAGCAGAATTAGCACCAGATTCTTTGAAGGCATGTGTGCGTCTCGCTCACTTGGCGTTTACGAATTCCACCTCGCCAAACGCCGGAACCAACCCTGCTTTCGCGCCTTCGCTCAAGAGTCGTTGAATCGCCTCGCGGCCGCGAGGGCCGTAGTCTAGCGTCCAGTCGTTCACATACATTCCGACAAATTTATCCGCGAGCTCGCGATCCAGATCGCGCCCAAACTGCAACGCGTACTCGACCGCCTCCTTGCGATGATCAAGGCTATACTGAATGGAACGCTTTAGAATATTCGTCACGTCCTGGCACGTCTCGACGCCTAGATCTTTCCGAATCACGTTGCCGCCAAGCGGCAGCGGCAGGCCAGTCTGATCGAACCACCATTGGCCGAGGTCGACAATCAAGTGCAGTCCGAGCGTTTGATAAGTAAGCTGACCTTCGTGAATCAACAAGCCGGCATCGGCCCTACCGTCACGCACGTAGGCCGGAATCTCATCGAAGTGAACGACTTTATATTGAAATGCGTTCCCCCCTTTTCCGAGGCAAAGCTGCATCGCCAAAAAAGCGGTTGTTAATTCGCCGGGAATAGCGATGGTCTTTCCGCGAAGTTGGGAAGGCGTCATCGGCTCGCGCGCAACGATCATCGGGCCGTACTTGTCGCCCATGGAACTACCGCAGCTCGTCATCGCATATTTGTCTGCCACGTAGGGGTAAGCGTGAATGGAGATCGCGGTAATCTCCAACTCGCCGCGCATGGCGCGGACGTTTAGCGTCTGAATGTCCTGGAGCACGTGTTCAAATTGATAACGACCGCTGTCGAGTTTGTTTTTCGCCAAGCCGTAGAACATGAATGCGTCATCCGGATCCGGCGAATGTCCGAGGCGTAGCTGCATTCGGTCGATGGAAATTTCGGAAGTTGATGAAGTCATAGTGACGGGCAGATCATAGCGCCAACCTGTGAGACACGCCATTTCACACGGCATCTTGTTTGGACGGGGCGAGCCATGGAATGTTCCGCAAACCCAGGTGATGAAAAGGATACCTTGACGACCCTTCCGTCACTCGACAGCGACGCGTGTCGCCCGGGCTCGCGCGGGTGGCGGTCGTACGTCTGGCCGCGCGAGCATACTCGCAGGCACGCGATCGCATTCACGATTTGCCTTGCTGTCAGTTGCGTCGCGATTCTTCTGGGAATGCAGCTACGCGGATGGGTGTGGCGAGCCACGCTACCGGGACGATTCCAGGGCGATATCCGCAACGGCTTCAACTGGGGGCTGGAAGTCAATCGCCTTGGAAAAGAGGTGTATAAAGGTGACGAGACGACGATCTCTCCGACGCTCCTTCAGTGGTTTGCCGGAATGCGTGCCGTCTATCCGCGAGTGATTGGCGGCGAGATTCAGGGGAAGAAAACGGGATTGGATTACACACCGCTTCGACTGGCGATCATGTCGCTGTGGGTAAACCACCAGCTCGCCGCCGAGCCGAAACTCACCGAATGGAGAGACGAGCTTTCGGACTTTCCGCTGACGATCAATACGATTGCCGAAGTCGCGACGGCGGCAGGTGCGTTTGTGCTGGTTCGACTCATTTTGACACGTAGCGTTCGCGCCCGGCTCGAACGATTAAACACGCGAGCGCTGACCCGAGGCGAGTTACTCGTTGTCGATGCGAATGCCCCGCCCATCGACGGCGCAACCGTTCAAGCCCTGATCGCCGCCCTGCTCGTCTGGTTTAATCCGGCGGTGGTGATTGAAGGTCATGGATGGCCGCAGTGGGATATTTGGTGCATGCCGTTTTTCGTCTGGGCAGCGGTCGCGTGCGTGACGAATGCCTGGCTGATCGGGGGCATGTTGTTGGCGACCGGTGCCATGTTCAAGGGTCAGCTTCTATTGACCGCCCCCATTTTTCTCCTTTGGCCGGTCGTGCAATTTCGATTTTATATCGCGTGGCGATTGGTTGTCGGATTCGCCCTCGCGACGGCGGTCATCACGTTGCCCTGGCTGATCAACAACGCGGCCGCCGGGTGCTGGATCGCGGGCACCTTGCTTGCCGTGCAACTCGAAAGGCTTTCCCGGCTAAAGCTGAAGCACAACACCGCCCCCCTCACGACTGATTCGTCAAGACGAATCGCGATTTTCCGCTACGCGCTCATCGCCCTCGCCGTCGCTCTGCTTGTCTGGCCGTTCGGGCGCGGTGGAAGGTCGGCGTCGATCTTCTGGACGTGTTTTGTCGTTGCCATCTCCTTTCCCGTTCTAGCGATACAGCCGCGATCTGCTCGTCCAGGACCAACACTGCGATTTGCCACCGCATTCTCGCTTGCGATTTTTACCGGATCGGTGCTCTTCCACGGCGATTACTCCTGGGCAAAGATCGGCTTCTTCCGCCCCACCGATCATTATCACTCAATGACGATCGGCTCTCTCAATTTACCGTCCATCATGGCCTCACATTTCGGGTGGAAACTCGATGACGCCCTATTCGCTTCGGTCGCAAGTCAGGGCTGGCCGGAATGGTTGCGGACGATGAGCGTTCAGTGGGGCATGCGCGCATTTTACGGAGTCACACTGGTCTGCTGCTCCATCGCCGCAGCCATTCATGACAAGCGAAGAGACGCGCGCTTCCTCGTTGCGATCGCCGCGCCGTGGGTGTTATTTTTTACGCTGCTGCCGCAGATGCACCAGCGCTATTTATTATGGGGAGCCGTCGCCACCGCATGCACCGCAACGCTCAGCCTGGATCTTCTCGGCCTGCACCTGATCGTCACCACGCTCGCGTTCGGCCAGGTTTTTTACTCAATCCTGTCGATCGGCGGGGATAAGTTTTTGCCGAAATGGCGGCATTTTTTTGGCTCGTTCTATCCCGATTGGGGATGGATCGCGATTATTACAGCCGCGGCATATCTGGCGATTTCGCTCAACTTTTATCGCCGTGAATCGGCCGAACTCGTGCGGGTTGCGGCGCGTGACGCGTCGGAACCGGATATTCTGCTGTCGCCGGCGACAAGTTCGATGTCATAATCCCGCAATAACGCGGCCTTTGCGACGTCATATCCGTGGAAATCACGATGACGCGGCGGCAACGAGCAGTACCCGCCCGCCGCGATCGTCGATGAATGCGATTTGGAGGTTTACCCGTCATGGCTCGACCGCATCCGCAGTTGCTTCCATTTCTTCCGTCCAGCGAAACACCGTTTGACGCATCGCGCGCTTCGCATCTGCTAAACCGCGCCGGGTTTGGCGGCACACCGGAGGAAATCGATCACGTGATGTCGCTTGGCCTGCCGCGCGCCGTCGACTGGCTGCTCGACTTTCCCGACGCCGGCGCCGACGAGCAGAGTCAGACCGATGTGCCCGACCTCTCGACCATCGACGGCCTGCCCAGAAGTTTTCGCGACTTGCGCATGCAATATGCCGGCCTGAGTCCGGAACAGCGCAAGCAACTCGCGCAGAAATTCCAGGCCGCCAATCGTGATGCACTGCTGGCGACGATTTCGTGGTGGTTGAAGCGAATGGGGAACGGCCCCTATCCGCTGCAGGAAAAGTTGACGCTTTTCTGGCACGGTCACTTCACGACCAGCGCTAAAGATGAGCGCTCGTCGGCGGCGATGTGGAACCAGAACGAAACGATTCGTCAAAACGCCGCCGGCAACTTCCGCGACTTCGTCCGCGCCATCTCGCGCGACCCGGCTATGCTCGATTACCTCAACAATTCCGAAAACCGCAAAGCGCATCCGAACGAAAATTATGCCCGCGAACTAATAGAACTCTTCACGCTCGGTATCGGCAACTATACCGAGAACGACATTAAGAACTCCGCCCGCGCGTTCACCGGTTGGGCGCACGACGGCGATGATTATGTCTTCCGCAAATTCGACCACGACGAAGGCACGAAAACCTTCATGGGCCGAACCGGGAACTTCGGGGGCGACGACATCATCGACATCATCCTGATGAACGCCGCCTGCGCGCCTTACATCTGTAGCCGCATCTGGACCTTCTTCGCGTATGAAGACCCCGAGCCGGCCATGATGCAATCGCTGGGGCAGATCTTCCGCGAATCGAAGTTTGAGATTCGGCCAGTATTGCGGACGATGTTGAACAGCCAGGGCTTTTTTAGCGCGCGCGCGATGGACACGCAGATTAAAAGCCCGATCCAGTTGATCGTCGGTACGGTGAAATTGCTCGGCATTAAGCCGCCCGTGGCGCGATCGGTGTTCGGCGCGCTACAACAAATGGGGCAAGTGCCGTTGATGCCGCCCAATGTGAAGGGATGGCCGGGCGGACGGCAGTGGATCAATACCAGCACGCTTTTCGTACGATATAATTCATCGGTGATCCTCGCGGGCGGCGGCGGACAGATCGGCGCCGTTGGCGGGCGGGCATCGGGCGCGAAAATACTGAAGGGACTGAAGCCCGGCGGAACGATCGGCGATTACGATCCCTCCAAATCCACCGACGGCGGCGATGCCGGCGCGATCGTCGATGACTGGGTGGGACGCTTGATTCAACGACCCATCGATCCCGACAAGCGTCAAACACTAGTCGACGCACTTGGCAATAAGCCGACGAGCAATGACAGCGTCAAGAAAATGGTCCAGTTGATCGTTTCGATGCCGGAATACCAGTTGTGTTGAGAAAACGTCGCGAGGACGCGACGGCTGAGCGGAAGTTCTTACTGCTGACTGCCGACTGCCGATTTATAGAAAGAGACTTATGTTCTTCGACAACATTTCAACCCGTCGTGCGTTTCTGCAAAAAGGGATGGTTCTGCTCGCGGCCGCGCCGACAATCCCAACGTTTCTTGATCAGACGCTGATGGCGATCGCAAATCCGGAAGATGTGAAGCGTACTCAACAGCCCACCGGCAAGGATGGAAAGATTCTCGTCGTCGTGCAAATGGCCGGCGGCAACGACGGCCTGAACACTGTCGTGCCTTATGCCGACGATGTGTATCACCGCCTGCGCCCAACGCTGGGCCACGATCCGAAGACTGTTTTAAAAATCGACAACTACCTCGGCCTGCACCCGAATCTCGCGCCCATCAAATCGCTTTTCGACGACGGCATGGCGGCCGTCGTGCAGGGAGTCGGATATCCAAATCCCAACCGTTCGCACTTTCGTGCAACCGACATTTGGAGCACGGCCGAGCCGGAAAAAGAAGTCGTGACGACCGGTTGGATCGGCCGATATTTTGACAGCGCCTGCTCGGGAACTGATCCGCACGTGGGCGTGAGCATCGGCGAGTCGTTGCCGCTGGCGATGAAGGGCGACCGCGTGATGCCGCTCAGCTTCGATCGGCCGGAAAATTATCGCTACAACGGGAAAGATAAGGAGCGCTATCAGAAGTTGAACGCCGCTGTTGCGAACGGACCGACGACGCAGCCGCTCGATCCAAACCTCGCCGCGCCGACACACCTGGGAGACGCCGATCCATCGAAGATGCACCCTGACACGCCACTCATCACGTCGAATAAGCAACTCGACTTCCTGACGCGCACGGCGATGGATGCGCAGCTGAGCAGCGAGCAGATTTTACAGATCACCCGCAATCACAACGCGCCGCAGCCGTATCCGAACGGGACGTTCGGCGATGGCTTAAAAGCCGTCGCCGCGATGATCGCCGGCGGACTGCCAACGCGCGTCTACTACGTGACGCTCGGCGGCTTCGACACGCACGCGCAAGAGCGTCAGCGTCACGATCAACTAATGACCCAATTCGCTGCCGGCATTGGCGCGTTCTGGGCCGATCTGAAGAATCAGAAGAACGATCAGCGCGTCACGATGATGACCTTCAGCGAGTTCGGCCGCCGCGTCGAGCAGAACGCCTCCGGCGGCACCGACCACGGCGCCGCGGCGCCGATGTTCCTCTTCGGCAGCAGTGTGCAGGCCGGCGTTTTCGGTAAGCACCCGTCGCTGACCGATCTCGACCAGGGCGACCTCAAGTACAACACCGACTTCCGAAATGTGTATGCGAGCATCCTGCAAAGCTGGTTGGACACCCCGAGCAAGCCGATACTCGGTCAGCAATTTAAAACCATGAATATGTTCAAGACGACTTAGAAAACGCTATCGCGGAAACTGGATCGACCCATCGTTCTTCAGGGAGATTTTCTGGGCCGTCTTTTCTGTTGCGATTAAAGCAGTCGCAATCACGAAAACTTTGTCGTTGTAGTCACCGCTGGCTTTCCAGCTCAATATCCGCGCCGCATCGTTCCAAGTGAACACCGTACGACGAACTTTCCCGTTGAGATAATCCGTCGTCTCGCCATCGTCTTCCACTAACGTGAACGTTGCATCCGCGCCGGGGTAAACGCGAAGCTCCAACGGCTGTGTCGTGCAATCGCGCGTATGCATCACGACCGCTCCGAGCGGGAGAATGGTTCCCGCGTGGACGTACAGCGGAATCGCGTCGAACGGCACGTCTTTCAGCTCGATCGTATTGCCGCCGCTCATCTTTTCGTTCGTGCGGTAGTCGTACCAATCGCCTTGCGGCAGATAGACCTTCCGCGAATTTGATTCCGTCAAAATCGGCGCCGGCATCAGACGGCCAACCATCCACTGGCTGCTGATCTGCGCGGCGTCGGGATCGTTCGGAAACTCCGCCGCGAGCGGCCGCATGATCGGCACACCGGTTTCGTGGGCGGCATGTGCGAGAGAGTACAACATCGGCACCAGTTGATATCGCAGCTCAAGCGCCCTGCGGATGGCCGCTTCCGACTCGTCACCAAAAAGCCAAGGAAAGTGCGGCGTGGCATCGAACGTCGAGTGCGCTCGCATTACAGGAAAAAACACGCCCGCTTCCATCCACCGCGTCAATAATTGCGGCGTGGTGCCCGGAACGAAACCGCCGATATCGCAACCGCCGTACGTCATGCCGGCCATGCTCCAGTTCAACAGGTCGGCGGGCGTGCGCTCGAGGGTTTTCCAGTCGGCACGAATGTCTCCCGTCCATGCCGCCGCCCCCGTCCGCTGCAGGCCGGGCGAAAACGCGCGGTTGATCGACCAGTGACGTCCGTTTGGCCGAACCGCTTGAAGCGCTTCGATCTCCGCATCGTTCCAATGTTGATACGTCGTATAGGTCATCTCGCCTTCATCATCCCACCATCCGTCAATGCCGGCCCGAAGCAACGGCTCGCTCATTTTCGCGTACCAGTCGCGGAGCGCTGACACACCGAACTTCAGATTCCGCGATTCAAATCGCTCGCGCGGGCCGCGTTTCGTCACCCAATCTTTTTCCCGCGCCATCACAAGCGTATCGGCATTGCCTAACCGAGGTTTGCGGATGCCGACCACCTTGATGCCCGCATCGTGCAACTGCCGGATCTGCTGCTCAGGGTCTGGAAAAAGCTTGTCATTAAACGCGAAATCAGAAAATGCGGGCACGCCTTCGGGTTTCACCTCGTAGTCGGCAAATTTGGTATACCACTCAAAATCGAAGATGAAGGCATCGACTGGCATCTTTCGATCGGTGAACTGTTTGGCGGCATCGTCAATGTAGGCGCGATCTTTCCAGCCCCAGCGAGATTGCAAATAGCCAAATGCCCACTTCGGCGGCACCGGCGGCAGGCCGGTGAGCTTGTTGTAGCTGCTTACGGCGACGTCGAGCGTCGGGGCGATGATGACATAAAGATCCGCGTGCGTTCCGGGCGCCTGCCAAGTGAGGGTGCCGTCGCGAACACCATTTGAAATCATCGGATGCTCATCGTCTTCGCTCACCGCGAACGTCGCGAAACCCGCGGTCGAATAAATAAAAGGCACAACGGACACGCCGTTCCCGACGTGCGACAACACTTTCGCGTGCAACAACGTCGTATCGCCGTTTCCCGCGCCGTAAAAGCCGAACGGCGTCTCCGTGGCTTTCTCATTGCAGGCGACTGTCATTTCGATGGTTCCTGCATCAGCACCCTGACGCATGATCGGCGATGGCGATACGATGATTTTGGACGCCCTATCCCTGAGCGACCACGTCCCTGTTGAGCAATCGACCGTACACGAACCGCCCTCAAGCTGCTCACTGATTTCACCGGTCGCAACTTTGATGGGTAATTCATTTCCTTTGTCACGAATCGCCGGCGCGAGGAACTCGCTTTTACAAATCGTGACCGGGCCTTTCGTCGATGCGGAAATCCGAAATACGTTCGACGCGACCGCTGTTACACTTGCGGACCCTTCGCCTAATTTCAAATTGATCGTCTGGGCGTAACACGCGGTCGAGCAGATAAAGAACATCGCTGCAATGATTTGTTTCATATCTCGCTCCATCGCTCGCATCCGGCTGGCAGCCTGCCGGCACTTCGCAACAGCCGGCCGATTTTACTCCGAAACGGCGCAGCTCCGGCGTATAATCCATGTCGAAGCTGCGGCGGCCTGACGTTACAGCGGCCAATGCATCTTTAACAACTCGTTTCGCGCAATTCGATTGAACGGAGTAATCGACCATGGCGATCAACAAAAGCAATATCGCGTCCATCATCGACCGTAAGCTCGATCAGACTCAGTATCGCGAACAACACTGGGAAGGATCGTTCTGGGACTACCTGGAGATGGTCAGCGAATCGCCAAGTATCGCGAGGAATTCATTTCAGCGTGTGTACGACATGATCCTCTCGTACGGCGCGGAACATTTCACGCAGTTCAAACAAGAGGCGACGCGGTACAAATTTTTCAGCGACCCGCTTGATGACGGTACTGACGCCATCTTCGGCATGGAACGACCGCTGATGCAGTTGGTCGATTTCTTCAAGTCGGCGTCACAGGGTTACGGCACGGAGAAGCGCATTCTCTTGCTGCATGGGCCGGTCGGCTCGTCGAAATCGACGATCGCACGCCTGCTGAAGAAAGGCCTCGAAGCGTATTCCCGAACGGATGCCGGCAAACTTTACACCTACACGTGGCGGTTGCCGGCGCGCCCCGCCGAACGCGATGAAGGCGAGCAGTTTCTCGATTGCCCAATGCACGAAGAGCCACTCGTGCTCATCCCGCGCGAGGCCCGCGCGGATGTGCTCGATTCGATCAACGAAAAACTGAGCGATGCGCACAAGCTGCGACTCTATGGCGATCCATGCCCTTTCTGCCGGAAGATTCTTGCCGATCTCTTGGAGCAGTATGACGGCGACTGGAAGAAAGCGATGGAACACATAAAGGTGCGACGCCTGATCTTGAGCGAGAAGGATCGGCGTGGCATCGGCACGTTTCAGCCGAAGGACGAAAAGAATCAGGACAGCACCGAGCTGACCGGCGACATCAATTACCGAAAGATCGCCGAGTTCGGCAGTGATTCCGATCCGCGTGCATTTAACTTTGATGGGGAATTGAACATCGCGAATCGCGGCATCGTTGAATTCATTGAAGTGCTAAAGCTTGATGTCGCGTTTTTATACGATCTCCTCGGCGCGAGCCAGGAGCACATGATCAAGCCGAAGAAGTTTGCGCAGACGCATATCGATGAAGTCATTCTGGGACATACGAATGAGCCGGAATACAAGCGCCTACAGGGTAACGAAATGATGGAGGCATTTCGCGATCGCACCATCAAGATTGATATGCCTTACAACATCCGGCTTGACGATGAAATCAAGATTTACCTGAAGGATTTTGGCTCGGCAAAAGTGCGAGGGATGCACATCGCGCCGCACACAATCGAAGTGGCCGCGATGTGGGCAGTGCTGACGCGGCTGAGCGAGCCGAAAAAGGCGGGCATTACAAAACTGCAGAAGCTGAAACTATACAACGGCAAATCGATCCCCGGTTTCACGGAAGACTCAATTAAGGAGCTGAAGGAAGAGGCCCCGCGCGAAGGAATGCAGGGCATCAGCCCGCGATACATTCAGGACAAGATCAGCAACGCGCTCGTCTCTCATCAGGCGCAACTGGAGAAGACCATCAACCCGTTCATGGTAATGAACGAACTCGAGGGCGGCCTGACGCATCATTCGCTCATCACCGACGAGGAGCTGAAAAAGGAATACAAGGAAATCCTGGCCGTCGTGCGCGAGGAGTATGAAGACATCTTAAAAGGCGAAGTACAACGCGCAATCAGCGCGGATGAAGACGCGATCAAGCGGCTCGCGACGAATTACATCGAAAGCGTGCGGGCCTATACACAGCACGAGCGTGTACGCAATCGTTACACCGGTCGCGATGAAGATCCGGATGAACGCTTGATGCGGTCGATTGAGGAAAAGATCGACATCCCGGACTCTCGAAAGGACGATTTTCGCCAGGAGATCATGAACTATATCGGTGCGTTATCGCTCGATGGCCGAAAGTTCGAATACAACACCAATGCGCGGTTGCTCAAGGCGTTGGAGCTGAAACTCTTCGAAGATCAGCGCGATACGATCAAACTAAAGAGTTTGGTCAGCAGCGTTGTCGATGATGAGACGCAGCAAAAGATCGATGTGGTGAAGCAACGCCTGATTAAATACTTTGGCTATAACGAAGCGAGCGCGACGGACGTGCTGAACTATGTGGCGAGCATCTTTGCGAGAGGCGACATGAAGCAGGATGATTAAGCAACAATTAGGTGTACTGGGGAGGACGTTGCCTGGACTTCGAAATTCTTTCCGCCATTAGAGATGTTGAAGTAATCGCGGCTGGTCGTGGAATTCGTGAAGTGAAGAGATTGAAAAGAGCATACGGTGGAGGACGATGGCGAAAACTGAAGGGCAAAGCGCTAGTTCGCATGCGTGGCGCAAAAGTATCGAAGATGGAGGAGTTACACTGGTATGAAGCACATGGTATTGGAAAACGCGAAATCAAGATCAAGCCCGCCTCCTAGCAAACGGTGGCGTGTTTCTGGGTTTGTGATGTGTGTGGATAACACGGATTACGTTGTCGCGCTTGAGATCGGCAAAGTTTATCGAACGCTAAAAATAGCTCGCAACGCCCCGCCTAACTGGATAAGGGTCGTCGACGAAAGCGGTGAAGATTACTTGTATCTCGCGGATCGGTTCATCCCGATTGAGGTCTCTGCGCGAGGAAAGCGCGCCATCGCGATGGCAGGACGATGACCCACGACAACCGGCAATCCGGCCTTCGACTTTGCACCGCTGGGGTGGCGGGTGTTCTGTTTTTCTGGCTGACCGATCCGCGCTGGGGCTTCGTCGGTCGACGAATTGCGGCCGACGAGCTGATCGACGCGATCAACCAGGGCCGCCCCGGGACGCTCATCGGTCTCGCGGGAAGCGGGATCGTGCTGGTGATCGGCGTCTGGTTGATGACACGAAGAACGGCGTAGTCCTCGTTTATCCGCCGCGTCCTGGGGGTGTTTTTATGGTCCTAAAGATCGAAAAAGATCACCAGCGCTTCCGCCAGATCGTCAAAGGTCGCATCCGCGATGATCTGCGCAAGTTCATTTCCAAGGGCGAGCTGATCGGGAAGGAAGGAAAACACCTAATCTCGATCCCCGTGCGCGGCATCGAGCT
>CAXSBN010000006.1:92417-121394 GCA_964236135.1 uncultured Phycisphaerae bacterium
CGACGCTGTCGGCCAGCCCGGCAGCGGCAAATCGCGAGGCGGGACTGAATCCGGCAAGCACATCATGGAGGTCGACCTCACGCTCGACGAGCTGGCCGATATTCTGGCCGAAGAGCTGAAGCTGCCTCGCATTGAGCCCAAGGGGAAGCACCGCATCACCACCGTGCGTGAGCGCTATAGCAGCCTGCGAAAAGTCGGGCCCGCCTCGCTGCGTCACTTCAAGCGGTCGTTCAAGGAAGCGATCAAACGCCAGATCATGACCGGCGATTATGATCCGGACAATCCGATTATCATCCCGCAGAAGAAAGACATTCGTTACCGCAGTTGGAAAGAGGTCAAAAGTCCGCAGAGCAACGCGGTCATCATCTTTATGATGGATGTCTCGGGTTCGATGGGTGAGGAGCAAAAAGAGCTCGTCCGGCTCGAAAGCTTCTGGATCGATACTTGGCTGCGGAAAAATTACGGAGGCGTCGAAAGCCGCTACATCGTGCACGACGTGCAGGCCAAGGAAGTCGACAAGCATACGTTTTATCACCTGCGGGAAGACGGCGGGACGAAAATCAGCAGCGCGCTGCGTGCGTGCAAGTCTCTGCTCGATTCACATTATTCCCCGGATGAATGGAACATTTACCTGTTCCATTTCAGCGACGGCGACAACAGCTCCGAAGCCGACAGTCGGGACTGCATTAAGATGCTCAAAGAGCAGTTGTTGCCGGTTTCCAACATGTTTGGCTATTGCCAGGTTGCGTCGGCGTACGGTTCCGGTAATTTCATCAACGTGCTGCATGAACATTTACGAGCACATCCGAAGGTGTTGACGAGCCGCGTTAATTCGAAAGACGATATTTACGACTCGATTAAGACTTTCTTCGGCAAGGGCCATTAACCAGGCGTGCGATCGATGGCTGGATTGAATGAGGTTGACGTCGCGCTGCCTGCCGCCAGCAACTCCTCCGCGCATAGCAATGCTCAGTTTGCGAGCCTCGGCGCGTATCAAGTGTCAGAAATCGGCGCGGCGATGTCGCTGATGCTGCCGACGATTCGATCGCTCGCGGGTGAAGTCACACCAGGCATGCGTGTGCTAGACATTGGATGCGGGCTGGGCGCGTTGGCCGGCGATTTCGCGCGCCGCGGATGCAACGTCGTCGGCATCGACCTTGACGAGCAGAATCTTGAAATCGCCCGCGGAACGTTTCCAGCGGTCCGCTTCGTCCACGCCGCGGCCAACGAACAAGTGTTGGAGACGTTGGACGAAACACCGTTTGATCTGGTGACGTGCACGGAGGTAATCGAGCATCTCTATGCGCCGATGTCGCTCGCCCGAGGTTGTCACGCAGCAGTCCGGCCGGGCGGACGGTTGATCATTTCCGCGCCGTTCCATGGCTACTTCAAAAACCTCACCATTGCCCTGCTAAATAAGTGCGACGGACATTATTCGCCACTTTGGGAAGGCGGTCACATTAAGTTCTTCAGCCGCCGGACGATGAAGCAACTGCTGATTGACGCCGGTTTCGAAGATCTCCAATTTCGCGGGATCGGTCGCTTCCCATTACTGTGGATGTCCCTGCTCGCCGCCGCGCGAAAGCCTATGTAAACAGAAATCGAAGTGCTTTCGCCCGGCCACACTCGCTCGCTGGCCACTCATATGCTTTCCCGTCTCGCTAACATTTGCCGTCGCCACTGGTCAGAGCGCGATCATTATGCGCGATCGCAGGACTGGGCGATGTCCGTTTACAACCGCCTTCTGATTCACCTCAGGCGGCTGCCACTACCTGGACGACAAAAAACTTGGGCTGTTCGTCTGAAGGGAAATCCGAATCCGTTGTACGTTCGCCTCGGCACGAGCGATTGGTATGTGCTCGAAGAAATTTTTCTCAACGATGAATACGGGCCGCTCGTTAAATTCGACCTCAAGAATGTCAATCGCGTGCTCGACCTTGGCGCGAATATCGGCATGTCCGTGCGATTGTGGCAAACGCTTTGGCCCGTTGCAAAAATCGCCGCCGTCGAGCCGGACGCGAACAATCTTCGGATGGCAAAGTTGAATGCGATTTATTCGGAAAGCCCATCGGCTGTTTTTCTTCAAGCGTGCGCGGCTGGAAAAGTTCGCCCCGTTCACCTGAACCGTGATCACGATGAGTACGGGTTTCAAATGCGCGATGGAGCCGCCGATGGTGAATCGATTCCGGCGATGACGATCGAGAAGCTGTGCAGGCTAGCCCAATGGGCCAATGAAGACGATGCTCCGCCGCTGATCGATCTTCTTAAGTGTGACATTGAAGGCGCCGAGGCCGAAGTCTTCGCTCAGTGCGCTGCTTGGGCCCCCCATGTGAGATATTTCGCGGTCGAGGTTCACGCGCCCTACACCGCGGATGCATTGCTGGCCGATCTGCGCCGCGCGGGAGTGTTGCCGATTCGTGAGAGCATCATTTCCAAAGGAGATCTCGCTGTTGTTTTCTTAGAAGCGCAGTGCGCTTCACCGGCTATCAGTTGATTCCTGATCGAACCGTTCCATGCCCGACGCATCTATAGTCATCGTCACACGCAACCGGCGAGATACCGCGTGCGTCGCGGTGCAGTCATCGATTGATCAAGCCGGCGACAATGAGGTGATCGTGCTCGACGATGCCTCCGACGACGCGACGGCCGACTGTATTCGTTCGCGTTTTCCGACCGTGCGAGTTGAACGATACGAGCGGCAAGGCGGGCTCATCCTGCGCCGCAACCAAGCGGTGGCGAATGCGAAATCGCCGATTGTTTTCTCGCTCGACGATGACGCGGTATTTACCGATCCCACGATCGTCCAAAAGATCGTTGAACAGTTCGATCATCCCGCCGTCGGTGCGATCGCAATCCCCTTCGTCAACCACTACGACGGCAGCGATCATCAAGATTTTGCGAATCCTCCGGACACGACCGGCGACTGGATCACCAATACCTTTATCGGGACCGCATTCGCCGTTCGCAAAGACATCTTCATGCAGCTCGCTGGCTTTCAGTCCGTGCTTTTTCATTGGGCTGAAGAAGGTGAATATTGCCAGCGCATGTTTGCCGCGGGCTTTACCGTGCGCGCCGGTAGGTCGGCCAGCATTCGCCACTTCCCGAAAGGTGTTGGCAAATATCGTCGAAAGGTGAATCGATATATTTATCGCAACCTGATTCTTTCTGCTTGGTTTAACGCGCCGTTCCGATATTTCTTGCTCGTTCTTCCGGTAGCGATGCTGCGGGGAATTCGCGCGATGATAAAGAAACCTGGAGAGGCCGCCGCGGTCATCGAAGGGACGACGATGGGCTTCCTCGGCATCGCGCATTTTTGGTCGCTGCGTCACCCGCTTCGGCTGGATCGCTACCGCTTCTGGCTTGAGGTTCGTGCCCGCAAGTTTGTTCCGCTGCAAGAGGTCGAAAGTCGGATGAAGTAAAACAGGAAATTGTTCGCGGACTTACGCGCGTGCGAACCGTCGATGCGAACGATTCGATATTTCTGCTGCTTAACCGTCGCGACATCAATAGAATTTGCTGCATGGCCAGTCACGCTCTTGCGCCATTTCCGGCCGAACTGCTCGCCGCGAAAAAGCAGATTCGCGAGCGGGCTATTTCCTACGGTCTCGACTTTTTCCCCGTCATCTTCGAGATGTGTGACTGGGAACAGATGAATCAAATCGCCGCGTATGGCGGTTTCCCGCAACGCTATCCGCACTGGAAATTCGGCTCGGAATACGAGGGCCTCCGCAAGCGTCATCACTACGGCCTCGGGCGAATTTACGAAATGGTCATCAACAATGACCCTTGCTATGCCTACCTTCAGGAGAGCAATGCACTGGTCGATCAAAAATTAGTGATCGCGCACGTGTACGGCCACGCCGATTTCTTTAAGAACAACCTCTGGTTCGGACAGACGAATCGCAAAATGATGGACGAGATGGCGAACCACGCCACGCATGTCCGCAAGCACATCGAGAAGCATGGCTACGATGTCGTTGAGAAATGGCTCGACGTCTGCCTGAGCGTGGAAGATCTCATCGACCCGCACAGCATGTTTGTCAATCGCGGCCCGCTCGACAGCGTTCGGCAGGATACCGAGCGGGACGAAGGCGTCGCAAAGTTTAAGGCGAAAGATTACCTCGACCGCTGGATCAACCCGCCGGCGAAGCTCGAAGCCGAGGCCAGCAAACGTCGCGATGATGCAGAAAAAAATCGCCATGCTAGCCCCACCCACCCGACACGCGACGTGCTGCAATATTTGCTCGATCATGCCCGCCTTGAAGATTGGCAATCCGACTGCCTTTCGATGATCCGCGAGGAGAGTTACTACTTTGCGCCGCAGGGCATCACGAAGATTATGAATGAAGGATGGGCCAGCTTCTGGCACAGCACGCTCATGACCCGCCACTTCGTGGAGGCGGCTGAAATCATCGACTATGCCGATCATCACAGCGGCACAGTTCAAATGCCGCCAGGAAATTTCAATCCCTACAAGATCGGATTGGAGCTGTTCCGCGACATTGAGGATCGGTGGAACCGCGGCAAGTTCGGGAAAGATTTCGACGAGGCTGAAAACCTCGGCGAGAAGAAAAAGTGGGACAAAGGCACCGGCCTCGGTCGCGAGAAAATTTTCGAAGTGCGCCGCGTCTACAACGATGTCAGCTTCATCGACGAATTTATGACGCCCGACTGGATCGAGCGACACAAATTCTATCAGTATGGTCGCGATCAACACACCAGCCAGCTTCGCATCGTCAGCCGCGATGCAAAACGCATCAAACAGACACTGCTCTATCAGCTCACGAACCTCGGGCGTCCTTTCATCTATGTCGCTGACGGCAATTACGCTAACCGCGGCGAGTTATATCTGGCCCACAGGCACAACGGTCTGGACATTGAAATCAAAGTCGCGGTCGAGACCCTGCGAAACGTCTGGCAGATCTGGAAACGCCCGGTGCATTTGCAAGCTCAAATCGATGATGACATGATGCTATTTAGCTACAACGGCGAACAGTCGAAGCAGCAGGCGATCCACGATGAGCTACCCAAGCCGGCACATCCGTAACCATTCGCTTAAAATTTTGCCCGTGTCACGCTGCCTCGACGATGCGACGACTACACTTGACGCATTGCCGGAAGGAGTTTCGGCAAATAACTGATGCCTTCACCTTTCGATCAATGGCTCTCCGAGCTTCGCATTCACGACGACCTGCGCGTTCATGTGCAGAGCGTCATGACCGCGTTACCCGGCCAGGTGTCACGAGGGCTGATCGATGATCCATCGTTTGTCGTCTTCGATTATGACCCGACGTCCGGGCGGACGCATACGATTCTCATCGCGCCCCCTCGCGCCAAGAAGCCTGGCCGCTCGGTCGTGCTGAAGCAAACGCTGCGTCATCGCCCGCCGGCTTTTGTGCGATGGGTTATCGCGCATGAATTGGCCCACGCACATTTACACAATCGAGGAAGACACGAAGCCGAAGACGCGGAAGTCGCCGCCGACGCGCTGGCGGCGGAGTGGGGATTTCCGAAACCGAGTTGAGGCGGGATGATCGGATCGTCGCGGGAGTGATATATTGCGAAAATAGCAAATCTGATCATTCACTTAACACGCTGCAACATCAGACTCGTCAAAACTCGAAGACCTGCACACGATTATTTCCCGCGTCCACGGCCACGATGCGATTGTGTCGGTCCACGCACACGCCCCACGGATACGCCAACTGCCCCGGGTCGCGACCCGCACCACCCCACATGCCTTTGCACTTGCCCAGCGTCTTGTCGATTTTTTGAACGCGGTTATTGCCAAACTCGCAGACGATCAAGTCGCCGTCGGCATCCATTGCCAGACCGTAAGGAAAGCGATATTCGCCCGGGCCGCTGCCAACTTTGCCCATCGCGCGGACGAACGTGCCGTCGGTTTTGAAGACGCACAGGCGATGATTGCACGCATCTGTGAGGTAGATCAGATCATTGTCGATCACCATCGTCTGAGGTCGTGAGAATTCGCCGTCCCCAGTGCCGAATTTGCCGAAGCTGTAGAGGAGTTTTCCTTCGGTGGTGAAAACCTGGATTCGATCATTGTCGCCATACTCGCTGACGAAGACGTGGCCTTTGGAATCGAACTTCACATCCGTCGGATAAATAAATTGCCCCGGACCGGTTCCTTTCTCACCCCAGCGACGCAGCTCTTTTCCCGACGGGTCATACACAATCACGCGATGATAATGCGTGTCCGGGACGTACAGATTCCCATCCGGCCCCACCGCGAGGCCGACGGGTTTGCCCTGCCGAAAGTCGGGCATGAACCAGTTGTTCAGGCATTTACCGTCGCGATCGAGATGCTGCACGTGGGCGGCGCGGTCGACCAGGAAGAATGTGTCGGTGGTTTGTGCATACGCGATCGCGCGCGGATAGACGACCTGGCCAGGTCCGTTGCCGGTTTCGAGCCAGACGGCATCGGGTTGTTTTGAGGGATCGCAGCCGAGTATGAATAAAAGGCTGAGCAAAATTAGGGGGGAAATGAAGGAGGTCGCGAAATGGCACGGGCGAGACGCCCGTGACGCGATTGGCCCTGATGTGTCACGGGCGTCCCGCCCGTGCGTGATGTTCCCCATGATGCTCAATTACTTCGACGGCGCCGTCGTCGGCGTTTTCGCGACGGCCTCGGCGTCCTGCTGCATCGTGCTGAAATAATCCTTCACCACACTCTGCGCCTGACGCGACACTCGATCTTGATCGACCTCTTCCGTTTGATCTTTCAATTCACTGGCCGCGACCTCTTTCGCGGTCTCTTTACTCTCGCCCTTGATGGCGGCGGCTTTGACGAGCGTACTTGCAAGGATTCGGCCCTTCTCATCATCCTGTGATTTGGAGACTTCCTGCTTTACCTGATACGGCGCCTGCTGCTTCAAGCTGCGATCACCGGCGCCTTGGCCGCCAGCATTTTGCTGCATGCCATTGTTGGCCTGTCCGTTCCACGGCTGATTTGGCTGATTCGGATTTCCCTCCTGACCATTCCCGCCATTCTGGTTTCCGTTTTTCCCGTCGCCCTGGCCCGGCTTGTTGCCACTCTGACCATTCATTTGATCCATCGCCTGCTGTGCAGCCGCCTGCGCGCCCTGCTGCGCGGCCGCGATCTGTTCGGCGTCCTGCTGCGCGGCGGCCATCTGCTGCATCTGTTGTTGCATCTGCTGCATCGCCTGCTGCATACCTTGCTGCTGAGCCGGGTTTTGTTGACCGTTCTGGGGCTGGCCTTGCTTTGATTGTGCCTGCTGCTGCCCCTGCTTGGGCTGCTGCGCTTGCTGCATCGCCTGCGCCATTTGCTTGGCTGCTTGCGACATCTGCTGCGCTTTCTGTTGCGCATTCGCCTGCGCCTGCGCTTGTTGCATCATCTGCTGAACCTGCTGCTGTTGCTGCTGCGTTGGCCCCTGTCCGTTGTTCATCTGCTTCATCGCTTGCTGGGCCATCTGCTGCAATTGCTGCTGCGCCTGCTTATCGCCCTGCGCGGCCTGCTGCACCAATTGCTGCGCTTGGTCGGCCTGCTTCTGGGTCATGCCCGCCTGCTGCATCTGCTGCTTCATCGCATCCGCCTGCTGCGGATTGTTCGCCATCTGCTGTAACTGATTCGCCATCTTCTTCATCTGCTCGGCGGCTTTCTCCTGCTCTTTCTCATCCATCTTGTCGAATTTCTCGACCGTCTTATTCAGTTCATTCAACGCTTCGTTGAAATTCCCCTTGGCCAATTCGCGTTGTGCATCGGCGACCGGCCCTTTCTCATCGCCGGGCGATTGAAGCTGCTTGAGCATCTTCGCGTCGTTCTGCGCTTCAACGAATTTATCATTGGTCTTGATCTGGCTCTTGATCGCATCGTTCAAATCCTGCAGTGCCTTAGCGGCCGTGCGCTGGGCACGCTCGGGGTCGAGGCTGGGCTGATTCAGCTGCGCGAGCACCGATTCACGCGCCAGCTTCACGGCCGGATCTTCGCGCAACGCTTTCGGCACGGAGTCGACGGTCGTCAGGGCGGCAGTCAGCACCTTCTTCGATTGCGTGATTTGGGCGACAAGATCCGTGCGTTTCTTGTCGGCCGCTTTCTTCCCGAACAGATCGAGCGGATCGAGGGAGTAGTGCGTCATCACCGCAAAGCTCGCAACGGCAAGCGTGATGTAGGCTGCTTTCGGAAAACGAATGGCGAACTTCTTTTTTAAGTCGGCGTTTTGCGCGGCCCGCTCCGCGTCGACCTGCACCGCCTGCGCGAACGGATCATTTAACCTTCGAACGTACAGGGCAGTGGCAAATTTGTCTTTTGTGTTCAACGCCTGATCGATTTGCATCGCGGCCTGCTCGGGCGTCGGACGACGGCGGATGGCAAACACGATCGCGCAGACAAGACTTACAATGATGACCGACCAAAACCATATTATCGCATGTGGCGGCCGAAGCAGGAAAACACGGTCAACAATGATCGCGAGAACAACGACGCTTCCAGCAATCGCCACCGCTCGTGCAGCAACGTCTAAAAACGAGGAGAAGGCGAGCTTACCTTGCACCAGAGCGATGTGATGATCTAGCCGGCTCATAGGTCAGTCTCCAACAGATATTCTACGCAATTTAATCTGAGAAGCAGAAGCCCTGATGCGGGTAATTTGGTCTCGCTGCAACAGTGACGGCCAAACCAGGTTTCCAGCGGAAACCATCAGGATGAATGATAATTTTTATCAATGCGTAACTTTTCCGTGTCACCGGCGTCCTATTAATGGAGAGATTTCACGTTCACGCTTTTTGCAGGAGAATTGCATTACCGTCGGAAATAAAGCCTGTGCTGGCTATTGCATTGCCGCCGACCGAGGCGTGCATGGAGCTCCACGCGCATCTTGAAGATTTTCAAATTAATAAGTCTGAAAGCGCCTTCGAGGCGATCGTCCGTGCTTACGCGGCGATGGTTTATACCGTTTGCCTGGGAGTGACCCAAAATCCGCACGACGCCGAAGATGCCGCACAAGCTACTTTTCTCGCGCTTGCCACGCAGGTAAGACTTGGCAAGTCGATCAACTATCTTGGGCCTTGGCTTAGGCAAGTGGCCAAACGCACCGCCCTCGACCTGCGTAAGAGCCGTATCCGACGACGACGCCGCGAGGCCAAACACGGTCGCGAGACGGCCGGCCACGTTCAACCGCATGAAGGCGAACGGCTGCTAGATGGTGAAACCTATCGTCAGATCCTGCACGAAGAGTTGGAGAAACTGCCGGAGCGATATCGCGAGCCGTTGAAGCTGCATTATCTGGTTGGCTTGAAGCCCGAAGAGGCCGCGCTCGAGCTGAACTGCAAGCCGCAGACGCTTGCCGTGCGATTGCATCGCGGCCGCAAACTGCTCGCCAGCGGACTCGGCAAGCGCGGAATGTTTCTAAGCGCGGAAATGGTCGGCCTGCCGTTGGTCTCTGCGATTCCACCGGCGGTGCGATCCTCCGAAATTTTTGCGAGCGTGCCCGCAGCGGCGGCGGCTAGCCATGCACTCGATATTCGAGACATTATCTCAGTTATCACCGCGCACGTGATGTCGACGATTCGTAGCACGTCGAAGGTGGGCCTGTTTGCAAGGCTGAAGATTGCGCTCGCCATTATGGTCGCGCTCGCCCCGCTCGTAGCGAGCGGCCAGCAGTTGAGCAAGGCACTGACCAATGTCGCGACGCATTGGAAAAGTGTAAACATGGCAAAGCTGCTTCACTCAATGTTGCCGACATTAGGGCTGTCTGCATCAGCCACCGTCGCGCCTACAAAGTTTGCCGTAAACGTGCCATCGCGAAACGTGGCTTCAATGCTCGCGACGATGGATGCGGCGGAATCGGCAACACTGACGTTAATCAGTGCACCGGACGCGTCGTTAAATCGAAGTGCTCAGCCGCCAGTGCAGTTGGCGGTGACGAGCGAGTTTCGAATCCTCGAGTTGGTACCGCCCGATCGGACGGCGACGGGGTTTGATACACATTTGATTCCCGCCGATACAGAGCCGGTTCGAGAGCCTGATGGTCTCTTTTCGGTGCAAACGGCAGGATCGGCCGCCACACCCGAACCGCGCGTGTTCATCACGATTTCAATTGTCGCGCTCCTTGGCATTCTTCGTCGTCGCCACGCCACGCGTTGAACGGCCCGCTCTCGTGTCGCCGCGTACGTTTCACTGCGGTGCGTTTCTCATTAAGCTCCCCGCAACATGTATGTTCGCCTGAGCAAGACGTTTCATTTTGAGGCCGCTCACTTCTTGCCGACGTTTCCCGACGGCCATAAATGCCGCCGCCTGCATGGCCATTCGTTTCGTTTTGACGTCGTCGTCGCCGGCGAGGTCGAGCCCGCGAAAGGCTATTTGGTCGACTACGGCGATATTAAACGCGCCGCCGAGCCGGTCGTGAACGCACTCGACCATCAATACCTCAATGAAATCTCCGGCCTGGAGAACCCAAGCGCTGAAATGATCGCGGTCTGGATTTTTGATCGTCTTGCCCCCGCGCTTCCGTTGCTGAAATCGATCGTCATCCACGAAACGTGTACCTCGACGTGCGAATATTTTGGAGAGTGATCGACCTGTGTAAGTAACTATCCATCGAACCGACCGGCCGCGTTTTGCTGATCGCGATGCCCTCTCTTACAATCGCGCTTATGTTCAGTGGTGCCATTACAGCCATGATCACGCCGTTTCGAAACGGCCAACTCGATGAAACGCGTCTTCGCGCACAGATCGATTTTCAACTGAAAGGCGGCATCGATGCGCTCGTGCCCTGTGGCACGACGGGAGAATCGCCGACGCTGAACTTTGAAGAACACGAGCGCGTGATCGCACTGACGATCGAGCACGTCGCCGGCCGGGTGCCTGTGATCGCGGGCGTTGGAGCAAACGCGACGAGCGAAGCGCTCGAACTGCATCGCTTCGCGAAGAAAGCCGGGGCGAGTTCGGGATTGAGTGTCAACCCTTATTACAACAAGCCGAGCCAGGAAGGATTGTATCGTCACTTCATGACGCTCGCCGACGTCGGCCTGCCGATCGTGCTATACAACATTCCCGGTCGCACGGGCATCACGATGTCGGCCCAAACCGTCGCGCGACTTCGCCACGCGAATCCGAAAATCTTCGTTGCGATCAAGGAAGCAACCGGCTCGCTCGACCTGGCCAGCGAGATCATGAGCCTGTGCGACATCACCGTGCTCAGCGGCGACGACTCATTGACGCTTCCGCTCATGAGCATCGGCGCAACCGGCATCATCAGCGTCGTCTCCAACATTGTCCCGGCCATGCTGAAGAAACTGTCGAAGCTCGCGCTCGATGGAAATTATTCCGACGCGCGGGCCGTCCACCACCGATTGTTCCCGTTGATCAAAACAATTTTCCTTGACGGCAACCCCGCCGGCATCAAGCACGCGATGAAGCAGGCCGGCCTCGACAGCGGCGAGGTAAGATTGCCGCTGTGGGAGGCGAACGACGCAACGAGGGCCGCGATCGACGTCGCGATGAAAGACATCGCGCCGGGCTGACCTGATTCGCACGGACATCTTGCAGCGGGACGCCCCTGACACGAGCGACTCAACTGTGTCACGGGCATCCCGCCCGTGCCTTCAACCTTTATCGTTCCACACCTCGATCTGTAACTGATGACCCGCCTCTGTGTTTCCATCTTCGTCCACTCTCTTGAACAGGCGAAGTCCGACATCGCCCGCGCTACAGAATCTGGAGCGGACACGATCGAATTGCGGATGGACCTGCTGCCTGATGCGCAGATCGCACTAGAACTCGCCACCTATTGCCGCCCGACGGTCTGGTCGATCATCACTTGCCGCTCGGCGGCAGAGGGCGGGCAGACGTCGATCGACGAGGGATCACGTCTTGAGTTTTTGAACGAAGCGAATGGTTCAACATTCACCGATATCGAACTGTCTGCAATCCATTCGATCCTGCCGCGAGAAAATTCCGCTTGGATTGTGAGCGCGCATGATTTTAAAACCCGCCCGCCGAAGCTCTATAGCATCGTCGAAGAAATGAATGCGATCGATGCGTCCGTGAACAAGATCGTCTGGCAAGCGAGATCAGTCCGCGACAACTTTGAAGCGCTCGAACTGCTGATCAACCGCCAGCGCCCAACCATCGCCCTCTGCATGGGCGAGGCTGGATTGATTTCCCGAATCCTTGCGAAGAAGTTTGGCGCATTTCTCACTTTCGCTGCGCTGGACGTTGGCAAGGAAAGCGCCCCGGGCCAGATCACCATCGAGCAGATGAAGCAGCTGTATCGATGGGATGCGATGCGGCCATCGACGAAAGTGTTTGGTGTGATCGGGTCGCCCGTCGCGCACTCGTTGTCGCCAGCCATCCACAACGCGGCCTTCGATGCAACTGGTTTCGACGGCGTTTACCTTCCGCTGCTCGTCGAACCTTCCTTCGAAAGCTTCAAGGCATTCGTCGAAAGCGCGATCGCGTTCGCGCCGTTAGATTTGAGCGGTTTGTCAATCACGATTCCGCACAAAGAAAATGCGCTGCGTTACCTGAAAGCGAAGGGCGCGACCGTTGAGCCCCTCGCTGAATCAATTGGCGCCGTGAATACGATCGTGATCGAGCGGGCGATGCGCGACGCAGAACCAGTTCTGCGCGGTTACAACACCGACCACGCCGCGATTCTCGATGCGCTGGAAGTCGATCGAACGGCGCTGGCCGGCAAGCGCGTGGCCGTCATCGGTGCCGGTGGCACGGCACGGGCGGCCGTGGCGGCGATGGCATCGCTCGGCGCGACCATAGTTATTTACAACCGCACTCTCGAGAAAGCCGTCGTGTTCGCAGCCGAGTTTAGCGGACGAAGCGGCAAAGTCGTCGCGGCAAAACTCGAAAAGCTCTGTGACAGTTGCTGCGATATCTTCATCAATACGACGAGCGTCGGCATGCATCCGAATATTGAAGACTCGCCATGGGGTGAAACGCTGCCGAAACTATCGGCCGAGTTGATCGTGTTCGATGCGATTTACAACCCGATGGAAACAAAATTCATACGACAAGCTAAAGCCGCCGGCGCGAAAACAATCGGCGGCGTAGAAATGTTCGTGAGACAGGCGGTGAGGCAGTTTGAATTGTTTACGGGACTCGATGCGCCGGTTGATGTGATGCGAAACAAAGTGGTCGAGGCGCTGCAGCCTTCACCCCTCTCCCCTGTACTCGGGGGAGAGGTCGGGTGAGGGGTCTTTCTTCGTTCAGCAAAAAGCCAAGACCCCTCACCCCGCCTCTCCCCCGAGTACGAGGGAGAGGAGTTTGCCTCTTGCAATCTCACGGCTTTAGCATCCGCTCAATATGCCCCGCCGCCTTCATCCAATCGATAAAGTTCTTCAAGCCCTCATCGACATTTGTCTTCGGCTCATAACCGAGCAGTCTGCGCGCCTTGCTCACATCCGCATACGTGATTAACGGTTCGCTGGACGGCGTGGGCGTGTCGATGCTCTTGGCCTTCTTTCCGAGCAAATCTTCGAGTACCTGAACGATCTTCAAGTTATCCACCGGGTTGCTGCAGCCAAGATTGATCAACTCATAGCTGAGGCCCGCATCAAGAGCCGAGATGAAACCAGCGACGATATCGTCGATGTACGTCCAATCGCGTTTGAGTCTTCCCGCTCCGTACAACGTGAGCGGTTCGCCGACGAGGATCTGTCGCGTCCACTGCCAGGGCATCATGTCCGGCCGCCCGAACGGGCCGTAAACGTTGAAGAATCTCAGCACGGTCGTCGGCAGATGCCACAAGTGATGAAACGCGTGTGCGACGATTTCCATCGCGCGCTTGCTGGCAGGATATGGCGCAAGCGGACGGTCGGCGGCGGCGGTTTCGACAAACGGAACTGGCGTGTCCTTGCCGTAGACGCTGCCCGTGCTGGCCAGCACACATCTCGGCTGACCGATCATGCGGGCGGCATCGAGCAGGTTCATGGTGGCCTGCACGTTCACCGAGCCATAGATCAACGGATGCTGCACGCTGTATCGCACCGCCGCCATCGCCGCGAGGTGCGCAATCGCCGTCGGCTGATATTTCGCGACGACGTCCTTCAGCTCATCCGCTTCGCGCAGATCAAGCTCGATAAATTCAAAGCGGTCGGCCGGCACGAGATCGACCAGCCGCGCGCGCTTTAAATCGGGCGAGTAATAATCGTTCAGATTATCGATCCCGACCACGCGATCGCCACGCGCGAGCAGCGCCCTGCTGAGCCGACTGCCGATAAACCCGGCAGCGCCGGTGACGAGGATGGTTTGCGCGGTAGGCATTTCTACCGCCTAAATTAACCTTTCCGCACGACCACGGCGAGCGAGGTCACATGGCTAAACGAAGTGTCTCACGTCGATGACGTGCATTTCTGCAGCTCGCGCGGATTGAACACCCAGGTCGGCATCTTCAAACGCGCAGCAAAGCTCCGGCGCGATTCCGATTTTCTTCGCGGCAACCAGAAACACATCCGGCGCGGGCTTGCCATGTTTCACATCATCCGAAGCCGCGATGTCGACGAAGCGGCCGAGCAGGCCGATTGCGTTGAGCGTCTTCTCGCAAATTGCCCGCGTTGCGCCCGTCGCGACGGCCATCGGCAGCTTGCCGCCATATTCCATGATACATTTCAGCACTGGTTCAATCGCAACTACCTGCGGCAGCAGTTTCAGATACAGATTCTCTTTTCGGTGGAATGTCTCCTCGACATTCATCGACAGGCCGTGCTTGTCGTTGAGCAATTCGATAATTGTGCGCGTCGGCATTCCGGCGCATTCATAGAAAAAAGCTTCGGGAAAGTCGCACTCCCGCTCGCGCAACGCCTCGACCCAAGCTCGGTAATGCAGCGGCATGGTGTCCGCAATTGTTCCGTCGCAGTCGAACACCAAACCCTTGATATGTGCCGGAATCTCAATCATTTAACCGGCCAACCTTAGGCTAGGTTTGTCCCGCGTCCAGCGGCTGGAATCAAAGATTATAGTAGTCGGGCCGCTTGGACCGATAACCATTGAGTGTCCGCACCTTCATACAGATCGCCCTTGCCCCGCACCTCGGTCGTCGTCACCACGATCGGCGACGGCGCATTCCTGAACGACTATCACGCCGCCGTCAATGAAGCCGAGGCGCCGGATCGCATCGAGTTCATCGTCATTCCCGACCGCAAATCGCCGGCTGAGCTGTACGAGCAGTGCCGCGAGTTTTCATCGCGCGGGCTCGACGTGAAGTGTCCGACGGTCGAAGAGCAGGACGGCTATCTCGCAAAGCTCGGGCTGACGAATTTCGTCCCGTACAACAGCGACAACCGCCGCAACATCGGCTACCTGATGGCCTACGAGCACGGCAGCGAAGTCATCATCTCGATCGATGACGACAACTTCGCGCTCCCCGCTTCAAACTTCTTTGAAGAACACGCCGTCGTCGCTCAGGACTCATGCCAATCGCTCGAAGTCCAATCGTCGACCGGCTGGTACAACATCTGTGATCTGCTCGACGTCGAACCCGCGCATGTTTATCCACGTGGCTTTCCATATTCGAAACGTCACATTCGGGCGGAAGTCAGCGGCATGGTGATCAACGCGCGCGTTCGCCTCAACGCGGGCCTCTGGCTCGGCGAGCCAGACCTCGATGCGATGACCTGGCTCATCAGTCCGGCGCGCGCCGACAAGGTGAAAGGCAATTCCGTTCTCCTCGGCAATCGTGCGTGGAGCCCGATCAATACTCAGAACACCGCCCTGCATCGCGATCTGATTCCGACATATTATTTCGCGAAAATGAATTACCCAATCGCAGGTCTGGGCTCGATCGATCGCTATGGCGACATCCTCAGCGGCTACCTGTGCCAGGCCTGCGTGCGGCATATGGGCGATGCCATTCGCGTCGGCACGCCCGCTGTCGATCATCGCCGCAACTCGCACAACTATCTTCGTGATGCCACGCACGAAATGGGTTGCGTCTGGCTGATGGAAGATCTCACCGCCTGGCTGTCAAGCTTGCAACTGAGCGGCACAACCTATTCCGACACGTACCTTTCGCTCGCCGCCGAGCTCGACGAGGCGGCAGAGCGGTTCACCGGATTCATTTGGAACGAGGCAACGCGCGGCTACGTCCATCAGCTCGCATGGAGCATGCGGCGGTGGGTCAAGGCATGCGCTGCTATCGAAAGCAACGCCGGCATCTGCAAGCTGGCCGCGTGAGGGATGAATGTCTCTGCCATCGCTATCGATCGTCATTCCGTCGTTCAACCAAGGCCGCTTCATCGAGCGCACGCTGCTGAGCATCCTGCATCAGCGCTACGACGGTCCGCTCGAAATCGTCGTCTCCGACGGCGGCTCGACCGATGAAACCGTTTCCGTGCTGCGTCGATATCCAGAAGTAAAATGGTGGAGCGAGCGCGACGGCGGCATTGCCGATGCGACCAACAAGGGCCTCGCCGCCGCCAGCGGTGAAATCCTTGCGATCCAAAGCAGCGATGATTTCTATTTCCGTCACGCACTTGCCGATTCCGTCGACACGCTTTTGCTCGATGATTCGCTCGCCATCGTCGCGGGCTGTGATGTCTATCTGCAACCGGATGAAGCGTCGTTTACTTGTTCGCCGCTGGACAATCACGAGATCACGCCGCGTTCGCTGCTGATGCGCCGGGTAATTCCGCAACATTGCGCGTTCTTCCATCGTGAGATACTCGACCGCGTCGGCGGACTGCGTTTGAGCATGACCGAAGGCGCGGAAGTCGATCTCTGGTATCGCGCGTTGCACTTCTTCAAGGCCCGCTTCTTTCCGTTGCACACGGCCGCCTATCAGTTGCACGCGATGCAACGCACGAAAAGAGGCGACTGCTGGTATGACAGCCTCGTCGGCATGGTTGAAGGATGCGAAGCGGACAAGAATTACTCGCGACAATTCCGCATGACGACGGCCGATAAGCGCGACCTTTATGCGCGGTGGGAAATTCTGCAGGAACAACGTGCAGGAAACGTCGCCAGCACGATTGAGCTGATTGAGCGACTGATGGAATCGCCGGAATGCACGGATGAAACGCTGCGATTCCTCGAGCTGCACGATCTGATCCCGCGCCGACCGCGAATGAACAGTGATCCACGACATCAGAATCATCGCGTTCCCGATTTCAATTGGTATCAAAACTTTGGCGAAGCGATGCGCGCTGTTGCCTGAAGTCAGACGGACTCAACGATGAAGTATTTTCCTAAGAGCGTGTCCGATTACGAGTTTCCGGCCCACCTGCGCTCCAGCTGGATCGCTCCGCTGCGCTGGTCGTTGAGCGGCGTTTTCTATGTCGGCTTCGCGCTCGGCTCGGCCGTGCGATTGATTGCCGAAACATTCAACATTCCCCGCCAGGAATGCCGGCCGACGATGGTGCTGCGAACTGACGGGATCGGCGATGCGCTACTGTTCGAGCCCGCGCTGGAAAGCCTCGCGCGCACCGTTTCGCCGAGCGAGGTCCATCTCTGGGCACCGAAGGCGACGTGTGATCTCTTCATCGAGTGCCCCACCATTACTAAACGCATTGTCGTTCCGCGCGGTTTTAAATCCGGCAATCTTCAAACATTCTTTTCACTGCTGTGGCGCGCGCGGCTTGGCTATGCGATGGCGCGTCATTCGTATGAGAAGGCCGTCTATCCGGTTGAAAGCCCGGAGCCGCTGGGCAACTGGATCTTCGAATCCGTTCGTGCGGCCGAGCGATGGGTGAACTGGGGCGATCTTCAAAATCAATTCGACTGGCAGCGTGCTCGCACGCATGAGGCCGCGACGATGGTCATCGAACAGCGCCCAGGTAGCGCGCACGAATTGCAACGCAACGAATACCTCGCCGATCAGTGGGCCGAGGAACGCAAGCTTCGTAAGCCGCGCATCTATTTGAAGCCGGAGTCAGCAAAGCGCGCCGATCAGACTCACGCAAATTGGCGCCGCGCCGCGAATAGAATCGATGCCGGCGATCTTGTCGGCATCGTGGTCGCGGGTACGTCGCGTGCGAACAATTATCCGATTTACGAATGGGCCGAGGTGCTGCGCAGATTGTGGGAAGAGCATCGCGCGATCGGCGTGCTGCTCGGCGGGCCTGGCGATCAAGCGCTGATGGATGAGCTCGTCGAACGCCTCGACGGCGTGCCGTCGTTTCGATTTGAGAAAGCACCGCGACTGCTCACGACGGCCGCGATGATTCGCCGGATGGATGCGGTGCTTTCCGTCGACACCGGTTTGGCGCACATCGCGATGGCGATGCGTCGACCGACGGTCGTGCTCGTCGCGGGCCGACATCCTGGCCGGTTTTTCCCGTGGCCGGGCGCGTCTTCGCACATTGCATTAGATGCAAGCGCGACCGAGCTTCAGTCCTCGCCATCTGTCGCAAGCATTCGTCCCGACGAGATCGTCGACGCGTACGTCTCGCTCCGCACGGCGCGCGAATACACTACCGACGCATTCACGCAGCCGGAAGCAATTTCAATTCCGATGCGCCGCATCGCGGGTTGAAACTTTGAACAGTGGCATGGACATCCTGCTCGTGTCGACGATGTACCGATCGTCGATCCTACGCTAGACCACGGGCTGGAAGCCCGTGCCACGAACTCTCAACGCCGCGCTCCGTGCACGGCCACGCCGCGCCCCGATGGTTTCGGTGCGGGCGGCTGCGGTTTCGGCTCGGGTGGCGGCTCGCCACGCAGCTCGCGGTCATACGCTGCACGCATCAGGTTTCGCAATACGAGCAGCAACGTTTCCGGCTCCAGGAACGTGGGCGGCATACGGAGGTAGACCGTCTTTTCATCGATCACACGAAGCGTGCCCGGCGCGCCGATGAGTGCGATCTGCGCGCGGGCAGCATCGCGCACCGTGAGCACGACGTCAGGCTCTTTCTTGATGATGCTTTCGACGCCATAGATCCCGGCCAAGAGCCGCACTTCCGTCAGCGCAAACAGAACGATCGCCTGTCGCGGCAGCTCGCCGAACGCATCGACGACATCCTGCTGCAGCTCGCCGAGCATTTCCAAGCTAGAGCATCGCGTGAGACGTCGATAAACGTCCATCCGCTGGCGATCATTGGAGATGTAGGTCTTCGGAATGAATGCCGTCACGCTGATGTCAACGTGCGCATCCGGCTGCGTCGGTTTGGCTTCGTGCTTCAACTGTCGCACCGATTCTTCGAGCAACTGGCAATACATCTCGTAACCTACCGTCGCGATGTGTCCCGACTGCTCCGGCCCGAGGAAATTCCCCGCACCGCGCAGTTCCAAATCGCGCATCGCGATCTTAAACCCCGCACCGAGATGAGAATATTCTTCGATCGCCTTCAATCGCTTCGAAGCGATCGGCGTCACTGGTCGATCTGATGGCAACAGCAGATAGCAATACGCGCGGTGCTTGTATCGCCCCACCCGGCCGCGCAGCTGATGCAGTTCACTCAGTCCGAAACGATCGGCGTTGTTGATCAAAATCGTGTTGCAGTTCGGAATATCCAGGCCCGATTCGATGATCGTCGTGCAGACGAGCACATCGGCCTCGTGACGGATGAATTTCATCATCACATCTTCAAGCTCGCCCTCGCCCATCTGTCCATGGCCGACGATGATTCGCGCGTCGGGCACCATCTGCTGCACTTCGTCAGCAATCTCTAAGATGTTGCTGACGCGATTGTGCACGAAGTAGATCTGCCCCTCGCGCTGCAATTCGCGCAGCATGGCCAGCTTCACGCGATTGCGATCGAAGGACATCACCTCCGTCACGATGCTGCGGCGGTCCTGCGGCGCTGTCGTCAGCGAGCTGATATCGCGCAGACCGAGCATCGACATGTGCAGCGTGCGCGGGATCGGAGTGGCCGACATCGTGAGCACGTCGACGGTCTTTCGCATCTGCTTCAATCGCTCTCTATGCGTCACGCCGAACCGCTGCTCTTCGTCGATCACAACCAGGCCGAGGTCGGCAAACTTCACGTCTTTACTGATGAGCCGATGCGTACCGATGAGAATATCGAGCTCGCCGCTCGCCAGACGCTTGAGTGTTTCCTTCTGCTCTTTCGTCGATCGAAATCGGCTGATCGAATCGACCGAAAACGGGTAGCTTGCCATTCGCTCTTTGAAACTTCGATAATGCTGCTCGGCTAATACCGTCGTCGGAACGAGGACGGCCACTTGCTTGCCGAACTCGATCGCTTTGAACGCGGCACGCATCGCGAGCTCGGTTTTGCCGTAACCGACATCGCCGCACAGCAGACGATCCATCGGCCGGGCCTTTTGCATATCTTGTTTGATTTCCTCGGCGCTGGTGAGCTGATCCTGCGTCGGCTCGTATGGAAACTCCGCTTCGAACTCGCGCTGCCATTCAGTGTCTGGCGGATAAGCCTGCCCCGATTCCGCGGCGCGCGCGGCCTGAATCTCGATCAATTCCGCCGCCATATCCATGACCGCTTCGGAGACTTTCGCCTTTTGTTTTTCCCATGACCCCGAACCCAGCCGCGACAATTGCGGATGCCCACTGAAGCCGCCGATGTATTTCTGAATCAGATTAATCCGCGCGGCCGGGACGTGCAGCGTCGCGTTGTCGGCAAATCGCAGCGAGAGATATTCCTCGCTCTTCCCATCCTTCGCGATGGTGTGCGTTCCCATGAACCGCGCGATGCCATGCGCAACGTGAACGACGTAGTCGCCATCTTTCAGATCGAGAAACGAATCGACCGGTCGCGACGCGATGACGCGCTTTACACGACGTCGCTGTTCGTAGCGGTGAAAGAGCTCGTGATGACCGAGCAGCGCGACGGGTTTTACATCCGCCACTTGCGGCTTCGCGGGCGGGCCATCGTGACTCTCGGCTCGTTCTTCTCGCGACGTCGTTTGCGGCTCATATACAAACCCGCGATTGAGATACCCAATCGAAATCTCAAGTCGATCGCATAATCCTGGGACATCGTTCTCCAGCAACTCGCAGAAGCGCTTCTTCTCACCTTCGTTTTCGCAGAACACCGCAACCGAATGCGTCGCGGTCAGTTCATCGAGTTCCTTGATCGCTTTCTTCGCTTCGGTTTCGAATCGCTGCAGTGAATTAATCGGCAGATGAACGTGTGGCACATTCTGACTGCCTGCGCCGACGAGCGTTGACACCATGCCGCCGCCACCTTGATCGAACTGGCTCAGCTCCAATCGCGTGAATGGCGCGGCGTTTTTCAGAATCGCGGCCAGCGGATACATGCCCTTCATGTCTGGCAGACGGTCGAGATAGCTCTTGGCCTGCTCGGCGATTTCGAGCGGTGCCCAAAAGATGATGATTGTTTTCGAATCGAGGTAGGAGAAGAAGCTCGTCGATGAATTCGCGTTGGGAAGCTGGCCCTTTAAGTCCAGCAGTCGCAGTGCCTGCATCGGCTTCTGCGAGCCGAGCGTATCGAGATCGAACCGCTTGATCGATTCGATCTGATCACCGAAGAAATCGATGCGCGCGGGCAGGCCGATCTCTTCCGAGGCTTCGTCCTGATCGCCGGGGAGATAGACATCGATGATCCCGCCGCGCACGGCAAAGTCGCCGGGGACTTCGACCTGCTCGAGGCGGTTGTAGCCATGATCCGCCAGCCAGACGATCAGCTTTTCGGGTTCGAGGTTCTGGCCGACTTCGATCGTCCGGCTCAGGTATTTCAAATCATCGCGCGACGGCATCGACTGCATCAACGCTTGAATCGGCGCGACGCAAATCGATTGCGGACTGACCGACCCATCCGCGAATTTCGAAATCAGCCGCAGGCGATTGGCTACTTGCTCTTCGCTTACCCGGCCGAGCGACCCACCGAGCTCGAGCGCGGGAAGCACATCAGGCTTCGCGCCGGAGAACATCGCGAGATCGTCGGCCAGATCATCGGCCTCATCGAGATGGCCGCAGACCAAGAGAATCGGCCGCTTCAATTCCGCGCGCGCCACGGCAGCGATGGCCGACACGCTGCTGCCCCACAGGCCCGACGCAGTCATCGCGCCGTGCTGCGAAAGTTTCTGCGCAAGTTCGACCAGCTCCCGCGCGTGCAGAAGCCGCCCGACAGAGGCGGGAAGGGGTGTATCCATACCGTCGCCATCGTAGGACCGGTCGTAATGCCGGTAAAGCGACGAGCTTTCAATTGCGGCCCCGCTCCCCGTACTCGGGGAGAGGTTGGGAGAGGGGCCTTGTCCTCGAAACAAAGACCCCTCTCCCTGCCTCTCCCTGAGTACAAAGAGGAGTAAGAAAGAAGTCACGCGATGGACGTCGCGATTGTTCAGTCGCATAATCGCGCTTCATGTCCACCGTCTCCATCAATGATGCACTCAAAGGCAAAACGTCCGTCGATTCTGAAGTCACGATCAAAGGCTGGATTCGAACCCGCCGCGACTCGAAGGGTGGGTTTTCGTTTCTCGCGATCAACGACGGGTCGTGCTTCGACAATATTCAAGTTGTCGCGCCGAACACGCTTCCCAACTACGCGACCGAGATCGTCAGACTCACCGCCGGCTGCGCGGTGATCGCAACGGGCAAGCTCGTCGCCTCGCAGGGCAAGGGCCAGTCGTTTGAAATTCAAGGCAGCGCGGTCGACGTCGTAGGCTGGGTTGAAGATCCGGACACCTATCCGATCCAGCCCAAGCCGCACACGATGGAATATCTGCGCGAAGTCGCACACCTGCGGCCGCGCACGAATACGTTCGGCGCGGTCGCGCGCGTGCGTCACTGCATCAGTCAGGCCATTCACGAGCACGGATTTCTCTGGATTCATACGCCGATCGTGACGACGTTCGACGCCGAGGGCGCGGGCGAGATGTTCAAGGTGAGTACGCTCGATGCGCTGAACCTGCCGCGCACGCCCGATGGCAAGGTCGACTATTCGCACGACTTCTTCGGCAAGCAGGCGTCGCTCACTGTCTCGGGCCAGCTCAACGTTGAGACGTACGCGATGGCGCTGAGCAAGGTCTACACATTCGGCCCGACCTTTCGCGCGGAAAACAGCAACACGACGCGCCACCTGGCCGAGTTCTGGATGGTTGAGCCGGAGATCGCCTTCGCCGATCTGACGGACGATGCGGACCTGGCCGAGGACTTTCTCAAATACATCTTTCGCGCCGTGCTCAACGAACGCGGCGATGACATGAAGTTCTTCGCCGAGCGGATCGATAAAACGTGCATCACGCGCCTCGAAGCGTTCGTTGAATCCAGCTTCGAGCGCATGACCTATACCGAGGCGATCGCCGCACTGGAAAAGTCCGGCAAGACATTCGAGTTCCCCGTGAAATGGGGAATCGACATGCAATCCGAACACGAACGCTGGCTGACCGAAGAGCACATCAAGCGGCCGGTCGTCGTGATGAACTATCCGAAGCAGATCAAGGCATTTTACATGCGCGTCAACGACGATGACAAAACGGTGGCCGCGATGGATGTGCTGGCCCCCGGCATCGGCGAGATCATCGGCGGGTCACAGCGAGAAGAACGCCTTGAGGTGCTGGACCGCCGGTTAGACGAAATGCATCTCGAGAAGGCGACGTACTGGTGGTATCGCGATTTGCGACGGTATGGAACGACGCCGCACGCGGGCTTCGGGCTGGGACTTGAACGGACGATTATCTATGCCACCGGGATGGCGAACATCCGCGATGTGATTCCGTTCCCAAGAACGCCGAAGCATGCGGAATTCTGACCTTCGTTTAGCCGCTGCGTCCTCGCGACGTTTCCGCGGGATTCGTCGCGAAGACGCGAAAGCTAAACAGGCGCCCTGCATTCACCTTGCCAATTGCGTCGTCGCGAGCGCATCACTGTAGAACGCTCGGAGATCCTTTTTGAATTCGATCATCGCCGGACGGTTCAAGTACAACATATGCCCGCCCTCGTAATATTTTTGCGTGACGTTTGCGCGCAGGTCATCGCCGAGAGGCATTGAGTTCAGCGTGTAGTCCGTGGCCGCAAGTGGGGTTGCCAGATCATAATATCCACAGGCTACGAAGAGCTTCATCTTTGGAAGCTTCGTCATCGCGGATCGGAGGGTGGTCGCGACGTTGTAAAATCCGCTGCTCTGGCCGAAGTCCCAGCCGCGAACGAGCGGGCTGAGGAACTCGTAATTCTCTTCGTCGCGATAGTTCAAGTCCTGCCGAATGTAGTCGTTGAACGTGTTGGAGAACACGCCGACATAACCCGTCAGCGTCGGATCGAACTCCGGCGTGTCACCGATCGGATCGGCGTTATGGCCGGTGAATCGGCCATCCATTCGGCCGATAAATTCCTGCTCGGCGTTCATCAATTCTTTTCTGAACCGTGGCGGGTCGACGCGAAGATTCGAGCGTTTCACATAATCAACCGATAGACCTGAAAATCGCGAAAGCTGGTCCGCAATTTTATCCCGGTCCGCCAACGGCATCGACGCGCCCCGCATCAGCGCGCCAGTATATTCGCCCAACGCGAATGCTTTGGCCTGCGCGACGACATCGGCCACGGCGAGCTTCTGCAGATCGGCTGGCAGCTTTTTATGGAAGTGGGCGATGGCGGCGTAGCTCGGCAAATAAAGCGGATACGGCAGATCGTTGCCGGCAGCGTATTCGAGCGTTTGGAAATTCAGGACGGTCGACATCAGCGTGATCCCGGAGAGATCAATGCCGTAGCGATCGTGCAAATGTTCCGACAGGCCGGCTGCGCGGGTCGTGCCGTAACTTTCGCCGAGTAAAAATTTGGGGCTTAGCCACCGTTGATGATCGGTGAGATAGGTGCGGATGAAATCGGAGACGGATTCTATATCGCCACGCGCGCCGTAGAACTCCTTATCACGATCCTTTTCCGCGCGGGAATATCCAGTCCCAACCGGGTCGATGAAGACCATGTCAGTCACGTCGAGCCACGAGTATGGATTGTCCGCCAGCTTGTACGGCGGCGCGGGCGGTGAACCGTCCTCCGGTACAACGACGCGCTTCGGGCCGCCGACGCCCATATGCAGCCAGATCGACGCCGCGCCCGGCCCGCCGTTGAAGATGAATGTGATCGGGCGGTTCGCCCGCATCTGATTTTCGCTCAAGGGTGCGACCGGTTCCGTCGTGTCGCTCGAACTTCTCGTGCTCGAATTGAGGCTGCCCCCCGCCATCTTTTCGTAAGCGACATAAAAAATATGAGCACGACTTTCGCCGTTCGGATCGCGCAGTGTAATCGTGCTGGCCGTCGCGTCGTATTTGATCGTCGCGCCCTCGATCACCGCGGCGTGGTGTGTGATGATCGGAGCATCATCCGTCGGTTTCTCAGCGCCATTCTTTGACTCGCTTGGCTTGGTTTCGCTGCCATGCGGATGTGCGCCGGGCAGAGGAGTTTGCGCGATCGTCGTCATGGACGACATCAGAAGCATTAAAGCGATACTGAGACAGCCAAGCTTTTTCATAAATTTCCCTGCACGCCGATTCGCAATGTTGACGGTCATGAGAGCCCACGCCCGCCGCCGATGTCTAGATGATGTGAGAGGCCTGCATTTCGAATGTTGCGGAAAACGAGCACTGAATGTCGCGGCGCAATCCGGTCTCATGCGACGACGGCCGATTAATCGATGGGTCAACTTAGTTCCAACTGATTAACCCGGGTTCAAATGGCGTGGCCAGGTCGAGATTGCCGGGAACGACGCGTAATGCGAACCCCTGCCGACCGCTCATGCCGCATTCGATTCGCCCCACGAATAGGTGCCGATTCGGCCCCATCTGCCGTTCATGCTTCATCACCAACACACTCGGATGCTCGATCTCGCCCGTCGCGCTAATCGGGCCGGCACATAATTGCACAGCAAACTCTTCCGACTTCATGTCGGGTAGGTCGATCAATGCCTCAACCTGCATAGTCTCACCCACTTTATAATGCCCATTGCCGCTGGTATGCACGCCGACGATTTTCACGCCCGGCCAACCGGAGCGGTAAGCATCCTTCGCATTTGAAAGCGCAATCGCACGCCGCAGTCCATCCTCACCGAGTTGCGTGCCGCGCTGGAGCGCGGGGAGATAAAATTTCTCCGCATATTCACGCACCATGCGGTTGGTGTTGAATACCGGCGCTAGTTTACGCAACGACTGCTTCATGTGATGAATCCAGTCGCGAGGAATATTGTCGGCCGACCGCTTGTAAAAGAGCGGCAAAATCTGTTTCTCGAGCAAGTCGTAAAGCGCTTGGCTTTCGACGTGATCTTGATGGCCCGGATCTGGATCGATCTCGCCTTGGCCAATCGCCCAGCCGACGTCTCTGCTGTAACCTTCGACCCACCACCCGTCGAGAATGGAACAATTCAGCACGCCGTTCGCCGCGGCCTTCATGCCGCTGGTTCCGCTGGCCTCATACGGACGACGCGGCGTGTTCAGCCAGACGTCAACACCCTGCACGAGATACCGCGCAACGTTCATGTCGTAGTTTTCGAGAAAGACGAATCGTCGACGAACGCCCGCATCGCGGGCGAAATTGACGATCGTCTTAATCAGTTCTTTCCCTTCGGTGTCGGCCGGGTGAGCTTTGCCTGCAAAGACAAACTGAATCGGCTGTTTCGTATCTTCGAGAAGCGCTTTCAATCGCGGCGTGTCACGCAGCAGCAACGCGCCGCGTTTGTAAGTTGCGAAGCGTCGCGCGAAACCGATCGTCAGCGCCTCGGGGTCGAGTACCTCGTCCGCGACCGTCGCGTCGTCATACATCGTGCCACGACGGAGAAGTTGCTCGCGTAACCGCTGCCGTGTCCAACTGACCAAGCGCTCGCGCGAGCGTTCGTGCGCCCGCCAGATTTCCTCGTCGGGAATTTGCAACACGTCTTCCCAAGCGCTTTGGTCGCCGGGGTTGTGTTGCCAGGCATCGCCAAGATAGCGATCGAGCAGGAAACTCATATCCGGGCTCAGCCAGGTTCGCACGTGAATGCCGTTGGTGACGTGACGGATCGGCACTTCGTCAGCTGGCACGCGCGGCCAGAGGTTGTGCCACATGTGACGAGACACATCGCCGTGCAACTCGGACACGCCGTTGTAAAAATCGGCCAATCGAATCGCAAGCACCGCCATCGAGAAACCCTGCTTGCGATTGGTCACGTCTTCCCGGCCCAGGGCGAGGAAGCCCTCTTCATCAAGCTTAAGACCCGGGACGAATACCCTGAAATACTTCGTGATCAATTCGGGCGGGAAGAAATCGATACCGGCTGGCACGGGCGTGTGGGTGGTGAAAACACTACTAGCCATCACCTGCTGGCGGGCCTGGTCAAAGGTGAGGTTCGCGTTGGCTTCGATCAGCACGCGAATGCGCTCGAGCGCCGCGAACGCGGCGTGCCCCTCGTTCATATGAACGACGGTCGGCGACACGTTTACGGCCGCCAGCGCTCGCACGCCGCCGATGCCGAGAACGATCTCCTGCTTGATGCGCATCTCGCTGCCGCCGCCATACAGCCGGCTGGTAATATCGCGATCGCTGGGCGAATTCTCGGGAAGATTTGTGTCGAGCAGATACAACGGCACGCGGCCGATGTTGACGCGCCAAATTTTGCAGTTGACCGCGTTGTCCGGAAAATCGACCAGGACTTGCGTCGCGGTGCCGTCCACATTACGGACGGGCTCGATCGGCAGATTATAAAAGTCGAGCTCGGGATACGATTCCTGTTGCCAGCCATCGGCCGACAGGTATTGCTGGAAATAACCGTTGCGGTAGAGAAGTCCGACGCCGACCAGCGGCAAGCCGATTTCGCTCGCGCTTTTTAGATGATCGCCCGCAAGAATCCCCAGTCCGCCCGAATAAATTGGCAGTGATTCGTGCAGCCCGAACTCTGCGGAGAAATAGGCGACCGATAAATCCGTTTTGTCCGCGTGGTGTTCGCTATACCAGCCCGGCTCTCGAAGATGCTCTTTGAACGCCGTCTCAACGCGCTTTAAGTGTGCTAAGTAGCCGTCATCCTCAGCGGCGGCGACCAGCTTTGACTGCGGAATGCTGCCAAGTAGCTTCACCGGGTTATGGTAAACGCCATCCCACAACTTTCGATCAAGTCGGCGAAAGAGCTCGATTGCGTCCGGTTGCCACACCCACCACAGGTTTTTGGCAAGCTCCAATAGTGGTTGCAAGGCAGTCGGAACGTCGGGGAAAACCTGAAAAGTCCGGATGGTCGGACCTGCGGAAGCGTCAGACATGAATGATTACCTTTGTCGGATAGTGCAGTCGAGAAAGCGCTATCTATCTTCAACAAAGGTCAAACGGCTTCAAGGGAGTGAGAATTTAGTAATCGGGTCAGGTAATAAACGCGAAGGCATCGAAAGCTTTTCGATGCCTTCGCGCGGCATTCGTACGACAAGACTTATTTGCCAAGCAGTTTCAATACGATAAAGATTAAAACCGCTCCACCAAAACCACCGCCACACAGCAAGTAAATCAGTGACCAACCGGCGGCGGCGAGAGGGACGGCATTTGCGGCGAGCATCATCATGTTTTGTTCTCCTTGTGCGCGGACGATTTGCCCGACACGATAGAGTGTAAATTAGCAAAATTTATGCCGTAATGACATTAGCCGCGTTTACCGCGTGGTCATGACATCGACGACATCCGGACGACGGACGCAAGTTTTAACCGGACACATTGCAAGCCGGATCAACCACCTCAATTCGGGCAACGTCAATTCTCAACATCAAACAGTCTCGTGCGTTTTCCGAATCGCCCCCGATTTGACCGCGCGCGACTCAAACTTATAATGCCGCCCGCTTGCTCGGGCCTTGGGCATTTCGAGTACTGGCTAAAAAGTTTTGGCGTGCGAAGGAGTCGCTCGGTGCGCTTCGGTCGACGAATTGGCTTATCGCACCTTCGATTTATCACGCTCCTGTCAGCATTCTCGTTTTCGGCGTTTCTCACCGCCCGCGTGGAAGCTCAGTACCAGCCGCCGAGCGAAACGCTCGATATCCGTGCCGATCATGCCTCCAGCTGGTCTGATGCCGGCGCGTCATTCATTCAGATCGACTGTCCGGTCACGATCGCAACCGATCGCGCAACGATGTCGGCCAAGCAGGCCGTCATTTGGCTGCTGCCGTTGAAG
>CAXSBN010000006.1:121404-129395 GCA_964236135.1 uncultured Phycisphaerae bacterium
AAGGGAAGCGTTCTCGACGAACGTGAAGCACAGATCGCGCTCATCGGCGATGCAACGCTTCAACAACCGGCCGATCAAATCACTCGCAGCGGTGATCGCCTTTTCGTCACGATCAATGTCCGTTCATCGGTTCGGCTGACGACTGAACAGCGGATGACTCGCGATGAATCCGCAAGCGCTCTCTTCCAAGCCGCCACTCGAATGCGGCCGCTCGGCGCGACGACAGGCGAGTCCGGGCAACTCTTCCAGCGGCCGTGGATTGAGTCTTATCCATCGACACAACCGACTTCCCAGCCGTCAACGCAGCCCTATCCGCGCTCGCCGGTGAATTTTCATGCCGATAACTTTGAGCGTATTCAGTCGCCGGACGGATACGTGGCTTTCACATTGGAAGGCCATGTCCAGATGACGCAGCGCAACTCGAAAAATGACCTCATCGAGCTGCAGGCAGAGCATGCCGTGATCTTCACAAAGGTCCGTCGCATGGATGAGCTGGGCGCGAATAAGAAGTTCAAAGCAATCGAAGACGCGGTGGACGCGGCCTACCTTGAAGGTGATGTCCGCGTCGAGCTGAGCCCCGCCGCGGCGCGAAAGCCGGAGCAACGTCTCTTCGCAAATCGTTTGTACTACGAATTTGGAACAGATCGCGCGATTCTGACTCAGGCAGTCGTTCACACGCTGGAACCGGAGCGGCAAATTCCAGTCACGATTCGCGCCGATCTGGTCCGTCAACTCTCGCTCGGCGAATACCGTGCGGAGCACGTCGAGCTGAGCAGTAGCCAATTGGCCACGCCGACCTATTCGGTTCGCGCGACACATGCTTATGTTCGACAAGTCGACACCGGTGACGATCGGTACGGCAGCCGCACGCAATTCGTGGCCGACAATACGACGTTCCGCATGTTCGGCTTCCCCTTCTTTTACTTGCCGGTGACGGCTGGCTCGTTCACCGATCGCGGGTTTCCGTTGCGGTCAATTTATGTCGAGGAGAATGGTCGATTCGGACTTTCAGCCCGTAGCGAGTGGGGATTTTTCGAGTCGCTTGGCGTGCTGCCGCCGGAAGACTTGGATATTGGATACAGACTTGACTATTTCGAAAAACGCGGCCCCGGCGTGGGCGCGACGGCGAAGTATCAGGGCGGCTATATTACCGACTCCAACAAGGAAGCCTGGGACTTCGACGGCCGAATCACGGGCTATTTCGTGAACGATCATGGGGCCGATCGACTCGGTAGTGCGCGGCGAGTCGTCACGCCGGACGACAATCTTCGCGGGCGAGTGCTGTGGGAGCATCAGCAATTTTTTCCCGGCGATTGGCAAGTGCAACTCCGTGGTGGCTACGCATCCGATCCAACATTCCTCCAGGAGTATTTCCAGCGCGAATTTGATACCGAGCAACCCGCCGAGGCGTCTGCTTACCTGAAGCATCAGCGCGACAGTGAAGCTTTAACGCTGCTACTCGAATACCCCACGAATAATTTCCCAACAACCTCGGGCGAGCTTCAGGAGCAAGTGCAGGTTGAACGTTATCCCGAGCTTGGCTATCGCCGCATCGGCGACAGCTTGGGCGACGACCAGTTGACGTTCTTCAGCGACAACCGCGCCGGCCTCTACCATTTCAAGGAGAGCGGCCGCACGCTCAACGAAGAGGGGTTCCGTGCGGGGCAGTCGCCGGGCATTCCGTCATATGGCTACACCGGAACGGACGACGATACGACCGGCCGCGCCGATTTCCGGCAGGAGATCGATTACCCGCTGACGGCCGGCAGGTTCAAGGTCGTGCCTTACGTCATCGGCCGATACACCGGTTACACCGAAACGCCGGGCGGTGGCGGCGATGAAGGACGAGTTTTCGTCGGCACGGGCGTGAAGATTAATACCGCCTTTTGGCGCGTCGATGACTCCGCCCGGTCCGACCTGTTCGACATTCACCGCATCCGTCACGTCATCGAACCTGAACTTAATTTCTTCACCAGCGCCGAAACGCACGATCAGAACGACTTCTACATCTACGACGAGCAGGTCGACGCCATCAACGACGTCACCGCCGTCCAACTCGCATTGCATCAGCGCTGGCAAACCAAACGCGGCGGCGCGGGGCAATTCCGTAGCGTTGACTTCTTCACGTTCAATATCGAAGCAAACTTTTTCGCGAATCAGCCCAGCGATTCGGTGCTGAATCCGACCGGTTTTCGCGGACTCTTCTTCCCATCGCTGCCGGAGTCGTCGCTTGCCCGCAACAGTGTGAACGCCGATGCGCTCTGGCGAGTCAGCGACACGACGGCAGTTCTCGGCGATGCCTCGTACAATCTGGACGAGCAGCAACTGGCAACGACCTCGTTAGGCTTCGCTGCACAGCGCGATCCGCGCGAAAGCTATTTCGTCGGCGCGCGGTACATCGGCCAGATTAATTCAACGATCGCCAGCGTCGCGGCCAGCTATGTGTTGAGCCAGAAATACACGTTGGCGTTTAGCCAAAGCGTGAATCTGTCGCAACGGAAGAATCAGGATTCAAGCGTCACGATCATCCGCCACTTTGATCGGCTATTTGTCACGCTGTCGCTCTATTACGATGCGATCGACGACACGAGCGGCTTCCGCTTCGGGATCATCCCGGAAGGGCTCGGCGCTGGTGTAAGTAGTGCGTCGCTACAGACGGTGTTCGGACCGCAATAGCCGATATCAGGCGCTCGGCATCAAGCGCGAGAATCTTGAATATCCAAATCTTTCCAAGCGCGTAACGTCCAACTTCGACTCACGCTTTCTTCGACGCGAAGTCTTTCATAAATTGCGCGAGCGACTTGCACCCTTCCACCGGCATGGCGTTGTAGATGCTGGCGCGGATGCCGCCGACCGTTCGGTACCCTTTCAGGCCATACATGCCGTTTTGAGCCGTCGTTTTGACGAACTCGTCGGTAAGGTGCTCGCTCGGCAGCGTGTAGGTCACGTTCATGTGCGAACGCTGCTCTTTCACGCTCACCGTTCCTTTGTAAAAACCGCTGCTGCCGTCGATGGCGTCATACAGCATGGCGGCCTTCATCGCGTTGCGCTCTTCCATCGCGGCCAAGCCACCCTGCGCTTCAAGCCAGCGGAAAACCTCGAGCAACACATACACGCCGAAGGTCGGCGGCGTGTTAATCATGGACTGATCCTCCGCCTGGTCCTTAAAGCTCCAGAGCTTGCTCGCCGGTTTCTTCTGCTTGGCGTACAGATCCTTTCGCACGATCACGAGCACCACGCCGCTCGGGCCGAGATTTTTCTGCGCGCCGCCGTAGAGCAACGCGATATCCTTCACCGGATGCGGTCGCGACATGAATTCGCTGCTGGCGTCGACGAACAAATTCGGATGTTTCGGCAGCGTCGGCAAGCGATGTCCGTGCACCGTCTCGTTCGAGCAGACGTGGAAATAATCCGCGCCACCGTCCGTCTTCCACTCACTCGCCGGCGTGGAATGATCGAAGTTGCTCGACTCAGTCGATGCAACAACATTCACCTTGCCGACTTCCTTTCCAAACGCGGCGGCCTTTTTGCTCCATTCGCCAGAAACCAGATAATCGCCCGATGTGTGCAGAAAGTTCATCGGGATCGTCGTGAACAATTGCGTCGCCCCCCCTTGCAGGAACAGGACGTCATGTGTGTCGCCCACACCCAGGAGCGACTTGCATTTGGCGACCGCTTCGTCGGCTACACCTATAAATTCCTTGCCACGGTGGCTGACTTCGGCAATGCCAAAGCCCTTACCTTGATAATCGAGCAGCGCTGCCGCCGATTTTTCCAGGACTTCTGTCGGCAACATGGCGGGCCCGGCACTGAAATTAAAGATTCTGTGTGACATAATGATTCCATAACGGCAGCGCGACTAGGCTGCCTCGCTGCATCGTTGTTTGACGTAATTAAGCATAGGTGCGGCGCGCGCGACCAAGTCAGCGACGCGGATGGGGCGAACGAACCCAATCACTTCCGACGACTCATCGAGCGCCCGGAACCCGATCTCCAAGACGCGATCGCACCCGGCCGCCGCGACGGAAGAGAGACAACCGAGAATAGCGCAGATGCGAGATTGCATGTGGGGCGGAGATCATAGGTCGTTTACCACTCTGCTGCACGCGTTGACTTGAAATTTCTTAATTCCTACGATTGAACTCGCGGGCAATTCCGTTCGCGTAGGAGAATTTCCGATGGCCAGCGAGAACGTCAAAGAATTTACGGATTCCAATTTTGAAACTGAAGTGCTGAAGAGCGACCAGCCCGTGCTCGTCGACTTCTGGGCCGAATGGTGTGCGCCTTGCCGCATGCTTGCTCCAACGATCGAGAAGCTCGCGACGGCCTACACCGGCAAGGTAAAAGTCGGCAAGGTTGACACCGATTCAAACCGCGACGTGTCGATCAAGTATGGCATTAGCGCGATTCCAACCGTCATCCTCTTCAAAGGGGGCCAGGTCGCTCAGAAGTTTGTCGGCCTACGGCAGGAAAAGGAATTCAAAGAAGCGCTCGATGCGGCGTCCGCGTCGTAATTCCTTCTGTACTCGAATGATGAAGCTGTCGATCCGCACATGATCGACGGCTTTTTTATTTTGTGTGGCGCGCTAGACGATTATATCGACGATGTGGGCACCGGCGTGGGCCGCTCGGGAAAAGTCTGTGACACGGCCGAATGCGGTTCCGTGAGAATCAATCACGATTCACATTAGAGCTCGCCGAGCGAACGGATGACTGCTTTCACATCGCCGATTTGCTGAATCTTCAAGCCGAAATTTTCGCCGACTTTGACCGTCACGCCCGTGCCGATCACTTTGTTGTTGATCAGGAGTTCGAGCGGCTCATCCGAGCTTTTGGAAAATTCCAGAATCGCGCCGACGCCGAGCCGCAACACCTCGGACATCGCAAGCTTGCGCTCCGCCAGCCGGACTATCACAGGAACTTCCATTCGCAGAATGCGATGAAGCTCTGAGCCGCGCTGAGGCGTTCGACTGGCTTGAAGGATGGGCACGGGGACGTCCTTGTCGCTTGCGGGAGAAACGCGGTGAGTCTCACCGAATCGCGCATCTGTGCGCGTCATTTCATGTTATCGGCCGATCACCACGCTCGCCATTACTAGAAGTTTACCAAACGCGGTCGATCTTATCCCACTTCTCGCGGCATTTCCGCTTTTACCATACCGTCCAAGGCTGTCGAAACTATGGCGTAAAGCGCCGCGCGTCGGGATATGTATCGACTGTGGCTACGACCTGCGAGCGACGCCGGAACGATGTCCCGAATGCGGTAGTGCCGCTTCTCGAGACTCTGACGCAAGAGCAAAGACGGCGGACGCTTAGGCCAGCCGCTTCAGCAGCACGCTCGCGTTATGCCCGCCGAAGCCGAAGCTGTTGCTCATGGCGTATTCGACCTCCATTTCTCGGGCTTTGTTGGGCACGTAGTCGAGGTCGCAATCTTCATCAGGCGTGGTCAAGTTAATCGTCGGCGGGACGAGGTTCTTGCCGATGGCCATCGCCGTCACGACTGCTTCCACCCCGCCGCTCGCGCCTAGCAGGTGGCCCATCGCGCTCTTCGTCGAACTGATGGCGACCTTCTTCGCATGCGGGCCGAAAACCGTCTTCACGGCACGGGTTTCGGCAAGATCACCCAGCGGCGTGCTTGTGCCGTGCGCGTTGATGTAGTCCACCATCTCTGCCGAGACGCCCGCATCTTTCAGCGCGCTCTGCATCGCAACCGCCGCTCCGCGACCGTCTTCATGGGGGGCTGTAATGTGATGAGCATCGGCGCTCATGCCGTAGCCGATCACTTCGGCGTAAATCCGCGCACCGCGCTTCTTCGCGAATTCATACTCTTCCAAAATGATCACGCCCGCCCCTTCACTCATCACGAACCCATCGCGTTCTTTATCCCAGGGCCGGCTGGCGCGGGTCGGGTCGTCGTTGCGAGTCGATAGCGCACGAGCCGCGATGAAGCTTGCCATGCCCAGATGAGATAGCGCCGCCTCGGAACCGCCGGCGATCATGACGTCCGCCTCGTTGTGCTGGATGAATCGGGTGGCGTCGCCGATCGCCATCGATCCGGTCGCACACGCGGTGACGATTGCATTATTCGGGCCGGATAGATTGAAGAGAATCGAAACATTTCCCGTCGCCGCATTGGCCATCAGGCGCGGCACGGTGAAGGGGCTGACCCGCGAGACGCCGCGATCAAGCAGAATGCGCATCTGCTCTTCGATCGTCTCGATGCCGCCGATGCCCGTCCCAATGAGCACGCCGCCACGGGAAGAATCAAACGACTTAAAATCAAGCCCGCTGTCCTTAGCCGCGACGACCGACGCCGCAACGCCAAACTGGGCGAATCGATCCAGGCGTTTGGCTTCGCGGACGTCAACACCGTCTCCAAGCAGGGTGATGCCAAAGACGGGCTGGTGGCGCTCAACGAGTCCGGCATCGGGTCGGGCGCGCTGCTCCCGCACGAGATCCTGGTCAAGGGCACCTCGCCCGACCGCGTGGTGCAGGCGCTGAACGACGTCGAGGGCCTGCACGGAACCGTCGCGCCGACGGCCAGGGACTGGCGTGTCGGCGGCTCCGCCGTCGTCGATGCGTTCCCCGTCCCGGACATCTCGACGCAGGCGTCGGACGACCTGCTCCAGAAGGTCAAGGCGGCCGCGCGCGGCGAGGGCGGCCGGGTCGGCGGCAACCCCGCTTCCAACGAGGCCTTCATCGACGCGGTCTACGGCTCCTTCCCGTTGATGATCATCCTGATCGCGCTGATCACCTTCGTCCTTCTCGAGCGCGCCTTTCGCTCGCTCCCGCTGCCGCTCAAGGCCGTCATCCTCAACCTCGTCAGCGTCGGAGCCGCGTGGGGCGTGATGACGCTCGTCTGGCAGGAGGGCCACGGGTCCCAGGCGCTCTTCGGCATCGCCGCGGGCGGGTCGCTGACCGGCTGGATCCCGCTGATGGTGTTCGCGTTCCTCTACGGGCTGTCCATGGACTACGAGGTCTTCATCCTCGCCCGCATGCGCGAGGAGTACGACGCCACGGGCTCGACCGATGAGGCGGTCATCCGCGGCATCGGACGCACCGGCCGGCTGGTCACGAGCGCCGCGCTGATCCTGTTCCTCGCCTTCGTGTCCATGGCGAGCGGGCCCGAGACCGACATCAAGGTGCTCGCCACGGGGCTCGCCGCGGGCATCCTCCTCGACGCCACCGTCGTGCGCGCGCTGCTCGTCCCCGCCGCCGTCTCCCTGTTCGGCAAGTGGAACTGGTACCTGCCGCCGCTGGCCGCCCGCGTCCTGCGCGTGGCGCCCTCCGCCGGCTAGCGAAGGAGGTAGCGCTCGCGGTCGGCTCGGACCGAGGCGAGCAGGTCTCGCCCGAAGGCCTCCTCCGCGCTCCCGAGCTGGGCGATCGCCTCGTCGCACGCCGCCACCGCTCCGACGGTGTCTCCGGCCCAGTCGAGCAGCGTCGCCCGGCTCGTCATGGCATACGCGACCGTCTCGCGCGTGTCGACGTGCTCGAGATGGCGGAAGCTCAGGATCGTGAGATCGAAGATGTGCCGGGCGGCCACGAGGTCCCCCAGCTGCCATGTCGCCAGGCCGGCGAGGTTGACGCACGCTGCGACCCGTTGCGCGTCGCGGCTCGGCCACGCGGTCTCGAGCGGCTCGATCACGTCGCCGAGGATCTCCAGGGCGTCCTCGAAGCGACGGTCGTCGAAGGCCTCCTGGGCCTCGGCGTAGCGTTCCATCGGATCCACGGGCCAGTCATCGAGACCGTCGGTCGCCCGGGCCGCGGCGACGGTGCAGTCGTGGACCTCGCCGTGGCGGCCGAGCTCGTACAGGGCAAGGGACTTCCCCCGCAGCACGGTGGTGCGTCCCGCGGTGTCCTCGATGTCCGGCAGCGCTTCGTCAGCCGTGGCGACCGCGGCCTCGTAGCGCTCCAGCGCGAGCAGCAGGGCCACGCGCATCGCCGGCGCGTGCGTCTCGGCGATCAGTTGGTCGAGAGTTGGCCCAACAAGAA
>CAXSBN010000007.1:0-11838 GCA_964236135.1 uncultured Phycisphaerae bacterium
CCCTGCCTCTCCCCGAGTACAGGGAGAGGAGTTAATAGAATGCGGTTGCCCTGGGAAATACGTCGCCTTTTGAAAAGCTGGTTGCTGATTAGGGGGACGTGACGTAATATTCGGCTGGCGGACTGTTTGCTTTACATTTTGGCTTGATCGGAGAGAGACGTGCATCACCGTTCAATCGGGCTGAGGGCCTATCGTCGTTTGACCTTACGCGCCAACGCGCATCGTCATCTTTGTCTACTGGCTGCAACTGCCGCCATCTTTTCGGGAAGCTCTTCGCTTTTCGCGTTTCCTAGTTATACGTGGGATCCAAATGGCGGCGCTTCCGGAACGGGCGGCACCGGCAATTGGGACACGAGCTCCAACTTTTGGCAGTTAAACGGCGCACTCACAACCTGGCCGACCAGCGGTACGGATAATACGGCGATCTTTGGCGGCACGGGTGGCGTCGTGACGCTTACCACTGCAATCGCCGTCAATCGGCTCAATTTCACCGCAGCCGGTTACAGCCTCGCCGGTGCGTTCGACCTCACGCTGAATGGCACGAACCCAACTTTCGATACCGGCGGATTTAACGTCGATTTTAATCTCGGTGCCAACCATCTGAAGCGAGCCACCGGCACGACTGCCGCGTCGACAATTACCAAGACCGGCGTTGGCATTCTGACGCTCGACAATAATCAGACGACGAGCCTCGGCACGAACGTCACGTGGAATGTGAATGGTGGAACGGTCAATAACAATACCGGCCTATACGACAGCGGACTCGCATTTCCAACCGGCACGTCACTTGGCACGCTTACCGGTAACGTGGTCAATCTCGACAACGCGATGATCCAGTTCACCAAGGATGCCGATAGCGGTTATGCCGCCGGTCGCGTGATCAACATCGGCTCTAAAGGCGGCGGCGGCGGCGCTATTTACGACGGAGGATTCGCACCGGGAAATGGCGTGATTGTCGCGAACAGCAGCAATGTCATTTCCCCAACCGTGAATATCGCGAATGCCACCGGGTTAAATCTGGTCTCCGGGAAAATCTTGCAGTTCGATGGCGGCTCGTTCAACGGCGGCGGTAGCATCGCGACCTACGGTGCCGGCGTTGTCAAAATTCTTTCAACAAACAACACGTACACCGGCGGCACGACCATTAACCCCGGCAGCACCGTGCTCATCGGCGGTAATCGGTCGCTCGGCACGGGCGACCTCACGCTCAACGGCACGCTCGACCTCAACAGCACGAATCTGTCGATCGCGAAATTTACCAGCAACAGCGGCAGGATTAGCTACAACCCTAACGCGACTAGCAGCACTCTGAACGCCACGTCGGCGGCAGTCTCCGGCACGACGCGCATCAACTTGCCCACGCCCACGCTGACCAGCGTCAACAGCACGAACACCAAGACGGTCATCACCTCTACCGGAGGTGGGCTGGCAGGCTCTTATGTCGGATCATTCGCCTTGGCAGGCGGGCAGAATTTGTCGATCCCCGTCCAGGCGGCGCAGCACACCGTCAACAGCGTGACATATCGTCTTGCCGCGTCCGTTTCCGCCAATGCGCAAGGCACTGCTACCACGTTGACGATCACCGACGCCGTCGCCCCGGCCCGCGTGCTCAACATCATGCCGCTCGGCTCGTCGATCACCTCCGGCATCAGTGCCCAGTCCCCTTATGATGGCGGCGGATACCGATCTCAGCTGTACCAGAATCTCGTCAACGACGGCCGATTCACCGTCAACTTTGTCGGCAGCAGCGTCACCACCGGTGCCAACCATGCAACCGGCCCCGACCTGATGACGACGGTCGGGCAAACCCATCATGAAGGACACAGCGGTTATCGCACCGATCAAGTCTTGAACAACCTCAATGCCAACGATGGCAGCGGCGATAACGATGGCGGTTTCTGGCTCAAACCCGGTAACGGCGTCAACCCCGACTACATCACCCAGAACGTCGGCGGCAACGATTACGTGCAGAATCGCAGCGCCGCAAGCGTCCGCGCGAACACCGATAGCATCCTAAACTCGATCTCGTCGCTTCGGCCCAATGCAACGGTCGTTCTGTCCACGCTGATTTACCGTGGCGACAATGCGAACGCGGTCACCGGCCCGAACGGATTTGAAAATACGTTCAACCCCATCGTTTCCGATATTGTCTATCAGCATGTTCTGGCCGGTCAACACGTGATATTTCTCGATGGCGATCAAATTGTTAGTCCAACCGTTGACGGCAACGGCAACGCCGCAAACAGACTTGCGAACATCGGTCCGGATCTCGTTCACCCGACGCAGACGGGTTACAATCTCTACGCTGACGGCTGGTACAAGGCCATCACCACCGGCCAGGCGTTTTTCACCGGCGCGCAAGGCGCTGCCTGGAACTCCGGCGGCAACGGCGCGACCAGCTTTGACTTCGATTTCCAGCGCACCACCGATGCCCGCGTCCTTCCCTCAGCCAACACCGACGTCTACTTCAACGGTGGGGGCGTGGGCGGAAGCAATGGCGGCGCGACGACGCTCGGTGCCAACTTCTCCATTCGCAGCGTCAACTTCGCCGCCGGCGCGACCAACTCCGTCACCATCGGCGGCAACAACACGCTGACCCTCGGCGTCGGCGGCATCACGGTGCAGGCCGGTACCGGCGCGCACACCATTTCGTCAGCCGTGAGTCTGGGCGGGGTGCAAAGCTGGTCAAACGTCTCCTCAAGCCGTTTCACCGTCAGCGGAAATGTCTCCGGCTCCAGCGCGCTCACCATCGGCGGCACGGGGGTGATCGTTCTCTCCGGCAGCAACAGTACTTTCAACGGCGGCACGACCATTACCGGCGGCACGCTCGTCGCCGCCAACTCCGCCGGCTCCGCCACCGGCCTGGGCGCGGTGCTGGTCAAGTCCGGCTCCACCCTCACCGGCACCGGCTCGGCCTCCGGCGCGGTGGATGTCTTCGGCACCATCTCCGCCGGCCTGGCGGACGGCTCGGTCGGCACCCTGTCAACCGGCAGCGAAATCTGGGAAGCGGCGGGGCGGTTCGTCTCGCTCGTTAGCCCCGACGGCATCGGTCACGACCGGCTGAATATGACCAGCCTTACCGTTGCCTCAACTTCCGCCAGCCAGTTCATCATCAACATCACCGGCAGCGGCACAACCATTCTGCCCACGGCCCGGCTCATCCTCGCGTCCGACAGCGATACCTCAGCCGGCAATCCGTTCAATACCTCAACCTTCACGTCATCCACCCTGCCCAAGCTCAGCCTGCTCATCGCCGGCGTGCAGCCGACGTCGGGCTTCGCCTTCAAGCTCGACACGCAAATCGACGGCCCGGGATATGATCTGGTCTTGACCCAGACGGCCGTCCCCGAACCGGCCACCATGTTGCTTGCCGCAGTTCCGGTGATGCTGCTCAGAAGGCGAGGATCCTGAACCGGGCTCGTCGTGAGCTGTCGATGACAACCACTCGCCTGCCTCATTTGTCCGATAAACGCTGCGGCATCGAGCGGCAGCGCGTCAAATTTCAAAAAATTTGATGAAAGATCTTGCATCTAGCCCTAACGATATTACAATTTGGTTATCAAGTTCGGCTGTGGCGGCAGCTGACTTTCACACATCGTCAAAGGGAATAAACTTTTCGGAGGAACTTCATGCGGTTGAGCAACATATCTGGGCGTCTCCGGCTGAGTGCGATCGTCATTGCCTCGGCGTTAATGCCTCCGGCAATCGGGTCGGCGGCGACTTACTTAGTGGATTTTAATAAGGCCAATGTGGCAGGGGGGAATGGCACGTCGGCTTCCCTGACGGGCGCGACGCCGACTGTCGGCGCGGTTGGTAATAACGCCTGGAATTCTTATGACCGGCCGGTTGACGTCACGGGTGCCTTGCTCGACTCGACTGGCGCGGCGACGACCGTCAATATCGGGACCGTGAATACAACCATCGCGAATAATACGAACGCCGATCCTGCGAATAGCTTCAACGACAGCGGAAACAACGCGACGACCGCTGTCTTCGATAACACAACCAACGGCACGCCCGCCTGGGCGACGAACACAAGCGACAACCGCGCGTCCGGCGATTACTTCTTCACGAACAACGCGAACACCGCCGGCGTTCCCAGTTCCTTGAACAACTTCACCGTGACGTTGACGGGATTAACCAGTGGCCAATCGTTCAGCCTGGACCTGCTTTCCAGCCGTAACGATGCCGACTCGGCCAAAGGATTCTACGAATATTCGCTCAACGGCGGCACGAGCTGGACCGGCTTCACGGTGGTCGACAGCAGCGGCGTCGCGGTCGTAGGGGCTTCAGACACGCAAGCCGCCTCTTTTTCGAGTCATCTTCGCGGCTACAATTCTCACCAATACATGAACGCGACCGGTCTGCTGACCGGCACTTCGCTTTATATTCGTGTGACCGACGACGACGTGGTTCGCGATAACTCGGCACAGGGTGGCGGCGCCATGGCGACGATCGGGGCGGTTCTACCGGGCGGCTACGCGGTGCTTAACGCGGTGCGACTGATTACCCCCGTGCCTGAGCCCACCTCGGCGTTGGCGATCGTCGGCTTGAGCGCTGTCCTCCTCCGTCGCCGCACACAGTAAACGCCAAAACGGCTTAAGGATTTCTTAGGCCGGGGGGGTTGGGAACATAGATCGTCACAACGCAAAGGCGCCAAGCGGCGCACAACGTCGCTTGGCACCTTCGCGTCGCACCCCCGGCGTTACCCGTCCCCCTTAAACCCGATCATTATTGAACGCTATAAAAAGCGCCACAGCGAACTAAGACGACGAAAAACGAAATTTTCACCGATTGCAAATTTAATCTTGCCACGCTGCTTAGATGTGATATGCTAAAGGTTCAGGAGCTGCCCCTGCACTGGTGCAATGGCAGAAAAACATGTCGGAGCGTTGCGGAATGCTCCATTTTTTCAAATGCCCGAGGATTTGCCGGCCTTCGGCGAATTGGACGGCGGAGGATCAGGTTATGCAGGGTAGAAAAATGTTTTCTTCGATGACTCGCGGCATTTTGACGAGTGCCGCAGCTGTTGTTTGTGTGGCTGGCGTTTCTAGCTCGGTTAAAGCGGCTACTGTCGCGGCGAATGCGAACACGACTATCGTGTCATTCACAGCTTTCACCACTACTGCTACTGCCGTGAATAGCAATGACGGGGGTGGACGGACCTACAATTTTATTCCGGTCGCGTCCGGCAGCCAGGCGGGTGCCGCTGCGGGTGGTGTTGGAACCGCTCCGCCGGTCATCGTACCTCAGAACGGGCCATTCAACTTAACGAACACGACCGGTGGGTCGACGGCACAGACCTTAGCTGTATCGAATCCGCTTACGCCTGGTAGCGTTTCAACTGCCAATACTCAGTTTACGGTGGCTGGCGTGACCACGACAGTTCCTTATACCGCCGGTTTCAACACCGGTAATACAAATAATAGCAGCGGCGGTATTGTTGCAACTCCGGGCAGCACTCTTGATAGCTTAGGCTACACGGCCGCTGCTCAGAACAACTTTGGCTATGGCAACACGCCGCTCTTTAGCGGTTCCGCTTTTAACTCGGTCCCGCAAGTTCTTCTAACTTTTGGTGGCTTGGATCCGACCAAGACTTACAATTTTGACCTTACGGCTACGCGATCGTTTAGCGTTACAGGTACCGATACCCGTATCTCCGACTATACGATCTCGGGGGGATCTGGGGGTACGGCTACAACTACTTATTCGCTCGACGTGGCTAATAACACAACTCGGGCCGTCCAGGCAACAGGATTTGCTCCGACCGCTGCTGGCGTAATCACAATTCTTGCCCAGACGGATGCGGCGACTCTAAACACCAACAAGTTCTACTATGTGGGTGTTGTGCAGATCGATACTGTCGTTCCGGAACCGACCAGCTTAGCTGGCATCAGCGTTCTCGGTTTGGCGGCTCTTCGCCGTCGTCGCGCTTAAAGCATCTATCCGATCTCGATCGAAATGATCTTTGATCGGGCGAAGTTGAATCTTTCCATCGACCCGTCTTCTACTTGGAAGACGGGTCGATGTTTTTTGGTGGTTCGCTTCCGTTGCTAAGAATAAAACGAAGAGCCGCCCGAGGAGGAAGAACTTTGCAAGTTTATGAACATCGCGTAAAATCTTACGCGATATGAGTAAACCAGAGACGATTCTTTCGTCGTTGCTCAATGCCACGCTACAAGGAGTGCTTGCCGCCACGGTGTTACGGCCGTCACGCGAATGGTACTTGAGCGACCTTGCCGCCTACTTGAAGGTTCGGCCCTCGTCCCTCCAACGGCCGTTGGCGAAGTTGATCGAAGCTGGCATCCTTCTCCGGCGTGAATCCGGCAATCGCGTCTACTACCGCTCCGACCCCGCATGCCCTATCTTTCACGAACTCGCGAGCATCCTCACGAAGACGACGGGCCTCGCGGAACCTCTACGAGAAGCACTGGCCCGGTTTGGGGACGGAATTCAGGCCGCGTTTATTCATGGTTCCATCGCCCAGGGCCGGGAACGCTCGGAAAGCGATGTGGACTTGATCATCATCGGCGATGCACCGAGTTTCGACCTGACCCTCGCGTTGCGGCCTCCCAGCGATCGGATCGGCCGAAAAGTGAACTTTTCGCGGTATAGCCGGGAAGAGTTTGCGGCAAAGGTCACGAGCGGGCATCATTTTTTAACGGCGGTGTTGCGGAAGCAGCGGATCTTCCTGATTGGTGGTGAGCTTGACCTGGACAAAGCTGCTGGCAGAAAAACGCGTGATTGCCGAGCCGACGAGCCGGAACGAGTTGGATGAGCTGCGAACCATGATGGGCGTTAATTTAAGCGATGCCCGCATCGACGGCATTTCCAGCCAAGGTCGATTTGAGTTTGCCTACAACGCAGCACGGCTGACCGCGACTCTCGTTATTCGCGCATGCGGATATCGTGTTATTTCCAAGAATGGGTACCACTACATCACCTTTCAGGCACTACAGGCAGCGGATTCTACCTTCGGCACGGTGGCAATTTATTTCGACCGCGCCCGAGACCGGCGGAATGAATTTTCATACGACTCGCCGGTGTTGATCAGCGATGCCGATGCAGACGATTTGCTCCGCACTGTCGAGCAATTCCGATCGGCTGCCGAGACGTGGGTGAGGACGCGCCATCCGGAACTGACGGATAATACGGGTCGTGATTGATGATCGTGCCGAACGTCGGTTTTCAACCGAACTAGCTTCTGGCCAATAATCGCCAGGTAATCGCATTCGTCGCTCCTTCTCCTCTCTTCTTACTCGGGGAGAGGCAGGGAGAGAGGTCGTTGCATCGCTCGAAAAGCCCCCTTCCCATGCACAGGAAAAGGAAGTATCAGAAGCGTTTCCGTGTCTACAATTCTGACGACGATTTCTTGATCGCACGCGCGGAAGCTTGATAAACCTTAAAAAGCGGTTGCAGTTTGTCCTCATTGGGGAGTATAGTCTGTCAGGGGTTCAATGCCCGCGTCACGCGGGGCGAGGCCAGCCATTTGTTCCGACGCGCAGCGGTGCTTCGGACGGCGGAGGATTTGTTCATGCGGATTGTTACTCGTGCATCGTCGGCCAGGATTGCATTGGCGGCGGTCGTCGGCGTTTTTGTGTCCGCCGACCTGGCGAAGGCCACGCAGGTGCTCATGGACTTCGGCGGCACGACCGGCGTCGATAGCGTCAACCGCACCTGGACGGACATCATCGCCGATGCCAACACCAGCCAGGCTAATACGTTGATCCCCCTCAAGAACGCCGCCGGCGGTGGGAGCACCGGGTTTAATGTGAAGGTCACCAATTCCGCGGCGACGGTAAACGGCAGTGCGTCGTTCACCAAGGGGTTCGCCAACAACAGAAGCGATGCGGAGCTTGGAAATGACGACTTTACGTACGACTATTCCGACGCGAATATCACCGCCAAAGTTCGCAACCGCGGCGCGACGGGCGATCTGCTCTCACGAAATTACCCGGCCAGTGCGTACAACAGCACCGAGTTCGCCAATTTTACCGGCACGTACAACAACATCAGCCCGATCAGTGCGGTAACGCTCACTTTCTCAGGGCTGAGCCAGTCCGATTATTACCGATTCGACTTCTTCTCCGGCCGCGGTGCCGCGCAGGAACGTGACACGCAGTTTACGATTACCGGCGGGGCGCTAGGCACTGGGAAGACGGTGCTGAATGTTAACTCGGCGAACAACACCAACCAGATCGTCATCGCCGGCGATTTTCGCGCCGATTCGAGCGGCAGCATCAAAATCGATATCGCCAATGGGACGACCAACCTGGATCAGTTCTACTATCTCAACACGCTCGAGCTGAACTCGTCGGCAACGCCGATCGGCACGCTGGCGGTCCCCGAGCCGGCGAGCCTTGCCGGCGTGTCGCTGGTTGGCTTGGCGGCGTTGCATCGCCGCCGCCGCAGCGGACGTTGAGAAGCGGGCCGTTGAGAAGCGGGGCAGAGGACGATTCGGAGCGGGGAAATATTTGATCCGGCCTGGGAGGGCTAAATCATGTGTCGAATGAAGTGTGTTCGCGCTCGGTTATCTGTGATTGTCGGCTTGTTCGTAGCCATCGCCGCGTCCGCGACGCAAGCCGCCGACCCGGCTAAGAACTTGCTGTTCTTCGGAAACAGCTTCACGATCGGCAACGGAAATAACAGCCTGCCGTCGATCGTGCGCAGCATCGCCATCGCTGCCGGCCAGACCGCGCCGAATGTGTATTCTCAAGTCGCCGGCGGGCAAAACCTCGGCTACCACATCACCACGGTGAACGCCGCCGGGAATTCGAGCATTATCAAAAGCTCGCTGCCGGCGGGGCAGGGGTGGGACTCGACGATTCTTCAGGACTACAGCACCCGGCCGACGCTGCATTCGACGGATGGAAATATCCCCCAGTTTCGTGCCGACGCCAAGACGCTTTACGGCCTGGTTCGCGCCCAGACGCCCACGGTCAAAGCGGTGCTTTTCGAAACCTGGGCGCGCGGCTACGGCCATGACTTCTATAACGCCGCCTCGTCCAGCTATCAGCCGCTGCTGCTCAATCCCAACACGATGCAATCGCAGCTTCAGTCGAGCTACAACCTGGCTAACGTGGATCTGAATACGACCTACGGAGCGGGTACATCGCAGGTAGCGCCAGTGGGCGACGGGTTTAAGTACGGAAATTTCTCGAACGTTCATAACTCCGACCTATATCACGCCAACAACCGTGGCGAGCTGCTGGCCGGCCTGGTGATCTATACGACGATTTATCACGACAACGTGAGCGATATCAATCTCAACTCAATTGCCAGCACCCTTGGCATTACTTCAAACGACGCCGTGCAGATGGCCACCTGGGCAGACGCCGTCACGCAAACGCCGGAGCCTGCCAGCACCGCGCTCATCGCTGGCGGAATGATGATCCTCGCCGCCCGCAGGCGTCGAGTTCGATAGATTGGGGACGATCGATTCATTCCGAGTTCATCCCGAAGAGCGAGTGAAGAACACGAGAGCCAACTGAAGTGCCTCGGGCTTTTCAGTGACCTGCCCTTCGAGTTGGGCGTCGTAAATAGCGTCAAGCGCCTTCTTGAACGCTGGCCCCGGCGGGAAGCCGGCGGCGTTCAAATCGTCGCCCGTAACCAGCGGTGGCGGGGCGATTTCATCTGCCGAAAATTTCGCGAAGCACGCTTCGAGGGCCGTGACGCGGTCCCTGTCGATAAGGCCGACGGTCGCGAGGGCCGCAAGCAATTGTCGCGATTGGGGTGATGTCGGTGAGGCAAGGAATCGCTTCATCGTCGCGATCGTGGGAAGCGCCGTCGCGGCGAGCAGCGTCGACAGCGGCCGCAGAATCGAACGAATCGCGTCGCTCTCATCATTGCTTACCCGGAGCGATTGGCGCGTGGCCCTTACGAAATCCTGGATGCGCGAATGGGTCAGCATCTCGTGCAATTGGTTGCGCGAGGCGACGCGCAATTGCACGCGATCGAGCCACGCGCCAACGAGCGCGAGTGAACTCGAGATCGGCTCGTTCGGCACGAGCACCTCAAACAACGACGTCGACTTCACATCGCGCGCCACAGGCTGAGCGAAGCGGAAGAGCAGCTCCGCGATCGCGGGCCGGAGCAGAGACCACGCGGCAATCCGCGTCGGCGGGGCGAGCATTCGACGCAGTTCGTCGGCAATCCGCTCTGGGCTGATGCGGATCAGCTTCGGCGTCGCATTATCAATCGCCGACTGAGTGGTCGGCTCGATTGCAAAGCCGAGCCGTGCCGCAAATCGAATCGCGCGGAGAATTCGCAGATGATCCTCTGCAAAGCGGTCCGACGCGTTGCCGATGGCACGGATGATTCCCGCACGCAGGTCGTCCTGCCCGCCGACGAAGTCGATAATTTTGTCGCGACGCAGCGGGTCGAGCGGATCGAGGAACAGCCCGTTGATCGTGAAGTCGCGGCGTTTTGCATCTTCCTCGGCCGTCGTGAACGTCACGCTTCGTGGGTGCCGGCCGTCGTCGTAGCTTCCGTCAGAGCGAAACGTCGCAACCTCCACCGAGCTGTGCGGCTGATGCACGAGGATGACGCCGAACGCGGCCCCGACGGATTGCGATCGCGGAAATAGTTCGCGCACGCGTGCCGGGATCGCATCGGTGGCGACGTCGAAATCTTTCGGCCTCAGTTTGAGCAACAGATCGCGCACGCACCCGCCCGCGAAGTACGCGACGTGGCCTGCGTCACGAAGGCGCTTGACGATCGCCTGCGCATCACCGCGCAGTTGCTCCGGCGACGCTTTTGGCCGGTCGTCGCTCACAGCGCCTGCCCGGTCGATTCCGGCCGATATAGCTCGATCTGCATGTCGCCGTAGTCGCGATCGTCGTATCGCGCCATCCCGGGCAGCGGCAGCACGTCCTTCACGTCATGCCGGAAAACGACCGTCGACTCCGGCTTCAGATGTCCGTGCAGCAGATGGAGCGTCAGTTGAAGAATCTCATCCGCATGATCGCGCAGAAAGCGATAGGGGGGATCGAGAAAAACCAGATCCGCGCCGCTGGCTTCGGTCGTCATCGGACGTTCAATCGATAGGTTGAACCACCGGAAGAGATCGCCCTGCACGACGCGCGACTTCGGGCTCAGTCCCATCGCGACGATGTTCTGCTGAAGTCGTGCGACGGTCGGGCGATCGGCTTCGAAGAACGTGGCGAACTTCGCGCCGCGGCTCAGGCACTCAAGGCCCATGCTGCCCGTGCCGGAAAAGCAATCGTAAACCAGCGACCCTTCGATCAGCGGCGTGAGCACGTCAAACAGAGATTGCTTGGCGCGATCGGTGATCGGCCGAGTCGTGTGGGAGGGCGGCGGCAAAAGCTTCCGGCCGACGAGAGCGCCGGCGATGATGCGCATGGCGCACAATGTAGCGGAAACCCGCCGGTTTTCATTAAGATCGTCGCCGATGTCATCGTGCCTTTGCGATCAGTGTGCGGCCCTGTGTTGCCGGTATATCGCGCTCCCGCTGGATAACCCGACGACCCGCCGCGATTACGACAACATTCGCTGGTATCTGATTCATGAAAACATCGTGATCTTCATCGAAAAGAAACAGTGGTATCTCGGCGTGATGAGCCGCTGTAAACACCTTCAAGCCGACAACCGTTGCGGCATTTACGAAACACGCCCGCGCATCTGTCGGAGTTACTCCACCGACAACTGCGACTACCACGGCGGCGAGTATGATTTCGACGTGCTGTTTACCAGCGGTGAACAGTTGCGCGAATATGCGGAGAAGAAACTGGGCAAGAGCCTGATCGCGCACGGCACGTCGCCGCGCAAACGGCGCACGTCGCCGAAATTAAAACGGCGGCGGGTCGCGGGCGGCACGGG
>CAXSBN010000007.1:11848-23778 GCA_964236135.1 uncultured Phycisphaerae bacterium
GTGTCGTTGCCGTTGCTGAACGGAAAATCGAGCGGCGGTGACAACGGCGCGCGGCCGCAATTAACCAAACAGGCGTTTAACGTCGCCGGTTGATGCGCTTCAAGACGACGAGTCGATGGCTGATCGAAGCATTCATTACGAGGCGGCGTTTGAAGGATACCTTCGCGAAAGAGCGATTCCTTATGTCGCGGTCGATGAAGCGAAGAAAGCACTTTTTTCCAACGCTCGGCTGAAGAGTTTCGACTTCGTCGTCTATAGTAAGAACGGTCCGAATCTGCTGGTCGATGTGAAGGGGCGGCAGATGCGATCGCGGAAGAATTCCGCCGCTCCACGGCGATTTGAGAGCTGGACCACCGAGCGCGACGTCGCCGACCTCGCACAGTGGGAGCAGGTGTTTGGCGACGGCTTTAAGGCGATTTTTTCATTCATTTATTGGATCGACGCGCCGCTGACACCCGAGCCGGCAATGTTTACGTTTCGAGATCGATGGTATCTGCTGATGGGGATCGATTTGGCGGAATATCGAAACCACATGCGGCGACGAAGTGCCAGGTGGGAAACGGTCGCTTTATCATCGGAAGATTTTCGGAGCCTTGCCCGGCCGATTGAGAGCTGGTTATGATACGAGCGATGTCATACATGATTAAGCGGATGACCGGATGCTTAACGTCGATGCGAAGGGCGATTCTCGCCGCGATTCCTGCCGCGATTCCTGCGTCGGTGATCTCGGCGATTGTCGCCGGAACGATGCTCGCGCTGCCCGTTCTCTCGTTCGCGTCGTCGGTCGACGGCGAAAAAGAGATGTACGACGCGCGTATCGAGAATTATGCGAAAAGCATGCAGCTCGACAGCGGCAGCACCGCGATTAGTTGGATCCTGTTGCTGTTCCTGGCGGTTGTTTGCATCGGGGCATTGTTTAAAGATTCAAAGCGATCGCATCTTGACTGATTCGCCGCCGACCAAACCTAGCGAAGATCGGACATCGAGATATGAAAACGTCGTTCAAATCCCTGGCATTCTGGTCGCTCGTCGGCTCTAACGCTTTACTGGCAATGACATTTTTGAGCCGATTCACTCACGACAATTCGGCGATCGCGAAAGCTCAAGAGGCCATGCCGCGCCGAACCGGCGACTACCTCATGATCCCTGGCGAAGTGACGGGTGGCTCGTCGGGAGTGGTCTATATCGTTGATACGACGAACGGTTTGCTGAGCGCGATTTCATATGACGAGAACACTCACCGACTGGTCAGCATGCCGAAAGTCGACATGTTGACCGTATTTTCACAGGCCGCCGGTCAACAACAAAAGACCGAAGCGCCCCGCCGGGGACGTTGATCGGGAATTCATCGTCATCGAACATTTTAAAATGATCGGCCTTCTACGAATCGAGATTTGCCATGGATAAGAAAACTTTCGCGATCGGCGTGATGTGCGTGACTGCGTTGCTTTTGGCGATCGCCAACCTGATGCCGCTCCCGGCGGCGCATGCCGACACGGCCATCAAGGATCGGGACTGGACCGTCGTCACATCGCGCCTGACCCAGGGCGGCGACGGTTTATATGTCGTCGACAACCGCACGGGCCTCATGGCCGTCTTCGCATGGGACCCAGCCAAACGAATCATCCAAGCCCGCGACGTGAAACCAGTCGTCGACGCGTTTCAGTAAACGGCGAATCCAAGCTACGAACGGCTGAAATCATCATGCAACCGACCTCTATCTTTCTACAGAGGTTGAACTTAACATAACATGGATTATCGGACGTTGAAGGGCGTTAATTATGGGATAGGGCGTGCGGCGACGCGAACTCCTGACGTCTACGCTTCATCGGCCGTTGGACGGGTGCTCACGATGGTCGACGCCACGTGATCGAGTTTCGCGAGCATTGATTGCAAATCGATCATTGCGGACGTTGAGATCGTGACCTCGAACAGCCGCAGCTTGTCAGGCACGTACAATAGTGCCGTCGGCGCGTCGGCGAACATCTCCCGTAACACCATGCGCAATTCGCCTTCGATGCTCTGATAAGTCGCATCTTCGTTCGGCGCCGCCAGGCGATCGTTGATCTTAAAAGACCATTTCGTCAGATCAAATTTTAGCGCACCGGCGAGGTCCGCGGCGCTCTCCAACATCGCGGCCGTCCGTATGGCAAAGGCGAACGCCGTTCGAATTCGATCCGTCAGCGAACCGCTGATCGGCCGCTTGCGCGAATAGGTCACGCCCGGCTTGCCGTCGAGTTCGTCGAGATAAATATTCGCTTCGTCCGATACCAGCAAAATGCCGGGCCCTTCGGGCACGTGCGCGTAGTCGGCCACGTCGATCAAGTTGTGATCTGGCAACTCGTGCGACTGAATCCACGCCTGAAAGATCGGCGTGATCTTCGATGCCGGCGGCATTGGAGTTCCCGCAGCCAGATAAATCTTCACAGCCAGCTTCGAAGAGTCCATCGATTGCGATCCTGAGTTAAATCATCCGAGCTTAATCGGTGCCGCAAGCGCCGCTTGCCGCTGTTGCTGAAATTTCGCCTCGGCTTTGTGCGCGGCGTCGATAAACAGATTCGCTTCTTCAACGAGCTTATGAACGGTGTCGACATTAAACCGCTTGTCCGCACCTTCGGCCCGTGCGAATAAATAATTCGCGAAGATGCCGTGCATGTATGTGTCCCAAAAGATTTTGGTATCGACAAACCGCGCGCGGAATTCGTTGATGACCGACGTCGCATCGCTGGGCACGTCTAGCCATTGCAGTTGCACCAGTGTCTTCGCTGCCGTCAGCATTGCCTGGAATGCTTTGGCATCCGCCTCTTGAAATTTCTTCTCGTCGAGCAGCAGCTGCGCTTCGAATGCTTCGCTCTCGGCCTGGGTGAATCCGAACTGCGATGCGGTGACAACCTCGCCCGCGCACTCGCCGATGCCGAGATCGCCGATGCTGAATTGACGGGGGTCGCCCCAATCGGAATAAAAACTCGGATCGACATCGCGGGCCGGCACGGAAACGAATTCATCGACTGTCTGCTTCAACGATTTCTTGCCGACGCGCTGGCAGAATTCCTGAAATGATTCCGCTTCGGTTTTCTCCGCGACGTATCGCGACGTGACGCGATCGACTAGCTCCGGAATGCGTTTGCTAGGCACCGAGCCCATCGCTAGCGCATAGGAGCCGCCGTTCTCGTGCCATTTTCCACCCAGCATGACTTGAAAGTGCGGGACGGTGTAGCCGTTGATGTTGCGGCTGTTGCCATAAAAGCCGAGGTCGGCCACATGATGCTGGCCGCAACTGTTGAAGCAGCCGGAGACTTTAATTCGCAGGCTGCGGATCGACTCGTCAAGCTCCATGCCTTTGATCGCGAGGCGCTCGCGCAGCTCGCCCGCCAATCCACGCGAGCTGGCGATGCCGAGCTTGCAGGTGTCCGTGCCGGGGCAGGCGCTGACGTCGAAAATCGACCCCGCGCCGGCCGTGCTCAGGCCGATCGAGTGCAGCTCGTTATACAGCTCCAGTAGTTTGCCGGTGGGAACCCAGCGCAACACGACGTTTTGTTCGACGGTCGCACGCACGTGCTCGCCAGAATATCGCCGCGCGATGTCGGCGAGCTTGCGAAGCTGTTCCGACGTGATATCGCCCAACGGCAAGGTGATGGTGACGAGCGAGTACCCTTCCTGCCGCTGCCCATACACGTTGCTGTTTGACCACTCCGAAAATCCCGGCGGCTTGCGGCCGACGGTCAACTGCACCACCGGTTGGCCGGGCTGCTCATTAAACTTCGGAATCTCGTCGAAGTATTTTCGCCAGGTCGGATCTTCCGGCATCGAAGCGCGTTCTTCGTTCACGATACGACGAAACTCATCGATGCCGAGCTTCTGAACGACGAATTTTAACCGCGCCTTGTTGCGATTTTTTTTCTCGCCGAGACGCGCAAAGACGCGACCCATCGCCCGCGACAACGGCAGCAATTCTTCCTCAGGCACAAACTCGCTGAACAACTTTGCCTGGTGCGGCACGGCCCCCAGCCCCCCGCCGACATAAAGCGCGAAGCCGCGCTCGGTTTTGCCGTCGGCGTTGACGCGCGTGGCTGCGATGCCACCCAAATCGTGAATTGTCACCAGCGCGCACGCTTCATGCGCGCAGCCCGAAAAGGCGATCTTGAACTTGCGGCCGAAATCCTGCGTGTCCGGGTGCCCGAGCAAATAAAACGCGACGGCTTTCGCGTACGGCGAGACGTCGAATGCTTCGGTTTTGCAGACCCCCGCTTTCGGGCAGGCGGTGACGTTGCGCACGCTGTTGCCGCACGCCTCACGCGTCGTGATACCGACCGCGGCCAATCGTCGAAACATCGCCGGCGTATCTTCGATGTGAACAAAGTGCAGTTGCACGTCTTGCCGCGTCGTGATGTGGCAGATGCAGTCGGAATATTCCTCCGCGCAGTCGGCCAGCACTTCCATCTGCTCGGCGTTCATCGCGCCATACGGAATCTTGATCCGCATCATCCCCGGCGCATCCCAAAACGTGTCCGGCCCTTTCGTCAATGGCGGGTACGGAAGCTTCTGCGTCGTCAATCCATCGTGCCGCTGACCGTTGTCATAACGCTGGCCGTACGCCCCGCGGCGCAGACGCGTTTCGGCAAACACCTTCTCATCAATTTTACCCAGTTTGCGTAGCGCGATTTGCGCCTCGAACAGATCGATTTCCTGCGCCATCGCATTGGGAATCTTGCCGGAAAGCTTTTGCTGCCACGTCGAATCCATGGTTCGATGATAGAGACTTGTTGAACAGCGTGTCTAGTTGTCGCACACGCAAAGCAAGACCCAACAATCCGACAGCCAGGTGTCCGCGAAATTGCTGACCACATTTCCTGTAAGTTTTTCACCCTTGGCGCATCCAATTCGTACGGTGGCGGACGCGTCGGAATTGGAATCGACGATCACTGCCACGGATGAAGAGCCTGCGTTGGACGCCATGATCCGTCTGCATAACCGGGCGCTGGCACGGCTCACTCATCGGCTTAGCCGCAAGCGACGACCGGATGAAGTACAACTTCATCGATCGCGAAAGTACTGGAAGCTTTGCTCAAGAAACTGCGATGAACGAAGAGACGTTGCGACAGCTTCTGCGAGACACAGAAAGCCGGCATCGCTCAGTCGGCATCTTTTGGAAGTTGACGCGGAAGTACTTAGCCTTGAGATCGTGCGAATCGAGATCGTTGATTGAATCAGCCCAGGAGCATCAGCAACGCAAACGCGATCAGCACGGGCAGGCACGTACACATAATGCCGATCGACAAGAGGATACGGGCCGCTTCCTTCTTCCGGCGGCCAATGTATTCGCAGATCAGGATGACTAAGGTCACCAGGAGAAATTTGTATGCGACCAGACCGACGATGCCGTAGTTACGGACGATCTTGTGAGCAATCCCGTTCGCCTCACTTCCGCCGAGACGCAGAATGACCCGCGTCAGCATGATGTCGAGCGCCGAGAGGAAGACGAACCAGACGTAACCGTTCGGAAAGACGACGTGCTTCGAAAGATCGTCTTCGGCGAGTTTGAGTGATCCCGATTTCATGTAATTTTAATAAGCAGCCACTTCTGTCTTACATCGCCGTCAACCAATCCAGATCTTCCCCACTGCGTCGGCGACGATTCGATTTGACGCGCCCCCCGCCGCCTTGACCAATCGTTCCATTGGCTCGTTCATGGGTTCGCGTCCCAAGCGAAACGTGCTGTGGTGCATGGCCAGAAAATTTTCGGCCTTCGCATCGAGTCCCATCTGCCACGCCTGCTCGGGCGTTGCGTGCGCAGCGATATAAGGGTTATAGGCACCGATGCCAAAGATGCCGAGATCGACCGGCCCCACCGACAGGCGCGCGTAATCGTCGTGAAGCGCCGAGTCGCCGCCGAATAAAATGCGGCGGCCCTCAGCTTCGAGCAGGTAAGAATTGTACCCGCGATGGTTGTCGCGAAACGTCCGCGCGCCCCAATGCCGCACCGGAAGCGCGCGGATTGTCAGCGCTCCGATGCGCGTGCACTCGCCCCACTTTAATTCGGTGATCGATGGATAACGAAGATCGTCGAGAAGATCACGTGTGTGCGCGGCCGTCACAACCGGCATCGTCTTCGGCAGCCGTTGCAGCGTCGGCCGATCAAGGTGATCGAAATGCGCGTGAGATAACAGCAGCAGATCGAGACCGACCTCGCGCAGCTGGCGAACCGAAACCGCCGGCGCGATCAGTCGGCGCGGCCCGCCGGTGATCAGGCCGAGGCCCAGCCCGACGCGGTTTCCGAGCACCGGGTCGGTCAACACATTCAGCCCGCCGATGCGTAGGAGAAGCGTCGCGTGGCCGATCCAACAGGCGGCAAGCTCGTGCGAATTCCAATTCGACAGATCGGGAATGAACGGCGGCGGCGACGGCGGGTTCACGCGATCCAATACACGAAACCGCCCGCGTCCGCGGCCTAGATGCGCCGCCAGTCGCAGCGCATCGTCGCGCTGCTTTGCCCAATCGGTGATGCGTCGCCAGCTCAAAAGAGTGCACCTTCCGCTTCAATTGATGCAGCCGGCATAAGCCGCACACCCGGCCAGCCGAGAGCCGAGCACGTCAAATCCAATCGCAAAAATCGATTTGCCAGCCGACAACTGAATCGTAGCTTTTCGCAGCAGCATGGCCAACGCGCCGTGTCATAACGTCTCGACAACAGACAGGAAACCGCGATGCAAGACCAACTCGGCTACGCCACCACCACCGGTCAGAAACGCTTTGGCGAAGCGCTTGGCGACGTTGTGCCGCTCAGCGCGCATGACATCGACGAGATTCTTTGCGAGCAGACCTCGAACCGCCGCCCATTTGGCGACATCGCGCTGTCGCTCGGGCTCTGTCAGCCGGAGCATGTGTGGCAGGCCTGGCTCGCACAGCTCATGCGTGCCGTAACGCCGCCGACAATCAACCTCAACAAATTTGACATCGATGCGCAGGCCATCTCATTGATTAACGGTGAAGTCGCGGAACGTTTACAAATTGTGCCCCTACGCGTGTTCGGCGACGTTCTCATCGTCGCGGCGTCGCGCGAATCGAGCGACGCCGCCCAACAATCAGCCGTCGCGGAATTATCACAGCGGACGACGAAAGACGTACGTTGCGTCATGGCGGACGGTGCGCAAATCCTCAACGCGATCGAGCGGCACTACTTCACAGTCGCGGTTTAGCGCGTCTATACCAAGCGTCTCCATCAGTGACGTTTGACGCCCAAGGATTCAGGCCTGGCTCTAAAAGGAATTCACGCTAACTCGATCCCCAGCTTGCTCGGATCGAACAGCACCTTCGGCCGAATCGAGCGCAATCGGTCGGCGAGCTGCGCCTGCTGCGTGAAGATCGCGCGGTTGACGGATTTAATCGCGCGATCGTCGGCACGATAAATATCGCCGGTGAGCGTTCGCGCGATCGCCGACTCGACGTGCCCGCCTCGGACGCAGTCCTGCCATTCAGCCCGTACGACCACGCTGATTCCGTTCTCGCCAAGCGTGAGCAGCCCCCACCGCGGTGCGAGATCTTTCTTCTGCACAATGCCGGCCGGCGCGAGCACGTAATGCAGATTCGCCATCGGCTGCATCAGGCAGGCCGAGAATTTTCCCAGGCCAACGGAGGTCTTCAACGATCGGCCGCGCCGGGCTCGACCGCGCGCCTGCGCTTTCAGATTTCGCCGTCGCTCGCCAAGGCAGAGCATCATCTGGCCGTCGTTAGTCTGGTCGCGTAGAAAATCAGCTCGCGATGCTTTGCACTCAATGAAGCATGTCTGGTGCAACTCGTGTGGCAGGCAAAGGTGATTATGCCACGACCGAAATAAGCCCGTTCCGACCGAGTCAATAATCCCCAACGGCTTGAGGCAAACCTCAGCCGCGATGCAGCGGTAGCCCATCCGGAATAGCCATCGACAGGCCTCCTTCTTCAACGTTTTATGTAATTCAGTTTCACCCGGCATGGCAGCGCACTCCTTTGCGACTGTTCCGGCAGACTCTGACGAAATTAGACGAAGATGACCACCACGACCCGTCATCAGCGGCAAGCAATCGTACCGGCCCCGCCTTCCGCACTCAATGCCGACAATCGGCGCAAGTGAAGACACGGCATTTCTTGACAGGCTCCGCCTCGCCCCTACAATGTCCGACCCAGATCGCGGGGTAGAGCAGCCTGGTAGCTCGTCGGGCTCATAACCCGGAGGTCGGAGGTTCGAATCCTCCCCCCGCTACTACAGATGACAAAGGGACTTGCAGCGATGCGAGTCCCTTTTCTTTTGGCCAAAGTTAGGGCAGTTGCCCCATAAACTGCCCCACACGGCTTGGGAAACATGGGCTCGCCAAGGAGTGTTCAACACTTGTTCCTTGGAGGCGGCCCATGGCCTACCTGTTCAAGCGCGGCAGCGTCTACTACGTGAAGTTCTATGTCGCCGGAAAGCAGAAGGAGAAATCCCTCGGCACCGGCGTGTACCAGATCGCCAAAGAAAAGCAGCGGCTGTTTGAGTCGGCGCGGGCCCGAGGCGAGACCCTGCCCATGCCGACGCGCACACCCATCGCGGACATCGTGACCTTTTACGTCGCGCACATCCGCACCGGCAAGACGGCCAAGAGCGCTCAGACCGACATCTACTATCTGCGCGACGTATTCGGCCCCATTTGCGATGCACTCAAAATCACCAGCCGCAAGGCATCGGAAAAGGCCCGTAAGCGCCAACTGAAAGATGATGTGGACCGCCGGCACAAGGCACCCGTGATCGAAGCCGACTGCTTCGAGGCCATCACCACGGCGCAGATCGTCGAATTCGTTTCCGGCCAGGTTGCTCGCCGCGGGCTCGCGCCCAAGACCGCCAACCGTTACCGTGAAATCCTCACCCGTTTGTTCAATTGGGCGGTAGCACAGAGGGGTGTACGGCTGCCGGGAGACCGCAATCCCGCTTCCAAGGTGGAACGCTATCGCGAGTCGGCGCCGAACATCCGGTTCTTGACGCTCAAGCAAATCGACGAGCAGCTTGGCGCGCTGGCCGACAATCTCAAGCTACAAGCAATGGCGGCCACGCTGATCTTCGCCGGCCTGCGGCGAGAAGAGCTGTTGTGGCTCACGCACGATGACTTGGATTTGGGGGCCGGACAGTACGGGATGATTCGCGTACGGGCAAAGGAGATCGACGGCGAGGCGTGGGAACCCAAGACGAAAAAGAATCGCGCTGTGCCGGTAAGCTCGCGGCTGCGCCATTACCTCGACAAGTGGCAACTGAAAATGGAAAAGAGCAAAGGGTCGTGGATCTTCCCAAGCCCCGAAGGAAAACGGTGGGACCCCGACAATTTCTCACAAGACTTGCGCGCTGCGAACAAGAGCGAGACATTACCCTGGGGCTGCTTGGACTTTCGCCATACGTTCGGCAGCCACTTGGCAATGAAAGGCGAGAGCCTTTACAAAATCAGCAAGTTGATGGGCAATTCACCGGAGATTTGCGCCCGTCACTACGCCGCGCTCATCCCTGAAGAGATGGGCGATTCGGTGGAATTCGGCCCCACAAAAACCCCAGCGACAATTCTTTCTCATGCGGTAACGGTCCGAGCATAGAACTCTGGTATCGCTTGATCGTCGGCGTTCAGACACATGGCGAGCATACAGGGCATTTATTTGGCGCACCGGCGATGACCGAGAGAGCGCTACAGCTCATCATTGACTCATGATGCTTGTTTTTGCCAATCTGCCGGTTTGGACGGTTACATTTCCTAAGCCCATAGGAAAGACCCATTGCTTCTGGATATGCCCAAGGCTATTCTTCCGTACATTTACCAAACATGCGGATGGCAAAGCGGCTTACAAACTCGCAATTACTCGGTCAGCAGGGCATGGACTTGGTCTCGACTCGGGTACATGAAATGGGTTTTGCATGGCATCCGACAAACGCCTCCCTCGACGCCGGTATCGACGGTTACATCGAACTCCGCGATCCAAGCACGGGTGAGGCAAAGAATGCCATCCTACTGGTGCAAAGCAAGGCTAGATCCGCGCTTGAGCGAGAGACCGATGAATCCTTTGAGTTCACATGTACACCCGAAGACTTGAGTTACTGGCTGCAAGGAACAGCACCTGTCTTGCTCGTAGTATCCAAACCGAAAGAACAGCGCGCGTGGTGGGTATCGGTAAAAGACTATTTCCGTTCACCCGACGCCAACAAGAGCCGACGAGTTCGCTTCATCAAGCGTGACCAGGCATTCGATAAATCGGCGACCACGTCACTGATCGCATTGGCGGCCACTTCGGGCAGTGGCGCATACTTCCCGCCGATCCCACGGCAGGAAAAATTGCTGTCGAATCTATTAGCCGTCACTCGGTCGCCCGCTCGCATCTACTGGGCGCAAACGCAATACACTGATCGCAACGAGGTGTGGGACGAGCTAAAGAAGCACGTCGAATGGCCCGACCGCGAATGGTTCCTTTACGAACAGAAGATTTATTCGATCCACGACCTTCACGACGATCCATGGGCCAAGGTTTGTGATATCGGAACCATCGAAACTGCCGACGGGAGAGAATGGAGTCGTTCCCGCGACCGCGAGATTCAGCGGATGTTCGTCCGTTTCCTTAATGAGTGCTTGCGCTCGCGCGTGGGTCCGATGGGATTGCGCTTTACCAGCGCCTCAGAATGCTTCTATTTCAAAGCCACGAAGGAGCTGACGACCCGTCGAAAATCGTATCGAAGTCTGAGGGTCAAAACGTCGCGGGACGTTTTCAAGGCTTATCCCTCGAAATCTGATCCAACGCGAATCGCCTATTATCGTCACGTCGGCTTTGAACGTCGCTTTCGCAACTACGACGGAAAGTGGTTCTTGGAGATTAACCCAACCTATGTCTTTACGTCCGACGGGCATGAACTCCACCCGTTTCGGGAGGAATTGCTGTCGAAGATAAAGACCATTGAGGGAAACGCTGCCGTTCTCGGCCTCGTCGTCATGTTCGCAGACCTGCTGCATGACGAGGAAGGATTGTTTGCCCGGGCATATCCTCACCTTGGCTTCGGTTGGCTCGAATCCGTGGAATTGCCAGTTGGTATCGACGACAAGGCGTGGCTCAATCGCGACGAACTAAAGCTGCCCGAGTCTGACGAGGAAGATTTCACTCAAACTCTATTCGACCGATGATAGCATCTTTTCTTGAAGAACCCGAGTTGGAGTTTGCCCGCGGCGGGCGTCACATCGACATCCGATATGGCCTCAGTACGCTTGGACCGCTGGACCGGACGGGTGAACTCGCACCGCGGGCGATCCGCGTGGGCGTGGTGGGCGACACTGAGAGCGTTGACGGTTTTCAGCAATGGATCGCCAAGTGCCGCGGTGGCATCGAGGCCAAGCCCTCGCCACTCTCAACGCTTTTTCCTTCATTCCCCGGCTTTGGCGCCACCGGCGCTTTTTGCGATTTCATCTGCACGCCGCAACTGACTGCCAATATATCGCGCGGCGATCTGGATGAACTTGCGGCGCTGGAACCAGCGCCCTTACTTATCGAGCGATCCGTCGGCAGGTATCTGGAGGAAGCCGCCAACCTAATCGAGAACACGAACGCCGACGTCATCGTCTGTATCCTGTCACCGACCTTGCTGAAAAAGATCGATGTGCAGAGCGATCACCGTCGCGGTCCGCGCTCGCGCAAAACGGCCTCAACTGCAACGACCGTCGACAAAGTTGTGTGGCACGACTTGCTGAAGGCTCGGGCGATGAAACTTCGCAAACCGATCCAAGTCACTCGGCCCGGAACGTTCGGAGGGCGTGTGCAGCGGTATAAGCAGGATGGGACGAGCAGTCTTGAGCTTCAGGATGAAGCAACCCGCGCCTGGAACTTTTTCAGCGCGCTCTACTACAAGGCAGGTGGAATCCCGTGGCGGCTAGTGAGACAGCCAAGCGACCTGACAACTTGCT
>CAXSBN010000007.1:23788-25808 GCA_964236135.1 uncultured Phycisphaerae bacterium
ATCCAAGGATCACGATACGTTGCAGACGAGCGTCGCGCAAGTATTTAATGAACGGGGCGAAGGCGTGATTGTCCGAGGTGGACCGGCGACGATCGACAAAGATGATCGCACGCCTCATGTTCGGGACGAAGACGCCGAAGAATTGCTATCTCGCGCGTTGGAGCTCTACCGCACCGTTCATCGCACGATGCCGGCCCGACTTGTGTGCCACAAGAGTTCTTATTTCACCGCAGGTGAGAAGGCCGGCTGTCGAGCCGCGGCAAAGACGGCGCGCATTGATGGCGCCGATCTCGTTTCAATTCGCAAGAGCATGACCCGGTTGTACCGGAAGGGTTCGTATCCCCCGCTTCGCGGCACGGCCGTCAGTGTATCGGATATGGAAACGCTGCTGTACACGCAGGGGAGCATCGACTTCTATCGATGCTATCCGGGCCTCTACGTCCCACGAGCACTTTCCGTGCAATGGGACGATGTGGAGCAGAGCCAGAGAAAACTGCTTGAGGAAATTCTCGCGCTGACAAAAATGAATTGGAACAGCACCCAATTCGTAAACTCCGAACCGATCACCCTGGCGGCTTCACGCAATGTTGGAAACATTCTGCGGTATTTGGGAAAAGACGACCCGATCGAGGCACGCTACTCTTACTATATGTAACGCCCCGTTAGCGGCATTCATTAAAATGCGAGCGGCCGTTCCGGCGGACTTGCATTTCCGGAACGGCCGCATCGACAAAACGCTCGTGGCAGGCACGGGGATCATGCCCGCCGTTTGGCTTCCAGTGCTTCCACCTCCTTCCTGCTGTAACGCACAATCCCGTTGCGGCCCTCGCCTAGGCACAACCGGCTCAACCCGGCGCGCCGGGCAATTCGATCGACGCTTGAGCGAGAACAGCGCCAGCGCTCTTGAAGTTCTTTCGGCGACAAATACGGCGAGAGTGTTGGAGGATTGAGTTCAACCGTCGTCATCGAATCACCGGGTTTCACCACTGGCCGCAATCCGCGGCCGTTAGGAAGATGTTAGCTATAGGAGTTACTTAAGTCAATGGTATAATAAATACCATTTGGTTAGAACAGTGCCTCGAGAGCTTGGGGTCCGGCGTGAGATCGTTTTAGCTTCACGCTCAAACGCAAGTCGGGCAGGCTCGAAGATTGGGGCTCTTTCGGCTAAGATTTGATTTCCAGTGGCATGTCGGTTTTGGCGCAGAGCTGCGGCAACTTGCTGCTGGGGACGGCAACGGTGACGCTATGCCCGCAAATCTCCCGCTTGAACTACGGGGCGAATTCTGCAAACCGCACATGCGGGGCACAGCAATCGAATTGCGCAACCGCCAAGGCACAGGCTGGACCCAGCGTGATCCCGACGAGCTTTTGCGCATCACCTATCCGACAGGCGACGTGCAGCGAGCACTTGCCGGAATTTCCACTGGGGCTCAGGGCAGGCCACTCGTCTTTCTTGGTCAGCGCGGTCGCGGCAAGTCGCACATCATGGCGCTTTTGCACCACGCAATCGAGTCGCCGGAGAAGGTAACCGGCTGGGCGCATGAATGGGGTGCCAAACCCGGTTTTGCTCCCCTTGCCAAACTGACGCTGCCCAAAGGCTTTATCGCGATCACGGAAACCCTATCTAATCAGGAGTACAGAACGCTCTGGGATTTGATTTTTGAGCGCCATCCGCGTGGTGAATTTTACAAGGGCCAGCATTCCAAGTCGGGGATTTCGATTCCCTCTAAATCCCTGATGCAGGATCTATTCGCCGAGAAACCCACAGCACTTGTGCTCGACGAGTTTCAGACTTGGTTCGACGGCCTCCACGACGAGGCCGGTGATACCGGTCTCAAGCGCCGCCAATGGGCATTCAATTTTGCACAAATCCTGTCTGAGTTGGCTAAGGAGCGCCCGGATCTTCTCATGCTTGTCGTTTCGGTGCGTGATACCTCCACGGAAGGCTACCGCCAGATTCACCGCATCGGGCCGGTCGTGATCGATTTCAAGGGCGATACCGCGAAAGACGACCGGAAAC
>CAXSBN010000007.1:25818-39474 GCA_964236135.1 uncultured Phycisphaerae bacterium
ACCGGAAACGATTGTTGTTGCATCGTCTGTTCGAGAACCGCGCCCAGTTCTCAATACCCGCCATCGAGCAGATCGTCGCCACCTACGCCCAAGAGCGCGTCCGACTTCTACACGCTAATAAGACTGACTCAGAAAAAGATCGACTGCGTCGCGAAGTTGTCGATGCATGGCCATTCTCCCCGGACCTTCTGGGCCTACTAGATGACCACATCCTGATGGCCGAGTCCGCGCAAGACAAACGCGACCTCATCCGCGTGTTGGCTGAACTTTTCCGCGCCCGTGGCGCTGCTGTTCCGCTCTTGACTCCGTCTGATTTCATCGTCACTGACGACGAATGCGGCGTGCTCACATTACTGGACTCGTTTGCCACGACGGTCGATCAGGAGCATTTGCGAGAAAAGGCAATCCGTAATCTCGGCGCCCTCCAGGCTGCTGGTGTCGCCACCGGGGACGCGGTGTCTGTCATCAGCGGGATATGGATTCGCTCATTGTCGGCAAGCAATATTCTCGGTGGAACGCGCGAAGAACTTCAGCTTGATCTAACCCGCGACCGGGCCGTTGATGACAACGCGTTTACGGCGGAACTTGCCACGATTGTCGAGAACAGCTTCAACATTCACGAAGTCGGTACGACCGACAAGCGGTATTGCTTCAAGCTCGAAGAGAACCCGCTGTCGAAGGTGAAGGCGAACGCCAAGAACGACAAACTTTTCGAGTCGGATGCACCGGCCGCGCCGGGCCTTTTGCCGGTGATGAAGGATCAAACCTTCATGCGGCAGGTGCTCGAACATCAGCTTCGCTCGCCGGATTCAGTGAATGAACCACCGTCGCGTGTGCTTGTGCTCGACCCCAATTGGGAAGCGTCACCGTGGGCTAACGTACCGGCACAGGACCAGCCCGAGCGATGGGACAAGCCTGTCCTGCTCGTACTGCCGATAGCGCCGCCTGATCCAAGCGCGGCGCTTGGACCGTGGCTGGCTAAGAACGTCACCACCCGACGCAACATGACGCGTTTCCTTTTGCCCAAGGCCGGGCTTCGGGCCATCTACGATGACCCTGACTTGCGACGCCTTGCACGATGCGCCTATCTCGCCAAAGCGTGGAAGGATGCGGAGCCCGTTTACGCCGACATATTCCGTCGCTTCGATAAAGACCTACGCCGCGAGCTTTCCGATCGCTTCGACCGCTTCGCGCTTCTGTACCGCTGGAATTTTCAGCAGCCGAACACTTGTCAATTCCACGTAGAACCATGTGCAACTGCTCCCGAGAAGATGGCTAAGGCCGTCGAGGATAGCATCCGCGCCAACTTCTTTGCCCCCGAAGATTTTGACGCGTTCATCACCGCCGCCGCACAGCGCGGCGATACGATGAAGCAGGTGTTAGGCCAGCTTCGCGAGCCGCCAGCGAAACCAGACGCAGATGCAATCCCATTTTTGGGAGAACACGCGCTCTATGAGCAGACAATCCGAGTCGCCGCCCGCGATCGAATCGCGTTGAACGTGAACAGCACATGGTATCGGGCCGAGGCGAATGAAGGTGAAGAACAGGCATATGCACGGTTGAAACGGTCCTGTTTCCGGACAGGCCGAGAACTTGAGGAAGTGCAGCTTGGCCTCCCCAACCAGGTTGGCGGTACTGGCGTGTCCATCCCCACTCCTCGCCCGCCAGTCAATCCCGGCGGGCTTTTCCCAGGTGTTCCCCCGGTCGTGGCGCCGGTGCCGGGAGTCCCGCCGGTTTCAGCAGACCCGTCGGTGCCGATCGCGCCGCCTACTCCGATTCCTCCGCCACCTTCAGCCATCATTCGTCAGTCCAATGGCGCGAAGAGCGGGATCAATCTTCTAGGCGACATCGAACGCTGGGGACTTCCCGATGCCGAGCGCTTGGCCGTCGCAACATTCACGTTGCGCGGCTTGTCAGTTAAAGAACTGCGTGAACTCTGCACCAAGCTTCCACCGAAACTCTTGGCCGAATTGCAGATCACGTCAAATCCAGATCAACAAGGGGGAGCTGGGAAGTGACTGCCGCCACGTCCACAACAGCCCCGGCGGACGCCACGTGGGAGTCACTGATTCTCTCCGAGCATCCCGTCGCTCAAACTTGGGAAGACATCTTTTCCAAATTGGGCAGCCTTGCAGTCAGCACCTCGAATCCCGGTATGTTGCATCGTGAGACAACGGCGCCGGATCGACTCATTGCCGAATGCGCGTGGGATCTGTGGCAATCTTTCCCGGCCGCCGCTCCCAAGGTCGTTGATGCCATCCGTGACTTCTGGTCCTCACCATCCAGTAGCACCGGCACGGCCGTCCTGATCCTTGACGCACTTTCGCTTCGGGAGTTGTCGCTCATCCTGGCCGCTGGTCAAAAGCGTGGCATTAAATCGGTCCGCCATTCCGTACGCGGCAGCGTCGTGCCCACGGAGACGAATCGTTTTGCCGCGGCGCTGGGCTTATCGAGTCGGTCCAAACTTTCAAACAACGAGTATCCGCAGTCTTTCATCTTTGCCGGGGCTGATGTTCATACCGACGTCCTCGACAGTCATTTCGCCGATTGCGTGTCGTGCATTCCGGCAAAGCCACGGCTTTTCATTTGGCACGAATGGCCAGACCAACCGCTAATTCACAATAATGCCGAGGTGACGGACGGTGAAACCGTCGTGGCTGCCGAAATCAAACGCACAATATCGTCCGACGACTTTTGGGCATTCATCAACACGCTTCGCCAGGGCCGCCGGCTGCTAATCACCGGCGATCACGGTTATGCGACGGCGTGTGAGTTTTCCAGCGAGATCAAGGACGAAGAGAGCATTCGGCTGTTCGCCGGCACATTTGGTGCAATGCGTGCCATACGTGAAGACCCGGCCCAACCGTGGCCACGGCGCGATCTTCCGCCACGCGTGCTGCGCTTCCCGGTGGGGAATGACACATGGCTCGTCGTCATCGGTCAGCGGAAATGGAAAGTCCGGGGTGGGTTTCCGACGCTTTGTCACTATGGCCTGTCATTGCTCGAAGCCACTGTCCCTGTCATCGAGTTTCCAGCCGCATGACCCGCGACATGGGACTGAGGAAGAACCTGAATGTCTGATGTGATTTCACAACCTCCAGCACCTGCTTCGCTCTTCGGAGAAGACCACGATCTTGCCGACAAGCCGAAGCGTAAAACCAGCGCCGCCAAGGAAGCTGCGCTCGCGGAGCATTTGCCGCCCAATCTTGGCAAGCCTCTGAAAGTCGCAACGCCGGATTTCTCAAACCCTGACCGTCCTAAAACCTGCCTAGAGGTCGATTTCCCCCTTGTGCCGATCAACGCTTTGTCAGCGTTAGAAGGCAACGCCGGGAAGCCGATCTACCAGATGAGCAAATGGTGGGCCCGTCGGCGTTCGTGTGTCTTTCGCGCGCTTTTGCTTGCCGCCGCCATGGAAGCGCCAACGAAGAAGGATGCCAAGGGCAATCCCCTCATCGGCACCGATGGCAAGCCGCTGATCGACGAAGACGCGACCGCCCAGGCGGTGTGGGATGCTTACTACGCCAATCATCAAACCGCCGAAGGCATAAAGAAGCTGAAGGTATTCGATCCATTCATGGGAGGCGGAACGACGCTCGTTGAGGGTTCGCGGCTTGGCTATCAGGTCGCCGGCGTGGATCTGAATCCCGTCGCATGGTTCATCGTTAAGAACGAGCTTGCTGGCACGGACCCAACTGAGGTCAATGAATTCTTCGATCAGATCGAAGCCGAGGTCAAACCGCAGATACAACCGTTCTATGTCACCGATGGTGTCAGGGGCCGTAAGGGCACCTGGTTCAAAGCCGGTGTCGATGGCAGTAAAGAGAAGTTGCCGGCCGAATTCGATCCCGCCAAGCTTCAGCACAACCAGCGCAGGAACTATTTTTACGAAGGGGCAGAAATCATCTACACCTTCTGGGCCATGCACGCCCCATGCATCAAGCCGAGCTGCGGGCACCGCACACCGATCTTCCGTTCGCCCGTCATCGCTACGAAAAAACTCGGCATTAAATACCTCGAATGCACATGTAAGAAGTGCAAGACCGTCTTCCACGCCGAGTTAGGCGACGCTCGGATCGCCCCCGACGCTGAGCATGTCGTGCTGAACAACGAGCCCACGTATACGCTCATCTCCGGACTATTTGCTAAAAACATCCTGGAGTATGAAAAGGGCAAGAACGAGGAGGTTGACGCTCGCATCAAATATTTGTCTGACAAACTTGAACATGAGCCCGGCTTCAAATGCCCGCGTTGCGGCGAATTCTCCGGCCAGTACATCCGCGATATCCTCGCCAAACATCGTGCGGCTAGCCGGCACAGCCATATCAAGAAGAAGGACTTTGAAATCCTCCCCAAGGGCGTGGGCAAGGAGCCGGTCTACTGCACGCTGCTGATAGACCCAGAATGGCTCAGCGGGACGCCAGGCACGACAACCGACGGGACGGAATTAGGCGGATACATAGACGCGCCGATTGAAGCGACCGCAGCATGGTATCGCGAGCGTCTGAAAGGATTGCGCCTGATCGAAGTTCGCGGAAACGTGGGGCGCACGCCCCTCGCCGGTTCCGAAGCTGCCTTGACTCCCGGGAACACCGCGGAAGAAGCGGACGATCAGGAAGACGAGAAGTCGTGGGTTCCGCCAAAGATCACGCTTGCTGATGGGCGCGAGATCGAGACTGGCGATGGCACCGTCCCCAAACGTTCATGCGTCACATGCCGCAGTTGCGGGCAGCTTGCGGATTTGCTGGAGAGCGTAAAGGCCTACACCAATCGTGCGCAGTCGCACGCCCAGGACGCGACAGCCCAGCGGTCGGCGCCGGTGATGGTCTATTGCCTGCAATGCTACGACCCGGCCCGTGACGCTGAAGGGCATCCGTATGGCGGTCGCTATTTCAAAGCTCCGACCGTTGCAGACATCGAGCGGCTCATCGAAGCTGAGCGGGAATGGAGGTCACGGCGGGATGCTGACCTCCGCGATTACTGGCCCCGATCAGCACTACCGTTCGCGTTTATGACTCATCAGAACAACGGAGGCATCCCCAATTGGGGCTTCACACATTGGTATAAGTTCTTCAATCCCCGGCAATTGTTGTCGCACGCAGCGGTGCTTGGTGCGATCGTACACCGCGGCAACTTGATGCCGACCTTTATGGTCGCTGAACAAGCTCTTGGGGCCGTTCAGCAACACCTACGTTACTCCTGTATGTTGGCCTTCTATCAGCAGGATTTCGATAAGACGATTCCGCATTTCTCGAATAACAACTATCACCCAAAGGTGTTGTGCAGCGAAATCAATCCATTCGCCGCGATGGGCGCAGGGCGTTTTCGCTCTTGCGCAAACTTGGTTATCGAAGGTTTGGAATGGGCGGGAGCGCCTTGGGAGCGGCTAATTGATGCCGGCAAGAATTCTGACTGTGTGACGACCGGTGATACGGTGAGGCCGAACATCGCGGATGTGCTTCAACGGTCATCGACGGAGCTGCCTGCTGAATGGACAAACTACTTCGACAACGTCATTACGGACCCGCCATTCGGCGATAATGTCTTCTATGGCGACTTGGCGAACTACTTCTACGTGTGGCTCCGATTGGCACTGAAAGATCGATACCCCGAACAATATGGCCCCGAGTTTGTACCTCGCGCGCAAGAAGCCGTCGCCGACCGCTCTCGATTTCCAAACGTAGCCACGGATGAAGAGCAAGCGATGTCCGCGGCGAACACCGCGTATCAGGGCCTTATGACTGCGTGCTGGAGTGAATCGCGCCGTGTGATGAAGGATGGCGGCGTCATGGCTTTCACGTTCCATCACAGCGCCGACGAACCGTGGATATCGCTCCTGAAGAGCCTGTTTGATGCGGGATTCTTGTTGGAAGCTACCTATCCAATTCGTAGTGACGAAACCAAGGGTGAAGGTAGTAAGCCGGGTACCTTTGGTTCTCAAAAGATCGAATACGACATTATCCACGTATGCCGGAAGAGGCTGGATGAATCGAAACCGGTTTCGTGGCCAAAGATGCGGCAATGGGTGAAGGGGGAACTCGCACGATTGCGCCCACTCCTGGAATCGTACAGGTCTCGTGGCCTTCAAGACGCCGATGTACGAGTAATTCTGCGCGGCAAAGCATTGGAATTCTTCAGTCGCCATTACGGCAAGGTTCTCGTTAGTGTGCCCGGCGGCGAGGATGCGGTTCTTTCCATCCGCGATGCTTTGCTTGGCATAAACCAATTGCTGGACGAAAGCAGCGGCGCTCCGGGCGACCGTCCGCCAAGCATTGTTCAACCCGTTGTCTATCAATATCTGCGCCTCTTCGGAGCTAAAGCCGCATACGGCCGTGACGAAGTGAGCAAGCTGCTTCGCGGCACCGCTATTCAGCAGCGCGATTTTGAGCGCACGGGCTCAACAACATGGATTGAAGAGCGCGAGAAGATCGTCACTCGCGTTCCGATTTACGATCGTTTTCAGAAGATGGTTAAGCGGTCACGGCGGGAGCTGAAGACGGAGTTGGACCAGTCGCATTTCTTGATCGGTGCCGCCATGCCCGCCCAGGATGGTGACACCAGCGTGAACATCGAGAAGGAATTGGAACGCGAGACGTTTCTAATCCGTCCGGGCGTAGAGGCGCTGCTCGACTGGTACAGCAAGACACCGGCCGGGGCGGATGAGCCAGGCATCCCGAAAGCGGCGGCGACATCGCTGCAATTGCTACGTGCGGCGTTCGAGGCTAAGCGTGCCCGAATGAAGCTGGAAGACCCGACATTGTTCGATGAATGGGAAGCAAGCCTGGCGACGGTGGCGTGACAGGGAGGCAGCCTATGCAAGAAATGACCGCCAGCACATGGAAGCGCACCGGCAGTAGCATCATCTGGCACCCGGCGTTGCTCGCTGACCTGGTGCGCGATGTGGAACCTACGCCGCTACGCTCCATGGTCGGCTGGCTCAAGACCGGGTTCCCCGAAAATCCGCCGGGCGGTGGTCGCACTGTATTGGTCGGCGGCCTGCAAACCGTCGTCGAGACGATGATGCAGACGCAGACGCCGGATGTTGTGGAGAGCTGGCTGCGTAACAACGCGCTGGCGACTGTCCGGGCATGGAAATCCCATTGGCCAACGGTCGGATTGGTTTTTGTGATGGACGGGCCGGCATCGCTGTTTGAATACAACGTCGGTGACGAGCTGATCTATTTCGGCCGTGGTCGTGACCGCGCCAAGAAGGTGAAGTTGTCACTGGCTATTTGGAATGGGGCAGCATCCGGCGCCGGCGCATATCAGGTGTTGGACCCTGCAACCAACGAGATCGGCGGCTATTTCGTCCGGTGGTTGTCATAAACATGAGTGACGGAACTGGAATAGTCTCGACCAAGTCGCCCGGATTTACTCCCGGCAGCAGCGTCATTCACGCCGAATTGGGCGACGGCGTTGTGCTCGGCGTCGAAGGTGGCGGATACGCCCGCGTCTTTTTCAAGGGACACGGAGAACGACAAGTTCTCTTGCACGCGCTCAGTCGCTCCGCAACATGGAATGATCAAGTTGTTTCTTCACCTCAGCCGGCGACGGCGGATGCACTTCGCAAATTGTGGCTCGCGATTGAGGCCGAGCGTCTCCCGTTGATGGATAACGCGGCGACCCTCACGTCTGCCAAGGTCGATTTACTGCCACACCAAATCGTACTGACATATAAAGTTGCCAATGCGTCGCCCAGGCGTTTCCTCGTTGCTGACTCGGTCGGTTTGGGAAAGACCATCGAAACGGCACTGATTCTCCGTGAACTGGCTTCACGCGGCGAACTAACGCGGGCACTCATGATTGTGCCGGCGGGTTTGGTGGACAACTGGCGACGAGAACTGAACGAGACTTTCAGTCTCGATTTTGAAGTGTTCGGTTCAGAAGGCGACGTGACCGACCGCAAGAGCAATGCGTTTCTCAAGCACAATCGTCTGATCGTCAGCATCGACACACTCAAGCGACCGAGCCGAGTCAAGCGACTCTTGGAAGCACCACGCTGGGATCTGATCGTATTTGACGAAGCCCATCACCTCACCGCGTACGAGAGCGGCAAGAAGGTCCACAGGACTCAAAATTTCAAGCTTGCCGAATCCTTGCGGGAACACAGCCGCGACATGATGTTATTGTCCGCAACCCCACACCAGGGCGACCATTTCCGCTTCTGGATGTTGATTCGGCTACTCGACCCTCGATTGTTCGAGAATGTCGGAGACATGGTGGACAACCGGCATCGTCTCAATGCCGTCGTTTTCCGTCGTACCCAAGCGGACGCTTGCACTGCGAACGGTGAGCCGCTGTTTTCCCGCCGCCAGGTTCACACTAGCGCGTTTCACTTAACCGAGCCAGAGAAGAAGTTCTACGACGCGCTAATGGACTATCTCCGCGATGGTTACAACCTTGCAGCAATGCAAGGGGCGAAAGGACAACCACTCGGTTTCGTGATGACCATCTTCCAAAAGATTGCGTCATCGAGCTTTGCCGCCGTCGCGTCCACATTACGCCGGCGGCTCTTGATGCTCACAATCCATGAGGCCGTCGTATGTGACGAGAATCTCGATACAGACGGCCGCGACCGGGCATTTTCTGAAGCACGGGAGCTGATTCGTGCAATGCATGCTCTGCCCGACGACATCATGGGACGCGCGAAGACGGATCAACTTCTCGCCGATGCCAAATTACAGCTCCTACGAAAGCTCGGCGAGAAGGGTTTACCGGAAGTGGTTGATTCTGAATTCACAGCACCAGGAGAAGAAGAATCCGCCGCCGCTCTTGTGGCTGTGGCACTTCCCGAGGAACGAAAGCGAATCCGAGCCTTGCTCAGCGAGCTTCCCGCCGGGATCGAAAGCAAGACCGATGAGCTACTTCGCGGATTGGGTGATTTATGGCGATCAAATCCCAAAGAGAAAGTTGTCGTCTTCACGACGTACCTGGGAAGTGTGGACACACTCCGCAACGCGATTGACCAGCGATTTGCCGGCAAGGGCGTCGAAGTCCTCAAAGGCGGCGACCACGGAGCAAAGATCGCCGCCGAAAAAAGATTCCGCCGGCCCGATGGACCCCGCATTCTGATTTGTACGGCAGCCGGCCGTGAGGGCATCAATCTTCAATTCGCCCGCGTGCTTTTCAACCATGACCTGCCGTGGAACCCGATGGACATGGAACAGCGAATCGGGCGCATTCACCGCTATGGTCAGCGTGACACTGCACAGGTCTACAACATCGTGTCGGCCGATACAATTGAAGGGCAGATTTTCCTCCTGCTGGAGCAGAAGCTTCTCGCAATCGCACAGACGCTTGGAAAGGTCGATGAATACGGCCAAGTCACGGAAGACCTACGCAGTCAAGTGCTTGGCCAATTGGCTGAGCGAATCTCATACGAACAGCTATATCAGGACGCGGTACGCGATCCGACTTTGAAGCGAACGAAACAGGAGCTTGAGGTTGCCGTGGCAAACGCCGACCTTGCTAGAAGTGTCGTGTTTGAACTGTTCCAGGAACTCGACAGTTTCAATCTCGAAGAATATCGCCAGTTCGACGACGACGGTGCAGGCATGAATCGGTTGTTGGCGTTCGTCCGCGATTGGGCGTTGGCATCCGGCGCAACGATTCGCGAAGCCGATAAGGGAACATACGAGTATGTGGGGCAGGACGCCGAGCGCCACAGCTTCACCACCAGCCGAGAACACGCGAAAGATGATGACAACCTCGGTCTGCTCGGTCTTGAGCATCCTCATGTCCGTCGTTTGCTCGCACAAAGCCGAGACCTGAACGCAACGGAGCGAGCGATCATCGGACGTTCCAAGCGATTTGCCGGCAAGCCAATGGCCATCTCTATTTGGCGCGTCGAAGTGCATGGCTCCAGCGGATATTACCGGCAAGCAATTATTCCATTGGCAGTCGATCCCACGGGCAAGCGCCTTTCGACAGCCGATGCCGCCCTCACGCATTTGCGCGAGCTTGAGCCCGCCATCAGCAGCCAGTTCGATGCACCGACACGGGCACGGATTGTGAAATCGACACTGCCAGACATGCTACGCCGCGAGGTGGAACATCGCGGACTTTTGCGGGAGGACGCATCACTCGCCACTCGGCTCATTGGGTGGATTGAGACGACCTGAGCGATCAGATATGATTGCGCCGGTCATACGCACGTGACACGATCAGTGGCTCGCGCACAATGCGTGCAAGGAGGAGGATCTGTTTCGCAGCCACAGACGCTTTCCCGCCATCAAGATCGCCAACGGCGGAATGAGCCGGGCTTACGGCCATCGTCCGACAAGCTTTCCGATGCGCACAACATTGACCAGGTCCAGATCGTGCCGCGTTCCGTCGGGCGTCACCACCCGCGCCCTCGACTGCTCCAGATAGACCCGGCCGAACCACCCTTCGGCTTCCCACCCGTTCCAGCAGTAAACGGCAGCCATCCCTTCGCGAAATTCCCAGACCGGTATGTTCCGTAACACCACAGACTGTCCGGACTGTTCCAGTTCCAGGCCGTAGATGTCGTGGCCCTTTCCGAAGCGCTGCGGGATGTGACGACCCCATTCCTCTTGCCAATCCTCATCGGGTTCGGCTTTCCCGCTGGGCCGAATCCTTCCAATCAGCGGTGTACCGCGATCTTCAGGTTTGGTTTCCTTCGGAATCCAATACGCCGGATCGTTCTCCTGCAAAGGCGTTGGTCGGCCCCGAATGCCGATGTCATAGACGTGCTTGTCCTCGATCCAGTCAATTTGCCCGTCATCGAGTTGCTCCAACCTGCGCAGCGAAACGCGCAGGGTGGCGGCGAGCAAGCGCCGCTCCGAGCGGCTCAGTACGTCAAGCGAGCCGCAGGTATTCATTTCCCGGATCGTCTCATGTGGCACACCCGAGTATTCCGACAGATCCTTCCACCGATCAAGTCCCACCACGTCCATGCGATGGTCGAGCCATTGTGTAAGCTTCGACATCGTTTTTTCCCTTGTTGGAACGAATCACTTCTTGCGGATCAGCACCCCCACGCAGAGCGCGACCCGCGCAATTTCACGTCGATGCACAGTCCGATCGGGAAACCGTTCTCGATCAGCGTTGATTTTTTGCAGCACCAGTACGTCGCGGTCGTCGTCACTCTCGGCGACCCGACTGAAATAGCACTCGTCGTTGGTAAACCAGATCAGGTAGTCCTTCCCCAACGTGAATTGCTGTCCCTCAACGGTCTCAAACAAGACGACGGCATTGTCGGGGTACTCAGGACTCATCGACTCGCCATCGACGCGCACGGCAAAGTCGCCGAAGTCTTGTGGAACTTTCACCGTGCCTTGCTCGACGGCCATACGTTCATTACGCGTGCCCGCACTGATTCCGTGAAATCGCGTGATTTCGCGCAGCGGCTGCGCGATGCCCGATACGCCCGCCTGACGATCACCGCCGCGCGAGGCGCGGCCGGATGCTATCGCAGCGCCGACAGCTTCGCGTTCAGCGTCTCCCTCGGGGCCGATTCGGGTGCGCAATTCATCGGGAGTCGTCTGGACCGCCTCCGCCATACGGCGGAAGTTGTCAGTAAACATGCCGTGGTCGCCTGGCTGCATGAGCCGAAGGAAGCCTGAACGCTTCATGCCGATCGCGTGCGCGAAGGTTTCCTGCGACATCGCCGACTCACGCCACAGCGCGGCCAGACGCTCGCCCGAAACTCTCACCGTCCTTGGGGCGCGTTCCATATCGCTAGTAAACACCGTTATCATAAGTTCGTCAGTCGAAAAACAACTCAAAGTAAATTCAAAATGACATCAAAATGAACATTTCTCTGTTGACGCCAGCCATACTGTTAGCGTAATGTTCGGGGTCATGAAATTGCAATAGAAAAATGAGAAGGAGGTGTCATTTGCGCCCCATTTGCTTGACCCGTTTCGTCGCTCGATATGTTCCACGCTCTAGGCTCGTTAGCCTATGCTTCGGCACGCCGGCCAATCACCATGACGAACGGAAGGGACGCAGCGTATACCACTTCCGTCCCGGCCAAGTTTTCGGAGTGGTTTGGTGGCGCCGGTATCCCGATGATCGTCAGCACCGCGCCGTCGCGATCGTTCAGGCCCTTGGAAGCGATCAAACCGGACATGAGCTGCCGAGCATTCACACTGCCGTCGCCGTCCACGCGATCGTGGATCAACATGGACCGGCCGGACAGGACGGCGCGGTGGATCTGCTGCTGGATTTGATTCAAGACTTGAAACACCGCGGACAGAAGCTAGAGAAATTGCCACCGGCCTACTGGACTGAAGCGGTCCACCGCATCCTGCTCCACCCTGCACTCTCGGACTCCTTAGCTGGCGAGAGAATCCCATGCGCAAACTGAAGAGTTCTGCCGCTACTGGCATTTCCGCACGTCGCGTGGGAACCCGACGCTTGGTAAAGGTGACATTGGCGTTGATGGTTCTGTGGGCGTTCCTTCCAACTGTTTTCGGCCATCGCGTTATCGTTATCAACACGTCACCGAGCGTCGCGCCGGGCCTATACATGCGATGCGCGATCGTGCCCGCCGTGGGACGAATCGTTGATTTTCGGATTCCAGATCGCGCCAAGTCCTACGTCCAGGATCGCACCGGCAAGGGCTGCGAGGACTGGTACATCCTTAAACCGATCGTCGCCGGTCCCGGTGATCAAGTTGATACGACCGGAGCATCGCTCGTCGTCAACGGTCGCACGATCGCGCCGATGCCGCCTGGTCTTGATGGTGCGGGCCGGCCGCTTCCCGTATGGCGCGACAATCGCGTGCTCGCCAATGACGAATTCTTCGTTTTCTCTAATCGGATTCCGAACAGTTTCGATAGCCGCTGCTATGGTCCGATCCACCGACAGCAAATTGAAACAGTGCGCCGCGCCCTGATAACTTGGTGACTTAGACAGCATCGCGGGATATTGAAATTGAATCAGCCTCGCATTGGCGGGAATGCCCCAAGAAGGTTCTCGACTTTCATTAACCGGCGATCTTTGTTCCGCTTTCCTTCCCACGTATCGCGAAAATCGCCGTTGAATTGGCATTCAACAAAAAACAGATAGCGCGGCATTGACTAAACCCGGCGCAGCTCGCTACCCTAACATATAGCGAACAATGGGAAGAGGTCCGTCGTGCAGATTACGACTGATAAGGATGAGCTGCGCCGCGCACTTGCTGAAAAGCAAGTGTCGCGTATCTGCTGCCGCAGCTTTCACACCGGCTTGGAATCCCTCGACGCGATAGCGCCCAACGGGGCATTCCAGGGCGGCGCGGTGCATGAGCTACTCTGTCTGCGACAATCCACCTATCCAACATCGCTCGCGTTGCTGCTTGCCAAGGCGGCGCAAAAAAACGGCGGCGCAATTGCTTGGACTGATCCAGAGCGCGAGCTTCATTTGCCGGCCTTGTCGGCTGCGGGAATCAATCTTCGGCACCTGATCTTGCTGCGCTGCGCGAATCGCACCGACCAACTTTGGGCGCTGGCCGAGTGCCTGCGCTGTCGCGGGGTTGGCGCGACCATCGCATTCGTTCAACGGCTGAACCAGATTGAGGCGCGCCGGCTGCAACTCGCCGCCGAGCGCGGGGGCGGCGTGGGGCTTTTCATGCGCCCCTACGCGCCGGGGATCAGCAATTATTACGCGGCTGCCACGCGCTGGCTGATCCAGCCGGTTCCAGGCAGCGACCAA
>CAXSBN010000007.1:39487-64759 GCA_964236135.1 uncultured Phycisphaerae bacterium
TGCAGCTTCTTCACGGTCACGGAGGACAGATCGGGAAAGTCCTTCTACTGGAGGTAGACCGTGAGACACGTGCTTTGCGCGTATCTACGCCACTGGCCGATCGACCGGCTGCGCCGGCGCCGGCCCGAGCTACGGCGTAAACCGTTGGTTCTGGTCGAAACTACCGGTAACCGGCAGACTGTCATTCACGTCAGCCCCGAAACGCCCACCGACATATACCCAGGAATGGCGTTGACTGCGGCAAGAGCGCGTCAGGCGGCGCTGCTGGACCTTCCGGCGACGCCCGCTACAGACCTGCGCTCCCTCGAAGCGCTGGGGCACTGGCTGATGCGATTCAGCCCAAGTGTCTGCGTCTGTCCGCCCTCATCCCTTTTTCTCGACGCGACAGGGCTCGAGCGCCTATACGGCGGCCTTGCGAACTTTCGCCGTCGCGTTGCCCAAGCGCTTGCTTCGCTGCGCGTGACCGGCGCAGTGACGATTGCGCCGACTCCCGGCGCGGCGTGGGCGCTGGCCGCGTTTGGCAAAAACGGATCGCAGATCGTCACAAATGAGCAGGTGCTTCTTGCACTGTCGCCGCTCCCGCCAGAGGCGTTGCGGCTGGACGGCAAAACGGTGGGCGTCTTATCCGCTTTGGGCGTGCGGACAATTGGCTCACTGCTTCAGCTTTCCCGCAACGACCTCGCCGTTCGCTTCGGCCCGGTAATCCTGACGCGGATCGATCAGGCGACCGGCGCTGTATCAGAACCCCTGACGTATTTGGCGCATCGCTCGCCCATTCGGGCGACGCTGGAATTTGAGGGCGCTATTGAATCGCTCGACGCGATTCATTTCGCGGTTCAGGAGCTTACAAGGCAAGTTGCTGTGCAGCTTGCCGAGCGTGGTCAGGGGGCGCGGGAACTATGCCTCACATTTCGCCAACCGTATGCCTCGCCTATCGAGAAAGTTATCCAATTGATGCGCCCGTGTCGCAACGAATCAACACTGATGAAGCTGATTTGCTGCGCGATTGAAAATCTGGAAGCCAGCGAAGGCTTTGTCGCCGCGACCTTGGCCGTTGTTACAGCGGAGCGGTTGGGCGACGAGCAGGCAGCATTGATCGGTGGCGAGGAGGAACGCACCGCGGCCGAACTGGATCATTTGGTTGAGCGGCTGCGCGCGCGGCTCGATCGGGGCGTCGAGTGGGGAGAATTGGTCGAATCCAATCTCCCTGAAAATTCCAGCCGATACCGCGACACTGCCGGCAAGGCGGATGTTCCCGCCGCGCGCGCCGCGGTTGATCTTCTTCGCCCGCTCCGGCTGTTGCGCCAGCCCCGTCCGATCAAGACAATCGTCCGACCGTCGGAGAGCCGCGACGGTGAACCTGTTTCGTTCGCGGATTACGGTGAAGTTCATCGGCTCGATCACATCCGGGGACCAGAGCGAATCACGGGCCAATGGTGGAACGGGCGATGGAAGACCCGCGACTACTTCGATGTTCTGGATGCCGCCGGCGATCGGTATTGGATCTTCCGTGTCGCGCAAACGGGGCGGTGGTTTTTGCACGGGATATTCGAGTGATGGCGGAAACTCTTTATGCCCGAAGCGGCCAATCCCAAACATCGCTCCATCGTTCCGCCGCCCACATCAGCGCGCGGCACTTCGTCATGGCCCTACGCGGAACTTGACGTAACGACCAACTTTTCGTTTCTGCGCGGCGCGTCGCATCCCGATGAGCTTGTTTATCGCGCCGCTGAACTCGGATGCACGGCGATTGCCGTCACCGATTTGAATAGCGTTGCCGGCGTCGTCCGGGCACACCAGGCCGCGAAGGAATCCGGGATCAAGCTCTGTGTCGGAGCGCGTCTGCGCTTCGCCGATGCGCCCGACGTTCTGGTGTGGGCAGAGAACCGCGGAGGATATGCCAACCTGTGCCGCTTGCTGACTGTGGGCAAACGCCGCGCTGAAAAGGGTTCCTGCATTCTTCATCTTCAAGATTTGCTTTCCGCGCCAACGGGCCTTTTAGTGGCGCTGGTTTGCCGGTCTATCGATCCACAAGCGAGCGAACCCGATCCAGCCGCGGCTAACGCCGCTGCCGCGGCCCTCAAGAATGCCTTTGGCCGAGGATTGTCCATCGCCGCATCGCGCGTGCATGGACCGTTGGACCGAATGATGCTGCGCCATGCCGAATCGGTGAGCCGTTCGTATGGCATTCCGCTGCTGGCCACCAACCAGGTCCACTATCACGATGAGCGCCGCCAAACGCTTCAAGACGTGCTCACCTGCATCCGTCACGGATGCACGATTCACGACTCGGGATTCCGTCTCTTTCCCAACGGTGAGCGGTTCATCAAGCCGCCGGAGGACATGCACCGCTTGTTCAGCGACCTTCCGGCCGCACTGCGCAGGACCGTCGAGATCGCGGAACGCTGCGCGTTCTCGCTTGATGAGCTGCGTTACGAATACCCGGATGAAATCGTACCGAGCGGAAAAACGCCGGCATCGTATCTGGCGGAATTGGCTTGGACTGGCGCCGCCGGTCGCTATCCCCAGGGCGTTCCTGAAAAGGTCAAGCAGCAGATGGTTCATGAGCTGGCGCTGATCGAAGAATTGAAGATCGAGCCATACTTCCTCACGGTCCACGATTTGGTCGGCTTCGCCCGCTCGCGCGGAATTCTCTGCCAAGGCAGAGGCTCAGCCGCCAACTCCGCCGTCTGCTATTCCCTCGGCGTCACGTCCGTCGATCCCAATCGGATCGACGTGCTGTTCGAGCGGTTCGTCAGCGCCGCGCGTGACGAACCGCCCGACATCGACGTTGATTTCGAGCACGAGCGCCGCGAAGAAGTGATCCAATACCTTTACCAAAAATACGGCCGCGAGCGCGCCGGCATGACGGCGGAAGTCATCAGCTATCGCGGACGCTCCGCCGTGCGGGACGTGGGCAAGGCGATGGGATTGGGGTTGGACGTGGTGGATGCATTGGCCAAGCAGCTTGAGGGCTGGTCCAGCGGCGCGCCGTTGGATGAGCAGATTCATGACGCAGGATTGGACCCCACCGACCACACCGTGCGGCTGGTGATCGCGCTGACGCGCGAACTGCTTGGCTTTCCCCGTCACCTCAGCCAGCACGTCGGCGGCATGGTGATGACGCGCGGGCCGCTGTGCGAATTGGTTCCCATCGAGAACGCCTCGATGCAGGACCGCACCGTGATCGAATGGGACAAGGATGACATCGACGCCTTGGGCATTCTCAAGGTGGACGTGCTGGCCTTGGGGATGCTGACGGCGCTGGCCAAAGGCATGAAGCTGATCAACGACACCCATCCGGCAGAGGCCCCGATCGAGCTTCACACGATTCCCCCGGAAGAGCCCGGCGTGTACGCGATGGTCAGCGACGCCGACACCGTTGGCGTCTTTCAGATCGAAAGCCGTGCGCAGATGTCCATGCTGCCGCGACTGCGCCCCAATTGTTTTTACGATCTGGTGATTGAAGTCGCGATCGTCAGGCCCGGCCCGATCCAGGGCGATATGGTTCATCCTTATCTGCGCCGGCGCGATGGCGTCGAGCCAGTGAGTTTCCCCAAGCCCGAATTGGAGGCGGTGCTCGGCAAAACCTTAGGTGTCCCGTTGTTTCAAGAGCAAGCGATGAAGATGGCAATGGTCGCGGCGGGATTTACCGCCGGAGAAGCCGACCAGTTGCGCCGCGCGATGGCCGCCTGGCGGCACGCGGGCAGCATCGAGAAGTTTCAGCAGAAGATGATTGATGGAATGCTCGCCAACGGTTACGAGCGCGATTTCGCCGAGCGCTGCTTCAACCAGATCAAGGGTTTCGGTGAATATGGCTTTCCCGAAAGCCACGCCGCATCGTTCGCGCTGCTCGTGTACGCCAGCGCATGGATCAAGCGATATCACCCGGCCGCCTTCTGTTGTGCGCTGCTCAACAGTCAGCCGATGGGATTTTATGCGCCCGCGCAAATTGTCCGCGATGCGCGGGAGCATGGTGTTGAAGTGCAAGCGGTTGACGTGAATCAGAGCGATTGGGATTGCACGTTGGAGACTGCCACTCATTCGCCGGCGTCTGGAACCACGGCTGACAAACGAACTTGGGGCATCGGTGGTCCGGCTGTGCGGCTTGGCTTCCGCATGATAAAGGGACTCCAAGCAGCCCACGCGCAGCAAATTGCCGACCACCGGCGGCAACACGGTCCGTTTCACTCGATTGACGATTTTCATGCGGCAACCGAGCTTCCAGTTTCCGCCATTGCAAAACTATCTGAGGCCGATGCCTTCGCATCACTTCCAAAAACGCGCCGACGCGCCTTGTGGGAAACGCTGGCACTGCCCGATGAGCGAAGTCCACTGGCGATGCCGCCAAGTGCTGACACACCAGCGCCGGCTCTGACGCCGATGACTGTCGGCCAGGAGATTCATGCCGACTACGGAACGACCGGCCTATCGCTTAAGGGACATCCGATTCAACTCATCCGAACGGAATTGGCCCGCCGCAAGGTGATTCCTGCCGCCGAGGTGTGGAACCGTCCGCATGGAAGGTGGGTAAGCGTGGCTGGCGTCGTCATTATTCGCCAGCGCCCCGGCACAGCCAAAGGGATTGTGTTTGAAACACTGGAGGATGAGACGGGTATTGTGAATTTGATTATTCGACCCGACGTTTACGAGCGCTGCCGAAATGCCGCGCGGAGTGCTTCGGTGCTTCAAGCTGATGGTTATGTCGAACGCCAGGGCCAGGTGCAGCATGTCATGGCCGTGCGATTGCATGACATTAGCGAGCTGGTTTCCAATTGCTCCTTGCGCTCCCGGGATTTTCATTAGCTCGCCGCCGGGTCCATGATTGCGCCACTAACCTTCCTGCAATGTTGACGGTTTCTGCAATATCCTTTGACCACTGCCGCTTCCATCGTCGATCCGTTGATCCATCCGACGACAATCCACCATCACTGCAACTTGACGGCCAGCACCTTCGGTGTCCACCTTTCCAGGACATCGCGCAGTCACCGGCACGCGACATTGCGCAACCGCCTTCAGTTCGATCCACCGACGCGGCGAGCTACCGATCCACGATTCCGCCCGGCATGAATGGATTTCCACTTGTCGCCAGATCGCCGGTTCTCCGCTGCGCTCTGATCGCTCCTATGCGACGCTCACGCCACGCGGATCGCTCGATTGCATCGCCGCTGCGCGGACCGCGATCCCCGTGTCATTCACTGTCGCTTTGGCCTTTGGCCCGTCGCTTCCGGCGCTCCGCTGCATCCCGGCTTGCAGCTCCTCCAGGGTTCGGTTGTCCGTCAATCGCCTTGCGAACGGAACAACCAAACCCTTTTTGAAAGGAGCAGCACATGGCTACCAAGCAGAAATCCACCAACAAGCCCGTCGAGGAAGTTCGGATCGGCAGCGTCAAAGCCGCCATCTGGAAGAACGACACCGAAGGCGGGCCACGCTTCAACGTCACGTTCCAGCGGATCTACCGCGATGAGGAGAAAGGCTGGCGAAGCACCGACAGCTTTGGCCGCGACGACTTGCTCGTGCTGGCGAAAGTCGCCGATCAGGCTCACGGCCGGATCGTCGCACTGAGTCAGCAGCAGCGGCCGCAGGAATCGTCGAAGTAACCGTCAACATCGCAGGTCCGGTCGGGCGATCCGTTCCCCGACCGGACCTCATGTATGCGCTGAAATTTCTCGCTTCAGTGCTATCATTGAGGAATGTGCGCTCGCTACCGCCTAAAACTTTCGCTCCGCCACCTCGCAGACCGAATGGGTCTGACGGTCGAGGAATTTGAAGAGTTTTCGGAGCGCCCACGGCTCAACATCTCGATTTCGCAACGCGTGCCCATTGTGAAACTCCACGAGGGACGGCGTAAGCTCGACGTGGCCGAGTGGGGTTTTCTCGCGCCTTGGGACAAATCAAAACGGATATTCAACGCCGCGGGCGAAACGGTTGCCGTCAAACCGACGTTCCGCGAGTCCTTCCAGAATCGTCGGTGTTTGATTCCCGCCGATGGCTTTTATGAATGGCCCAACAAGCAACCGACCCTGATTCGATTCCCCGATGATCAATTGTTCTGCTTCGCGGGGCTTTGGTCGCAAGGCGCGATGACAATGATCACTTGCGCCCCCAACGACTTCATGCGGCCAATCCACCACCGAATGCCGGCAATCTTGCGGGACGAGGACTGCGCCGTATGGCTTGATCCACAGTCTCCTACAACGAAATTGCAAACTTTGATTGCCACGAGAAATTGGAACGGGATGCAAACGGAAGCAATTCCAAAGCTGGTGCCGGATCGCCCACTGTCAGAGCAAACCTGAGATGTGCAAACTGTAATTCTCTCTCTTGTTGCTCCTGACGAGTTGCAGAAAAGTGGCTGTTGGGGAGTCACGCGCTCGCATTCTCAATGTCAAAAACCTGTCGGCATCCTGGATAGTTGGGGCAGCCCCAAAAGGGTTTGCCCGCATGAGTCCCGCGCTGAGCAGTGCGCCGCTGCATTGGAACACGACATCGCGGACAGAGCGGGGTGTCGCTCGATCGCTGCGGTGCGGTGAAGGATTCAACGGCTGGCGCGAGCGGATTTATTCCACCGAGCATAGACAACAGTTCGTTACCGTCGATCAATCGGATTGGCTTGCCCGCGACAAATGTTCGCGCTTCGGCGGTGTACCGCCCGCACGTCACAAAAACTCCTTCGCATCGGCTTTGATGCGCCGCCATCGCGCCGAAGAACTCGCGCACTTCCGCAACGCCGACCTTCCAGCTTGTATATCGCTTGCACTGCACGAGGTGCGCAATCGAGCCGTCACCATTGCGTCGCAGGATCAAATCCACTCCACCATCGCCGACTCCACCGATTTCGTCCACGCGATAGCCCTGGCGGCGAAAAAGATCGGCGATCGTCTGCTCAAAGCCGCTGGGGCTGAGTCGGCGAAGGTCTTCAATTGAGCGTTGAGAGTCGAGGCGCCGGGACCGACGATGAACATTTAATTTCTGTCGGACGAACCCGAAGAAAGAAGCCAGCGCTGAAATCACAGCCAAAGCCCAGAAGAGCATGCCGAATACGGGGCCCAAGCCCATCATGATTTTGGGGTTGACCCATTGGAAGTAAACCCCGCCACCGGCAAATACGATCGCCAATGTAAGACCAACGAGCGGCATCGCCGTGGCGATGTCAATTACGTCCTCGATGATTCCTTGATCTCTCCGTCCCACGCCGAAATTCCTCTGAATAATGGCTTTTTCCAAGTGTACCGTTGTTCCCAATTCCGAACCACGCGCGCCGATGGTTGTATTTTTCAAATTCTATTAAATGCGAATGCAGGAAAGAGGGCCTCCAGGCCCGGCCCTCTCTCCCCGCACCCTCTCTCCTGGCCCCAAATCCGTTGAGTGTGCTGTCGGAAGCAATAAGGATGGCGCCGGGAACATTGGGGGAAGGTAGGCCCGCTGGATTTGAAAAGGCCCCGGCGCGCCGGGACGGAAAGCAGCGGGCCTACGCGGCATGTCTACCTCTCTGCGCTCTCGAAAGGTCACCGGCCGGGTACGGCCTTGCCATGCTCGGCTCCTCAGGGGAACTCGGCGGTGGTGTTGCGATGCGATAGCGCCGGATTCCCCCTCCGGGCCTGCGCGTGGCATGCCCTTCGTCCGCATCCGTTCGCGTTCCCGTCGCCAGCGGTAAGGACTTTTCTTTTTAGACCTCCCGGCCGCTTCTTTCGAAGCCGGGAGGTCAAAAAATTGCTTGGGCCTTTGTGGGCCTAAGCCATCCCGGTTTGGAGTTTTCTTCCTTTTCGGGAGGTGTCTTGTGGCACACGAGATCGACCAGACAACGGGACGAGCGGCAGTGTTTGTGGCGGGCGAGCCAGCGTGGCATCGCTTGGGCACAGTCATCGAGCGGGCGACCACCAGCGCCGAGGCTATCGGCCTCGCTGGGCTGGATTGGAATGTAGCGCAATGGCCCGTCCGGGCTTTCGACCCGGACAATTCGGGCGTTGAAGCGGGCATACCGGACACGGTGGCGAATGTTCGCACCGATACGCGGGCCGTGTTGGGCGTGGTGGGCAGGCGCTATCGAGTGTTCCAGAACCGCGAGGCGTTCGACTTCATTGACGCTTTAGTCGGCGACAAGCTCGCCATGTACGAGACGGCGGGCAGTCTGCACGGCGGTAAGCGCGTGTGGATGATGGCGAGCATTCCCAAAGAGTATCGGGCCGGGCCGGACGACCCGATTAAGCCTTACGTCCTCTTGACCAACACGCACGACGGAAGCCAGGCGCTTCGGATGATCCCTACAACGGTACGCGTGGTTTGCCAGAACACATTGAATCTGGCCCTGCGGGAATCGGGCGTTGAAGGATTGACGATTTCCCACCATCCCCGGTTGGAGAGCCGCATTGCCGAGGCGCGGGCCAAGCTCGGCATCATCGCCGCACGGTTTGACAAGTTTGATGATGAGCTTCACGCAATGCTTGCCAAGGAACTGACCGTCACCGAGGCGGGCGGATACTTCCGGGGGATGACCGGGGCGGACCTGCCGCACGGCACGGACCGTCAGAAGAAGACCCGTGAGAAGGTGTTGGGGCAGATGCTCGACAACTTCGATAACGAGCGGAACACCTTGCCGGGCGTGAAGCACACCGCATGGGGCGCGTACAACGCCGTCAGCGAATGGGCCGACCACCAGCGGAAGTACCGCGGCGCGTCTCCCGCCGACAAGCTGGACCGGCAACTCGATTCAGTTTGGTTCGGCCAATCGCACCAACTCAAGCAGGCCGCATATCGCGGAGCGCTGGAACTGGCGGGCGTTCTGTAGGCGACCCCTCCCCGAACCCGTCCCGGCGCTGGAGAGCCGGGGCGGGCTGGGGAGCGGTTGTCAGCGTGACGCCGCCCAACCATCAGTGGCCATTTACAAAAGGAGATTCATCATGGCCAGCTACAACAGAGTGATCCTCATGGGCAACCTCACCCGCGACCCAGAGTTGCGGACACTGCCCAACTCGGAAACGCAAGTCTGCGATTTCGCGCTGGCGGTCAACCGCCAGTGGAAAGACGCCGAGGGAGGCGACCGCGAGGAAGTCTTGTTCGTCGATTGTGCCGCGTTCGGCAAGATCGGGCAGATCATCGGCGAGAGCCTGACCAAGGGACGCCCGATCCACGTTGAAGGTCGTCTCAAGCTGGAACGGTGGGAACAGGAGGACGGCCAGCGGCGCAGCAAGATTCGTGTCGTCGTCGAGCAATTCCGGTTCGTTGACCGCAAGCCGAGCAATGACCAGCCGGCTCAACGCAACGGACGAGGCAAGCGCCGTACCGGAGGCAAGAGCAGCCGTGAGGCTCAGTCCGCACCGGCCCAAGGCGAGCTTGTGGGCGCGGGCAAGGACATTCCAATCTAAGCGACGTGTCCCGCAACAACTGAGGCGCTTATGTGCAAGCCCCGTGTCATCAAGAAGTGTGTCGCCAATTGCTACGCCGGTCCGCACGAGCGGATCGTGGAGTTTGCCGACAGTCGCGGCAATGGCGGTCTTATCAGTCTGGTCCAGCACGAGGACGGACGATTGACCGTGGACGTGTACCGATATGGCCCTCGCGTGGAGGTCCGCGTTGGCAAGCCAGAGCCGTCAGCAAAAGGCGATCGTGTTTGATTCATTTAACTTTACTGAAAGAGAGCGTTTCTTATGAACCGTAACCTATCTCAATCCCACGGTGTTCAAATTTCTGTGTCGCTGTCGAAACTGATTCCAAGCCGCCGCAATCCGCGGCGCGTGAAGCCCGAACGGGACGCCCACCGGCAAAAGGTGGCGACCATCCGGGCGTTTGGCCTGATCGAGCCGTTAGTCGTCCGAGCCGACGACAATGTGCCCGGCGGCTACCGCATCATCGCGGGCAATCGCCGTCTGGCGGCGCTGCGCGACGTGTACAAGAATGCAGCGCGGCCCCCGAAAGTGCCGTGCATCCTGCGCGCCGTGGACGACAACACCGCCGACGCCTTGGCGCTGGCGGAGAACTTCGTCCGCGAGCCGATGCACCCGCTGGACGAAGCCGAAGCCTTCGCCCGGCTGGCGCGGGAGGAAGCGAAAGGCGTGGAGGCGATTGCCGCCGAGTTCGGCGTCAGCCAACCCTATGTCCGCCAGCGGATGAAGCTGGCGACGCTCGCCGACCCGGTCAAGGCGGCGTATCGCCAGGGCGCAATCGACACCGCGACCGCCGAGGCGTTCGCGTCGGTTCCGCCCGAGCGCCAGTTGGAAGTCTGGCAGGAAGTGGGTGGCAACCCGCAGCACGCGCAGCACGTCCGCAACGTGATTGCCCATGCGTGGATCGACGCCGCATCCGCGACGTTCGATGTAACCACACTCCCGGACACCGCCGTCAGCCGGGATTTGTTCGCCGAGCGCGTGTTGGTCGAGCGCAAGGCGTTCATGGAGGCGCAGGCCGAGGCGCTGTTGGCACAGCGCCAAGGACTGACCGAGGAAGGTTGGGCCGAGGTCGTGGTCGGCCCGCAGGCGGATGTTCAGGACCGACTGTATGCGATGTCCGATGCTCCGCAGGAGTATGACGAGCAGACCACGGCGAAGCTCAAGAAGCTGGCCGACAAACGGACCAAGCTGGAATCAAAGATCGAAGAACTCGACGAGTCTGACCAAGGCGCGTTCGAGGCCGTCCAGACGAAGTTGGAGGCGCTGGACGATGAGGAACAAGCCTTGACCAAGGATGCCACGGTCCACTACGCCGAAGGAGTCAAGGCGGTTGGAACGGCCTTCCTCATGCTTGACCCGGACGGCCGGGTCCGGCGGGAATACCGCGTTCCGCGCAGCCGTCACAGCACATCCGCCAACGGCAACGGACATCCCGATGGCACGGTTGAAGCTCCGAAGCCGCCGACACCTGATGACCTTCGCGAGCCGCAGCTTGCCACCACGTTCACGCACCAGGCGCTGGCGGTGCGCGAAGCGCTGTTGAAGGATGCGGCAACTCGCAAGCGTATCTTGGCACTGATCCTGCACGACAAGGTGCGCAGCGAAGCGCTGGCGATTCGGCACGACGCCAACGGGACGACCGTTCATGCTGACAACGCCGAGGGCTTCACATCGGCTGCGCTGGATACGCTTCGTAAGCGGCGGGCCGAACTGGACCCGCTGCGCGACAAGCATCATTTCGAAGATGATGCGGCATACGAAGCGCTGTCCAAGCTGTCCGACAAGAAGGTGGATGCGCTGATCGAGTTGCTCATCGTCGAGTGCATCACGGCACACCTGCAACGCCGCACGGAACTGGTCTGGCGGCTGGCGCAGGAATTGGGCGTGGACGTGCGCCGGTACTGGCGTCCCGATGAGCGGTGGCTGTCGGGCTACCAGAAGATTCAACTGGCGCACCTGATCGGCGAGTTGCGGGGTCCGGTCTTCGTCGCGCCCGCCGAGTCAAAGAAGAAAAGCGAGCTTGTGACCGAGCTTGCCAAGCTTTTCGCCGATGCCGCCGAAGGACGCTTGGAGGATGCCAAGCTTGCGGCGAAGGTGAACGCTTGGTTGCCGTCGAATCTGCGGGAGCAGCCGCAGTCGGACGCCAAGGCGCGGGCATCCGCCGCGTAGTTCACCACATTCAGTAACAAACGAAGAAGCCGGATCGGGCATCCCTGATCCGGCTTCTTTGTTTGTTCGTCGTGTTCGTCAACGATCATTCCCACGGGTGAGGGGTACGCACGACCGGGTAACGGACCACGCTGGCGAAGCATTCCGCGATGGCCCGCCAGTGGCCTCCCCGCTGTGCGATTCGCAGCCAGGTGAATTGCCAGAGTGCGGCTTGGACGGCGACAAAGCACGTCGCCGCCAACGCCAGCACGGCAAACGACGGTCGATCCTGAGCTTGCCAGTGGCGGAAGGCCAGCACCCAGAGCGTGACGATAATCGCAACCTCGATCACCCACAGCAGCGCCGCCAGCAGGCGGGCCGACATCAGCACACCGAACCAGAACAGGAAACGCAAGCTGTCATTCATCCATCGCAACATCGGCTCTTCCTTCTCTTTTCGGATCATCACGCTTTCAGTGATGACCCACGCAGCATTATATCGTTAGCCGATTTCCAGTAGAGCACTTTCTTTTCTTCCATACATCTTTTTCCCGCACTTCTTTCCGTCTGGCTCAACAGGTTTCTGTCTGGCTGAACTCATTTCTGTCGGGCCAGACTTGACGTTCGGGAACTGTTTGGTATAATCCATCCCGTTTATACCAAACGGTGAATTGAGCTGAATTCATTTGAGTTTAGCTGAATTCATTTTTGAGAGAGGAAGGCAAGATTAAAGCCCGCACCGCGGGCCTTGTAAGTGGTGGTGGTGCAGCGGGTTGCAACGCACCAAGCGACATCGGCTGGTGCAGGTCGAACAGAAGTCTCAATCAGTCAAGCACTTAGGGTGAACCATGATCAAAACCAGAATCGCACAGCAGATTCACGCAGGGAACGCCGCGAAAGACCCTGACCGCATCGCTCGGATGGGAGGCGGACGACGCCGCGAGCCGAATGTCGCGGGCAAGCTCGCCCGGCGACTCGGCGGAGCGCGGCGATTCAGCTTGCCAGGGTCGCGGCGCAAAGGCGGTCATCGCGGCGCGGGAACGTCAACGTTCGCGGCGCGTGGGCGCGCCCAGCGCGTCATCGTCAAGGTCCATTCGAGCCGGCATCGTCCCAACCCGTCCGGTCGCGGCCGTTCGTCGCTGGCGCGCCATGTGACGTACCTGGGACGCGACAGCGCCAGCCTCGAAGGCGGCCGTGGCGTGTTCTATTCATCAGTCGAGCAGGCCGTTGAGGCGCGCCAAGTGACGCGGGAATGGGAACAGGATCGCCATCACTTCCGCGTCATCATCTCACCGGAGAAGGCGGCGGAGATCGCAGACCTGCGCGGCTATGTGCGCGAAGTGATGGCGCGGATGGAGCGTGATCTTGGCACGCGCCTGCAATGGATTGGCATCAATCATTACAACACCGACAACATCCATTCACATGTACTGATCCGGGGTGTTCGCGACGATGGCAAGGACTTGGTCATCAAGCGCAGCTACATTGCGCACGGCATCCGGGACCGGGAGGTTGAGGTTGCCACCGAACTGTTGGGACCGCGCAGCTTGGAAGAAGTGCGCAATGTCCGGGCCAAAGAGGTGCAGGCTGAGCGTTTCACGTCCCTGGACCGGTTGATCGAGCGCAGCACCCGAGACGGCATCTTCGATGCCACGCCCAAGCGCCGAATCGGGATCAATGCTGCCGACCGCGAGCTGGTCATTGCGCGATTGCAGACGCTGGAGCGCATGGGGCTGGCTCGCAAGACGCGGGGCACGATCTGGCACATCGAGCCGCAGTTCAAGCACCGGCTGATGGAACTGGGCTCCCGGAATGACATCATCAAGCGGCTCTACAGCAAACTCGGAACCGAAGCCGGCCAGGTCAGCCGCGTGGACATGCGCGGACAAAACGCGCACTCCGTGACGGGCGTTGTCGTTGCCAAAGGCGCGGTGGATGATATTGGTGAGGACCGTTTTGTTGTGCTGCGCGATGATCGCAAGGCGCTCCATTACGCGCGAGTTTGGGACAATCCCTCGTATCAAAAGCTGAATGTCGGCGATCGTGCCGAGGTCGGACGAGGCACGCTCGAACGGCGCGCTCTGGCAGCAGAGATGATCGCCGTCGCCGAAGCCAACGCCGGTGTGTACGGTCGCGCGGAACACGAACCGCACCCAGTCAAACCAAGCGACATCGCGCGCCGGGTTGAACGCGGGGCGCAAATGGCGCAGTCCCTGGTCCGGAAGACCGACAGCGGCGTGACTCAGGCGAGCGACAGCAGCAGCAACTACCGCATTGAGCGCACGAAGTTGGAACGGTTGATCGACCGTCAGGGGAGGCATGGCGTCACCGACGTGCGGCGACTGGATGCCCAGCGAACCGCTCATTGGTCCGTCGGAAGGAACATGGGGGTGGAACGATGAAACGTCTTCTGGCGATCATTTTCGCGTCGGTATCCGTCATTGCAGGCTTCGCCGCGGCGACGCAATACGTCGCCCAGCACCTGGGCCATCCATCATGGCTTGGACCCCGAGTCGAACTGTTCGGGCAGCCGGTCTATGCGCCGTGGAAGCTGGTCATTTGGAACGGCCAGTATGGACGTTCGTTCCCGTCCTTGTTCGCTCAGGCCTTCCTGATCGTCGGCGCATCGGTGTTGTGTTCACTGTTCTTCGCGCTCGTTGCCGGAGGGCGCGGCCGAGTTCAAGTAAAGGAATTGGGCCGGGACAAATGGGCTCATTTACGAGACATGCAGCGCGCCGGCCTGCTCACGGGACGTGGCACGGTCATTGGAGAATATCACAACCAGTTACTCACCTTCGACGGGCCGGAACACCAGCTTGTCTCGGGCGCCAGCCGCTCCGGCAAGGGCGTCGGCCATGTCATTCCGACCCTTCTAAACTGGCCGGCCAGCGTTCTGGCTTACGACGTCAAGGGCGAGTTGTGGGCGACCACCGCCGGATTCCGCGCGCGGTTCAGCCATTGCCTATTCTTCAATCCCACCCGCATGGACAGCGTCCGGTTCAACCCGCTGCTGGAGGTGCGCAAGGGACCGCACGAGGTGCGGGATGTACAAAACATCGTCGAGATGCTGGTCAATCCCGACGGTTCTAAGACCACGCTCGATATTTGGGACCAGCAGGCCAGCCAGTTGCTCGTAGCGTTGATCCTGCATGTGCTCTACACCGAGTTGGATGACCGCAAACACCTGGGCGTCGTGCGACGACGGCTGTTGGACTTTCGGCGCACCTGCATTGACATGATCGAGATGTGCCACCGCTTCAATCCCACGACCCGCACGTCCGAGCCGCACCCGGAGATCGCGATGGTCGCGAAGGAACTGCTCAGCCAGCCGCCCAAGTTCCAGGCATCGGTTCGCGGCACTGCGGCCAGCTATCTGACGTTGTTCGCCGATGAGATTGTCTGCCGCAACATCGCTGTCAGTGACTTCACCGTCGCGGATCTGGCCTGCGCCAAGCATCCGGTCACGCTCTATCTCCAGCCGCCACCGAGTGACGCGCCCCGTCTCAAGCCGCTGGTGCGCCTGATCCTCAACCAGACCTGCCGCGCGCTGATGGAACACTTGGACCGGGACGGCCGCGGCCACGCGAAGCGTCATCGTCTGCTGCTGATGCTCGATGAGTTCCCGACGCTTGGCCGGCTCGAGTTCTTCCAGATGAACCTGCGCCAGATGGCAGGCTACGGGATCAAGGCCCACCTGATCGTCCAGAGCTTCAACGACATCATCGAGCAGTATGGCCCGCACAACAGCCTGATCGACAACTGTCACGTCGTCGTTGCATTCGCCAGTGCCGATACGACGACGCAACAGCGTCTCAGCCAGATGACCGGGACCGTCACGGAGTACCGCGAAAGTTACAGTGGCCCGCGCTGGAAGCTGGCGCTGATGAACCGAACCATCAGCCAGGTCGAGCAGGTTCGGCCGCTGCTTCAGCCCGGCGACGTGCGCGAGCTCCCATCCGGCGAACAGTTGCTCTTCGTGACGGGCCGGCCGCCGATGCGCACCGACAAGCTCCGTCATTACGAACATGCGATGTTCCGCACGCGGGTGCTGGCGCCGCCGGACCAGGCGGCCAAGCTCGATGTACCGGGGCAGGCGCCGTGCGATTGGACAGGCGAACGGGCCAAGGGCGAACGCATTGCGTCGGGATTACCCGCCGACGATCCGGCCCTGACGGGTGGCGCTGATACCGCGGATTCCGATGAATATGCGCCAACCCCTTCACGCAAGAGGGAACTGATATGAGCAATCACGCCGATCGTGTTGCACTCACCGTTCGTCTCGACCCCGATCTTTACAAGATCGTGCAGACCGAGGCGTCGCGCACCGGCGCATCGCTGGGCGCGGTGCTCACCGACGCCGCCAAGCAAATCCTGTCGCCCGAATACCGCAAGCAGCGCGAGGCGGAGGTGCTCAGCGCCATCGAGAAGTGTTTCAACAAACTCCGCACGATGGAGACCAAGCTGCTAGCCGATACGCACGTGCTTAAGGAAATGATCGGATTGGCGGTACGGATGTATCTGAATCACACACCCGAAGTGCCGGAGGATGCCAAGGAGGCGGCGCTCCTGAGCGGCCATAACCGCTTTGAACTCTATCTGGACGTGCTGGCCGAGAACCTGCGCCGCCGGCGCTCTGTGCTCAGCGAAGAACCTGAACAAGAACCTTCAACCACTGAGGAAGCCAATGAAATCATTCCAAACGATCGTCCGCTCCCGTCATTATGAGAGTCTCCGCCATGCGCTGGGCCCGTTGATTGCTGATGCGCTGGCCGCGCCGGATGTCGTCGAGGTCATGGCCAATCCCGACGGCGGTCTATGGGTCGATCGCGTGGGCGTCGGTCGCCAGAGCGTCGGCCAGATCGATCCCAGCGCTACGGAGACCGTGGTACGCCTGTTGGCCACTCACATGGGTGAGACAGTCAGCTCAGATCGCCCAGCGGTGTCAGGCACGTTGCCGACCACGGGCGAGCGTTTTCAAGGACTCCTGCCGCCATTGGTTGCGGCGCCAGCATTTACGATCCGCAAGCGTTCAAGCGTTATCTACACGCTCGACGACTATGTGGAAGCTAGGATCCTTGCGCCAAACGGCCGGGACGTGATCCGACAAGCAGTGGCCGAGCGCAAGAACATTCTTGTCGCCGGTGGGACCGGGAGCGGCAAGACGACGTTCGTCAATGCAATTTTGTCCGAGCCCGCATTTAGTGCGGAGCGCGTTGTATTGATTGAAGATACGCGCGAACTGCAATGCAGTTCCCCCGACCGCGTGGAGCTTCTCACTAAGAACACCGAACCGCGGGTAACGATGACCGATCTATTGCGTTACACGCTGCGCCTCCGACCGGATCGGATCATTATCGGTGAAGTTCGTGGCCCTGAAGCTTTGGCGATGCTCAAAGCGTGGAACACCGGCCACCCCGGCGGCGTGACTACCGTCCACGCTAACGGCACCGTCGACGCGCTCAGACGCATCGAGGATTTGGTGGGCGAGGCTTCACAGACGATACCACGACGTTCGATTGCGGCCGCAGTGAATTACGTCATCTTCATCGAACGCACAGCCATGAACCCCGGACGCCGCGTATCCGCCATCGCCGAAGTTATTGGATGGGCCGATTCGGAATACCTGTTTCGGCAACTGACAGAGTGAGCGTGCGCTGGTCATGGACTCGTTCCGCCGTCTGACTTTTGATCCCTGACCGCTGATCTGCCAGCGCGATAAAATCGCGAGCGATTTCGTAGCGCCCGCGGGGTCGTGAAGTTCTCGGCGTTGCTTTCACAGCTTGCTCGTCGGATATCTGTCCTTGATATTTGCGAGGAAGTACTTCCCATGTGAATCGGCACCCATGAGGGTTTCATATTCGCCCTGCGGAACGCCGTTATATTGGTACGTCCCTCCCTTGTTGAATTCGATTTCCAAAAGCTGGCTATCTGCGTCATAACCGATCGAACTGATCATGCTCGATGTAACGGATGTGCGATCCATTGACCCACCTAACCCTTCTTTGGTTTGGCGTCCTTCGGCGGTAACGGCTTTTTGCTAACATTCGGGTCTTGCCTTCTCCAGGCCTCAACCACAAGCGCGTAGTTTTCATCGGTAACGGTCTCGGTCCAACCGCCAGCGCGTATCCGTTTCCCGCCCGCCGCATTGGGCACGACGACCACCGGATCGTCGCTGTTAGGGCGGCGACCCTCCGGAGGTCTATCGATGATCGCGCGGATCGGCATGTTCACGGCTTCGCCAACGATTAGCGCCTCGCCTGTACGCAGTATCGGGAGCATCGAGAACAAACCCTTTAGATTATCCGAGGCGCACGCGGTGACTTGACTGCGGTCTTGGTCGTTTGTCAAACGAAGTGCGGTAATTGTGCCACATTGCGAGAGAATTGTATGGTCAATCTCCGATGGCCGTTGGCTCACCAACATTAGGCCAACGCCATACTTTCGTCCTTCCTTTGCAATGCGCGCAACAGCCCTCGCAGCATGACGTTTCGTATCGGTATTGAGATACTTCTGGGCATCGCTTCCGAGATACTTGTGTGCTTCCTCTAGAACAAGAAGGAGGGGCCGCTGCCGTCCGCCCTCCGGTTTCAACCGTCCCCAAAACAAAGCGTCGAATAGAATGCGGAGTAGCGCCCCGACAAGTTCATCAGTTACAGCAGGCGGAATCCCCGACAAATCGAAGACCGAAATTGGGACATCTGCTCCGAGCCATGTATTCAGCAAAGCATCAAGATCGGCCTTTGTCGATCCCTCTTTTGCTACAGCCCAGTCCCCAGGAGCAAAGAGAAACCGCATCCGCGGGTCACGAAGTTTGCTTTCCAAGATTTCGAGGTGCGTCCGCGGTAGATCGCCGTACTGTCCCGCGAAGACTTTGTCCGGATCGTCCTTGACGTCCCTTATCGGCCGAAATCTTGGCCGTATCAGCCCGTCGGAATCTCCAACCGCTCTTTCTTTCGGTTCTCCGTCCTCGATGTACGTGCGTGTCATTGCAGTCTGGTTTTGGTTCTTGCTAACATTATGTGTTGCACATTGGAGGGAATACAGGTCATACCAGAGTTGAAACACGGAAAACGGGAGGGGTGTGTCCACCGTGACACTCAATTCGGGCAAATCGTGCGCAGCGCCGCCAGGTTTGGATGAGCGTTTGCTCGCCAACAGTCGTTCTTGAAGCAGCGCGTGTGGTATTCCCGAAACATTTCCCATGGAAAGAGAAGTGAATTCATCAGCGGTGAGCGCCCAGTAAGGAATGTGGAGCTCTCGCTCTCCAACCGTCGTATCAGCGCCAATCCTAAAGACCCTCGCGCGGTCTCCAAATGTATTGGCGTATTCACCGTGGAGATCGAGCAATACAACCCTCGCCGATTTGAATCGCTTTTGATCGGAAACGGCATTGAGAATTGAAGCGACAGCGGTTGATTTGCCCGCGCCCGTGCTTCCGACCACGGCCGAATGACGGCTTACAAGCCGGTTCAGGTCCACGAAAGCAGGAATCGATTCCGCGCTGGCGACCTTACCAATCGCGACGTGCGCCTCGTCGTCGCCGGGCGCATATACCATCTTGAGATCAGATTCAGTCGCAAGATGGACCGCATCACTGATTGAAGGGTACTGGGAAATCCCTCGCTCGAACTTGGCATTTCTGCGACCTTCACCAACGAGCTCCACCCTAAGCCAGCGATTCCCGAGTTGCGGGGCGAGCTCGGGAGGCCCCGGCGCCGCTCCTGCCCCCACTTGCGAAATAACCCCGAAAAGGTCGACGTAGCCTGCGGGTATTCGTACAAAACCTCCAACTTGACCAACCCGGTATCCCTCACCATTAACGAACAATAGCCCGCTCGGCGTGCCGTCAGAGAGCTTGACGCTGATGCTGGAACCATTGATGTCTTCGACTGTTCCAAGCCGCGAAGGATCTGAACTATTAGACGGGCTTGTGTTCATGGTCTCGATTTCCCCCACTGAGTTGCTCCAAGAACAGTGAAAAATACTGAAAATCACCAAGTCGAGATCGTGGTTGTTGTTCCGGATTTGCCGGGTCCGCCATTGCAATCGCCTCTTCGTACAGCCACGGTTTGTGCTCGTCGCCACCCGCAGTTCCAGCCCGATACCGGCCCTGACGTAGTCCGATGACTGCACCATCCTGCGCTAGCACTGTCAGATTGGCCTGCTTTCTCGCGTACTCAACCGCTCTCGGATGATCCACCAAATTCGAATACATAAGCGCAAAACAATGAGCCTTGCGGTTCCCACGCAATCCGTCGAGGAGTACCTCATTGAGATGGTCGTCCAGGAACGAGTAACCGCAAATTACCAACCTCGGGGCATCCTCTTCCTTCTTGTCAGCAGTAGCGCGCCTTACGGTGCCGTCGCCGCGGAAGAATGCTCGGAGGCGATCCAGCATGGCCAAATATGGCATTCGCCGACTTTGGTCGTATTTGAGGTGACATGGATAAATCATCACCTTCCCCTCCGCAGCCTCGCGTGAAACGCGGACGACCTGGATACGTGAAGTCCCATCAATTTTCTCTTCGAACTTTTCCCAGTTAATGGAGCCGTGAAGCTTCCAGAGTCGTGTCCACCGCGCCGGAACGGCATCGTGTTCGATCGATGAAAGGTCAAACCACGGCTCGCGCGACCCAACGAACCCATCAAAGTGGGGGTGCGGATGTGCCTCAAAGGCTTGCTCAAACAACAGATCGTAGTTTGGTGTGAATACTTCAACTGGAAACAGCCGGGGGAGCCCACCGATCCATGAGGCAAAGCGGTTGTACGAGCAGCGATGCGACGGAAGTGACTTCTTCATCTCTGCCACAATTAAACAGCAGATCTGGACATCCAAGTCGACTAGTTGCTTCTTGGTCATGCCCAAACCGCCAGAACTTCCCCGGCGGTGGACGAAAGTGCGTAGCTCAGTTAGCACATCCTCGACGGTTGGGGCACTGCCATCGGGCGGATTACACTCCTTGCAAAGATCGTCCCAATGTTTCTTAAACTCCGATGCGGGCGTTGGTGTTGCGCCGTTGACTGCTGGCGCTGCGTCCTTTTCTGCCAATCCTTTTGCTACTCGCTTCGTGAGCTCAATAACAGCCGGGATTAATACCATGCTCTTAGATTCCGTTGCGTCGTAGATACCAAGTGGGCAGCCAGCGCCGAGAAAACACCCGATTCGCAGCTTGTCGTCTTGGAGAACTTGACGGAGATTGCGGGCCTGCTGGGCGGCATCGTGGATAGCGTCCAAGGGAACCGACACGGCACTGGATGCGGCGGAAGCCGGAGGATCGCTTTTTGTTGATGCCTTCCCCATAGATGTCAACCTCCGTTCGCGTCGGGAGCCGGAGCCGGTAAGGCGGTTAGGCTCAACCCGTCAATCTCCTGCAATGTCGTCCCTGCAATCGCCTGAAGGTCGCCATACATGCCGACCGTCGAAACCATTACCCGATCGATCTGCTTCTGGCGTTTTTCCCACTGCTTGGTAATCACGCGGCGCTCAGAACTGAGGTCGTCTTGCATCGTCACGAACGCGTCTTTGAGCGCCTCAATACGGCGGCGGAATTCCGGGCCGGTCAGGTACTGATAGAGAATCGCCATCTTGTCGTTCTGGCCGTCGGCGGCGCGCCGGGCTGAGGAGCACTCGACAATACACAATCGCAGCGCCGCCCCCAGCGACATCGCCAGCACCGGAGTCGTAACCCAAACACCTTCAATTTCCGCGAACGAATCGAGCCCTTGAGGCATCGTCTGCGTCACGATGATCGCGAGATCGGCCTTAGCCGCCCGCTGATCCTGCTTGAGCTTATCGCACCAACCGCCTTGCCAGTTCCTCGTGCGCTTGGACTCCCAAAGGATCGTTCCACAGCAATGTCCTTGCATCGCAAGGACGCGGTGTAGCGCGTCGCCACCGTGCAAGCCCTTAGGAACCGGCTCGATCGTATCGCGGGGGAACGCTTCACGCAGACGGCGCTCGATGTCCAATTCCTGGACCTCGCCCTGTAACTGCTGAGAACCCTGCTCCAGCTTTTGCTGGGCTTCTGCGAGCTTCAGTTTCTGGTCCTCAATGATCTTGTCTTTCTCCGCCATTTTGAGGCGCTGTTGATCCTCTGCGTCCTTTTTCGCCTTTTCTCGCTCGGGAGCGAGCGCATCGTTGACGCGCTTCTCCACTTCGACGTCGGCGGCCTTCATTTTGTCATCGAGTTCTCGCTGCTTTTTGCGGAACTCCACTTCAGCCTTGCGGGCTTCGGCGAGCTTCGTTTCCTTTTCCTTGATTTGCTCTTGAAGTTCTGCTTTCTCTTCATCGCGTTCGGCGAGCTTTTCGTCGTACTTCTGTTTAGCCTTCTTCGCGGCTTCGCGCTCGATTGCGACTCGCTGCTCCTCGACCTGCTCAGCGATCTGCTCGTCGAATTGTTCTTTCTGCTTGGCTAGCGAAGCGCGTTCTTTTTCGACCTCCTTCCGCGTCTTTTCGGCGGCCTTCTGCTCTTCCGCGAAGGCCTGCCGGCGCTGTTCAAGCGTTTCCTCCTTTTCCTCGAATTCCTGTTGGAACTTGCGGCGCGTCTCCTCTACCAACGGCGCCGCAAGCGTCTCGTTCAGTTTGAACGATTTATGACAGTGCGGGCATTCGATTTTAACGTCGGACATGGCCCATCCTTCCGGAACGAAACTGCATACCAGTGTACCGCGCTCGGTAACAATCTATCCAGCGCGTAGGGTCGCACCGACGGCTTGATGCACGATCGCTGATACATCGCTGCGTAGCGAAATCTCTCACGTCTAAGCTTCTACCAAGTCGGGGCTTCAAATCTCAGTTCTCCACTGTTAGCGTCGCCGACGAAAGTTCCGCCTCGATGCGTGACCATTTCGCGCCAAACTTGGAAGCTGGAAAGGATGACATTTTGCCAATCCGCCAATGACCTGCTTTGAACCTCGAATGGCCGCGTCATCCCTTTTACGGTCCTCAGAAGTTCATAATCGATGGCAGTCGATTGGGCGAACATCGAATAGTCTCGTGCGTGACCAAACACGACCGCTGAGACACCTTCCTCAGTGACGAGCGCACGAGCGCCGTCCTCGACCACATCGATTCGCGGCATCGACTTTCGTTTGCAGCTCAGAATCCGCCGCAATACGGGTGACCAGCCCAACAGAATTCCGCACGAGAGATGGAATACGTCGTGATAGCGGTAGCCATCGCTGATATGCGAATTATCCGTAAGTGGATCGCCGATCACTGCGCCGTTGTAGCGAAGAATCAACTTTGTACCGCTCGTCGCTGGCTCTTCAATGAAATCTACACGCATCGCCAGCGGTAACTGCTCATTCGCAGGAAATGCCGCGTCGTATCGAGCGGGCAGCTTAGGAAACAGGCTTGATTGGTCTGTCGTCGACTTTGGCCATCGTTCCTCGATTTTTGCGAGATTCTCAGCCGCAACCTCGCCGAGGTCGAGGTTCAGCTTTGAAGCGAGATTCGCTAGATACCAGAGAATGTCACCGATTTCCTCAGAAACTTGATCGGAGAAGGGAAGATATGCGTTGCCTTCGCGCAGCCACTTCTTGTATTCGCTCAAGAGTGAACCAGTTTCACCGGCAAGTCCAAGAAGCGGAATCATTAAGCTCTTAACGTCATCCTTCCCCGTTCGGTCTGTCCGCAACGCCTCAGTCTGGAATTCTCGAAATGTCATGGTTTATCTCCAGTCTGCGCGCTACTAGCGCCGTTTCCTGTAGCGCGCTTCGCCAGTCCAATCAACGACTGAATATCCCGTTTACTGACTTCCTTTCCCAACTCAGGGCGACCGACGAAACAGGTGAGTCGTGAGAACCGCAAACCAACCTCTCGGGAAAGGAAGTGGCCAAGATGGCACAGGCCGAGGTAATTCCCATAGCCCCTGTCGAAAATGTACTGGGTCGGGTAGTACGCGTTCAGCGCGAAGTTGCCAAGGTCGTCGTAGGCAACACTGACCTGTTGAAGACAGGGAAAGCCACGGACGGGCTGACCGGTATGGTCCTTAGCCGGATCAAAGCACGCGATCTGAAGAGCCGACTGGCGAGGTCGCTTCTGTTTGTTGTTCAGCAACTCAATTATGAACTGAAGTTGATTAACCTCACGCGGTCCCGAGGTTCTCGTTCCGGAATACGCCATCATCCGTCCAAAATAGGTTCCGTATTGGTTGCGTGCATCGAGTTTTTTCAAGCGAGGAAGCAATCGAGTTACACAAAACTTGCTGAACTCTGTGCAAACTGGCATTCCCCGACGCACCCACGGCTTGTATGGAAAGATCATCATCGCTGAAGCGTCGCAGGCATTCTTGCCCAACGCCACGAGGCGTTCGTCCAAGGTTTCGCGGATCGTCGCGTCTTCTGGAGGCAGCAGCGACTCGAAATTGCCGATGGTGATGACCAAGGGCCGCAACCCTCGCTTGCCATCGAGCGCCACCAAGAATGCGTCCGCCCATGCAAGCGAGAGATTGGATCGTTCTATGAGAATCGGCGGATCAGTGCTCATCAGGGTCGACCAGGTAACGGTTCGAGTAGGGTCCGACGTAGTGCTGGCGCGCAACGCGGAGCACGATTGTCTCGCCGCCGATTTTCAAATCGGCGACTCCGGATTTTGTCGCAGTGAACAACAGCCGACCATCATGATCGCCACATGGAGTGATTAACCCACATTTGGCTTCTACCACCCTTGGCGCTACGAAATACTCACCAACTTCAAGATCGATGGGTACGCACTTCCATGCTTCGTCGACGATTGTCAGAGGTCCCGCCCATGTCGTTCCGACAAGTTCGGACTTGATTGCCTTCGGCGATACCTTCTGCAACTCTTCGCGATCGCCATCCGGCAGAATCTCCAGCACAACATTCAGATGAGTGAGGAGTGTTTCGTAGCCCACGCCAATTTGCCCGGCAACGACGAAAAGTTGCAGTGCAGTTGGCTTCTCCGCACTCCAGCCTCGGCGGGCGAATCCATCAAGCACGGCTGCCCGCGGCATAAGCATGTGCCCGGCAAAGGCATTCACAAGAAATTCAACTGGATCGAACCCTTCTTGCCTTTGGCCATCTTCCCAATACCGATCAGCCTTAGTCCCGTGATCGAACTGCTGATGTCCAATCTCATGTGCGCATGAGAAGGCAATGCGAGCTTTCGGTCGATGCTTGGTTGAGGGCAGCAGGATGCGTGGGCCAGGATCACGAACAAATGTCCCTTCGAGTGAAGGCGTGTCCAGAAAGCGCACGTCGATACCGAGCATCTGCGCAACGTCGAAAGCGTTTACCGGCGCCTCGCGTGGGATTGACAAGCTCCTTCTGAGCTGCATGGCCGCGCGGAGCGCCTGCCGTGCAAGGGCGATCCGCTCGCTCATTTTTTCCTCCCATCGCTCCGAAGAACTTGGATCAGCCTCAAGATTGAGTCGAGGTCTTCGCGTTTCAGCTTGCTCAATTCACGGGCGGCAAGTTCGATGCGCGGGTCGCGTTGTCCTTCAAGTGCCTCATCACCCTTTACTAGCCAGTTCTCGTCCACGCCATACAATTCGGCCAATTGTTGCATTTCCTCAATGCGCACATTGCGTTCGCCTGACTCGATCTGGGAAATGGTCGGCCGATGAACTGACAACTTTTGGGCAACTTGTCCTTGAGAGAGGCCGGCTTGCTCGCGGGCCCAACGCAAGCGGCCACCGATCAATTTTTTGTTCTGCGCATTATCGATTTAAACTTTTTTTTTTTTTTTTTTCAAGCAGAAGACGGCATACGAGAT
>CAXSBN010000007.1:64769-127614 GCA_964236135.1 uncultured Phycisphaerae bacterium
TTGGCTGCGGAAACGAACTCTTTGGACCGCTCCACCAGCTCGCCGAATCGCCTGCCACGCCGTCCAGAGTCGTGCACGAACGGGTTGAAGTCATAAGGCACTTCAACGCCGAGCGCATCCGATAGATCAATCGCGAAATCGACGCCCTCATCACTGGAGGCGCCAGTTCCCCGAATCAGATCGGTATCGTCGTTAATGTCAGGAATATCACGGCCTAGGCTTCGAAAGAATTGCTTAAGCAAATCCTTCACCTTTTCCGGAACATTGACCAACGCCAATGCGGTATCACTCTTACTCATGGTAAGAAAATCTTACCGAATGATTTTAGCGAGGTCAAGCCGAAAGTCTGCTAAATTGAGGTCAATTGCGCAAGGGTGTTGGGGTGACTGTCGCGGGCAGATACAGCGGATGTTTGGGGTGACCCGCCTTAGTCACTCCAAGACAATGAACTTCGGAGAGTTTGCCCAAAACTTCGATATCACGAGCGAGCAACGTGCCATGAACTCCCCACGCGGCGATGACAAGATCGACCTTCCTTGACAAGATGCTCAACCACCAATTATTCCGTGGTCCAACTGGATCGTCAACACGCGGCAACACGCACGGTTCGGTCGCGCGGTATGCGAAAAGATTGGCCATTATCAACGAGCCATAACCCCAGTCCCGGGCAAATCGAACACATCGACGAATTGTTGGGTCATCAGCCGACGCGTCTGCCGTTGATGGATTCAAGCCGACGAATAACACTGACCGTCCGTCTTTGTCCCATATGCGCCGCAGCACATAGCGGTAGAGCGAACACTCTGAGATAACTGCGGAACCGTCCATGAGATTCGACACTCCCTTGTCAGGTCTTAGATCGGAAAACTCGATTGAATCCATGCAGCGAAACATGTTGCGACCCAGCGTCTACTCACTTGCGGTTCATTGGCGATCAGTTGAGTCTTTGGACCGCTGCTGGTGGATGTAAGTATGGGCATCGTTGGCCGCTTTAGCTAGGACGAGCAGGTCATCCGCTCCGAAACTTCCGGTTTCCTTCCACTGTTCGCCGTCTTTGTAGGAACGGCTGAAGGTCACGTTATAGACGGGCCGGCTGGCGTTCCCGGCGTCGATCATGTTTCGCCAGATCGCGGCGCGAACAGCGCCGTAACGGATCGTCTGGACCGGACGATTCGCCGCCTTCTCAGTCTTGTTCGTGCTGCTCGTTGCTTGTGCCATAATGTACCTCCAGTTGGTTGTGTACTTTGTCAAACCATCGCGGTTGCCAGTCCGTTCAATTCCTCGGCAGAGCTGAAGACAATTCGCTCGCAGACTGGCACATATTCAGCAATGCCAAACTTCTTGAGGAATCCGATCCGTGGCTCTCGTGTCAGACCGCGCTCCGTCACGATCCGCACCGCTTCGTCGTAGGTCGGCAGCATCGGAGCAAGCGCGTCGTAGGGACCGATGTCGGCCAAGCCGGTGAGGACCGTCAACACCCGCATCACGTCGGGTGAGGGCTGGTGCTTCACCACCGCAAACGTCGCCGTGACCGCAATCATGTTGAAGTCCCCTGCACTGTCGGTGCGGTTGCGGGCCGGCGCGAGGACCGCGAGCGCGGCCGAATGCCCGTCTTGAAGCCCTGAAACTCGCGGTCCGCTTCCATGAATCGCCGGGCCATTTCCCGCAGCAGATCCGCTTCGGTGACATCGGCACCATATGCTTGGCGGTAGAATGCGCGGTAACGCTCCAGATCCTGGGCCAGATCGAAACTCGCTTCCACAACGATCCTTTTCACCGTGTTAATATGGAACGCAGGCAGTGCAATCTGAGGCATTGGAGTTCACTCCCAATTTCAAGTCCTCATGGCGTGTACGGCGCCAAGAGCATGTCTTTGTTGACCAGCACGCGCAGCGGCCAACCGGGACGGATCGTGATAGTTGGTTGCACGTCCAGTTGACGGTCCACGATTCGCTGGCCGATCTTCGCGCCTTCCTGGGCGACCGTATCGCCCACCACATCCCGCGCGTCCTGACCGTTTCCGCCATTGGGACTGCGTGCGAGGTTCCCGGCGTAAGCAATTCCGGTCGTCAGCGCCACGGCGGTCCCCAGCTTGTCTAGGTGATAGTCCACGCTGTCTTCAAGTCCCGCGTAGCCTTGCTGGTCGGTTCCGGGCATCCCGTCCAGCACGATCGAGTTGCCGTTGGGCAGGACGAGCCGACGCCAGACGATCAAGGCGCGGTTCTGGCCGTTACTGACAAGGCTCTGATACTTGCCGAGCAGGCGAGCGCCTTGAGGAATGAGCAGATGATGACCCGTGACCGAGTCGAATACGTTCTCCGTCACCTGCCCGATCACTTCACCCGGCAGATCGGTGTTGATCCCGGTCACCAGCGCGCCGGGAATGACCGTGCCGGCCTTGACCTCATAGGCGGAGAGAGGATGAAGCAATGGCTTTTTCAGATATGGTTCGACTGCACCGGAATCGCTCAGGAATTTCTCCTTTTCACTTTGAAGGTTTTGCTGAGAGTCTGGAGGTGCAGCGCCATTCGTGTTGGTGACAATCTCGATCCGCCGCGTAAGTCCCGAACCATCCGGTTCGGACGTTGCGCCGCTATCGGTTCCTGACGTTTTGGTTTCGTTGATATCGCGCGCGGGCTTGATCGAGCTGAACTGCAAGGGCGAATCGAGCGATTTCTCCAGTTCCTTGCGCAACGCTTCGAGCTGTTTACGTTGCAACTCAAGTAGCGCCAATTCTTCCGCCGTTGGCTCGCGCTTGCTCGGTTGGGTTGCCGGTGTCTTTTGCTCGTAAGTGGTCTCGCCGAGGAAGCTGTAATCTTTCGGCAAGCCATCCATTGCATTCTGCGTCGCTCCGCCTGGCCGTATCAGATTCTCATTGGATTTGTCCACCACGCGCGGGCGCCGACCGCCGTCGAAGCCGATCATAAAGGCGAATCCAATCACGAGTGCCAGCGTGACGATCAGTATCGCCACGACGCGGCGATTGAGCCGCGTCACACCCGGCCGCGCTGGACGCAACTCGACCATTTGCTGCGGATCGAGCTTCTCGTCTTGGGGCAACTGGGACGGACGATTGTTTTGCATTACCCACCTCGCTTTGCAGTAACGACCGATGCCGTTGCGTTGCGACCATTGCTGTCTTTGGGCTCGGCACGCACGACCCGCACGATGGTCTGAGGCTGCTGGCCGAGGCGCAGTTCCGCACGGTCGATCAATCTGTCGATCACGTAGTAGTCCCCACGGATGCGATAGTTCACGATTTGCGCATCACCGTTGGCGCCGAGGACAAACAGGGGCGGCGCTTCGGTCACACCCAGTTTGGGTGGGAACTGGATGTAGGTCTTCTGACCGTCGTCAAAGGCGCGCAGCGGCGTCCAGGGCGGTACGTTCTTCTTTTGGGTCAGGATCAGATAATTGAAGTTCATCCGCGACAGATCCATGACATCCCCGATGACCGCTGCCTTTGCGTCTTGCTGCACAGCCACTTCCTTGCGAATCATCACCAGATCACCAAAGGGATAGTTCCAGGCAATCATTGTGTGATAGACCGGCTCCGCGACGCTCGTCAGGTCCAGCGAATACACCCGCCGATCCGTCGTAATGACCAGGTTGGTCTGGAGCAGCGGCTTACGTGGCTTGACCAGAAGTAGCGTTTGCTTCCGCTCACTGTCGCCTGTCTCGACCGATTCGACCAGCCAGCGCGTCGTGTCGCCCGCGGAGGTGCTGACCAATCGCTCACCCGGCTCTAGCGCAATGGTCGTCACAAAGCCGGGGCTGGCGATCGCGGTGTAGACGACGCCGGGCGCGTAATCGTAATACTGGACGGCGTTGAGGAACCCATCCGCCGTCGGCTGGGTCGTCGCGCCGGCCTTGGCGTCTGCAATTGCGGAGAGCGGCGACGAACCCGTGCCCGAGCTACGCAGGGCGCTGGGCAGCGCTCTGAGTTGTGGTGTTGGCACGGGTACACGCACTTCCACAACGCCGTCGTTCGGTTCATTCGCTTGTAGCGCCGCTGGACGAAGCCGCGTATCCGCCTTGAGCAGGACGCTCGGTTCTTCTTCCATCGAGCGGCATCCACCGGCGAGCAGAACTCCTCCCGAAATTGCAACGATCATCCATCTTGTTTTGGTTCTCATTCGCATGACTCAATCACCTGCTGTTGAGGGTCGTGGGTTGCTGATTTGACTTGGGCGCTGGACGCTGCGGAGTTTTTGAGGCATCGGAAGCGGTCTGAACCGGCCCGGAGAACTCGCGGCTCCAGGTAAAGTTCGTCACGTACAGCCCGATCGGATTGCGAAACGCTTCTTCTTCCGTTTTAGGCGGTGAGAGCACGACATTGAAAAGGCCCGTGTATTGGTCGGTGCTTTTGCGCATCCCGTTGGCGTAAGTCGTCTCGATCCAGCGCACCTGATAGCTGTCCTTGCTGCGTTGGAGGACACTGCCCACCTCCACCGTGCGAGCCAGACGGTTTCCCAGCGCATCCATGCCCGTGTCCGAAGCGGCGTACTGGTTCATCGTTGGGATCGCGTCGTCGGCAAGAAAACCGTATGCCTTGGTCCATTGCTTGCGCATGACGACCGGGTCAAGCGGGCGCTCGCGCACGAGCCTTACCAGCTCGCCGACGAAATACCCGGTCTGCGCCGCTGTTGGCTGGTACGCATCACTCGCCAGCGTAATCCGCCCCGGTCGGCCCAAGCTGTCCACCTCGACGACGTAGGTTGCTACTTGTTTCTTGTCCGCCAGGTGGATCAGCCCGACCGCCACCATGAGCATTCCAGTCATCGCGGCGAAAGCGATGTAGCGCCAGTTGCGAGCCTGGACTCGCGCTGAGCCGATCCGATTGTCCCATTCGCGCGCCGCCAGCGTGTAAGGCGTTTCGATTTGGGCTGTCGCCGTTGATCCGTAACTCGTTGTTCGTTTGCCAAAGCTCATGTCAGTGGTTCCATTCTTGTTGCCTATGTCGTCGTGCTCCCGCCCTTTGGTCCGCCGCTAGCCGGTGGCGGCGAGGCGCTGGCCATCGTCGTGCTGGCGGCGGACGTTCCAGCGCTGGCGACAGTCGAGGCGGCGGACGTCGCGCCACCCGATTTGATGGCCGCCGCATTGCGGACCATCCGCAGCGCTTGACTGCCCACGGTGGTCACAGCAGATCGCCCGGCGCGATAGCCACCCGCGGCCACACGGCCGGCGCCGACACCGACCGCTGCCGTTCCACCGGCGGCGATGGCTGCGCTGCCGGCGCCGAGCGTCGGACTGCCAGCCACCAAGTCACCAGCCAACCGTGTCGCCAGGAGGGAAAGGACCATCAACACGATCGCGCCCAGCGCCACTTCGAGCGCCTGCCGGACGGTCAATGTGTTGGGGTCAAGCTGCATCCGTCCGAATAGCGCATCGCCCAAACCTGCAACGAGCGTCAGGATCATTAAGCGCACGCCGGCGGCGACCACCCAACCCAGTGGGCGTTCGGCGATGAAGGTCGTTGGCTTGAGCGTGGCGAACGGGATGAGAACGAATGCCGCCAATGTGCCGAGCTTGAATGTGAGGATCGACACCACCGCTTGAATGGCGACGACGAAGAAAGCGATGAGCACCGCAGCGACGGCGATCGACAACAGGATGATCTGGATGAAGTTCTCAAAGAAGGCGACCGGCCCGGTCAGGTCGCCGATCGCCTTCATCATCGGCTCGGAGGCGGTGAAGCCGCGCAGCGCGATGTTGCCCGGATCGAGGACGTAATCGCGCGGGAAGCCGACCCCGCCGGCGCGGAATCCCAAGAACATGAACGAGCGGGCCAAAACGTCTGTCAGCATCGGCCAGTTCTGGATAAGCCAGGCAAAGAAGCCGATGTAGATGATCTTCCTCGCCAGTTGAACGACGATTTCATCGTCGCTGAACGCCCATACCAGCGCCGAGCCGACCACATTGAGGATAATCAGCACGTTCAACAGCCACGCCACATCCGGCAGGATCAACCCGAAGGCTTGATTGATCGCCTGGAGGTAATGGTTGAGGATGTCATTGATCAGTGGCATGGCTTGCCCTTTCCAAACGCTCTTCAGTTCCTTGCATCAATTGCCGAACGGCATAGCAATCGGCCCGGTATCGCTCGGGGCGGTCCAATCCTGCATGACCTCCTGCCGGCGCTGCTCGTGGTAGGCCGCTTCGGATTGAAGCTGCGCCTCGCGCTCCGCATCGCCGCGGGCGTCGCTCACTTCCATCGTCTGCATCGCTTGGAGCTGTGCGACCAGCGTAGCTGTCAGTTCATTGCTCGCCTGCACGGCGGCAGTCACTCCCGGCGCGGCGTTAGAATGCTCGACATATTCGCCGACGCGCGTGCGCGTCGGATCGATTTCGCCGTACACGCGGTTCTGTGTAGTCCGATTCTCCGCTAATGAGTCGCGCTGGCGCTGCTCCCAGGCCAACCGTTGTGCCACCCAATCATCGTGTGTCGTGTCCTGGTAATCGCGCGGGTTGGGCGGGTATTGATCATTCAGTTGACCCGCCGGATTCGATGATGTGTAAATGTCACCCGCGTCCTTCAAGACCTGTCCGATCTTCTGCATCCCGCCGACCAAATCGCCGATCCGCGTGAACTCCCAATGCTGGAGCATCTGGAGTTGGTTTTGAATCTGCTGCTCCATCTGCCGCAGCACTTCAACCTGATGCACCACTTGCTCGACGTTCTGCGCGAAATTGGAAGGATCGAACACAATGTCGGCTGACGCCGTGCCGGCAATCGCCAACGCGCTGATGCTACCGGCAACCCATGCGATCATTCGTTTACGGTTCATGTTGAACTCCTTAGTTGTTTGTCGTTGCTTCAGTTTCCGAACGGCAATTCAATGGGCGCTGTATCTCCCGGCGCATCCGCATCCCGCATCACGGCATCGCGCCGAGCGCGGCGATAGGCCAGATCGGATTGATCGCGGGCCAAACGCTCTGTTTTCAATCGCGCGCGCGTCACTTTCAGCATTTGGAGCTTGGATAGCTCCGTCGATGCTTCAGCGAGCAATTCGTTATGGGCCTGCACGGCACTGGTGACACCTTCGGCGTTGTTCGATGCTTCAACGAGCGCGGTTACGCGATCGCCAGTCGCATCCATATCGCTGTAGACCTGATTCTGGACTTGGCGGTTTTCAGCCAACGCCTGTCGATAGGTGTCATTCCACGCCGGTTGCAGATGCTCAATCACATCGCGTGGCGCATTACTGAAGTCCCTGGGATAACGTGACGTGAGATCACCCGCCGGATTCGGATTGGCGTACTCGCCGCTATCGAGCAGGACTTGCTCGACGCGCTGCACCGCTTTCGTCATCCCGGACAACTCGCTGACACCAAGGCGCGCTAGCATCTTCAACTCGTTGTCGATCTGCTGCTTGAACTTGGCAATCTGCTCGACGAGTTGCGCGACTTGCTTCACGTTCTGAACGTAGTTGCTCGGGTCAAAGATGATGTCGAACCCGAACAAGGCCAGCGCGGGACGAGGCAGAATCGCAAGCGCCAATACCGCGACAGCCGTGCTGACCAAAAGCGTCCTACGCAACCGACGGTTCGGCGACGGTTCGTGATTCCGTGTCGTGTCCATGTTGTTTCCTTTCATCTTGTTTGGTGCTTGAGAAAGCTTGATCGATCGCGCCGTTGCGCAGCTCCAGTGCGTTGAAATAGTGATCCGCGAAGTTTTCAGTTCCGAAAGCCGCCAGCACGCGGTCGATTCGCGCTAGATCTTCCGGCGTGCCGGCGGCACAGAGGGCAAGCTGGATCGGACCCAGGCCCAGTTCAAACAGGCGATTGCCCTCGCGACTCTGGTAGTAGTAGTCGCGCTTGGGGATCGCCTGCTGAAGGATTGCCAGTTGACGCTCGTTCAAACCGAACGACTCGTAAATCCGTCGCGTACGCTCTTCCATCGCGGCCGCGTTGGGGAGGAAGATGCGCGTCAAGCAGTTCTCCACGATCGCCGGCGCGATCGGGCTGTCGGCAATGTCAGAAAGGCTCTGCGTGGCGAAGACGACGGCGACGTTCTGCTTGCGCAAAACCTTGAGCCACTCCCGCACCTTGGCGGCGAAGTACGATTCGGTCAGGTAGAGCCATGCTTCATCGAGGACAATCAGCGTCGGGCTGCCGTCGAAGCGCTTCTCCAGACGGTGGAATAGGTACGTGAGCACCGGCACAACGGCGGCGCGTGTTTGCATTAAGTGCTGCATCTCAAATGCCTGCCAACGCGAGCCATCGGTCAGCGTGTCATGATCGGCATCGAGGAGCTGCCCCCACGGACCATCCAGCGTGTAGTGCTTCAACGCTTGGCGGACCTGCGGGTCTTGGGCAAGGTTGTGCAGCGTACTGAGCGTTCGCTGGCGCGCGGGCATCGAGCGAAGGTTGGACAGTGCCGACCAGAGTTCCTGCTTGACCGCCGGCGTCAGTTCAACACCCTCGCGCTTCAGCAAATCGCCCGCCCATTCGGTTGCCCAGGCGACTTCGGCGTCATTCTCGATTCCGGCCAGCGGTTGGAAGCAGATCCGTGCGTTATCGCCGCCGATGTCGTAATGGTCCCCGCCCATCGCCAGCGTGACGGCCCGGCAACTTCCACCCTTGTCGAAGATGTAGACGCGGCCGTTCGGGTATCGCAACCATTGGCAGGTAATCAGATTCAGCAGCGTGCTCTTTCCCGCGCCGGTCGGACCGGCGACGAGCGCATGGCCGACGTCCCCTTGATGCAGGGATAGGCGAAACGGAGTCGAGCCGTGGGTACGGGTCTGGATGAGCGCCGGTCCATTCAAGTGCCGGTTCCATGCGGCGCCGGACCAAACCGAGGAGAGTGGGATCAAATCGCATAGGTTCAGGCTCGATACGATGGGTCGGCGCACATTCGCATAAGCGTGACCCGGCAGGCTTCCGAGCCAGGCTTGAACGGCGTTGAAGTCTTCGATTTCCGAGACGATGCCCGTCGAGTCAATGACCTGTTGGGCCAACCGTGCCTTTTCCGTAGCGGCGTATTCACTCAAATCGCTGACCGTCACCGTCAGCGTCAACTGGCCGAAGGAGCAGTGATCGCCGCCGAGTTCCTGCAAGGCATCGTCCACGTCCTGCGCCTTGTTCAGACTGTCGCTGTCCTCCAACGCGCTTTCCTGCTTGGTGATCGCTTCCTTGAGCAGCGACCAGACACCCTTGCGCTTGGCAAACCATTGGCGCCGGAGCTTGCCCAGGTGGTTTGTTGCATCGGTCTTGTCCATTGGCAGCCACCGCGCCACCCAGCGGTATTCGATCGGAAGTTCATTGAGGGCATCGAGCAGGCAGGGAAGCGTCCGACCGATGAAAGCGCGGATGCCGATTGTCTTGAGATGGACTGAGCCAAGGCGCGGGCTCAGTCCGCCCGTGAATGGGCGGTCCGTCAGCAATTCATCCAGATAGAACGGCGCATCCGGCACGGCGAGACGAATGCGGCGATCCGAAACGCAGCCATGCAGGTAGGTCAGCGTTTCCGCGTCATCCAGCATCCGCACTTCTGGCATGAAGCCGCGCAGCAGATTAACAATCTGCTGGACTTGGCCCAGGAATCCTTCGAGATAGGCGGTGTAATCGGCACTACGCCGGGTTGCACTGCCATGCTCGACGAGCAAATCGGCGATACGGCCAGCCTGTTCGTCGGGCGGGAGATAGGTCAGTGTCAGATGGTACTCGGACTCAAAGCCGCTCTCGCCACCGCCGAACATCGCTCGTCGCTCATCGTCGATCAGCTTTGCCACCGGGTTAGGAAAAGAGCTCGCGGGATAGCTTTGGGCTTTGCGGCGGCACGCTTCGATGTGCAAGCACCACCGCGAACCGAAACGACGCAGCGCATTGTTCATCCGTGCGCGAGCGGCAACGAGTTCGTGCGGCGTGCTGCTCTCCAAGTCCGGGCCACGGAATGCGACCGTTCGCTGGAGGCTGCCGTCTTTGTTCAGGACGACACCCGGCGCGACCAGTGCCGCCCACGGCAAGTGGTCAGCCAGACGCTGAGCGTGTTTGCGGTATTCACCAAGGTTCCACATCGTCGTATCCCTTTTATGAGTCCAAATGCGTCGGTTGACGCAGATGGACTCTCAACACGTCAAACCAGTCAAAGTCGCGTTTCGTGAGCCAGACGGCGGCGCTGTGCATAGTCAAGCCGAGCGGAAATGCCAGCCACCAGACCCGCAGCCCCATTCCCAGCGCCAACGCGAGCGTCACGTTAAGGATGCCGATCGCGCGAGGTGTTCCGGCGAATAGGACCGGCTGGGTCAAGGCCAAGTGCAGTGGCACTTCATAGCCTTCGATCTCGTCGTCGTGGTCATTGGTCTCGCTCATGGCTGGTTAGAACCCCGCGCCGCCATCGAACCCGAAGAATTGCACGCCGAACGTCGTTGCCGTCACGGCAATACTCACGCCCAACAGAACACCGAGGATGCGCCGCAGCGTTCCGCCGCCTTCACTAAAGGCGAAGCCGAACCCCAGCGCTACGATCGCCAGGATGCAAAGCGCCTGCGCGACCGGCCCGGTGAAGCTGGTAAGCACTCGGTTAAGTGGCGCTTCCCATGGCATCGCCTCACCGCCGGCACCGGCTGCGAACGCGCTATGGGGAACTGCCAGAAGCACGAGAACGCCAGCGAGGGCCGGCGCTTTGAATGAACGTCGATTGAGGATCATGAGAGGACTCCTGTTCCGCCATGACACCGGATCACCCGATCCGCATCATTGTCATGGTTGGTATAGACCATACCATACAACGCCCGAACACGAAGTCAAGCAGAAAGTTCGTAGAATGTTTGGGGTGTGGTTGCGGAGCCTTGAACCCGACAATGGGGTCCGAGAGCGGCAGAGTGCAAATGCAGCGATGACGTTCGTGTTACATCAAGACAGGAGAGATCAGAATTGAACTTAGTTTGGTCGCCGAAATGTGCCTATTACTCGTCTTGAGACCCTGCGCCGACTTTTGCACGATGCTTGTGGGCCATCGCAGCGCGTGCGTCCGTACCGGCATCCAGCCAGTAAAGAATCAAAGCCTCGATCACGCGCTTCGGGTTCGCCAAGTGAGTGGCGCAATCGTCCTCAAATGCCTCGAACAGCTTGGTGTCGAAGCGATACGTCCGCTGGACCGTCTTCGGCTTCAAGTCTTGTTTCGACGCACTGCGCTTTGAGCGAGGGTTGGTCATAGTCACAGGATTCTAAGTTAACCTCAGTGGTATGCAAGATACCAAACATGTAAAACGAATTTATTAGGGCGCAGCTTTACCAACGCCTCACGCGAATGATCTACCTGCCTGGTAGTCATTTTCGATCGTCGCGAGTAAACCGAGCCTCTTAAACACTACCTCGGACTGAACCTCGCCAAGGTGGCTGACGGTTCTGACCGCAAATACATCTTGGAGGAATCATGATCGAGATCGAAAGCGAAACTCTGATCCCTTTGCGAGAGGTTTCAAAACTCTTGCCAGTTCGGCCGAATGGCAGGCGCGTGCATATCAGCGCCATATACCGTTGGGTGCAGCGAGGCATCAAGGGAGTTCGGCTGGAGGCAATACGAATCGGCGGCACCACCTATACGAGCCGCGAAGCGCTACAGCGATTCGCATTACCGGCCGACGCAGTTCACTTCCAATCTGTGAATCCGCTCTCCAAGGCGCGGCAAAAACAGATCGACACGGCGGTCCAATGGTTGGACGAATTCCTCCGCCCGCGCAAATCGCGCGGGGCGCCGGGGAAGATCCCCTAATCAACGATGTCAGGCGTTGATTCGTCGTGATGATCTACCGGCTTGAACGTCTTTCGCCTCATCAATTCAGCGATTTCGTCAAAGTGAATGGGCCGGTAGTCTTCAGGTCGCAGCCCTTCGTTTGGAACGACGCCAGTGCCGTACAGGTCGGGCCGTCCCAGCCGGACGGCCGTCGCGTCCACGCCCACGTCGAGGCTTCGCGCATGCGGGTCATCCGGCAACGAATGATGGCTATGCCCGTAGAGATGCCACGCGCCGTAGTGCGCGCGCATCCAAACACGATGAGCGTAATGGGACAACCAAATAGGCTGTCCATTCACCTCGACCATCTTGACTGAATTGAACCAGGCGAACGACATGCGAATCTGTCGGGCAGCCGAGTCGTGGTTTCCCTCAATGAAGAAGATTTGCGCGCCGTGCAGTTGCCGGCGAATCTCCTTCGCGCGGTCTCTGAACTTGAATGCGAAATCGCCAAGAAAGTACACGTCGTCGTCTGGTGCAACATACCGGTTCCAGTTCTCGATCAGCACCCGATCATGCGTCTCGACATCCGCAAAAGGCCGCTTCGTGTAACGGATAATATTTGCGTGGGAAAAATGGGTATCCGCGATGAACCAGGTATTCTTCATGACAACGAGGCCAAGCAATTAAGAGGTTGTGTTCTGGGTTGCAGTTGTAACGTCTCAGGTTCGCTTATCGAGGAGCGAGATAATGGTTTATCGGGCGTAAGAGCGGATTTCTAAGTCTTTTATAACGCCCGTAATCGAATTGGGCTGCAAAGGAGCGCAGGTAATCATTTTTCTTGACTTGTGCCTTCTTTTAATCAAATATACCTACTGGTAATCGTTTTGCGATTCCTTATCAGGAGCATTCTCCTTGAAATCTGTTGGATACGCCAAACTCGTTAAGCAGTACAATCTTGCTGTTATCCCGAATTGGCACGAGTCAGCCATCACAGTCGGCACTGGGTCTCGGGCAGAAACCCCCGAAGGCCAAGTTCGGGAGCTGTTCCCACCCGCGTATGACCCGTCCGATGAACTCGGTGCCCAACTTGAGTTTGCACTCAAATATGACGGTACCAACTTACTGATCCTCGCAAAGCTCTTCGCCGCAGCGGCTCAGGAAAGCATCACTTCGCATATCCAATCCAAGCCGACGGGAAAATATGCGCGGCGAATCTGGTATTTGTACGAGATGCTCACTGGCACTCGCCTGCCAATCGAGGATCTTACTCAAGGCAACTACGTCGAGCTTCTCGATCACGAAGATTACTATACAGCGCCGGGCAAAGCCGTCCCGCGTCAACGCATCCGAGACAATCTGCTCGGCGATGGAAGGTTTTGCCCGACGATCCGCCGCAGCCCGAAGCTTGTGCAGTTTGAGGCATCGGATCTTGGCGAGCGATGTCGCCAGATCATGAAGAACTATCCGCTAGAACTGCTCAAGCGGGCGTTAAGCTACCTTTATACCAAAGAGTCGAAATCGTCGTTCGAGATCGAACACATCAAGCCCACCGCGACGCGAACCGAGCGATTTGTCTCACTACTCCAACTTGCGGAGAAAGATGACTTCTTCAAGAAGCCGGCTCTCATTGACCTGCAAAATCATATCGTGGACGAACGGTTTCGGGACCGTGATTATCGAGCAACCCAAAACTACGTCGGCGAATCAGTTTCCTGGGAGAACGAGCGAGTGCATTTTGTTTCGCCCAAGCCCGGAGACCTGACAGGACTCATGGACGGTATGTTCGTTTCACACGAACGGATGAATGCCCAGACTATTCACCCCGTTGTCCATGCCGCCGTCATCGCCTACGGCTTCGTATTCATGCACCCGTTTGAAGATGGCAACGGACGCATTCACCGGTTCCTAATCCATAACATTCTTTCACGGCGAGGCTTCACGCCCACGGGCATCATGTTCCCCGTTTCGGCCGTCATGCTGAAGAAAATGGAAGTATACGATGCGTCGTTGGAGGCGTTCTCCAGGCCACTCATGCCCTTGCTCGACTACTCGCTGGACGATCAAGGGCGCTTGACCGTCCATAACGAGACGGCGGACCTCTACCGGTATGTCGATCTCACGGCGCAAGCCGAAGCGCTGTTTGAGTTCATCCGCGAAACAATCGAGGTCGAGTTGGTTGAGGAGCTGCGCTTCCTCGTCAATTACGATGACACGAAGCGTGCGATCCAGGAGGTCGTAGACATGCCGGATCGCCTGATCGATCTGTTTATCCGGTGCTGCCTCCAGAATCACGGGAAGCTCTCAAACCGGAAACGCGAAGAGTTTTTCACCATGCTTAGCGATCAAGAGGTCGCGAAGATGGAGGATGCAGTCCATAAGGCTTATCAATCAGAGCGGCGCTGACTCACATCAACACGGTTCATCCATCCAACGACTGCTGTACCGATTGAGTCGTTCTCGTCATCGCGAGAACTTTGTGCTTAAAGGGGCGATGCTCTTCGTGATTTGGGAGGGATCGCCAACCTGATACCAATGCCAAGAAGCCTACATTCCACACCGCCATGGAACCACCGACAGTCCCTGGTCTGACCGATGCGGCAAGCATCGTCTCAAGGACAATTATTTGTAGTCTCTGCTATGCTAGCGGCCTCTCGCCGACGTTGATATTCCGCTAGAAGCCGATCAATTTCATGTAAGCCGAATCCAAACAACAAGCCACGATCGTATGGCGTTCCGTGGTTCCATTGAATCTCGGGATCGCGCATAGTATAAAATTGCGCTCGTTCGATCCGCTTTTTCAGCGTGTTCCATCCATCGTGCATACATACTACGCTCTTTCGATAGACGACTTCTCCCGCAAAGGCCACTCCTCCGGGCATGCGATGGTTATGCAACGGTTGTGTAGCAGTTAGCCCCCGCACTGGCCGCCATGCCGCCAGGCCGCGCGTGGCGGTTGCACTGCCCATCAAGGGAACGAGGTCTGGATGCGCTGGATCATTCCAAGTTGATATTCTTGGAAAGAACACGCCAGAAACGGTCGAGGGTTCGCGCTCTAACAAGGCACGAAGATCGGAAGCGGGCTCAATGTGCTCGTCGCAGTCGAGGCGAATGACCCAGTCAGGCTCCGCCAATTCAGCCATCCGGTAGAGCAAATTCAAAAGATCACACTCCGGTATCAACCATGGACCATCACCCACCTCGGACGGAATTGTGAATAGCGTTTTAACGACCGGATGTTTCCTAGCGATCCGCGACGTCTGATCCGTGCTACGATCGTCAATTAGGAACACCTCATCGCAGAACTGGCCAAGTCTATCAAGCGAGGCGGACAGTTGCTCAGCTCCATTACGCACCATCATTAAACCTAGAATTCTCATGTGTTCATTCTCCGTTGATCGACGCCCATCAACACAGAGCGTCTGTCACCGACAGGGCCCCGTCAACAATCGAATTGTTATACGTCACTATTCGCCAGTCGTAGCACGAGATCCCTAACCGAGCGCGCCATTTGATCTCCGTCAAAATAACGTTCAGCAAGTGACCGGCACTCGGAGCTAGGAATTCGCCGCGCTTTCTCGACGTCATCACGAATACTGTTGATAGACCTGATAGATCGCCACCCCGTCAGGTTGTAGTGCATCAGTTCGCTCACGTTCTCATCCGACACCACGCCTCCATAGCCAAAGCCGGCGCAGATCGCAGGAACTCCGCAAGAGAGCGACTCCATTACTCCTCGCCCGGAAGATATCACTACATCAAATCGCCGAAGAAAATGCTGAATGGATTGGCACGGCGCGAAATTGACCAGAGCAATTCGATCGCCGAACTGATCGCTGATCTCCCAAAACACTTCGCCGTCACCTAACACACAGAGCTCTACGCCCGTCTCAAGCAGTTTTTCAATTGTGGTTAACAATGTCAGTCTTTTCTCGGAGTTGAGTCTCGTATACCACAATACACGCGCCGCCGTCTCTGGTGGCGCTTTGGAGCTTTGAGCCGACACATTAAAGCGGCTGAGATCCACGCCCTGCGGAATAAACTCGACTCGATCAGCCCCTACAATGCTGGACTGGATTCTGACAGCGTTTGGGGTCATGCAAATAAAACGATCCACGCGAGAACACATCTCGCTAGAAAATTTGGCGCCAGCATTATGGACAATGCATGCACTGGGAATGTTCCGGGGGACGGTAGTTAACATTGCATCCGAAAGAACGTCCAGCAGCACCCCCGACACTTCACTGCCGCACGTATGTTCATCGCCTGCCTCTATGATTTGGCAGCATCCTTTCAAAAGTGGCCCCACTGAAAATGAAGCGGCACCGTCTATAATCATATCGACGTCGCAATTATTGCGTTGCAGACATCGAACCAGGTCAAGGATGTAGCTATGCTGACCGAATGTCATATATCGCGAACCAAGCCGGTGGCGGCCCCCATACAATTCGTTGTCGGTGGAGGAAATGTAATATCGTAATCTCATACTATGGCATTCCGATCGGGGATAATCGAGGCAGCCATGGCATCATAGCTGCCGGACTCAATAAGAAGCGGCTGCCAGTCGGAGCCCTCCCCGACAACCGCAGCCGCATAGCCCGCGATCGGAATTGGAACGATGGTCCACCGTTGACACTCCGACGCATCCCAGTTTACGACCTTCAATCTCGGTATTCCGGCAGGGGCGCCGGACACACAGAAGTCTTGCAACGAGCGGCCAAGGCCGTCGCCGATAGCCTTTAGATACGCCTCTTTAGAGCTCCAAATCGCGAAGAACGCCTCTCGTCTAAAGGTCGGGGATGACCGGGATATTTCGATAAGTTCGCCAGGATGAAAATAATTGCGAGCAATGCTATCACAGTCCACAGAAATACTTGTATTCTCCAGATCGATGCCGACACGACGATCCCTTGCGACTGCCAAAAGAAAACGCGTATGGGAGTGCGACAAATTGAAGTCGATTTGACTGCCGTCCCGTTGCCGGTCGATCTTAGGTCTGCCATTGGGACTAGTAGTAATCAAAACATCATGCGGCTCGACCTCGGTAATCAAACCAAGAACTCTTCGCAGAAGTGCTCGGGCCGCAATGAATCGGTCCCGATGATCGGCAAACTTTAAGCGACCAGCCCGGCAGCGTTCTTCGGGTGTCAGCAGCGCATACAGTTCTCTCATCCGTGACGGGTGCGGATCAAGGAATGTACTCCATATGTAAACGTCACGAGTCAGCATGTAGACTCCCACGATACGACTGTGGCAACCTCTTCAAGGACAATTCGGATAACGGCTGATGCATTAAGTTGGTGGAAAAAATGCCCACCCTTAACGAGATGGAATTTGAACGCCTGAGTAGTACAGTCGCGCCAAGCCAGAATATCTGCTGGAGTTATAGATGGATCGGCGGAGCCAGCTAAAGCGACGAGCGGGCATTGAACTGCGGATCGGGGCAGCCGAGTGTGACACGCGCCCATAGCCCAATCAGCGCGCAACGTCAACAGTACCATGTTTCTGAATTCGCGATCCGCCAATAAGGGCTCTGGCGTTCCCCCAAGTTCGCGTATCCGTTCCATAAGGAAGGCGTCGCTGGGCTCGACTTCTGAACGATCTTGACAAAGGTGCGGCGCAGCATGACCGCTCACAATTACTACGTCCGGGTGGTTCCCCGTCGTCATCAGCCGCTTCGTAACTTCGAATGCGATCAACGCCCCCAGACTGTGTCCAAACAGAGCGCTCGGAGTGTGCATTCCCGGTCTTATGACTTCGGCAATCGCTTCAGCCACATTCGAGAGGTTAGTCCACGGTGCTTCCGCTAACCTCGACCCGTGACCCGGAAGTTCGATGGCGAACAACCCGATGTGCGCCGGAATATATTGGGCCCAATCTCGATAGGTCAATCGCCCGCCTCCTGCGTGCGGGATGCAAACGAGTCTAAGAAGACTTTGGTTGCGAGGTGCCAGATTGTGCAGCCATCGCGATTTTGTTGTTGTATGTCGGGGTTTTGATGGACCACTCTGGTTTTTCATAGGAATTGTCCAGAAAAGCAACTCGACATTACTACGCGAACCTTAAACCATCCGCGCGGTACCGATTTAAAATCTTACGTTCGAAGATTATCAGCCTGCGCCCGGCAGGCAGTTTGACGGCCTTAACACCATGACTCTTGTGAATCCGGCACCTATCAGGTAGTCGCGAAGACTTCGCTTCGTGCCACTTTCGTAGCCGTGATATGTAATTCCGTCTCGCTGAAAGGCAGCATGGTTTCCAACAAACTGGCCTCCAATTCCAACGCCAATCTGTTCGCGTCTATGAAAGGTATCGTAGAACACGCTGGTGTACCGGCCGGCTGTTTGGGGAGTCGCGTCGGGACGCCATGCGAAATGGCGGGTTGACTGCAAGAGGTATATGTTGTCTGATTCAATACTTGTGAATCCAACATGGTCGACTACTGTGGGCCGTCCGTGAAGCCCGCGCGACATTACAAGGATGTCTCCTTCGCATATCACTCCAGGTTCTTCGAGACGATGAAAAGCGTCGTCAGTAAGGAAAGCCATACGAATAGTTCGATTTGCCAACTTCGGAGTGGCCCACCGTTCGTGTGGATCTACCGAACGGTCTCTCCGTATTGGCGTCAGTCGGAGCTCTACGTCCTCTATCGGCGCCACACCTGCAACTTCGGCCGTTACGTCGTAAAGCAGATTGCGCGACACAGCGTTCAAAAACAGTGATTCTTCCACAAAGTCAAATATAGTTCCGTTCTCCGGATCGCTATCCGGTGCAGCGTGTTCCGGGTCGCGGTATCGAATCGCGCGAAGCGTTCGGACGAAATCGCCGAAAGTCTGCGATAGACCTAGCGCCAGAGCAGTGTAGACGAAGGTCACGCAGTCGAAGGTGCTTAGGATTACAGGTACACGACCGGGTATTGGTAAAGGTCGAAGTGATTCGAACTGAAACGGTGTTCCTACAAGGGCATGGGCCGCCCGAATGACACGTTCGCCCAGCGTAACCGGAGCAATCGCCAGCGACTCGATAAGCTGATCTAAGTCGCTGCGACTCCACAAGCCTAAGTCTACTTGGCAGGCCAGGCCATCGATCCGGGTGACTTCGGTCGCGGGCTTTTTAGCAGGTTTTCGAATATGAAGTGGGGAGGACTCCACCAAACTCGCCATAGCCTCGAGGCGCGAGGCCTTGTGGATATCACGGAGTCGAACCGAAACACCGACTATTTCGCGAATCTTCCAGACCAACTGGGTCAACAAAAGCGAGTGTCCCCCGAGAAGCATAAAATCGTCTTCAGGTTGTTTCGGTTCCACAAGCAAAAGCTCTCGCCAGATCCCTGCAAGTTTCTTCTCGAGTTCCGTCAGGTCACGGGATCGTGGCGACAACACTTGGTGCTTTGTAAGTTGCTCCGAAGCACTGGGTGCGCACCTTTTGCGCGAGAATTCGAGTGAGATATCGCCGATGCACTGATCTGGCGCTAAACAGAACGCGTTGAGCAGTCTGCCGAGATCGCGTGCCATTTTGGCTATCGTGGTCCGATTGAACGATCGCCTGTCATATTCGATTGCGCAATCGAGGTGGCTACCCCGATCTGACACGTTGAGCATCAGTGGAAATTTCGCGCGACCATTGTGAACTTGCACATTTGGCGTAAAGCGTGGCGCGGCCCGGGAGGTTGTCGCGAGCGATCGAGGCTGAAACTGGAAGTATGTCTGGATGAGGTTCTCCTCTTCACTTAGCCCAAGCGTACGGCGTCTGGCGACATATCGCTCGAACGAGAAGCTGCGATTCTCGAAACACGCAAGAATATTCTCGCGTGCGTTAAGAAGCACTTGAGCGAAGGAGCAAGTGGGAGCAAGGTCAACGCCGATCACGAGAGTGTTGATAAAACATCCAAGGGTTTCTCGAAAGAGTCGATCCTCTCTAAATGCCGTTGTCGTTGCGACCACAATCCGCCGTTTGCCGGTGTAGCGATGAAGCAGACACGACCAGATAGAAAACAATCCCATAAACTCGGTCGTTTTATGGCGGCGACAGATTGCCCGAACTCTTTCGGCCTCGTCACACGTGATTTGAAAAAGATATTCCGCACCAGGTCCCGGTGCATCTGACTTCGGTTTGTGGTCAAACGGCAGCGGAAGACACCCGTCGAATCCGGCGAGTTGGCGGTCCCAGAACGAAATGAGATCCGTGTCATCGCGTCGTAATCGATCCGACTCCCATAATGCAAACTCCCGATATTGCGTCGGCTTGGCCGCCAAGCACGAAGCCTTGCTATTATTGGAGGCATGCGCGTCGTAGAGGCGTTCCAGTTCAGCCGACATAAGATTAATAGACTGTTGATCTGTTGCGATATGATGCGTAAGGATAACTAAAAGGTGGTCCCTAGACGAAAGAGACAATAATGCCGCCTCAAATGGCGGACGATCATCGAGCCGCAATCGAGTGCGAGCGATTCTTCGGGTGAATCGGCTGATTGCCGTGTCCCGGGTGCCCGGCTTGGTGCTCCGATTTACAAGAGTCTTCAAAACAAAGTCCGTCTCGCTCAGAATTTCTTGAGTGGGAACTCCGCTTTCAACCGTGTATCTTGTCCGCAGAATCTCGTGTCTCTCAACTAGGGTGTGGAGTGCCGCACGGAGGGCTTGCACATTGACGGCAAACTTCAAGCGGACCGCGAGTGTCACATTGTAATAAGGACTAGAAGGATCCAGCTGCGACATATACCATAATCGGCACTGGGCTGTCGTTAAGGGCACGTGCCCGACTACGGTCGACGTTCGACCGATGGAAGCGGCGGATCCATCGGAACCGCGACCAAGCAAGGAAGTGGAGTTCACGGTACGGCGCACGTCGGTCTCCTTCTGTGGAGATTCGCGATCTCTTGAAGGGATTGCATCGCGTAATCTCTGCCCACACCAAAATCAATGAGGCAGGCAATCTCGTCGACTCCGATTTGGACAAGCGACGCGATGACCTGCTCGCATTCCTCAGGCGTACCGATCAGCGAGCGTCCATCGGCATATCGTGAAACAGAGTGGTCCAGTAACGCTTCATGATCATCGCCCGTCAATGCAGTCACTCGATCATACTCGGACCGTTTCGCTGCAAAATCCAGATGAGTGCGAAGGTATTCGCGGAGCGCATCGTGGCCAACTTTCCGCGCGATGCCGTGATCCGGATGAAGGAACGTGTGAACCATCACCGTGACACGGCCCGTGCGACCAGGATGCGCTGAAGAAAAATGCCGCCGATACAAATCTATTCTTGCCTTCATTTCATTCTGGTCGAGCGCGAGAAGCGCCGTCAAAACATTCGCTCCCAATTTCCCAGCGCGTTCAAAACTTTCGGCGCTTTGCGATGCGGTGATCCAGAGTGGAAGTTCTCGCTGAAGCGGGCGTGGCAGCGGTACGACGTTCGCTGAGCGTCCGAGACCATCCGTGCCTGCGAATATCTGCCCGCGCCATAGCTGCTGCAACGATTCGATCTGCGACCAAAAGCGATCTCTTCTAACCGCGAACGCCGAAGGATCGAGCACGAAGTCGATAGGATGAAACCCTGGTGCCACCGAAATTCCGACTCGGCCCCCCGATAGGTGGTCAACAACTGACCACTGCTCAACAATCTCAACGGGTCGGTGAAGCGGCAGAACGACACTGCCCGCACGAATCGCAACGCGCTTCGTGCATGTTGCCAGACCTGCGGCCAGAACTGCGGGGTTTGGGAACATTCCGCCAAACTTGTGGAAATGTCGTTCTGGCAGCCACACGGCTTCAAAATTCGAGGCGTCAGCCAGTTTAGCGGCGTCTATGACAAGTCCATAAAGACTCTCGCCATCGGCAGGAGGACATTCTCCGGCGAAAAAAAACACACTCATGCTGACATCGTTGCTTGGCTGTAGCGCCCGAAAGGCTTGCGCGGGAATGGTTCCTTGGTGGACGGATCGGGAAAGAGCAGATGATCCACATGTCCTTACGCTAGCGTCCTTGGCGAAACTTCTAGGCAGCAGGCGGAGCAAGTTCGCAATGCTCCGCGCATTCGGACAGTCAAGCAATTCCCTAAGAGACAGGCTGACCTTTAGGCTCGATTTAATCCGAGATAGGAGATCCACAGCGGTCAACGAGCAGCCACCAAGATCAAAGAAGTCATCGTTAGGTTGGACATCATCAATCCCTAACACTTCTTCCATCAACTTCACAAGGTGTGTCTCAGTGTTCATGGCCAGATCCGCCACGCCTACTAAAGCATCCGGTTGACGCGCGACAATATCCAATGACTTCTCGCGAATTGGATTCGGATGCGCCAGCGCCGGGGGACAAAAGCGAGAGCGTTCAAGAGCCGCGCTTGGGAGTTTCACACGAGAGCGCTTCTCGTGACCGAAGAAAGAGGTCCAGTCGAGAGCGGCCCCCAGTGTCCAAGCGGTTCGCAAAAGATTCAGAAAGCTCGCGTACGCACGCTCATGCTTTCGTAAGCGGGTTGGAGAATGGTGCTTATAGTGTGGCAATACACAGAGTTCGCGACCAATTTGAAGCACGGGACGATCAACACTATAGTCGGGTATACTCTTAGGATTCTCTGTGCCCCCGTCCAAAGTTTCTGCCCAGCGCAAATCCGGAACGCCGCTTTGAGGAAGCGAATCCGGTCCGTGTCTTTGCCTTGGGATCCAGGCAAATTTCGGAGTACGGGGCACAAGAGCGGCGACTGCATCGGCTAATGCTGGCGACCGGGAGGGCGGTTTCATCTCCTCACGAACCCAACTAGCCGCCCCTGAGATCGCGTCCTCGATCGAAAGAAGACCGGCGACTGCCGCGGCGGACCACTCTCCGATCCCATGTCCCGTTATCGAGTGCGGGCAAAGACCCCAATCAATTAGCGTACGGCCGAGCGAGATCTGAGCGCAAAGAGTGTCCATTGGGTTGAGACGTGCCGTCGGAGAATGCTGCACTACAATCAACCGCGGGTCAGTACCGTCGACAGTGTTAATTTTAGCGGCACAAGCATCGAAATGCCGTCGGAACACTGGCTCTGCCCCGTATAGCTCAGACACCCAGTCCGTTCGATCGCTATGAATTGCAAAGGAGAGAATTGGCAAGACTGGGTCAGCATGAGTCTCGACGGCAACAATTCCCTTTCTCACTTGATCGAGCAAATCGGCAGTCGAACGCGCTAAGAGAGATGTCCGCCACCGCTCATGCTGCCGACCTACGCCAAGCGTATAAGCGATGTCGGGGAGGTTAACCTCAGCAGAAAGCTCAAGGTCAAGTATGAGGCGTTCGGCAAGCTTAGTGACGCCCTGATGAGTTGCCGCGGAAAGTAGAACGAGTTGCAACGAACGAGGACTTGGAACGGGCTCACCCGCCGCTGCTTCCTCGATCACTACGTGCGCATTAGTTCCGCCCAAACCAAACGAGCTTACGCTAGCGATTCGCGCTCCGCGCGGTTTCCAACACATACCCTCAACGGGGAAATCGACTCCGACATTATTGGCATCTACCTCTTCGTGCAGCTTCCTAAAATTCAGAAGCGGTGGAACCCACCCAGAGGAAACCACATGCGTCGCGTTGATTAGCCCAACTACTCCGGAAGCGGCATCGAGGTGCCCAATATTTGCCTTAACGGCGCCGACCCAGCGATTACTGCCGCTCGCTTTCGGGCCTAAGGCCTCACGAATTGCCGATAGTTCGACGCGGTCACCCAATAGGGTCGCCGTACCGTGTGTTTCAACATACCCGATTGACGAACCTTCAATTCCAGCATTAGCGAGAGCACTTCGAATTACTTCAGCTTGACCCATCGCGCTAGGAGCTGTGAAACCGAGCCGGTGCCGGCCGTCGTTGTTTACCGCGGTTCCGACGATTACGGCGCGAACAGCGTCGCGCGCGCGAACTGCATCGTCGAGTCTCCTTAGTACGACGACGCCGACGCCATCTCCGCGTACAGTACCAGAAGCCTCGGCATCAAAGGGGCGACAAGTGCCGTCACGGGACATGATGCCGCCTTCTACATAAACATGACCCATTGATTGTGGCCATCGTATCGCGACTCCACCGGCAATCGCTATGTCGCACTCGCGAGATGACAGCGACTGGCAGGCGAGGTGGACAGCTACGAGGGAGCTCGAACATGCCGATTGAACGGTCACCGCCGGCCCTCTGAGATCAAGGCAATACGCCACCCTTGTAGCTAAGTGTCCCGCTCCATTTACAATATCAGCGGTAAACTCTCGGACGCGCTCCGTCGGTTCCGACGTTGCGCAAGCTGCGCGATATCCGTTACCACTTTGCGATGCAAAGACTCCTACGCGCAACGCGGGCGCCCGAATGCCATACCCCGCATCTGCGAGCGCATGCCAGGCGCATTCGAGAAATTGGCGGTGCTGCGGATCCATCAATATGGCCTCCGCAGGAGGGATTCTGAAATGCTTTGCATCGAATAGATCCGCGCCCTCAAGTACGCCAGCCCGCTGTACGAACGACGGATCCTCGATGACCGAACGCTCAATTCCCGCCGCAGCGAGTTCCTCTTTGGAGAGGGTTCTGATCGATTCGCGGCCAGCCACGACATTCTCCCAGAATTGGGCAGGAGAGTCAGCACCAGGAACACGGCACCACATTCCAACAATTGCGACTTTTCTCGACAATGTAGAGGCGCTCATGGGTGACTTTTCAAACTTGAGTAAGTTGGTCATTGTCGCCTAGATACTGAGTCGACTCTGAACGCAATGAGTTCCGCTTGCGCCTCTATAGTCGGGTTTTGAAAGAGGTCAATAATTGACACTTCGCATTGAAACTCATTTTCGAGGCGGTGTCGCAAGGTAAGAAGTAAAAGAGAATGACCTCCAACATCGAAGAAGTTCGACTGGTGCCCGACGCCGTGTCTCAATATCACAGTCCAGATGGCGGCAATACGCTCGGCGATCGGCGAAGCTCGGTATGCAGATATCCGCTGCGGATTGGGAAAGAGACGTTGGTCCTGTTTGCCGGAGATGCCGACAGGCAGGTTGTCAAGTTGCTCGATGCGGTCCGGCACGAAGGCCGCCGGTAGGCGCTCTCGAAGCCAGCCACGAATTGCGTACACCTCGTTTTCTCGTCCCGGGGTTGGCCGAACGTAGGCGATCAAAAGATCAATCCCACTTTCGGGATCCGTACGAACTGTTACGTAGGCTTGCTGTATTGAAGCATGACTTTCGAGCATCGTCTGTATGCCCCCTGGCTCAATTCGAACACCGCGCACTTTTAATTGACCGTCGGTTCGGCCGTGAAACTCAAGATTCCCCTGTTCATTCCATCGTGCTAGATCACATGTGCGGAACGCTCTTTCGCCACAACGCTCTGGCAAAGGAATGGGGGTAAATCCCCCTTTTTCCTGATGGCTACCAAGATAGCCTGGTCCGACGCAATCGCCCAGCAACCAAAGCTCTCCCACAGCACCTCTAGGGACGAGTCGTCCTAGCCGATCCAAAAGTACCACCCGAACGTTGGGAATCGGTCTACCAATCGGGACCCGATCGATTGGCTCATCAACGATCTCAAAATGAATGCAGCCGATTGATGCCTCAGTCGGTCCATAAAGATTGACGATTCTAGCCCACGGCAGCAGACGCCAGAGGTGAGCCGCTATGTTAGGTCTAAAAGATTCACCGCCGACAATGACCCAACGAAGGCTTTTTAAATCATCGCGCGTCTGTTCAGCGCGCTCAAGCTCGGGGAGCAAAGCCGATAAGACGGATGGCACGAAGTCGACGACACTAATGTCGTTGTCCGAGACGAGCCTTGCGAATGACAGCGGATCTAGCAGCGCCTCGCGCTTTGGAATAATGCACCGACCGCCAAGGGTCAGCGGCCAGAGCAGCTGCCACACGGCGCTGTCATATATCGCGGGCGTAGTCTGAAGAGTGATCGGCGGGACGGAGCCGCCAAAAAACGATGTCATCCACCGAAACCGATTAAGTATTCCTCGATCGGCTCCCATGGCAGCCTTCGGTTTACCCGAAGTGCCCGAAGTGTAGATTGCGTACATTATTCCGTCGCCCACCCTAGAAAATAACCCTTTCAAAGAAGAAGCTTTCCCAGGAAGTTCGGCCAAGTCTATCGTCGGAATATCCAATGCAAAGCCGGGAACGCACGACAGGGCTATCGTTGCCCCGGTGTCCTCACAGGCTTGCCTCAGGAAAAGTTGTGGGGAGGACGCAGCGATTGGTACAAAAGCCGCGCCAGTCGCGAGAACGCCCAGAATAGCCGTAACCATGTTGCACGTATCACCGGTTACTATTGGCACAAAAGAATTCTGTCCGACACCTTGTAGCTTTAAGGCAGCTGCGACTGCTGCCGCCCGGCTTGCGAGTTCACTGTAAGAAAGAGTTGAGTCGGGTGCCACGACGGCAGTTTCGGTTGGTGTCCGCGAAACATGCCGCTCAAAAGACGCAAAAAATGAATTTTCCTCGCGCGGTTCAGACGCTACAGAACCGAGTCTTTCTATAAGTTCTTGTCGGTGCTTTTGCGGAAGTACTTCGATTTCTGCAACGGGTGTGTCCGGGGTGGCCAACACAATAGCAATCGTATGAACGATTTCCTCGATGAACCGCCGCAATAGACGAGGATCTATTAGCCCGCGTGGGGACTCTAGGTCACACCTTAGCAACTGTTTATGCTCCACGGCAGTCAAGGAAATATCGCATGTAACCGTACCCGACGACGCTTCGATGGGAACTGGCTCGTCGGTCAAGAAGGTCGTGCGCATGTCCATCTCACGGTGATATGAGAACACGGCTTGGTATACGGGATGGCGAGTTGCATCTCGTGAGGGCGCGATGGTGTCAACGACAAGCTCAAATGGCACTTCTGCATGATCAAGAGCCGACGCGATACGGTCCCGAATCGCCTTCGCCAGCTCTGCAAAGCTGTGAGCGCCTCTAGTGTTACATCGGATAGCTACGGTATTTAGGAGCGGTCCGATCACGGTACCTTCAGTGGGCAGTTCTCGAAGGTTTACGGGCAGACCGATGACGACTTCGTCCTCGCGTATATATCGAGTTAAGACAAGGGCAAAGATGGACAAAAGAACTGCCGTCGGCGTTAATGAATTACATGCACAAAATGCTCTCAATTTGTCGCATATATCCGCAGAAATCTCTGTGGAGACGATGATGCCCTCAAGAATTCGTTCGCAAGAACGTGGTCTTTCGCTAGCGAATTCCATCCAAGAAGGGGCGCCTTGCAGTTCCTTTTTCCAAAATGCTAGTTGTGCTTTCTTTCGTCGATTTCCAAGACGTGATTTCGCACGTTGTAAAGTTGAGTGGAAAGATGGGGTTGGGGGAAGGTCAATGCGCCCACCGTGTCTAAGCGACCTAAACGTGATGGATATCTCCCTCGTCAAAACGCCGACAGACCACGCATCTGCTGCGATATGGTGAATTATGAGGACTAGCAGCGACTCCCCATTTGACGCCTCGATCCCGAACGCTCGAATCGGCCAATCTTGCGATAGATCAAAGGGAGCGATCGCTTCTGGCGGCAGTAGACCCGGATTGATCGGCGCGGATGGAAGTGTCGTACGTCGCGTCCAAGCGATTGCGAGGTCGCGTGGCGGATCCACGATGCGACGGACGCCACCGGAGTCATCTTCTATAAACCTGGATCGCAGAAGCTCGTGACGGGCGATGATCCCCGCGAGAGTTCGATCCATCGTCGTGCGATCGCATGCGGCAGGAAATCGCAGCGCCGCGACCACACGGCATCCAGCAGTGGTCGGAGCCGCCCGATCCATAAACCAGAACCGTAATTGTTGCGAGCTTAAAGTCTGATCTTCGATTGGTGAAAGGCGCGTAGTTTCGGAAATAGCTTTCGGCGAAGCGATTCGCCGCACGCGCCGCATTCCAGAAACCACTTCGGAGAGCCGAACATCACCTAAAAGGTCTGACGGGTTCAACGTAACGCCAAGTCGGCGCTTTGCTTCTTCGATGACGCGGAGCGCATCTAGAGAGGTGCCTCCAAGCATTAGGAATGATTCACCTCGTTTGGGGAGCTCGGATATTTGCATCACCTCTCGCCACAGTTCCGCCAAGGCAAGTTCGTCGCGATTAATATCCGAGCAAGCCGACTCGTCCGCGGATGGCGGCATCGCTAGCGAAGCGCGGTCGATCTTACCGTTTGCCAAGTACGGCATCTTAGTCAGGCAAACAACGGTCCCAGGTAGCATTGACGCCGGCAGTGTTTTACTCAGAGCACGCCGAACGGATCCAACGGTTATGCGTCGGCGCGAGCGAGGAACGACGAACGCGATCAATCCCCATTTCTCGTTCGCGCCAAGCTTCGGCAATACGACTGCCTCGGCGATCGAGTCGATATTGAGGAGTTCGGCCTCAACTTCAGCTGGCTCGACGCGAATTCCGGCGATCTTGACTTGGTCATCTCGCCGGCCCACATATATTAGCTGACCATCTGGAAGGCGCCGCGCGATATCGCCTGTTCGGTGTCGGCGCTCACCCACTCCTACGGCAGACAAATGCTTCCAGTCAGCCGGGCTTGAAAGATACCCGAGGAATATGTGCGGTCCACGAATCTCTATTTCACCGCAGGAAACGTCCTCCTGCCCGTTCTCGCCCACCAGTGCGATCACACTACCCTCCACAGCGTGCCCGATTGGCAGCGTTGTATGTGCACAAGTATCGTCGACTCGGAAGAATGCTTGTAACGCGAGAGTCGACTCGGTTGGGCCGTAGCCGTTGACCAGTGTGCATTCATTCGCATGCTTCATTTTGAAATATTCTAAATCGCGTCGCCTAGCGGGCTCTCCTCCAAGGACGACAAATCGAAGCGAACTGAAATCTGCGGTCGGCTGCGCTGAAGAGACGATGGCGCGATACACCGATGGTGTACAATGTAAAATGGTAAGACTTTCCCTCCCGATCCAATCGCCCATTCCGCTGATTCCCCGCTTGGCCACCGACCACCAGCAGAGGCATGCACCGGAAAGAATCGCCCCGAATACGTCCATTACGGCGGCATCATAGGCGATATTCGGAATCAGACTAAGTCGGTCTGAACTGCAAAGTGCAAGGCGTGATTTATATGTAAGGGCATGATGCAACACGTTGCGGTGATTCTGAACTACGCCTTTCGGCGTGCCTGTAGATCCAGATGTGAACAGTACATATGCGATCGTATCAGGTCTAGCCACGCAGTCCGCACACGGGGCGCAATTCCTCGGCACGCTTTCCGCATCGATCACATTCGAAGCGGGCACCAGACTGGCTGCAATACATAGAAACTCCTTGTCAGCAATTACTGCGCTCACCCCCGCAATTGAAGTGATCTGCCGAAGTCGATTTAGCGGATACGTGGTGTTTAGCGGCACGTAAATCCAGCCCAACCGGGCACAAGCGAGGAACGCCGACACTGCGAACTGGGGTTGTGAGCATATGACAGCGCAAACGCCAGGCGTAGGTAGTGCTTCCAACGCAGCGGCGATGCTCAACGCATGAGCACGCAATTTCCGATAAGTCCATGTCTCGGACCCTGTGGCGATCGCTGGATGATCTTCACACTTTCTAGCAACATCGTCGAACGCCATGAATAGGGACGAATCGGCAGCGACTTCACATTTTTCCCGGTAGTCAACGCGGGTGCTACTGGGCCAAACGGACCAATCTCCGTTTGTCGCGATCGCACGTAGACAGTCCGCCCACTCCATCAAGATTTTACGAACGGTTTCAGCCGAATAGAGATCTTCACGACCTTCCAAAATCAAGTTGATCTCCCCGAAACGCATGCGGACTTGCGCATTCAGCTCCCGTTCGAGCTGCGATGGCGAGACCTCCTGAACTCGGATATTTGTGCATGCGGCCTCGCGAGGAATTTCGAAGGACCTAAGCATGCCGAAAAGTATCGGCGGCACCGTAGGATGAAGAGCGGTGGATGATGATATTCCGTTGCTTCGCAGGATGTTTGGCGCGCAATGCTTGTGTTCATGCGCCGCGGCTACGAGACCTCCCACATAGTGCACGAAATCGCGCCAACTTTGATGCTTACGCACGCGGATCCGGAGAGGAAGCACGTTGATGAAGCATCCAAGTACTTCCTCAAAGGTGCTCGTATCCCGCAACGAAAATGCAGAGGCGACCACAATTTCTTCGTGGCCGCACCAACGGCAGAGAGCACCCGCCAGAGCCGCGAGCACTGTCACGTAGAGTGTTGTGGATCCATCTTTCGCCGCCGCTTCGAGTTTAACGGGTAGCGCTCCAGTCAAATGCTTGCTCGCACGGGAGATCTTCGATGACCGGGATGCACCGCGAGCTCGGTCAGTCGGCAACTGAAGTATCCTCGGGAGTTTCCAGACATTTTGCCAAAATTCCATCTGGCGCTGTGATGGAACAAGCAGTCTGGTGAGTTCTTCTAAGGATGCTCGGTATCGTTTGAGGCAGTTTTTGTCGTCGGTATTGCCACCCCGGCCGAAGCATTCTGCGGCGAAATCCAAGAGCACTTGATCTATCGATGCAGCGTCAACAATGATATGATGAAACATTAAAATTGCGCCATAGCATCCTCCATCTTTACCCGCCATCAGCACAACGCGCCACGCGGGGCGCTTGCCGAGCACAAATGGCTCGCTGCCAACGGCCTCGGCGAAACATCGAACGTTGTCATCACCGCCGCTTGGTTGGCTAACAACGCTGACCGCGAGCTTAACACCCGATTGAATGTCGAATTCCGGTCCATCTGTTGTATCGATCACTCTGCGTGCCATTAAAAGCGGGTGACGCAATGATATTCGATGGCAGGCTTCAATCGCAGTCTTAGTTTTGACGCCCAATTCCCATTGCAGCAAAAAAGTCACATTGTGAACCGGAAGGCTCGGAAATAATCTGCTGTGCAACCAAAAGTCGCGCTGGACGGAGTTGAGGGGAATGGTGTCACCGCGCGGCATTGGCGGAGCAACCGCGTCATCTACAGTACCAATCTTCTTTTCTTTTATTATCGCACCAAGATTCGCAGGTGTCCGAGCACTAAAAATGTGTGATGGCCGAAGATCGAGACCAAGGCGATCTCGCAGACGACAAGCGAGGCGCGCTGCCAAAAGAGAATCTCCGCCTGCAGCGAAAAAGTCATTCCGCGCGTCAACGGGACATCGGTTGAGTACCATGGACATCTCGTGTGCAATTACCTCGCATATGTTTTCTTCGTTGGTGCTCGATGCCGTCGATCCAGGAGGCCGATCGTCAGCAAGCGCCTGACGGTCCACCTTTCCGCTAGCGAGGCGGGGCAACGTCAACACGCTCTTCCACACCGTCGGTATAAGGAACGATGGCAACTCGGAACTTAGCTGATTTCGGACATTTCCTGTATCAGCCGCCGAAGCCGACAGTGGTACTAAATATGCGGCGAGCCGCCGATCGCCCAATCCAAAGTCCTGCGCTACGACTGCTACATCAGCGACTCCCTGTATTCGCCGGATCCGATCCTCAATATGGGAAGGCTCGATCCGACAGCCGCGTATCTTCAGTTGGCTATCAGCACGTCCGCGAAACTCGAGCTGGCCATCCGGTCTCCAAGCACCCCGGTCGCCAGTTCGATATGCAGTACGCCATTTCTTGTTGTAAGGAATTGAGACGAATCGTTCCTTCGTCAAATGATCAAGTTTCACGTAGCCGGCGGTAACTCCGGCACCGCCGATCAAGATTTCTCCTTCAACGCCGACTGGTAACAGCGCTCCGGCGTCATCCACGACATAAACCTGAGTGTTGGCGATCGGCCGGCCTATTGCGGGTATCAATTCGTCCGCTTTTACAACGGAAAATGTCGAATAGGTCGTCGTTTCAGTTGGCGCATACAGGTTGAAAACCCGACGCGCTCCTGTCTCGCGATATACGGTGCCCGCGAGACTTGCACCGAGCGGCTCACCGGCAAGATTGACAACACGCACGTCCGAGGGTACAGCTCGCAGCCGGAGGAGTTCCGCCATAACGCTGGGCACGGTGTTGATGAGAGTGACCGGTGCGGGCGACGGTTCTTCGGTTAATGAAAGCGGCCCGTCCACTAACACAATCGTCCCACCCGACGCGAGTGGAACGAATATTTCGAAAACAGACAGGTCGAAGCCAAGTGATGTGGCGGCAAGTACCCCCTGCAACTCTTCATCAGTATATGTTCTTCTTGCCCAATCAACCAAATTTACTGCATTGCGGTGCCTGACAATGACTCCCTTTGGTCGGCCCGTCGATCCGGAAGTGTAAAGCACATAAGCGGTATCGTCAGCCGCAACTTCAGGCTCGCTTACGGTGATTGAGTTAAACTTGCCCAGCGCATTGCGCGAAACTCGCACCACGTCGGGAAATGCACCGGGAAGTTCGTCATCGCATACGCAGGCCGAAATACCTGCGTCCGAAGCGATATAATCGAGCCATGCAGATGGTGCATTGGGATCGAGCGGCACGTAGCCGCATCCCGCTCGCAGAATTCCCAAAAGAGCCGCGACAAGGTCACAGTCGCGAGACATCGCTATGCCGACACGATCGCCGGGGCGAACACCGCAGGAATATAAGGCTTGCAACCAAAGCCCAGAACGAAAGGCAAGCTCACTATAACTTAATGAACTGCCGTGACCTACGACTGCCCTATTCTTGGGGCAAAACTTTGCTCGTTTAAGAACAATCTCGTGAAGTACACTGCTGAGGATAGCCAAGATATCCTCCGTCGGTTCACTGGTATGGCTTGACGCAGGCGTTTAGTTCGCAAAGGCTCTCGCTGATTCATGGGCACTTGTGCTCTTCGCAAACCGTGGCTACCCGGCCCCCGTACTCCACGTACAGATCCATCCATTCGATGCGAAGATCTCCGTCGGTGTGTTCAAGGTTGAGGGCGCGTCCCTTCAGTTCTGGATGCCGTGATGAGAAGACGCGATCGGCGATCTGGGCAATCGTAGAATCCGCGATGAGCGGCGCGACTCGCTCTTCGCAAATTCGGTGCACTTCTCCACCCGCCTTCACATATAGATCCATCCAAGCGATCCGGTCAGGACTGGAAGCACAATCCATCTTCGGGTGAAGTGGACCGCTAATTCTAGCCTTTACATTTGTGTCTCTCGAAAACGCTTCGTCCGCACGACGCGCAGCGACGCTGTTGGTTTCTTGTTTGGCGAGTCTCATGAGCAAGAGCCTCCGGTTCAGTGACCATAAATACACGCGCTGCGAGACCATCTCGACATCGCGCTACCTACCCAGCACAACTCCTTCATTTTGCCTAAGTCGCCAAAAACTACCGCCTTAATTGCGTGTGTCAATAGTATGGACTCGCTAAACGTGAAAAAAATGCAACACGGTTCATCCAAGTTCAACGACTTTCCGGCGGTCAAGAATATCTGACTGCCTCGTATCCATCGGCGCCTCATGTCATCAGAAAAGTCTGCGACACTTTTATCGAGGAAACCACAGTAATATTGTCAGAAGCACGTAGTCGTTTTTGTGACATAAATGGGCGCTGTTTTCGTCTCGATTCGCCCGTCGAAAATTGCCCCATGCGCTGCCCCATGGACAGTCTCTTTCTCTGCCCCATTTCTTGCCCCATAAGAATTGAAAAACATGGCAAATATGCGTACCATGAGCATCGAGAGCATTGGACGTAAACCACTGCTCGCGCTGTAAATAACTGCGGCATCTGTAACTTATGGTTTTGAGTGAATTACGCTCATAACCCGGAGGTCGGAGGTTCGAATCCTCCCCCCGCTACTTTCGAAAGACTAAGGACTTGCGGCAACGCGAGTCCTTTTTCTTTTGGACTTTTTTTCGGTGATGGACCCCCTCGTGGCCCCCGCTGAAAGAATCCCACCGAAGAAGGCACTCGCCAGGGCGTCAACCTCCCACGAAGGGAGCACGCAATGGCTTGGCTCACGAAAACGCGGCTCGTTCTACTACATCAAGTCCTCACTGGCCGGAAAAAAGAAACGCGTCGCCACCGGTACCGAGAGTCTGCAAGTCGCCAAGGAAAAACTCCGGCAGTTCGGGTCGTGTCGGCCAAGGCGAAAAGCGACTGTCCAAGCCCAGCCAAGCCCGCCGCCGGAAAGCCCAGATCCTGCACATTGTTCCTGTAAAAAAGTTGACGACTCAGCGCGATACTGATACCTAACAAAATAATAACAAGCACGGCGTGAAAGTTACGGTTTTTCATCTTCGCCGATTGATGCTGAAGCACACTCCGTGGCGAGTGGGCGGTGCGGGTTCGTTTCAAACGGGGTTGGAGACTATCGATGCGTTAACGGAAACACATCTGGCCCGCGGAAGCGTTCACGAATTTCTGTCCTCGGACAGCAACGCTTTGTCGGTCGCCGCCCTGTTTGCGCGGACCACTGCTTTGGAACGGAAAACGGTCGTCTGTTTCGATCCTTATCGCGTGATGTATTCGCCTGAGTTGGCTGCACGGGGCATTCATGCGGACTGCACGATGATTTTAAGCCCGCGTTCTCCCAGGGACGAGGTGTGGGCAATCGCGGAGTGTCTTCGTTGCAAAGGCGTGAGTGCCGTGATTGCCGCTCCGCCTCGGCTTACGCGGGTGGAGGCAAGGCGCTTGCAGTTGGCGGCGGAACAAGGCGGCAGCGTGGGGATTTTCATGCGTCCGGTGGGCCTGGCATCGGCCTGTTATTCAGCCGCGACTCGATGGTTGGTCGAGCCCGCGCCCGGGGATCAATTCACGCAGCGATGGAACGTGCGGCTGCTTCATGGTCATGGACGATTCGTCGGTCAATCCGTGATTTTGGAGGTGAACCGTGATGACAATTCTATGCGTGCGGTTGAACAACTGGCCGATCCAGCGGTTCAAGAGACATCAGCGACGTTGCGAATCGCGTGAAGCAGGCCTTCCCTCTCCGTTAATCCTGATCCGAACCACCGGCAGCAGGCGGCACGTCGTTGCGCATTGCGAGGCGGCCGGGTCGGCTGGGGTTCGCATCGGGATGACGCTCGCCGAAGCCAGAGCGTTATGTGCCGGCCTGCGGTGCGAGCCGCATGAGCCGAACCGCGATCTTCAGGCATTGGAATCGTTGGGCCGGTGGCTCATGCGTTACACGCCTGACGTGGCGCTCGATCCGCCCGATGCGTTGCTCTTAAACGTCGGCGGCTGCGAATTGTTGTTCAACGGGCTTGATGCACTTGGCTTACGTGTGTCGAACGATCTGGCGAGACTTCGCATTCGGACAAGAACCGTGATCGCGCCGACTGCGGTCGCCGCCTGGGCGCTGGCTAGCTTTTCGCCGTCGGCAAATATTTGTACGCAGGAAAATTTATCCGCCGCGATGCAACCATTGCCGATTGATGCGTTGCGGCTGGAGCCGGAAATCTGCAACAAGCTTGGCCAGTTGGGAATCCGATCGATCGGGCAACTGATGCAACTTCCACGCGATGCGCTGCCTTCACGGTTTGGCCCTTCGCCGGGGATGCAGTTGGATCGTCTCTTCGGACGCATTCCTGAAACACTCGTATGGCTGCCCCACCGTTTCCCCATAGAAAAAACGAGTGAATGCGAGGATGGCGTGCGATCGCTGGAAGGCATCTGGCATGTCCTTCGCCAGTTGATCGATGCCGCGTGCAAAGTGCTTACCTGCCGAGGTTGCGGCGCGCGTTTGCTGCGGGTGGGATTGTGCGATTCAAACTCCGACTGGACATGGACGGATGTCGCGCTATCGCGGCCATCAAGAAACCCGGCAAAATTATTCGAACTGGTTCGGTGCGCGCTGGACGAGATCAACACCAGGCGTACCAGCGACAGTTACATCGGATTTAAGGTCGCGGTACCGCTCTTCTGTCCGTTCCACGATGAACAGATCAATCTGATCGATCAGGAACAAAACGAGGCTGACAAAGACAGGGAACAACTGATCAGCCGGCTCGTGGCGCGGCTGGGCGCGGATGCGGTCGTACGGCCCAAGCCCGCCGAATCGCACTTGCCGGAGCGGGCGTATGTGGATCGGAAGGTTATCGATGTTGTCGAGCCATCCGCTACCCGATTAGTTCACGAAGCCAAGCCCAGGGCGATGCGTCCACTGTATTTGTTCCCCACGCCGGTGGAAGTGCGCGTCGTGGTTGAGCCGTCAAACACTTTCGAGGGCCGGCCACGGCAACTCAGTTTTGAAGGGCGTATTCATGCTCTCATTCACGTCAAAGGGCCGGAGCGTATTGCCGGCGAGTGGTGGCGTGGCCACAACAAAACGCGCGACTACTTCGATGTCCTCGACGAGCGCGGCCTGCGGTTCTGGTTGTTTCGCGTCATCGCCCCCGTGAACGGAAATCAATTTTCGACGCGATGGTTCCTGCACGGACGTTTTGTGTGAAGGAGGTACTGCGTGCCGGAAGCACCCAATGCCAAGCTGTATAAAGGTGCATTGATCGAGCCGCCGTTGGAAACGGCGCCCTGCCGTTACGCCTATGCCGAATTGGACGTAACGACGAATTATTCATTTCTGCGCGGTGCATCCCATCCCGATGAATTGATTTACACCGCGGCGCTCCTTGGATATCGCGCGATCGCGATAACGGATGTCAATTCGGTCGCGGGCGTTGTCCGCGCTTTTGAGGCAGCCCGAAAGGTCGAAAAGTTTCAGCTCATTGTTGGCTCACGCCTGGTTTTTAATGACGGATCACCGGACATGCTGGTGTGGCCTACGGATTATGCGGCATACGGACAACTTTGCCGCTTGCTTACTCTCGGCCGACGCCGCGCTCCCAAGGGAGAATGCCATCTGACGATCCATGATTTTCTCGATCACCAGGACGGAATGCTGGCGGCGGTGGACTTGGCCTCGCTTGAGCCGGCATCGAAATTTCCAGACCTCGCGCGACTTCGTCTGCTCCACGATGTAATGAACGATCGTCTGTCATTGGCGGTAAGCCTTTCCTATGACGCAGGCGATTTGACCAAGCTCCACACAATGGCGTTGCTTGCCCGCCAATCGGGCATTGCGCTGCTTGCAACTAATCATGTTCATTATCACGATCCCGGTCGGCGGCCGATTCAGGACGTGCTTACTTGTATCCGGCACGGCTGCACGATTCAGCAGGCCGGCTACCATCTTTTCCCAAATGCCGAACGTTATTTGAAATCTCCGGAGCAGATGCACGCGTTGTTTGCCGCGCATCCTGAAGCAATTGAACGTGGGTTAAAGATCGCAAGCCGGTGCCGGTTTCGCTTGGATGATCTTAAATACGAGTACCCGATCGAATCCGTGCCGCCACAGTGTTCATCGTCTCAGTATCTTCGTGAACTGACTTATTCCTGCGCCGCGAAACGGTACCCCGATGGGGTTTCGGTGAAAGTCTCAGCGTTGCTCGAGAAAGAGCTGGCCTTCATCTGCGGATCGAAATACGAGTCGTACTTTTTGACTGTTTATGATTTGGTACGAGAGGCGCGTTCGCGAGGGATCTTGTGTCAGGGGCGAGGGTCGGCCGCGAACTCAGCGGTCTGCTACTGCCTCGGTGTGACGTCCGTCGATCCTGAACAGTTCCAGCTTGTTTTCGAGCGATTCGCCAGCGGCGCGCGTGCCGAACCGCCTGATATCGACATCGATTTCGAGCACGAGCGGCGGGAGGAAGTAATTCAATACGTTTATGAGAAATATGGTCGTGAACGTGCGGCGATGACCGCTTCGCTCACTACCTATCGCGGGCGAAGCGCCGTGCGGGATGTCGGCAAAGCGCTCGGCTTCGGCGAGGATATGCTCGACCAGTTGGCCGGCAAGCTCGACTGGTGGCACGACGGCTCGTTGTCACGATCGCATCTGCAAGAAGCGGGCGTGAACCCGGACGATCCGGGCATCCGCCGCCTGATCGGGCTGACGACCGAACTGCTCGGATTCCCTCGTCACCTCAGCCAGCACGTCGGCGGCATGGTTATTTCGCGTAGGCCGCTGCACGAGATTGTCCCGATCGCAAACGCCGCAATGGAAGACCGCACCGTCATTGAATGGGACAAGGACGACCTGGACGTAATCGGGATATTCAAGGTAGACATCCTGGCGCTTGGCATGCTTACGTGCCTTTCTAAAGCGATGGCGTTTATCAACGCCGGTGCATCGGGCGAGCCGATCGAATTACATACGATCCCGAACGAAGAGCCGGCGACGTATGACATGATTTGCGATGCCGATACGATCGGCGTGTTCCAAATCGAGAGCCGGGCGCAAATGTCGATGCTGCCGCGCCTGCGGCCGCGCGAATTTTATGATCTTGTCATTGAGGTGGCGATCGTCCGCCCCGGGCCGATTGTCGGACAAATGGTTCATCCATACTTGCGGCAGCGAGAGCTACGCCGAGGCAACCCGGAGTATCAAGTAAAGTTTCCCAAGCCGGAATTGGCCGGCGTGTTGGAAAAAACGCTGGGCGTGCCGCTGTTTCAGGAGCAAGTGATGCGGCTCGCGATCGTCGCGGCGGGATTCAGCGGCGAGGAGGCCGATCAGCTTCGCCGGGCGATGGCGGCGTGGAAGCGCAGCGGCGGCGTGATCCAGTTTCACGATAAGTTCGTGAACGGCATGACTCACCGAGGATACGAACAAGACTTCGCCGAGCGATGTTTCAAGCAAATTTGCGGATTCGGCGAATATGGTTTCCCCGAAAGCCACGCCGCTTCATTTGCCAAGCTTGTTTATGCATCGGCCTGGCTCAAGCGACATCACCCCGCTGCCTTCTGCGCTGGATTGCTTAACAGTCAGCCGATGGGTTTCTACGCGCCGGCGCAGCTTGTCCGCGACGCCCGCGAACATGGCGTTACGGTCCGGCCGGTGGACATAAATTACAGCGAGTGGGATTCAACTCTGGAATACGACGTGGACGACGCGTGTTCACAGTCGTCCAGCGGAAAGGAGACCTGGGGTGTCGGTGGGCCTGCGGTGCGACTGGGCATGCGTCAAGTAAAAGGAATGCGGCAAACGGACGCCGACCGAATCGTCACCGCAAGATCCGCCGGCGGATTTTTTCGATCCGTCGATGCCGTACAGCGCCGTGCCGGCATCAGCGTGGCGGCCATTCAACGGTTATCGGAGGCCGACGCGATGGCGTCTCTGCGCCTGACGCGACGTCGCGCGGCGTGGCAGACAATGGAATTGAGCGACAGCCCCGTGCCGTTAATTGAAGCCGCCGCGGATGAATCGCGACCGGCCGAGCAACTGATCGATCTTCCTTCGATTCCGTTGAGCGAGGAAGTGCGATCGGATTACCAGACGGTCGGGCTTTCGCTTAAGTGTCATCCCGTTTTTTTTGCACGCCCGCAACTGAACCGCTGGGGCGTGACGCCCGCTGCCATGCTCGCGAATGAAAAGAATTACCCGCGCGATCGATGGGTAAAAGTCGCCGGCCTGGTTTTGGTTCGTCAACGCCCGGGCACTGCATCCGGCATCGTGTTCATTACCCTTGAAGACGAAACCGGTGTGGTCAACCTGATTGTCTGGTCGGACGTTTACGAGCGATACCGTAAGGACGTTCGACACGCCACATTGCTGCAAGCGGATGGAACGGTGCAGCGCGAAGGACAGGTCATCCATATTCTGGCACATCGCTTTTATGATCGAACGGCTTTACTCGAGGGTGTTTCTCAGCCTTCGCGCGACTTTCATTAAAGAACCGTTCATCTCCTCATCACTATCCCGCGGTGCATGCCGTCGGGTACCTAACGCCGCACACCGATTTGCAATATCATCCGCCCGACCATGCCCCTCGGATTGATTGAACAGATCGGGCGGAACACGAACAACACGCTGGCGTCGTTCGGCGACTTTTGTTTGTTCTGCGGGCGAGTCTTCTCGTTCCTGCCGAGTCTTTTTCGCTGGAAGACGCTCCGGCTGGTATTTCCATTGATGTATGAGGTCGGCACGCGCTCCGTGCCGGTCGTCGCGGTCACCGGTGCGTTCATCGGCATGGTGATGGCCATCGAAAGTTACACCACGCTTGCCGCGCTCGGACAGGCGGCGCGACTCGGCAGCGTCATCAACCTGTCCGTCGTGAAACAGATCGGCCCGGTTCTTGCGGCGGTGATGCTGGCCGGTCGCGTCGGCGGCGCTCTGACGGCCGAGCTTGGGACGATGAACGTCACCGAACAACTCGATGCGCTGCGCGTCATGGGATCAGATCCGATCCGTTACCTCGTGCTCCCCCGCTTCATCGCCTGCGTGCTGCTCACGCCGATCCTCGCGATCTATAGCGACTATCTCGGCGTGCTCGGCGGGTGGGTCATCAGCACAAAGTTCCTGCACGTTCCCAGCGAGCCGTACTGGCATTATTCCGCGCAGGCCGTCGACAACTGGCAGATCATGGAAGGAATCGTCAAGTGCATCTTCTTCGGCGCGGCAATCGGTCTGATTAGCTGCTACAAAGGCTTCACCTGCGGCAGCGGCGCTTCCGGCGTCGGCCGCGCCTGCACGGACAGTTTCGTGACGAGCTTTCTGGCGATCATCATTCTCAACTTTTTCTTCGCGCAACTGCTCCGCGAGCTATACACCAGCTTCTTCCCGGGCATGAGGGGGTTGTTTGGCTGATGAACGACACGCCGCTCATTCAGCTGAAAAATCTCGAAAAAGCCTTCGGCCGACAGAAGGTTTTGCGCGGCGTGTCGCTTGATATCGCGGCGGGTGAAAGCCTTGTCGTTATCGGCGCGTCCGGCAGCGGAAAGAGCGTGATGCTCAAGCACATCGTCGGCCTGCTGAAACCCGATGCCGGCGAGGTTTGGTTTCGAGGCCGGCGTGTCGACGATCTCTCCGAACGCGAACTGATGGATGTGCGCACGCAGTTCGGATTTCTGTTTCAGATGGGCGCGATGTTCGACTCGTTGAGCGTGCACGATAATATCGCGTTTCCGCTGGTCGAACATTCCACGAAAACGCCGTCCGAGATCGAAGAAGTCGTCAATCGAAATCTGACATTGGTCGGCTTGAGCGACGTTGGCCGCAAAATGCCGGGCGAGCTTTCCGGCGGACAACGAAAGCGCGCGGCCCTCGCGCGCGCGATTGCATTGCGACCCGATGTGATCGTCTATGACGAGCCGACGACCGGCCTGGATCCGATTCGTTCCGATGTGATCAACGAACTTATCATTCGATTGAAGCGCGAGTTGAATATCACCAGTATCACCGTCACGCACGACATGACCAGCGCGTTCAAGATCGCCACCCGCATCGTCATGTTATTTGAGGGAAAGCTCATTTTTGACGGCGTACCCGACGAAATGAAAACCAGTACCGATGAACGTGTGCGGCGTTTCGTCGAAGGCGAAGCAACGCCTGAAGAACTTGGGCTTACCAAGCGGTAAAATGAACAGGATGGTGGCACGGGCTTCCAGCCCGTCGACTCGCGTATTTCGGTAGCGTCGATGACAATGAATACATCGTCGACATGGGCAGGATGCTCACGCCACAACTCGCGGGGCAATACCGAATTATCGAACGCGAACGTTTTCTACGGCCACGTCTTTCAGTTCAAAGCTTCCGACAGCTTCTTTCCCGGACTTGAAATAGTGAATCGCCATCTTCAACTGCGCTTCCGGTGGCGCAGTGAGCGTGAACTTCGCACCGTCCGCAATTCGCGCGCGGACGTCGTTTATGGCTTCATCGAGCAGGTCATCAGGCAGCACATCTCCCACAGATGAAGGCAACGCATGACGCTCGCACGCGGTTGCGAAGTCATCGAACGAACGGTACGCGACGCGCTCAGCCGCGGCGCGGGCGAGGAAGCTGGTCAGCGTCGCGACCGTCGCGCGGGCATAATCCTCGTCCGTCGAATTCGCGGGCAAATTCAGCCACCATTTTTTCCAGGCGGCTTCTATGTCGTCCGGCGAGTGCGGAAACGCATCGTGCCACGCTTTCTCCTGTGTCGTGCCGTCGACGATAGATTTCACGAAATGCTCAAACGCGGGCCGATTGTCTTGGAGCAAAAATTGCACGAGTGACCACGCCTGGTCGTAATTCACGATCGACACGTTCGCGTTCCAGTCATCCGGCGACAGGCTTGCAAATTGTTGGAGCGACTTGAATTTGTTTTCCATGATCGATTGTCGGATACGGAGTCGTCGCCATTCCGGGTTAAGGCCGACCATGAAACCATCGCCCGTGAAGATCGCCTCGCCGAAATATTCCGCCATCCCCTCATTGAGCCATGTCGGAAGATGGTCGCTGATCGCGCTGTGGGCGAATTGATGAAAGCCTTCGTGCTGTAAAATATGCCAGGTGCGTGCGTCGGCACGATGCCCGGGGCCGGCAAATGTGAGCAACGTTTCGCCGTCAAAAAAACCCGCGCTGCCATGCGGTCCGCCGGCGTTCTCGTAGTCACGAAGCGTTCGAAAGATGGCCAGTGGCATTCGGCTGACCGCATCGCGTGAAAATGATCTTGTCTCCGCGCGATACATCGCGGTCATTCGATCGACGCGCGCGAATACGCCGATCAGACTTTCTGCGTCGAGGTCGCTGTAAACGTCGTACGCTTTGGTCTCGTAGCGGGGCAGATCAAAAGGCGCGATTGCTGGAGCGGTCGCTGGAGCGGTCGCGGCGGAGACCGTGGTGGCAGGAATTATCCCGGATGCGGCCGGGTGTGTCGTGAGCAAGATCGTGAGCGCGAGCAGGAGCACCGCGCGAATTGTATTCGATCGTCACGCGATTGTGACGAACACTCAGGCCGCCGGAACGAAATGAGCGGGCCGTATTCCTTGCATCCGTTTCCGCATCGACATACAAGTGCCCGACTTTAATGACACCGTATCGGCGAAACGTTCTGGTCGGCGCGACGGTCGTGCTGGCGATGTGCATCCTCGGCTGGATGATCCTCAAATTCGCCGATCGCGCGGCTCCGTTTTTTGCAGCTCCCACCTTCACTGTTCGTTTCATCACCGATCGCGCCGATGGCGTCGGCGAGGGCTCGCCGATCGTTTATCGAGGCGTCGAAGCGGGACATGTGACGAGAATTTGGCTGGACGAAACCACCCGCGATCGCGTGCATTTTGAAGGACAGATCAATTCCACGCCCACGCTGCCGGGCAATGTCACCGCGCGGATTCGCACGACCAGCCCGCTCGGCAGCGGCTCGACGATCTCGCTCGAGTCGGTGGGCGTTCCCTCCAGCGATCCGCTCAAGGAAGGCAAAGAGATCAACGCGGAATACGTCGGTCTGGGTGAGTATTTGCCCACGCAGCAGATCGCCGACCTGGCTACGGAATTAACACGCGTCACCAAGCAGCTTCGTGAGGCCAACCTGATCGGCCATCTAGATGAGCAAGTGCAGAACGCGGGGAAGGCCATCGACTCCATCAAGTCATTGGTCGAAGACGGCAAGCTGCGGGGCGACATCACCAAGTCGCTCGATAACATCCGCGACGCCAGCGAGCGCGCGAAGTCGATCACGGCCAAGATCGACGCGTTTTCAACCGATTTGCAGAAGATGTCGAACAGCGCCACCGCGACGATCAACGACACCCATGCCCAAGTGCTCAAGGCCGGCAACAATATCGATAATCTCAGCAAGCAGATGGGCGACCGGCTGACGCAGGTAGCGGCGATGCTGACGCAGGTTCAACAGATCAGCGAAAAGATCAACGACGGCAAAGGGACCGCCGGCTTGCTGGTCAATGACAACCGGCTGTATGAAAGCCTCGTCGACACGTCAAAAGAGCTGAATGCGACGGTCAAGGATTTGAAACGCCTTGTCGAGCAGTGGGAACAAGAAGGCGTTTCGCTGAAGCTGAGGTAGCTGACGCAGCTCCTCATTCGTTTAGACGTCACGTCCTCGCGACATCTTTGCCACGGACTACAGAAAAAGGCGGCGAGTACGCCGCGGCTAAACGCTTCATCGAATCACTTCAACGTCCACCAATCACTCGACGCATTCGTCACGGCGACGGTGCGATTCAACGACTCCTCATTCGAGCGGCGATCGCGGGCGGCTTGCTTCGTGACTTTTTTCGCGGTGCTGTCATTCTTCTGATTGAGTGCACTGATCTGATTCGTTTCGACCAACCGACTCACCACCGCGGGGTGCGCCAACACGTCGTCGGCCGTCCAGGTGCGGGTATCACAATAGGTGTCGGTCATTCCCAGGCGGTCTTTCGTCACCAGGCTGATCGACGACGTCGATCGAACGACGTGCAGCGATAATGCAGCCAGGCCCCAGCCGGCGAGGAACAGGACAAAAAACGCGGTGTTGAACATTGTCTTCATGGTCACTTTCTCCTTGCGATCGCTGGCCGCGATCGACACTCCAGATATCAAATGCAAATCTGGGGGAAGCAAGTGAACGGGGAAGAATTTTCCGGCAAATTCCGCGCGTCCGATAAAGTCACGAATAGACAAAGAAAACGAGGGGAAACTAAAAGCCGACTCTCTTCTCACTTTGTGTTGCTTCGTTCTTTGCGCTCCTTCGTGACAAATTAGCGGCGCAAAAAACCGCTCATCGCGACAAGCACGATGAGCTGTTGGTTGTCGGAATGGAATTCAGGATTAAGCGGCTTTGCCGGTCACCAGATGCGGCTTGGCCATATCAACGATTGCGTCGAACGTGGCTGGGTCGGCGATCGCGATCTCGCTTAGCATCTTGCGATTCAGCTCAATTCCAGCGGCCATCAATGCGGGAATAAATCGGTTGTAGTTAATGCCGCGCTGACGCAGCGCGGCGCTCAGTCGCACAATCCAGAGTTGGCGGAAGTTGCGCTTCTTCTGCTTGCGATGCTCGTACGCGTAAACGTCAGCCTTGCGGGTAAATTCGAGGGCCGGGCGATAATTGTGACCCGGCATTCCGCGCATGCCTGAAGCACGGCGGAGAATACGTTTACGTTTGCGGGAATGTGTCGGCCCGCCGGAAGAACGTGGCATGGTAAGAACCTTTCAGAAACATCTGTGAGCCAGAGGTCAATAGACTTAGCTGTGTTCGCAACGCGCGGACACTTGTGTTCGAGATTGCATTCGCTGACGCGTGCGCGGCTCGATTATTTTGTTTTATTCAGCGGCTTTCTCTTGCTTGGCGGCAAGCTCGCGATCTCGGGCGACCTTGTTCGGACGCGAGCCAACCACCCCCAGGAATTTCCGCATATTGCGCGAATGCCCCTCGGCGAGCACTCCAGCACGACCGAGCCGGCGCTTCAGTGAAGCACTTCGGCGGCTGCGCAGGTGCGAATTTTTCTCGTGCCGATGCTTCAGCTTGCCGGTCGCCGTCAACTTCATTCGCTTAGCGACGCCCTTGTTCGGCTTGAACTTATAACCCATGAGATACACCTCGATCGATTCGTTGGCAAATTAAGCCCGCGAATCCACTGGATTCGAAGGGGGCGAAGATACTAGCAAGGACGCCCAACTGCGTAAAGGGGCGGGAAAAGATAGCTCCAGTAGATCGAAGGCGATTGCAAGGACTAAAAAATTCGTCATCCCGAAGGGAGCAGCAACGACCTGACGGATCTCTGCTGCTCCCCTCGGAATGACGTGTCCTGGGAATTTCATACATTCACATGCGTTTGCCCTGCCCGTAGATCGAGGATGGCCGATGCAGGTATCCTGTTATTGTGTCCATCGTCGCCATTGGAATCGACATCATTGAGACCGCTCGCCTGCGGCAGAGTGTGGAAGAGCATGCGCAGCGCTTCCTCGACCGCGTCTTTACCATAGCCGAGCAAGCGTATTGCGCGAAGAGTGCCAAACGATATTACGAGCACCTGGCCGGTCGATTCGCGGCGAAGGAGGCGGTGCTGAAAGTTCTCGGCACGGGCTGGCGTGGCGGAATCGCCTGGACGGATATCAACATCGTCGCAGCGTCAAGTGGCCAGCCGAAAGTAGAACTCTCGGGCGAGTGTCTTCGCATCGCAACCGCTCTCGGAATTACGCGATGGCACATCAGCATCAGCCACATCGAAACCCACGCGACGGCGAGTGCGATTGGGGAGCGGGGGCATCTGTAGTTTCCGCTGAACGGTCGGCCGGGCGATGGTCGGCGCGAAAAGAACTGCGGTGAGCAGAACGATGAGCACCAAGCCCAATCGCGGCCCATCGCGACGACCCACCCCCGCCGCCGCCAGACACGCTTCATCGCGAGGATGAGGATAGTTCTGATCCGGGAGGTGAGAAAGATAATACCGAAGCCGTTGGGAGCCTGCTTGAAGCACAGTTGGATTCGACGTCCCCATTTGCGATTTCGGCGGTCAAGAATATAAAGTGCAGCCGTCACTTCTCGGGAGGCAGGGAAAGCATCTTGGACAAGGAAACCATCGCGCCGCGGCCCGGAGTCGAGGGCCAATTTTACAAGACGGTTAGTTACAAGTCTTCGTGGTCAGAACTCTGGCGCGATGCTCGTTCGCCGCTGGTGTTGATCGTCTGGGCAACGAAGCTTTTTCGAGTCGCGGTGCCAGGGATATTGAATGATCCGCCCGTTGCCTCGCTTGCACCTTTTCGCACCGATTTTGCTGCCATTCCGCCGCAGGCTGTGGCGCACCTTGAAGAAATGGCCGCTGCCCTAACGGATGAGTTTATCTCCGAGCCGTTGCAGTGGTATCTGATTGAAGACGTGGTGAACAGGTGCCGCTCGTACATCTGCATTTTGGCCGGGCGAGACAACAAGTCGGTGGCCAAACTGACCGCCCGATTGACAGCGGCGCGTACGTGGAAAAATCCGCGGAAAATCGTGGAGCTGATCTCGCCATTAGACGATGGAACGCTGCTTTGCACGACAAATTCGCCTTGTTACCAGGACGCCCCGCCTGCAGTGCGGCTGAACCCTGCTGTCCGCGAGAAGGAAGCGAAGGCCGCGGAGTCACACCAGCGGGCGCTGAGCGGCATCACCGTGACGCCTCTTCCAAATGCGGCATCGATGGTGGATGTCGTCGAACGATATCACGCCGAAACCATCGAAGACGGCCGCCGGCGCGGACTCTATCGGGCACTGACTGCGACGGAGAGTGCGACGACCGCCCATCTCGCGCAGTTCGGTGCTCAGGCACAGGTCGCCGATGCCGCAGACCGGGCCGTGCTGATCGAGATCGAACGACTTCAACTCAAGCGCTCAAACCTCTTCGGCGGCGCATTGACGCTGCTGATTACGATCGCGCTGTTTGCCCTGACGATGCACATTGGTTTTGGCGAGCCGATGATGATCGGGATCGTTATTGTCGTGCTGTTCGTCCACGAACTCGGTCATTTCGTGACGATGCAGGCGTTCGGCTATCGCAATGTGCAGATGTTCTTCATTCCGTTCTTCGGGGCGGCCGTCAAGGGGCAGCACTACAACGTACCCGGGTGGAAGAAAGCGATCGTTGCCCTGATGGGGCCGTTGCCGGGCATCGTCATAGGAAGTGTGCTCGGCGTCGCGGGGCTTGTACTTCACAATACGATACTCACGCAGATCGCACTGATTTCCTTGCTGTTGAACGGATCAAACCTGTTGCCCATTCTTCCGTTCGACGGCGGTCGTATCGCTTATGCATTGCTGTTCACTCGCCACTGGCTGCTCGATGCCGCGTTCCGCGTCGTGGCTTCGCTCGCACTCGTCTGGATCGGATTCAGGCTTCACGACAGAATACTGACGCCGCTGGGCGTTCTGCTTCTACTCAATTTGCCGGCCGCGTATCGAACGGCGAGAGCGTCGGCTGCCATTCGTAAAACCGTGCTGCCGACAGTGTCGGCCGACGCGCAGACGATTCCGACGCCAGTGGCTGAAGCAATCATACATTGGCTGCGATCGCACTATCCGCGGCCCGTTGCAAACACGATTATGGCGCGTCGCGTTTTAGACGTTTACGAAACACTCAACGCGCGCCCGCCGGGCTGGCTGGCGACGCTTGGTTTGGGCAGCGTGCAGATCGTCGCGTTCCTGATGGCGGCCGTCATCGGGATCGCCGTGGCGATCGGGAACAATCCGCAGCTTGCGAGATTCTTCCAGCGGGGACTGCAATCACCCGCCACGCCGATGGACGTGAACGATATCGCGTCTGTCGGCACCATTGCGGCCCGGGCACCGGCAACGCAATCCAGCGGTTCGCGCGAGCAACCGATCGTCATCGCAAATTTCTCCTCCGCCTCGGCAGCAAGATCGACGTATGAAACATTGAAAGCCCAAATCCAAGACGGTGAAGCGCTCGAACTTTTTGGACGTTCGCTCATGGCGCAGGTTCCCGCATCTGACAATGCGGCGCGACCGAGGTGGGTCGCCGCCTTTTCAGAATCGAGCGGCGATGTTTTTGTTCGGGCGGGCCTGAGCATCGGCCCGATTCGCTTCCGCGTCGTTACCCACAGCAATGAGACTGCGACTGAACTGTCGAATGAGATCAATGATTATCTTCAGCTCAGCGGTTCATATGACCTCATCGCGCCATGGGATCGGGGATCAATGACTTCAGAACAATGGGCGGGCATTCGGCGCTCGCGTCGAACGCTCGCACGTTTGAACCAGGGTCAGTCGAGTGAAAATTCGGATGGGAACAAAGCGGAGTTGAAAGCACTGAACGAGAAGATGGCCGAGGCTAGGCGACTCGCGGATGACGAAATGCTTAAGCAGCTTCAGTCTGAGCAACGCCAGCTCTTCAAAAAGCAGAGGATCGCAGCACTGAATGCCATCGCGAATGATCCTGCCGCCGATCAACAAATGGCCAGGACATTTGTCGCGAAGCATGCGTCTTCAAATTTTGAGGAGGCGGAGGAGGAGGACGAACGAGCAACGACGAAGCCGTCGGCAATCGATAACCTTTCAAAGTATTGGGAGCAGCAGCATCAGCAGTACGTCGACTTCGCACCGCTCCTCGGCTTGCGTCCGAATGCGGCCGAACGAGACTTGTCTATGCCGAACAATGACCCGAATAAAATCGCCGGCTCGGCCAACTGCGACGGGCCAACCGTGGAGATCTTTATCTGGACGATGCCGGATCTGCTGACAAACCTGCCCGTGGCCGCACGATGGCTCTCGAAACAGGATTGTCGGCAGTTGAGCTATTTCCTGGGCACCGGAAAGCGATCCGCGTTTTCCGGCAGGGATTGACGGAGAACGTCAATCCAAATTCATGCTCATCAGGAACTGCGCGTTGCTCGGAACCTTCTCCAACCGTCCCTTCAGCAATTCCACGCCTTCCACCGGGTTCATGTCGCTCAGCACGCGACGCAGGCGGTAGACGAGTTCCAATTCTTTCTTGTCGAGCAGCAGCTCTTCACGGCGGGTGCCGGAGGCGTTGATGTCGATGGCGGGATATGTGCGGCGATCGACCAGTCTTCGATCCAAGTGCAATTCGGCATTACCCGTGCCCTTGAACTCTTCGAAAATCACTTCGTCCATCTTGCTGCCGGTGTCGATCAGCGCGGTCGCGAGGATTGTCAGCGAGCCGTTCTCTTCGAGGTTTCGAGCCGCGCCAAAGAAGCGCTTGGGCTTCTGTAGGGCGTTCGCATCGACACCGCCGGTGAGGATCTTGCCCGAATGTGGCACTTCAGTGTTGTAGGCACGGGCCAGTCGGGTGATTGAGTCAAGCAGGATGACGACATCCTTGCCGAACTCAACGTAACGCTTGGCCTTCTCGATGACCATTTCGGCGACCTGCACGTGGCGGCTGCTCGGTTCGTCGAAGGTCGACGACACGACTTCCGCGTTCGTGTTCCGCTCCATGTCCGTGACTTCTTCCGGCCGCTCATCGATCAGTAGGATAATCAAGACAACTTCAGGATTGTTCTTACTGATGCTGTTGGCGATTTTTTGCAGCAGCACGGTCTTACCCGTACGCGGCGGCGCGACGATCAGCATGCGTTGACCCATGCCGATCGGCGTGACGAGGTCGACGATCCGCATGTTCATGTCCTTGGGGTCGTTTTCCAGGACTAACCGCTTGTTCGGGTGCAGCGGCGTGAGGTCTTCAAAGTTGCTGATGTCGGTGATGCGCTCGGGATCTTCGCCGTTGATCGCTTCAACCCGCAGCAGCGCGAAGTAACGCTCACTTTCCTTCGGCGGACGAATCTGACCTTGCACGACGTGGCCATTGCGCAAACCGAAACGGCGAATTTGCGATGGGCTAATGTAAATATCATCCGGGCACGGCAGATAATTATATTCAGGCGAACGAAGAAACCCAAAGCCGTCGGGAAGGATCTCGAGCACGCCCTCGCCGTACATCAGGCCGTTTTGCCGGATGCGGCTGCGAAGGATTTGGAAGATCAGATCCTGCTTCTTCAGGCCGAGATAATCCTGAATTCCTTCCTGCCTGGCTATCTCGTGGAGGCCCAGCACATCCATCTGTTGAAGGTCTTTGATGTAGAGCTTGCCGCCTTTGACCTGCTCGTATCGAGCATTCGTTTCGGCGTCGAAGCTAGCGACATCTTCGCCGGCTTTGGCTTCGTTTGGACGGGACTCATTCGAGCGGCCGTCGTGCGCCGGAACGGCCGACCCGTTTCGCGGCTCGCGATCGTCGGGTCGATCACTTCGATCACTGGACGATTCGCCCGTCTCGGGCGGCGTTTCCACCGCCGTTGTCGCACTGGATATTGTTGATTCGAGAGACTCCGCACCGACATTTTGTGGTCGGCGGCCACGAGTTGGCGACTTCGCCATGTTGCTAGCTCCGGGAATAGATAGGAAGGAAAAGGGGATGCGTCAAAATTCTCATTGAGCCGTCGAATTTGAACGGCTGTTCCGCAAAACGATTGCGGTGCGTCATCGCCATCTCACAGGGCAGATGTCGACGGATTTAGTTGATTGTGCATTTAAAACGTAAATTGTGTTCGTCGGTAAACGTTCCCCATCATGATCGCACCACTGCTTGGATGCACACATGACAGTCAGCTCGCCTCCGCAGCTGTATGCCGACGTTCTAGCTTTGATAAGCAAATATTCTTGGGCAAACTTAATCGACAGTCGCCAAACACGCCGACCGACGACCATTATTGACAAGACCAACCGATCGAATCAATCAAACGCGGCAAAAATTTCGTAAGTGGTTTTCGAGCAAAATGTCCAGACCGATCGATCCGCGCCTCAATCACGATCACAGCCAGCGGCTGTCGGGGTCGAATTAATTTCGGCTAAGATTCGGATGAACACGTCTCGTACTTCGTCACGAGCAGCACCCACATCGGCGGCGTTTGAGATCACATGTTGGGATAATTCTCGTTTTCTGGCAAGGGGGAATTGTGAATTTTCTCTTTCTTCCAGATCCGCCTTCGTCCAGCCCCGTTTTTGGATCACCCGCTCCTGACGAAGCTCGGCGGGCGCATCGATGAAAACGGTACGATCGCAAAGTTTGTCCAAGCCCGTCTCAAATAGCAGAGGCGTATCCCAGACAAACGCCAAAACCTTCGCATCCGTCGCGGCCGTCGCCATCAGCCGCTCGCGCTGCTGGTTTGCCAGCGGATGTAAAAACGATTCCAGGCGTTTTCGCTCCGCGGGCGATTGGAAAATCTTTCGCGCCACCGCTGAGCGGTCAATTGATCCATCGGGACTGAGCACCATCGGCCCCCACCATTTTTTTAATGTCTGAACGACCACCGAGTCGTGATACATTCTGCGGACGATCTCGTCAGAGCTTACGACGACACATCCCAACTCACCGAAAAGCGAAGCTATAAAAGACTTTCCGGCCCCGATCCCGCCAGCCATGCCGATGATTGGTTTGTTTGAATACATGAAGTGATCTGAACCTGCATCATTGCCTCATGCGACGGCGAACTGCAAGCCTGATCAGGTCCACAGCTCAAAGTAATTCACGACGCTCGTTGACCTGAACCAGATTTCCGGCCGGGTCACGCACGAGAATGCAGCGGTCGCCGGGCTGTAGGCCGCTGACGCGTTCGTACTCCAACTCGGCATCGATCAGGAATTTCTCTAAGTCGACCAGTGACGGCACCTCGATCATCAACGCACGAAAATCGATTCGCTCGATAGGCTTGCTCACCACTTCAAATCGAACACGAAACCGCTCGGCGCGGAAAGTCAGTGAATCGTCCGGCTCAAGTTTCAACAGTCCCGCGTAGAACTCCGCGAGCTTGGCCTCGATTCCCGCGATCGTCGGCAGCTTCACATCCTCGACTGCCACAAGCCAGACCGGCGGCGGTACGGGGATGGTGGGCCGGTGGTCCGCTTCTGGATCGGGCAACGGTATGGTCGATTCTTCCAGCTCGATCGGCTCGACCGTCTTCGATACACTCTCAGTAATTGGCCTGGTAACTGGCATGGACGGAGTCGGCATTTGATGGAATTTGCGCTCTTGCGAGCCGCACCTGCAACTTTATCATGCCTCGCGAATAGAACCGAGTACGATCTTAGCCGGTCAACAACGTTGTGGAATACCCCACTCGCCCGGCAAACATCTTTCGAACTCGCCCATCGACCTAATATTCAAAAGGACGCCTAATGCTTCGATCCCGCCTGGCCATCACTTCAATCATCGCCTGCATCTGTTTTTCGTCAGCGCTTCGCGCTGACAGTGACACGCAGCTACCGAAAGACCCGAACAACATCTACGGCCAATTTGATAATGGGATGAAATACATTGTCCGTAAGAACGCCAGCCCTCCGGGCAAAGTCGCTCTTGACCTGCATGTCCGCTCCGGCTCGTTGAACGAAACCGATCAGCAGAATGGCCTCGCTCATTTCATGGAGCATATGGCCTTTAACGGCTCTGAGCACTACGCGCCGGGCAAATTAATCCCGCTTCTGACTCACCTCGGAATGACGTTTGGCGCTGACACCAATGCCCACACCAATTTGTGGGAGACGGTCTTCAAACTCACGATGCCCGACGCCAAGCCGGAGACGATCGACACCGCGCTGACTATTTTTTCCGACTACGCGTCAGGTCTCGGCCTATCGCAGCCCGAAATTGATTCCGAACGCGGCGTGATCCTCGAAGAGAAGCGTGCCGGTAAATCAGCAGCGGAGCGACTCCAAAAGAAAATGACCAAGGAGCTCTTTCCCGGCACGCATCTGGCCATTCACGATGTCATCGGCGACGAAGACCTGATCAAGCATTTTCCGCGAAGCGAATTTCTTGACTATTGGAACACATGGTATCGGCCGGAGAACATGACACTCATCGTCGCCGGCGACATCGACCCGCAGACCGTCATTGATGCGGCAAAGAAAAAGTTGGGCGACATCAAGGGCCGCGGCCCGACTCGACAGCCGGTGAAGGCGGGCCTCACGCCTTCTCAGGAGACGAAGGTCCTGGTGCTCACTGACCCGGAGCAGGTCGGCGCTGACGTCGAACTGATGACGATGAAGCAGGGACGGCCGCCCGTGACGACGTACGAGCAATATCGCCGCGAAGTGGTGGAGAATATTTCGGAATGGATCGTGAACCGCCGCTTTGATGAAGTCGTCCGCAAGGGAGGCGCCCCCTTCCGCAACGCGAATGTGGATACCAGCGATTTTCTAAACGAGGGACTGGAGGTCGGCATCTCGTCCGAAGGCGAGCCCGAAGACTGGAACAAAATGCTTGACGCGCAGATCGTCGAAACCAGTCGCGCGATCGATCATGGCTTCAGCAAGCATGAATTGGAGTTGGCGAAAAGCGAATTGCTGAGTGGCTCGCAGCGCGCGGTCGATACGGAATCGAGCCGCGAAAGCGCCCAGATTGTGGCCGGAATCTCCGCCGCCATTGGCCGGAATCGGCCAATTCTTTCGGCGCAGCAGCGCCTGGACCTGATGAAAAGAACGCTCGACAGCGTCAGTGTCGACGAGTTGCACGATGTCTTTGTCGACAACTTCAAGAATAAGGACTGGTCCTACGTGGTGATGTTGCCGGCAAACAAGTCGGGCTTTACTGTCCCATCAAAAGATGACGTGCTCGCGGCGGGTAACGCGGCATGGATGAAGAAACCCGACGCGCAAGAAGAGAAGGAAAAATCCGGCTCAATCCTGGCGAGCGAGCCGGATGCGGGGAAAGTCGTTTCTGAAGAGACGGATAAAGATTTGGACATCACGACGGTGACGTTCGCCAACGGCGTGGTGATGCACTACAAATTCAACGACTACAAGAAAGATTCGGTCAACATCAGCATGCTGATGCCCGGCGGCACGATCGAAGAGACGCCGGAGAACCGCGGCGTCAGCCAGGTGGCGAGTATCATCCTTGCCCGCCCCGCGACCAGCCGATTCACCTCGTCGCAAATCCGCGATTTAATGACAGGCAAAACCGTGACCATGGGCGGCGGCATCGGTTTGGATTCTCTGACCGTCGGCGTGTCCGGAAATAACAAAGACCTCGCGGCCGGTATGCAGTTGGCCTATGCGGTCTTAACCGACGGTACGCTTGAGCCGTCAGCCTTGGATGAGTGGAAGAAAAACTCGCTCAAGGGACTTCAGATGATGAAGACGTCGCCGCAGGGACAGCTTCAGATCATCGTTGCGCAAACCATCGCCGGCGGTGACCCACGGTTTGGTCCGCTCAGTGAGAAGCAGATCAATCGTCAGGAACGGTCACCCGCTGAAGCATGGTTTAAGCGCATTGTCGGCAACGCCGCCATGGAAGTGACGGTAGTCGGCGACATTAAGAAGGAAGACGCGGTCAATCTTGTCGCCAAGTATTACGGCTCGCTGCCAAAGCGGAATGACCAATTTAACGCACTCGATTCGCTGCGGAAGCTCAGTCGCGGCAATGGACCTTTTGAAAAGACGGTTACGTTCGAAAGTCAGACGCCTAAAGCCATTACCTACGCCGGCTTCATCAGTTGCGAATCGCTTGATCCTGAACGCCGCCCGCTATCGTTGGCGGCGCGAATCCTAACGAGTCGGATGATCGACCGAATTCGTGAGAAAGAACAATTGGTCTACAGCATCGGCTGCGGCAATCAACCGGGCGCTGCAATACCCGGCATGGGCACGATGCTGGCGGGCGCACCCACGGATCCACAAAATGCCGACAAACTCGGCTCGGAAATCATCGAAATTCTAAAGGATTTCGCCGACAAAGGCCCGACCGACGAGGAATTGGCCGATGCCAAAAAGCAGACGGCCAACGATATGGAATCGCTCATGAAAGAGCCGACATTCTGGATGGCTCAGATCGGAGAGATGGCCTACCGCGGCCGATCTTTGGAGGACTTAAAGGAACTTCCGCAAATCTTCCAGACCTTTACGACCCAGCAAATTCAGGATGCGTTCCGAAAATACTGCAAGGATGACTCGATGATCAAACTTGAAGCGATTCCTAAGTCGCCGGAGTCGACGACCATGCCAACTGCAACGCCTGCAAAAGAAGCGAGCGTGCAAAAATCGATGAATGACCCGAAAACCGGCGCGCCCTGAACTGACAGTGTTAGGCTGCTCAGACGGCGATACTCACTATCAGAGCTGTGACGCTGTCCGCTTGCGAATTTCATCCCGCAAGCGGGCAGCGTCTTCGTAGCGCTCGGCCTTAATGGCCCGCTGCAATCGGGTTTGCAATTTCGTCATCGGGTCGACCGGAACGCGTTTACGAATCTCGCGTGCGAATCGTTTCAGAACCTTGATCTCGTTTGACTGCTCGAACGCCTCCGGCTGGCCGATCGCTTCGAAAAATTCGCGAATGGCCTCAACGGCGTCGTTCAGAATCTTCAACCCCTCGTCGAAACGCTCGCCGTTGAGCGAAATCGATGCGCGAGCCCGCGAGTTCATCATGAGGATGTACGGTCGAAACTGTTCGAGGGCGAGGCGATCCTGCTCATCGACGGCAAACTTTCCGCAGAAATCGAGCACCTTCAAATTTCGGGCAGTGTCGCGAACGACGCCCGGAAAATCTTCCAGCACCAGCAGGCTCAGATAGCGCTGATAATACATCTGCGCCTCTTCGCGCAGCGACTGACACTGCCCGGCCGTTAAATTAAAGCCAAGATCGGTGCCGTGCCGCTTCTCATAGTCGGTGAGCTGATTCTCGTAATATTCAAGTAATGATTCGCATCCGTGCGGTTTGACTCCATCCGGACGGCCGGTCACTTCCATCTGCAACAGCCCCAGCTCAAGACGCATCTGCAACTTCGGCTGACCATCGAGCCCGGAAATTTTTCGCACATTCATCGTGCCCGGCTCATAATCCCAGCCCTTTAACAGGCCGGTGATGTCTTTGCTCGAACGCCGCAGCTCGCGTGGTTCACGCTTTGGCTCTTTCGGCCCGCCGCTCGAATCGCGTCGCTCGGGCAACGTGGGGTCTAATTCATCGTTCATGATCCCGCTCCCAACGAATGATGCTGCTCGCTCCATCAGCTCGCCAGCATCGTCGTCAGATTATAGCACCCGAACCGCGATGGTCTTTTCATCCGTCAGCTTGCGACAGTTTGCCAACGCCTTGGGTTGAAGCTCTCGAATCAATATCACGATCTTGAATCGATCGAACCCGCCGTTATGATCCGTACGTTCGCAAATTCGGGCGATTAGCTCAGCTGGCTAGAGCGCACGGATCACACCCGTGAGGTCGGGGGTTCGAGCCCCTCATCGCCCAATGATGCACCGCTTGCCTTGTAGCCGTCGATTGCTCAGGTAATCTGGCCTGCCGTGTCGCATCGCATCGTCAAATCTTTTCGCGTCCTTGTGGGAATGGAAATTCATGTCCAGCTCGCGACGCGATCGAAGATGTTCACCGCGGCTGCCAACGGATTCGGCGGCGCGCCGAACTCGCGGGTTGATGCCCAGGTGCTTGGCTTGCCCGGCACGCTGCCGGTGCTGAACCGCCAAGCCATCGAACATTCCATCACCGTTGGACTAGCGCTCAATTGTCAGATCAATCGTCAAACGAAATGGGATCGTAAAAGCTACTATTACCCCGATCTGCCGAAGAACTACCAGATCAGCCAGTATGATTTGCCGCTCTGTTACGAGGGACGGCTGGCGGTCGGCGATCGCGAAGTTCGCATCCGCCGCGCGCATCTGGAAGAAGACGCCGGAAAGCTGCTGCACGAATCGCCCGGCGGGTTCCCCATCGATCACAGCATCGTCGACCTCAACCGCGCCGGCACGCCGCTGCTCGAGATCGTGACCGAACCGGATTTAAGCAGCGGCAAGGAAGTGGCGGCGTTCGGCCAGGCACTACAAAAGCTGGTCCAATATCTCGGTGTGTCCGAAGCACAGATGCAGATGGGCCACATGCGCTTCGAGCCGAACATCAACGTCCACATCACCGACGGCGACGGCGCGGTTCATAAAACGGCTATCACGGAAATAAAAAATCTCAACAGCTTCAGCGTGCTGGAGCGCGCGACCGACTTCGAAGCCGCGAGGCAAATCCGCGAGTGGATCGATAACGGCTCGCTCGGCCGTAAAAGCACTTACGGATGGAATGAGTCCACCGGCGAGACGTTTCATCAGCGCGACAAGGAAAACGAACAGGACTACCGCTACTTCCCTGACCCCGATCTTCTGCCGATTGAAATTTCCGATGAATGGATCGCGGCGCTCCGCTCGAGAATCGGTGAATCATCGAACACCAAGTCCGAGCGTTTTTTCGCAATGGGGATCTCGCGAAGCGACGCTTCAACGCTTGCCGACTCGCGCGCGACCGCAGACCTGTTCGAAAAGGCCGTCAGTAACGGGGCTCCGCCGAAACGCGTTGCCAACGTGTTAATCCAGCACGGACTGCGTTTGGCGAAAGATGTCGGTCGGCCCATGACGCTTCTGGGGCTCGACGACAACTTTTTCTCCGATGCGGCAACCGCCGTCGAGTCGGGAAAGGTCGCCGCAAGCTCGCTCGGGCCAATTTTCGACGCTGCTTTGACGGGTGAGACCTTCGACGCCGTGGCAACGCAACAGAACGCGATCGTGACCGGCGGGTCCGATGCGATCGACACGGCCATCGATCTCATCATTGCAGAAAATTCCAAATCCCTTCAGGACTATCGCGCCGGCAAGGCCGCGGCGCTTGGGGCGCTTGTCGGCGCTATAATGAAAAGCACCAGCGGCTTATCCGCGAAAGCCGTCCGCGAACAATTGGTGCAGCGGCTGAAGCCATGATCGACGACAGTGATGCGCGGCATCGTTGCCGATCGCGATCAAACTGAAGATGAACTCGACGACCACGCCAATTCGACTTCACTTGAAAAAAGAGACCCAGCTCGAAATCGACTGGCAGGATGGCCTTAAAAGCATCTTTTCGATTTCGCACCTCCGCGCGCTGTGTCCCTGCGCGCAGTGCAAGATGGTCCGCGACGGAGTGAATCCTCACGACATTTCGCCGGGCGAGAAAAGGAAGCCGCTCCTCACCATCTTGCCGGGGAATTACTCGGCCCCGATCACCGTGGTTCATGCCGAGCGCGTCGGAAATTATGCGATTCGGATCGACTGGTCGGACGATCATGGGAGCGGCATCTATTCCTACCAATACCTCCGCGACATCTCGCCGGTGTCTAAATAATCGACGCCGATTTCGCGGCCCCTTTGCGAACTGATCCTCGCGGCGTTTCTACTTCGCGTTCTCCGTTCGCTACACTCGGCCGCAGCATGAACCACGCCGCCTCGCGCCGTATTTCTTTTCACATCATCCTCCTTGCCGGACTCACCACCGGGCTCATGGCGGGTTGCCACAAAGGTCGCTCGTCGTCGCCCGTGACGCGGCCGGCGATGTCAAACGATATCGCGAAGTTTGACCTGGCGATCGAAGCGGATGCGAGAAAGACGCTCACGTACCTCTCATCCGACGAACTTGAAGGCAGAGGTCTGGGTACGCATGGCCTTGATCTTGCGGCCGATTACATTGCTGGACGCTTCGAGTCGCTGGGCTTGAAAAAGGTGCCGGGGCAGTCGACGTATTTTCAATCGTTCGACTATCCATTGAACGCTGCCATCGGCGCGGCGACCACGCTGACGATGGACGGCACGCTGCTTGAAGAAGGCAAGTCATTCGTGCCGATTCCGATCTCCAGTTCGGCCAGGTTTGACGGCGACGTTGTTTTTGTCGGCTACGGAATTTCCGAACCGGAACAACTTCATTACGACGATTACGACGGGATCGATGTGAAAGGGAAAGTCGTTCTTGCGATGCGCTTCGAGCCGAGCGCGCCGGACGGAAACAGTCGCCTTACCGGCGGTGATTGGTCTTCTGCCGCAACGTTTGCCGCCAAGGCGGCGACGGCGAAGCAGCGCGGTGCAGCCGCCCTGCTGATCGTCAATCCGCCGAGTGCGGTGTCGACGATGCCGGCCACCACCACGCCGGCCGCCACGACGCCAGCCACCACGACGCCGGCAACGACGGCGGCGGTTCATCGTCCGCCGACTCGCGCTCAACTCCGCATCGCCGCCATGTCGGGCCGAAATGAACTCGTTGATTTCGACCTGTTGAACCGCGACCAGATTTCATCAGCGAAATTACCGGTCGTTCAGATCACGGAGGAAGCCGCACGTCAATTGCTACAGCACGCCGGCGCGCCGACGCTTCGCGCACTGCAACAGCAAATCGACGAAACGGGAAAACCCGCATCGTCAGCTCTCGAGAAATCGCGTGTTAGCGGCCGCGTGGCGATTGAACACCCTGTCGCGAAAGTGAAAAACGTCATCGCGGTCCTGCCCGGAAAAGGGCCGCACGCCGAGGAATATGTCGTTGTCGGCGCGCATTACGATCATCTTGGACGTGGAATGCTTGGATCGCTCGCACCCGGATCGCATGAAATTCATCACGGCGCGGATGACAATGGCTCGGGCACGACCGCTGTTATCCAACTCGCAACCAAGCTGGCGCATGGCAAGCCGCTTGAGCGCTCGATTCTCTTCATATCCTTCACCGCCGAAGAAGAAGGCCTCATCGGATCGGATTATTTTGTGAAGCATCCGACGATTCCGCTCGCTCAAATCGTCGCGATGCTGAATCTCGACATGGTTGGCCGATTAAACAATGAGGCGGTTTATATCGGCGGGTCGGGCACGGCCGAATCGTTTGCTCAAATGCTCAAAGCAGGCGATGAAAACTCGCCGCTGAAGATTCTTTACACCGGCCCCGAGATGGGCCGCGGCGGAATGGGGCCGAGCGATCACGAAACATTCGCCAAAATAAAGATCCCGGTGCTCTTCTTTTTCACCGGACTGCATCGTGATTACCACCGCCCGTCCGACACGGTCGATAAAATAAACTTCGATGGAATGACGCAGATTCTTTCACTGGCGGACTTTTGTATCCATCACATGGCGACGATGCCGCGCGAGCCGTATATCGACCGATACGACCAGCAGCCGGGGCTTCGCACGTCGCGGCACGGAGCGACGCTCGGCATCTCGCCGGCTTCGGACGCGGTCGATGACAATCATGGCGTGAAAGTTGGCAGCGTGCTCGAACAGTCTGCCGCCGCTAAGGCGGGCATTCTTAACGGCGATGTCATCGTTCAGTTGAACGACAGCAGGATCGATTCGATTTACGATCTTACAGACGTACTGCGTGAAGCCCGGCCCGGCGACCCGATGAAGGCGATCGTCCGGCGGCAATCGAAGGTCATTGAACTGTACGGCGTGATGGGCGGTGCCAAGCCGGCAACGACCCGCACCAGTTCCACGCGAATGTCGGCAACGTCGCCCGACTAGTCGCCGCACTATCATTCTCGCCCGGATACGCGGTGCTATCATGTTCCCGTTCACGACACTTTTGCGTCGAATGACAAGATCTTTTCTCGGAGCGTAACGATGAAACGGCAGCGAAACAGGTTCGAGTTGGCTCGATACGGCATCTTCCAACCGCTCATCGCCGGCATTTTGGCGGCAGTAGTGATCGGATTGATCGGGGGCCTACCTGCGACAGCCCGTGCGGACGCGAAGATGGTCGCGGACGCGCGGAAGAAACTGACGGACGCGCAACTTGCACAGAAGACAGCGAATGACAGCTTCACGAAGGCCAAGGAGGCGATCAAAGCGGAAGTTCTCGGAACGCCCGAAGCACACGCCGCTAACGACGAGCTTGCTAAAGCCAAAGCCAATCTCGACACCGTGAGCAAGCCCGTGATTGAAAAGTCGCATGAGGCTCTTTCGTATAAGTCGAGCAAGCAGATCTTCGATCAGGCTGATGCGAAGCTGAAGGCGATGCAAGTCGATCCGACGTCAACTGTCGCGGCAGGTGGTTCGGGAGATGAACTGACAAAGCTGACCACGGCGCGTGCCGACGCACGGCAAGCGATGGAAAAAGCGGAGGCCGATGCGTTGGCCGGCGATGCCGGTGTGCAATCCGCCAAGACCGCGGTTGACTCGGCGAAGTCGGCCGTTGATGAGCTGACGAAGAAAGTAGATGCCGCCGTCGCCGACGACGGCGACTGCCAAGCCGCGAAACAAACGCTGGAAGATGCGGAGAAAGTCACGGCCGACGCCCGCACCGCGCTGGCGGCGGCGGTCAAGCAATCTGCCACCGAAGCCAGAGGTGCGCGCGGCAATTCCGGCGGCGGGCGACCCAGCGGCGGACGACCAGGCGGCGGACGACCCGGACGCTAGAGCGCTATGCATCACTCTCGCTCGGACCTCAATCGCCGGCCAGTTTCTTGCGGCACGAAGCGTTTGCTCATGTGATCGTCACCGGCTGATTTCAATCGCGCTTGCCGATCGAACTATCGCATCCACCAGCCCGGAAATATCATGCGGGTCGGCTTCGACAGTCGGCGAAAGTCCCAGCGTTTTTATCTCGGTACTGGTGACCGGGCCGATGCTGGCGAGTTTCATGCCGGCAAGCCGGTCGCGATAATGCGAGCCGAGAAGTGAAGCCAGATTTCTTGCAGTGCTGGCGCTGGTGAACGCCGCCCAGGTGATCGCGCGTTCTTCGATCGCCTCGATAACCGGTTGAGGCAACCGCTCCGCAACTTTCGTTTCGTAAATCGCGATATCGCCGACGACGGCCGCGCCACCGGCGCGCATCCGCTCGACCAACACCGGTCTGCCGATATCGGCCTTTAGCACCAGATGCCTTTTCTTCGCCATCGCGCCTGCCTCTGCAAAAGCATCGGCCAGCGATTCGGCGGTAAACTTGTCCGGGCAAAGGTCAACATTGAGGCAAAGCTCGCGATCGATCGCAGCCGCCGTCGCGGCGCCGATGGCAGCAACTCGTGACTTGGCAAAGATTCGCCCATCGAGCTTCAATTCCCGCATTCGTCGGCGAGTCGCGATCACGCCATTCACGCTGGTGAACGTCACCCAATCAAACGCCCCGGCGATTAACTGATGGAGTGCTTCGTCAACTATTCCCCAATCGTCGCGCGGCACGATTTCGATCGTCGGCGCTTCCAACACATTCGCGCCGAGCGCTTCAAGCCGCTCGCTTAATTCGCTGGCCTGTTCTCGCGTCCGGGTGACGAGAATCGTCTGACCGAACAACGGCCGCGATTCGAACCAGTTCAGTTTTTCGCGCATCGCGACGACGCGCCCGATGATCGTGATGGCAGGCGCGCCGATCCCGGCCGCGCTGACAACCTCTGCGATTGTTTTCACCGTGCCGACCACGGTACGTTGCATCGGGTGAGTGCCCCACTGGATGGTCGCGGCAGGCAAGTCGGCTTGCATGCCGTGGGCGATTAACTTCTCACAAATGCGCGGCAGCGACTTCGCACCCATATAAAACGCGATGGCCGGCAGCTTTGCGATCGTATTCCAATCGATGTTCGATGAACCCGCGGCGACATCGCGCGTACGCGTTTCATCGTCACGATATTCGGCTTCCTTTTCATGGCCGGTAATGAAGGTGAAGCTCGAGTTCAAATCGCGATGGGTGACCGGAATTCCCGCATAGGCCGGCGCGGCGATCGCGGCGGTGATTCCTGGAACGATCTCGAACGAAATTCCAGCGTCGCGGAGCGCCTCGGCCTCCTCACCGCCGCGGCCAAAGACAAACGGATCGCCGCCCTTCAATCGCACGACACGTTGCCCGGCGTTCGCGCGCTCGATCAATAGGTCATTGATCTGCGCCTGCGACATTGTATGCGACGCTGCTTTTTTGCCGACGTAAATCAATTCCGCGCGTGGCTGGCAATGCTGAAGAAGCCGTGCATTCGCGAGGTAGTCGTAAACGACCACGTCCGCCTGCCGCAGCAGCTCGGCGCCGCGAAGCGTCAGCAGTTTTGGATCGCCAGGCCCCGCGCCAACGAGCGAAACGGCCGGCGATCGCCACTCTGTTGATTCTCGGACGTTCTCGTTCATTTATTAATCTGGGTAAACCTGAACGCGCGTGCGGCCGATGCATGGGGTGGCCCGATTTGTCAATTGCACGGAGAGATCGCCATGGTCGCCACGCTCAATAACCCGCTCCGCATTACGACCGATTCTGAAGACGGCGCGAACCGCCGCCTGTTCAC
>CAXSBN010000008.1:0-9525 GCA_964236135.1 uncultured Phycisphaerae bacterium
CCCTTTTTAGCGCATCACTCGGAAAAAGTCGCGCGAAAAGTTCACAGGCTCTCGGGATGACGAATTTTTTGGTCACATGCAATCGCCCTGGGCAGTGGCAAGCATGCGTGATCCTTCCGCTTGACAGAATCCGGCTCATCCGTACACTTTCCCGTCCGTCACTCGGCGGCTGTCTGCGCTGCGAGTGACGGATTTTTGTCTGTACACCGAACCGATTCGAGCACATTGCAATGAGCACTTACACCCCCAAGCCAGGCGAAATCGCTGCCGACTGGCATGTCGTCGATGCCACCGATCAGGTGCTCGGCCGTCTTGCTTCGCAGATTTCCACGATTCTTCAGGGCAAGAACAAGCCCACCTATGCCGCCCATGTCGACACCGGCGATTTTGTCGTCGTGCTGAACGCCGGCAAGGTGCGCGTCACGGGGAAGAAAGCCGACGTTGTCGTGTACGACACTTATTCGCGCTACCCCGGCGGCCGTCATCTGTATTCGTATAAGCGCATGAACGAGCTGCATCCGGAACGCGTCGTGCAACTGGCCGTCAAGCGCATGCTGCCGAAGAACAAGATGGGCCGGCACTTGTTGACCAAGCTGAAAATATACAACGGCGACACGCATCCGCATGCCGCCCAGCGCCCGAAAGAAATGCAGTTGGCTTAGTCGGATCGCAGAATGTTGATTGTGGATTGTTGAAGCGTATTGAATTCCACAATTTACATTCCACATTCGACAATCAACATTCACACTCGATAAAACCATGACCGACACCACAACAACAGAATCCACCGAACCCAAAGCCCCCAAGTCCTTCGTCTGGGGCGTTGGCCGTCGCAAGAGCGCGGTGGCACGTGTCCGCATCGCGGTGGGCACGGGCAAAATCCTCATCAACGAGCGCGAGCTGAACGACTACTTCACCGCCGAACGTGACCGCAAGGCGATCTTCGGCCCGCTGGAAGTGACCAGCACGGGCGGCAAGATGGACGTGTACGTGAACACCAACGGCGGCGGCCCGACCGGCCAAGCCGGCGCGATCGTCATGGGCCTCGGCCGAGCCCTGGCGAAGTATGACAGCACGCTCGAGCCGGCCTTGCGTGGCGCACGCTTCCTGACGCGCGACAGCCGCATGAAGGAACGCAAGAAATACGGCCAGCGCGGTGCCCGTCGCCGCTTCCAGTTCAGCAAGCGATAAACCGCGCCTCGAACGATTCAGTCGAACAATTCAGTCGAACAATTCAGTCGAACAATTCAGTTGTAAAGAAACCCGGTCGTTTGATCGGGTTTCTTTACGTAGCGGGATCTGCAAAGTTGCGCAACGGCACCCTCGGAGATTCGCCGCTTGCGGCTTCGCGGGGTGAGTTGCGAGGTATTTTGTACCGGGGTCGCGAAGGCGCAAGCGGCTGACCACGCAGAATAAGCAAATCGTTCACGCCGCTTTGGCGGCGTTATGCATTTCGTTGTGGACGAATCGGGAATGCGCCGTCTCCACCGTTTCATCGTGATGGCGAGCCCAACTGACAAGGGCGGCGGCCATCACGGTGTTCGCGATCACGCCGCCGAGCAGCAGGCCATCCAGGCCGTAGAACGCGGTCAGTGGAATGGTGATGATCAACGTCGCGGCCGTCTGGGCGAGCTGGGCGTTGAAGCTGCGTTTGCTCTGTTCCACCGCATTGAGATAACTGCCGGCGATCTGCGCGACGAGCAGCGTTGAATACCAAAGCACGAACGCCCGCAACTCGTTACCAAGCTCGGCATAGGCGGGGTTTGCGCCGCAGACCAATCGGATGGCCACGGTCGGGAAGATCAGCAGGAACAGGTAGTAGGGCACGAGCGCCGAAGCGGTCAGCAGGCCAAACCGCATCGAGACGCGTTTTGCATCAGGCAGGCCTTCCGTGCGGAACGCTCTGGCCGCCGCGGGCACGATCAGGCCCGCCATGCAAATGGTCATCGGGTTGCTCAATTTCAGGACGTTGGCCAATGCCTGAAATTGTGCGACTTCCGTCGTGCCGTGGAGGCCGGCCAGTGTCCAGGAGCAGCCGAGCGTGGTGATGATGAGTGTAAAATTCCCGAACATGATCCAGCGTCCAAGCCGCCAGAAATCGAGCGCGGTGTCGCGAAGCGATCGCAGGACAGCGAACGTCGGCCGAATTTGAATCGATTGCACGACGACGGCCGCGCCGGAGGTCAGCGCCATGACGGCAAAGGCGCTCGCGATGTTCAGCGTGCCGGCGCGGGCGAGCATAAACACACAAGCGGCCTGTCCGAGGTAGCTGATCGCGTCGCCCGGCAGGCAGCGCTTCTGCCCGCCGTGACTCATCATGGCGCGGCGGAGCGTTTCCTGGCATTGCCACAACAGCAGCGCCGCGATCGCAAACAGGCCGACGACCAATGAAGAGGCCATCACCGTCGCCATCGTGGCGACGGCCAGGCCGAGCGGCAGGGCGATGAGCGCGGTCAGCATCAGGCAAGCGCCCGAGAGCCGCCGCAGCGCGCGATCATCGAGAATCGCGCCACGGACTGAGAGCGGATAAATCACCAGCGCTGCCTGAAGCGTGTTCAGGAAGAGCATCATTTCCAGCAGCATGGAGAACAAGCCGAATTCATGCGCCGCGATTCCGCGCATCAGGATGACGTTCGTCGCGCAATTTCCGAGGGAAACAACACCCTGATCCATCAGCGCCCAGACCCCACGCCGACGGGAGCCGGAAAGCGAAGACGCGGCGGATCTGGGCGCGTCGTCCGCAAATGGATCGGGGACGCGGGAAACAAATTGAAGCTTGTTCCCGACAAATCGAGTCACGCCGGCAACGGCGCGCGACCCGGCGATTTGTGCGGGCCGAAGCGTGAGTGAAATGGTTTGCGACATGGCCGTGATTCGAGCGTACGAGCGAGGGTGGCGGCCTGTGGCCGGCGATGGAGCGGACGCAGCGGGGGCGCTTGCGCATCGAGCGGGGTCGAGGCGGTCACGGCACGGCTGCGATTCCCTTCGCCGAACAAAAAACACAGGCGGCTGATATCCCTTAGCCGTTTTTATCGGCACCACGCGGCGCACAGCGCCAACGATTCTGCCGGATCACGGGTTAAATTTTTTCACCCAATGCTGCGATGAAGATCTTCACGCCCGGCGCTACAGACCGGGGCAGCCCATTGCACTCGACGCACCGCCGTTGCCGCAAGCCTGAAATTCGGCGGAAGCATCTCAAAAAAATATCTGGATGATCACAACGCATTTGATCCGCGAGCCTTTTGCACTGCCGGCGGCGACGTGCGATTGGAAGAGGCCGCGACCGACCGCGCAGGGCAACCGCAGTCTATTAACTCCTCTCCCTGTACTCGGGGAGAGGCAGGAAGAGGGGTCTTCTGTCGCTCGGAAAAAGCCCCTCACCCGACCTCTCCCCGAGTACAGGGAGAGGAGAAAAAACGAAATCATCCAGAATGCGGTTGCCCTGACCGACCGCGCGGTCGTGGCGCGGCGCTGCTTGCGTTGCGCGAACGGCGTTCTTAGACTCTGCCGCGCGTTCACCTTTGCGCGAGCCCTCACTCGCCTCGTGAAGTGCAATCGCTCATGCTCGATTCGTCGGTTCTGCCAATTTCCTCCGTCTCTGCCGAAGTATTGGGAGTCGCGCGTTCAGTCGCGGCCGCTGATGTTTCCGGCCCGGTCTCACCGGCGGTGCTGATCGTCCTTTGCGTGCTCGGCGGCATTGGTACCGTGCTGCTGCTTCCGGGTCGACGCGAAAAAGTGATGCATTCGATGGGCGGCGTGCTGCTTTCCGTCGCGGGCGCGATCCTCGCCGCCATGCTCGTGCGCCTTACTGCGAACGATGCGCGCGGCGGGATGGGGATTTACTTCTGGGTCTTCTCGATTATCTCGCTGGCCGGTGCGACGCGCGTTGTCACTCATCCCAAGCCCGTCTACGCGGCCCTGTATTTCGTGCTGACGGTCTTCTCGACGGCCGGGCTGTTTCTCCTGCTTTGGGCAGAGTTTATGGCTGTGGCGCTGGTGCTGATTTATGCGGGCGCGATCCTCGTCACCTACGTGTTCGTCATCATGCTCGCCGCCGAGGCTTCAACGCCTGGAAGTTCAGAGACGGAACTCGACGCGATGCACGCGATGGCCGAGCACGACGCGGTGAGCCGCGAGCCGATCGCCGCCTGCACGACGGGGTTTGCGCTAATGTGCATGATCCTGTTCGTCGTGTTCGATAAATACGAAGCGATCCAGTCGCCGCCCCTGCCGGCAGGCGTGGCAGCGCAGTCGTTCGCGGGCGAGGATCTTTACGTCAATCGCGACCAACCAAACGGTAAAACGCCCGGCATTACCGGCGCGACTTGTGAATCTGGAACTCGCGGGCCTGATCCTGACCATTGCGATGGTCGGGGCGATTATGATCGCGCGGAAGCATGTGATTGTGGTGAGTGATGATGTAGTGACTGAAATGAAACCCGAAGTCGTCGCCGGCCCGAGCACGCCGATCGACGACAACCCGCATTCGATCCCGGTGCAAGGATCGACGAACGTAAAATTGAAAGCATTTCCTGAAAGCTGAATGTGGATTGTGGATTCTTGATTGTGGAAAGACTCAACATTCCACACTCGACAATCCACAATCAAAACCATGACCGAACTAGCCCTGCAACATTACCTGGCCGTCGGTGGAATCATGTTCGTGATTGGCATGATCGGGTTCATGACGCGCCGAAACCTGATCGTGATTTTTCTCTGCACTGAGTTGATGTTTCAAGGCGTGACGATCAACCTGATCGCCTTCGGCGCGTTCAACCGCGACCTGGCCGGGCAGGCGTTCGTGATCTTCGTCCTCGTCATCGCCGCGGCCGAAGCAAGTCTGGCCTTAGGATTGGTCGTGTTGCTGTTCAGACAAAAACGCACGCTGGATGCGAATGCTTGGAGAGAATTAAGGGGATAAGTGAGTGCTTGGTTGTTAGTGGTTAGTGATTAGTGAAGAAGCATTCAACTAACCACCAACCACTAACCACCAGTCACTAATTCGACACCATGGACCAACTGTTCACCATCAACCACGCCTACCTCATCCCGCTGCTGCCCTTGATCGGGGCGGCCATCGCGGGGTTCTTTGGCGCGAAGTGGCTGAAGGGGCAGTCGCATTGGCCGATCTGGCTGGGCGTGGGGTGCTCGGCGGTTTTGTCGATCATGCTGCTGGTCGGCATGCTCGGGATGCAACATCCCGAAGGGGCCGACGCGTATCACATCGCGAACCAGTACTCGCTGGTGACGAACCTGTTCACTTGGATCCAGGCCGGCAGCTTTCATATTAACTACGGCTACTTCTTCGATCCGCTGACGGCCATCATGCTGTGCGTTGTTTGCGGCATCGGCTTCTTCATCACCGTCTTCGCCGCCGGTTACATGAAGGGCGAAGAAGGGTATTTCCGGTTCTTCGCCTATCTCGGCCTGTTCATTTTCATGATGACGAATCTCGTGATGGGCGAAAATCTCATCATGCTGTATCTGGGCTGGGAAGGCGTCGGCCTCTGCTCATATCTGTTGATCGGCTACTACTACGATAAACCCGCCGCCCGCGAGGCGGCGAAGAAGGCGTTTCTCGTCAATCGCGTCGGCGACTTCGGCTTCGCGCTGGGCATCATGCTCTGCTTCGCGGCCTTCGGAACCGTGAGCTATTTCGGCAACGGCGCAACCACCGGCACCGGTCTGCTCGAACTGGCCACCATGCCGCTCAGCAACCTGCAGACGATTCATGGCGTGAATGCGGCGATCGTTCCGATGGCGCTGAAATGGATTCCGTTCCTGCTGATGATCGGCGCGTTCGGGAAGTCGGCGCAGTTTCCGCTGTATGTCTGGCTGCCGGACGCCATGGAAGGTCCCACGCCGGTAAGCGCGCTGATCCATGCCGCCACGATGGTGACGGCCGGCATTTATATGATCGCGCGCTGCGGCACGCTCTTCGTCGGCAACGGGAATGCGATGTGGACGATCGCCGCCGTCGGCGCGTTCACCGCGCTCTTCGCGGCCACCATCGCGCTGCGGCAATTCGATCTCAAAAAAGTCTTCGCCTACTCCACTGTCAGCCAACTGGGCTTCATGTTCGTCGGCGTGGGCGTGTTCGCTCCGGTCGCGGGCGTGTTCCATTTGATCACGCACGCGTTCTTCAAAGCGCTGCTGTTCCTCAGCTCCGGCGTGGTCATGCACGCAATGAGCGGCGTGCTGGATATGCGGCAGATGTCGGGCTTGAAAAAGCAGTTGCCGCTGACGCGTATTCTCATGCTCATCGGCTGCCTGGCGCTGGCGGGTTGTCCGCTGCTGGCCGGCTTTTTCTCGAAAGACGAAATCGTCGCTTATGCCTGGGACGCGAACAAATTCCTCGGCATCGTGATGCTTTTCACGGCCGGGCTGACGGCGTATTACACGTTCCGCTTGTATTTTCGCGTGTTCGAAGGCCCGCTCATCATCCCCGCACCGCCGGCCGACGCGCATCACGCGCATGGTCCCGATTCGCACGGCGCGCAACAGGATCAGGACATCGACTCCCACTTGGCCCATGACCCGCACGCCCACGACGCGCATCACAATCATGAGCCGGCGATCATGATGATTCCGCTGATCGTGCTGGCGATCGGCGCGCTCTTCGCGGGCTATCTGAATTATCCGAAGGAACACCTGGCCGAGTTTGTCGGGAAAAGTCCGTCGTTCATTTACGCCTACAACGTGGCGGCCGCGGCGCACAATCCGCAGGGTGAATTGGCCGACTCAAACGAGATCGTGAACCCGATTGCGTTTGGTCATGAAGACGAGCGCAGCAAGGATGTAATTGAGCACGATCATCAAACGCACACCTATTTTATGGTGATCAGCACGCTGGTGTTCCTCGCCGGCGCCGGGCTGGCTTATCGCAATCATCTCGCCAACCGCGCTGCCGGCGACAAGCTGGCGGCAAGCATGCCGGGTGTGACGACCGTTCTTGAACATAAATACTGGATCGACGAGATTTATCAGGCCGCCATCGTCGAGCCGCTGCGAAAGCTCGGCATCCTCTTTTTCTTCATTGACCGCCTGATCGTCGACGGCCTGGTGACTGTCGCAAGCTTCGTTCCGCAACTGGCCGGCTTCACGCTGAAGCTGACGACGCAGCGCGGATATTTGCAAGGATATGCGGTGTCCATGCTCTTCGGCATCGCGGTTATTTTAATCGTCGTGTTCTGGTAGGAAGCTATGCAAGTTTACAACCCGTCGCCAAAGCCCCGGGCTTTAGCCCTGGATATTCATCGAACTATTTAAGCGAGACAAACGCTCATCCATGTCCTACGTCCTCCCCATTCTGATCGCACTTCCGCTGCTGGGCGCGCTCATCTGCGCGGCGTTGCCGAATCCAAAGCTCGCCCGTATGTGGGCGTTCTTCATCAGTCTCGCGACGTTCGGGGTTTCGATGTGGGCGCTGAGCGGATTCGATTTTCAAGAGAATCTATCGAAAGTTCCCGCGGCGCAGCGCCTCGCAACCAGCGTCCAACTGCAATCCGGCGGCGGCGATGCAATGCTTTCGATTCGCGAAATCGGCTTCCGCCTGCACATGGGCGTCGATTCGATCAGCCTCTGGCTGGTCATTCTGACGACGCTCCTCATGCCGCTGGCCGTCGCAGCCAGTTTTGGATCGATCCAAACGCGTCAGAAAGAATACTACGCCTGGATGCTCGCGCTGCTCAGCGCGATGCTCGGCGTGTTCGTCGCGCGCGATCTGCTTTTGTTCTACATCTTTTTCGAACTGACGCTCATTCCGATGTTCTTCATCATCGGCATCTGGGGCGGCCCCGAGCGCCGCTTCGCCGCGTCGAAGTTCTTTCTGTTTACATTTGCCGGCTCGGTCTTCTTGCTGGCGGGCATCGTTTATCTTGGCATGTCGGCCAAGAGCTTTGATCTGATTTCCGTGACGTCGTATGCGCAGACGCATTTCACCGACCGCGAGCGCTGGCTCATTTTGCTGACCCTGCTTGCCGGCTTTGCGGTGAAAGTGCCGCTTTTCCCCGTCCACACCTGGCTGCCGCTGGCGCATACCGAAGCGCCGACCGCCGGCTCGGTCATTCTCGCGGGTGTCCTGCTGAAGCTGGGCACCTACGGCCTGCTTCGACTCGCCCTGCCGATCGGGATGATCTCCAGTTCGGGAATTGCTTTCCCGGCTGCGATGCAGGTGCTGGCCGTGCTTTGCATTACCGGAATCATTTACGGCGCGTTGGTCGCCTGGGTGCAGCGCGATATCAAAAAGCTCGTCGCCTACAGCTCGGTCTCCCACCTGGGTTTTTGCGTGCTTGGGCTGTTTGCCTTGAACACGATCGGCCTGAACGGCAGCGTCCTCTACATGATCAACCACGGCCTATCGACCGGGGCGCTGTTCCTGGTCATCGGCATGATTTACGACCGCTACCACACGCGCGACATCGAACAGCTTTCGGGCTTGGCGCGCATCATGCCGAAGATGGCGTTTTTTTTCGTCTTCTTCACGCTCGCCAGCATCGGCCTGCCCGGGCTGAACGGATTCGCCAGTGAATTCCTCACCGTGCTGGGCGCATTCACATCCGACACGCTCGGCCGCGTGTTCGGCGGGTTTGCGGCGCTGGGCGTGATACTCGGCGCGATCTACATGCTGCACATGCTGGCCCGCGTCGTGATGGGGCCATTGAAAGTGCCTGTGGTTCATGGCGATGACGGTTCGACTTCGCTCGCCGCGGGCCATTCGCAATCCGACCAGGGTCAGGCCGCATCGCCGGAGCACAGCCACACGCATGGCGCGCCGGCAAGGAATGACCTGAACGGCCGCGAGATTGCGATCCTGATTCCGCTGGCGCTGGCGTGCCTGGTCTTGGGCGTGCCGGCACCTTTGCAGCGAACCATCGAAATGCCGATCGACATGCTGCTTCATCCACTGCCGAGCAATGTGATGCAAAACGCGCCGATCCGAAGGGTTGCCGGTGTGACGAGCGTCGAGCCCGCGTTTGCCGCTCTGATCGACCGCGATCACGTTGCTGAATCGCTTGAGTCCCCTGCGAAACCGTCCGAACACTAAACGCGAATTGCGATGAACCTTCTTCCTGTCATCCTGCCCGAGCTGATTCTCGCCGCCACGGCCTGCGTGCTGTTCATCATTGGCGTGATAAATAAGCCCGCGGCGCGCAAGACATCCGCCGGCATCGCGGCGGCGGCGTTGCTGCTGGTCTTCAGCCATCAGCTTGTACAGATCTCTTCAAATAGCACTGCCGCGAATACTGCCGGCGTCGCCCGCGATGCGCTGAACAATTTCCACGTCGGATCGTTCACGCAATACATCAAGCTCCTCACTTCCGGCGTCGGGCTGATCTTTGTGCTGATGGCCTGGCCGAGCAACAAGGAAGGGACCGGCAACGGCTCGCTTCAATTCGACACCGAGGGGGGCGAATTCTTTGCGCTCATGCTGTTGTCGATCGCCGGCATTTTCGTCGGCGCTGGCGCCAACGACATCATTCTCCTGTTTCTCGGCATCGAGCTGGCGAGCATTCCGACTTA
>CAXSBN010000008.1:9535-122837 GCA_964236135.1 uncultured Phycisphaerae bacterium
TTCCATCTCGCGGCCTTTGCCCGAAGCGCAGGAAGCGGGCGTGAAATACTTTTTCCTCGGCGCGATGGCCGCGGCGCTGATGCTGTTCGGGTTCAGCTATCTATACGGCACGACGGGCCTCACCCAGCTCGATCAGATCGGCGATCGCTTTAGAGCCACGCTGCCCGGCGGGAGCTCGGCCACGAATCTCGTGCATCTCAGCGGCTACCAGATGCTCGCCGTCGTCATGCTCATCGCCGGGTTTTCATTCAAAATGGCCGCCGTTCCGCTTCATCTTTATGCCGCCGACGTTTATCAAGGCGCGGCCACGCCGGTTACGGCGTTTCTGTCGTTCGTGCCCAAATGTTCAGGGTTGGTTGCACTGCTCAAGATTCTCTTTGCCATCGGCGGCAACGGTGCATGGGCCATGCCCGTGACGATCGTCAAATTGATCTGGATCGTCGCAGTCCTGAGCATGACTGTCGGCAACGTGCTCGGCCTGCTTCAGCAGAACGTGAAGCGCACGCTGGCGTACAGCTCAATTGCGCACAGCGGTTATTTGCTCGTGGGCGTGGCGGCGCTTTGCAGCACTTACAGCTCGGCCGTAAATCCTCTAATGACGCAGACGCAGGCCCTGAGCGCCATCCTTTTCTATCTGACGGCATACGGCCTGATGAACGCCGCCGCGTTTGGCGTGCTGATGATGTTGCCGGCCAAGGCGCTGCCCGCGTGGGACCAACGGCCATCGACCGGCAGCGCGGAAACATTCGACGATATCGCCGGGGCGGGCATCGAGCGGCCCGGCCTGGGCTTGGTGATGGCGATCGCGTGCTTCAGTCTGACCGGTTTGCCGCTGACGATCGGTTTCTTCGGAAAATATTATCTCATCCGCCCGGCGCTGGCGACGCACAACTATTGGCTCGTCGCCCTGATGATGCTCAACGCCGCGATCTCTGCCGCGTATTACCTTCGCATCGTCGGCACGATGTTCTTGAAGCCCGAACTCATCGGCGGGTTTGAGCCGCCGGTCGTGGAAGGTCAAGTTCAACCGATGCTGCCGAACTCAATCCCGCTGAGGATCGCCATTGGCATCAGTTGCGTGGCCACGATCGGATTCGGCACGATTCTGCCGGCCACCGAGCTGCTCCAAAGCGGCGTGAACAACGCGACGACGATCGACACCTCGCTCATGACCACCGACACCGCGCAACGCGATCCCGACGCATCGCATACGCAGCAGCCGCTCACGCTGCGGCAGTGATCCTTCGCGCGGTAGTGCCCATGTGGCATCGGCATCGCCGCTTGCGGCTTCGCGAGCCCGCCACGCGAGAGTTCGCGCCGCTCGCCTCGCGAAGCCGCAAGCGGCACGAAATCCGCGAGAGTCAATATTTCAGACTTGTGCGCATTCACGACGCAATGCGCGTTTTTGAAATTTGTCCGGAACGCTTCCGTCGCGATGATGCAGACCGTGCGGCGGCTTCGGATTGCCATCGTCGGTTGCGGCGTGGGCGGATGCACCGCCGCAATATTTCTCGCACGCCGGCAGCACGCCGTCACGCTTTTCGAACAGTCCTTGCGCGTCGGCCCGGCCGGCGCGGGCGTGTTGCTGCAGGCATCCGGGCAGCGCGTGCTGGCATCGCTGAATTTGCTCGATCAGGTCATCGCCAATGCCGAGCGCATCGATGAGCTCGTGGCCGTCACGCATCGCGGGCGGCCGCTGTCGCGACTGCGATTCGCCGATGCACCTGGCAACCAATTCGCCTACGGCGTGCATCGCGGCGATCTGTTCACCGTGCTTCACTCGGCCGTCGTGGATGCCGGCGTCGAGCTTCGGCTCGATCATTCGATCGACGACATCGACCGCGACGGCCGAACGATGCGCGATCGATCCGGCAATCCGCACGGCCCGTTCGACGTCATCATTATCGCCGACGGAAGTCGGTCACGATTGCGCGCAGAATGCGGTTTGCGTGCGCACCTTCACTTGTACGGCCCGGCCGCGCTATGGGCAGTGGGGCATGATGATTCCATTCGCAATCGTCTGATGCAGACGACTCGCCAGACGCGGCAACTGTGCGGAGTGCTGCCGATGGGCAATGGCCGCGCGAGCTTTTTCTGGGGGGTGCGCGTGAACGATTGGCCGCGATTGCGCGCAGGTCGTTTTGCAGATTGGCAGCGCGAAGTGATTGAGCTGATGCCCGCGGCGGCGACGCTGGTCCGATCGTTTCGGTCGATGGATGATTTGGTGTTTTCGACCTATCGCGCCGTCTGGATGCCACGCGTCGTTCGCGGCCGGGTCGCGCTGCTCGGCGACGCCGCACACGCCAGTAGCCCGCTGCTCGGCCATGGCATTAATTTGGCGATGCAGGATGCCCGCGACCTCGCGGCGTCGATCGAAACCGAGCCGACGATCGACCGCGCGCTCAACAGATACAACGCCCTGCAGCGCTGGCGAAACGGTTACTACTCGCTGTTCAGCGTGCTGCTCACGCCCAGCTTCCAGGGCAGTTCCACCCTCATCGGCCACGCGAGAGACCTCGTTCTCCCGCGGCTGCAACGAGTGCCGATCGCGCGAAACATCATGCTCCGCACATTGTCGGGAATGTGGAAGTAATTCGCATTCGCGGAATGCCGACCTATTTCACGTCGAAGCCTCTTCCAGATCGTCGGCGTTCCGCGCGGAGGGCGGCATGTCATACGGTCGTTATTCGTCCCCGCGCGCGAATCATTTCTTCACGCGTTCGCTTCACGATCGGCCTCATCGAGCTCGCGAGCTTCGTCGACATCATTCATCGTATTCTGACTTCCGCCGAGAAACGTCGGTACGAGCGGCAATTGATCGAGGTGCATCTCTTCGATGAAGCCGCGCCGCTCCACCAACTGCCCGGCATGACGAATCGTGGCATATTTCCGCGGGGCGATGACATCGAGACAACGCAGCAGCTCAATCGATAACGCCGCGCCTCGGGCATCGCGTGCCGGTAAATCCAACATCGCGTTGGGCGGCACGACCAGGCCGAACTCGATCGGCTCAAACCCTTCGCGCTTCAGCGTGCGGATCACGATCGGATCCTTGTGCATGTTTTGCAATTTCATCCGCACCCCATCCATGCGGATCGCGATATTTTCCGAAACTGCCAGCGGCGGCGGCAGCACCGGCGGCGGCGCGCCCGGCCCGGGAATCGGCGGCAATGGCGGCAGGCGATCGCCCTGCTCTACATCGGGCAGCACGATCGAAAACGAACTGCCCATCCCGTGCGTCACGTTAAAAATCGCAATGAACGTCTGCGTGTAATCCGCCAAATAACCCGCGTATTCATTCGTCGAATTATTAGGGTTCAACGGATCGGCCACGTCGAGAATCACCGGCTGGCCGATATATTGTTCAAGCAGCGGCTCGTACGCATTGGCAAGTTTGCCGAGCAGCGTCTGGCCGACCTGCGTGACGGAGTTTGCCTGCGATCCGAGCACGGCAGCAGCGGGGTTCATGCGTTGATATTGCCCGACGGCCGCGCCGATGGCGTTGCCGAAGGCATCGCGCAGGGTGTTCACGAAATTTCGAACCCCGCGCCACGCGCGGCGCAGCGGGCCGGGGTTGAACGTGCGGTGTACTTGGCGCTGCCGAAGTTTGCGCGCTTCCTCGCTCAACTCGCCGTCGTAACGCAACAGCGTCAACACTTGCGGCTCAAGCTCCTGCTGATAGATGAGGTAGCTCGTCTTCTTTCGGCCGCGTGCATCGACGAAAGGGTGGTCGTAAAGCACCTCGATGCCGCTGGAGAAAACGCGCAGCACGCCCCAGATCGTCTGCCCGCGCGATCGCTCGATGGTAATATGATAGTTGTCGAAGAATTTCAGGCACTTGTCGCGCGACCATTTGGTGACGACGGCAGTGATGATTGCCGTCGTGAAGATGATCAGCAGCGTGAAATAAAAGAGCGTCGTGGCGCTGGGCGTCGACGATCCGTCGGCAGCCGCCTGCGAGAGCGGGGGGAACAGATGGTAAGTAAGCGGTAACACGTTGTATGCCGTTTTAGGCGTTTTTGCCGGGAGCGACAACGAGCGGCCGGTCTCAAGTCCGATAAGATCATTGCGAAGTTGGCGGAAATCCTCGAAGGTTTCTGTCAGACGGTGACGATACACTCGTGAGCGGCGGCCCGCGTTTTAAGCGGCGACCCGTAGACCCGAACGAATCAAATGGCTTCGCAGACTTTTCATCTTTTGCAACCGCGGCTGTTTCCTGAACTGCTGTCGCTGGTAATTCCGGTCTACAACGAACAGGCGATGATCGGACTGTTGCGGGAGAAGATGACCGCGTTTCTCGGCACGCTGCCGTGTCCGGCTGAAGTGGTGCTGGTGAATGACGGCAGCTCGGACCGGTCGATGGAGCTGCTGCTGCAATGGGCCCGCGAGGATGAGCGCATCAAGGTGCTCGGTTTCGCGAGAAACTTTGGCCACCAGGTAGCGGTCACGGGCGGGCTCGACGTCGCGCAGGGCGATGCCATCGTCATCATGGATGCCGACCTCCAGGATCCGCCGGAAGTCGTGTTGACGATGCTTGAGCGGTATCGCGAAGGATACGATGTCGTCTACGCGCAGCGCTCGGGACGCACGGGCGAATCGATTTTCAAGCGCTGGACCGCCTGGGCGTTTTATCGCTTCATGCGCAAGTTCATTCACAAAGATCTGCCGGCCGACACCGGCGATTTTCGGTTGATGTCGCGCCGCTGCCTCGACGCGGTGCGGCAGCTTCGCGAGACGCACCGCTTTTTGCGCGGCATGGTGGCATGGGTCGGATTCCCGCAGATTGGCGTGCCCTTCACGCGCCCGGCGCGTGCGGCCGGGGAAACAAAATATCCGTTGACGAAAATGATCCGCTTCGCCTGGACAGCCGCGACCAGCTTCTCGGCCGCGCCGCTGCGGTTGAGCCTGGGGCTCGGAGTATTCACAGCCCTCTTCGGCGTGGCGGTGACGATCTGGGCGATCACCGTTCACCTCCGCGGTCACACCGTGCAGGGGTGGACTTCCATGATGGCCGTCTTCTGCGTGGTGGGCGGGGCGATTCTGCTGTCGATCGGCGTGCTGGGCGAATACATCGGGCGGATTTTTGAGGAGATCAAAGGACGCCCGCTCTACATCGTCAGTACGAAAGCGAACATCGCCGATGACACCGGCCGCGCTCTTGGCCGCAGCGCCATCAGCAGCCCGTTTCCGCCGGCACCGTTAAAGCTGTCATCGAACCATCAGCCAGTCCGCAAAGCCGAATAGTTATCAACTGGTTTGCCGCAGCACGTCATCGCCAACTCACGCCGCATTTTGTTGTCGAGCAGCCAAATTCGTTCACCCGATTGAACTGCAACATTCGAAATTCCTGGAAGTTTCCCTAACCTGGATGCGACTATACTCCAATCATCGGCGGCCTCGGTTTAAAGCACGAAACACGAATCACGATCGGCGGCTGTCTGCAACGAATGTACGTTGTCGCGCGTGGAGGTGATGCGATGAAGAACAGAGGGACGCCGTTTTACGAAATGTGGTCATGAAGCACTGGAAACTGATTCTATTCATCCTGCTCTGCGTTGCCGGACTGAGTTACGGCGGGCTTTGGTTCATGCACCGCGAAAACAACGCCGGCCCCGCGTTCCGAACGGCAGCCGTGGGAAAGACCGACATCGTCGTCAATATCGCGGCCACCGGAACAATCGAGCCGGAACAGGTCATCGACATCGGCGCGCAGGTGACGGGGCAGATCACTGCCTTCGGCAAGGACACCAACGGCAAACCGATCGACTACGGCTCAAAGCTGGTGGCGAATCAATTGATCGCCAACATCGATGACACGCTGTACCAGGCCGACCTAGCCTCAGCGCAGGCCTCGGTGGAAAGCGCCAAGGCGGGCGTGGCCCGCGCGACCGCCGACCTCGCGCAGATGCAGGCGAAACTGTATCAGGCGCAGCGCGACTGGACGCGGGCACAAAGCCTGGGGCCGAGCGATGCGCTGTCGCAAGTCGACTACGACACGTATCAATCGAATTTCGAAGTCGCCAAAGCGAACACGGGGGTTGGCGACGCCGCGCTGGCGCAGGCGAAAACGACCGTCACCACGGCCGAGGCCTCGCTAAAACGGGCTGAGCAGAACATCAAATATTGCACGATCGTCGCCCCGGTGAACGGCACGGTCATTCAGCGCCGCGTGAACGTCGGTCAAACCGTGGTTTCAAACCTCAGCGCTTCGAGCCTGTTTCTCATCGCCAAGGATTTGAAGCAAATGCAGCTTTGGGTGCCCGTCAACGAGGCAGACATCGGCGCGGTCAAGTCGGGCCAGCCGGTCAGCTTCACCTGTGACACCTATCCGGGCGACGTGTTTCATGGCACGGTGAACAAGGTGCGGCTGAATGCAGCCTCGACGCAGAACGTGATCACCTACACCGTCGAAGTCACCATCGACAACTCGTCCGGCCGGCTGCTGCCATACATGAGTGCCAACGTGCAGTTTGAAACGGATCGTCGCGATCATGTGCTCTCTGTTCCGAACAGCGTGCTGCGGTGGCAGCCGCGCGATGATCAGCAGTCGCTGGAAACCAAATCCCTGCTCGCGGAAGCGTCGTCAAATTCGCCGATGGACGGATCGGGCGACGATTCGACGCAACAACCTGAGGCCACGTCGAAGCCTGCCGGTGACGCGGCGGGTGGAACAGGTCAGCATCGTCGAGCGGGAGGCGGCAGCGGCGGCGGTCGCGGCACGCACGGCGCTCGCAGCCAGGCTTACGTTTGGATCCCGGACGGCGATCTCGTCAAGCCGATTCGCGTTCGTCTTGGGATCAGCGATGGCGTGAATACCGAAGTTGTCTCCGGGGATGTCTCCGAAGGTCAGGAACTCGTCATGGGCGACACCCGTGCCGATTCCGCGGACGCCAGCGGCAGCACCGACGCGAAGAATCCGTTTATGCCTCAATTCCCGCGCGGCGGTAATCGCGGTGGCCGACCGCGATGAGTACTTCGCCCCACAACAGCAATCCGCCCACCAGCGGCGAGTTGATCAAGCTGCACGCCGTCACCAAAACGTACCACGTCGGCGAGCTTGACGTGCCGGTGCTCAAAGGCGTTTCGGTCTCGATCGCGCGCGGCGAACTGGTCGCGCTCACGGGCTCGTCCGGCTCGGGCAAGAGCACGCTGATGAACATCCTCGGCTGCCTTGATCGGCCGACGACCGGCGACTACTGGCTGGATGGTGAGGAAGTGTCGCGCCTCAGCACCGATCAGCGGGCCAAGGTGCGCAATAAAAAGATCGGGTTCGTGTTCCAGAACTTCAACCTGCTGCCGCGTACCACCGCGCTCGATCAGGTGATGATGCCGCTGTCATATACCGCGACGCATCTTTCGGAAAAAGAAGGACGTGCCCGCGCCGAAAACCTGCTGAAGCGCGTGGGCCTCGGCGATCGAATGGATCACGAGCCATCGCAGCTTTCCGGCGGCCAGCAACAGCGCGTCGCGATCGCGCGATCGCTGGTGAACGCGCCGCCGCTGCTGTTTGCCGACGAACCGACGGGCAATCTCGACAGCAAGACGAGCAAGGAGATGCTCGCGCTTTTCCGGCAACTGAATGAAGAAGAGAACATCACGATCATCATCGTGACGCATGATGCGAAGGTCGCATCCAATGCAAAGCGAAATATCACGATGAGCGACGGCGTGATCGTGGCCGGTGCGTTTGAAGATTCAATCGAAGGCGGCGGGACCGGGATCGCGGCTGGAGCGCTGCAGGAGGCGAGCGCGATATGAGAACGCTGGTTCGCACATTCAAGAATTCGATCCGCGCCCTCGCGCGGAACGTCACGCGCACCGCGCTGACCTGTATGGGCATCGTGATCGGCATCGCGGCGGTCATCGCGATGATGGAGATCGGCAACGGGGTCTCCAAGCTACAGGGCAAGTCGATCGCGGCACTGGGCGCGAACAATTTGAATGTGCAACCCGGCGCGCAGAATTTTGGCGGCATCAGCCAGGGGGCGGGCAGTAACAACACGCTGACGCCGCAGGATTGCGATGCGATCCTGCGCGATTGCCCGGCCATTAAAGTTGCGGCGCCGACGGTCGGCAGCAATTCACCGATCGTCTACGGCAATAAAAACTGGACGCCGCGGCAAACCACCGGCACGACGCCCGCCTATCTGGAGGTGCGTGATTGGCCGCTCGCGGATGGGGAGAATTTTACCGACCTCGACGTGCGAGCCAGCGCGCGCGTTTGTCTGATCGGTCAGACGCTCAAGCACGAACTCTTCGGCTTGGCCGATCCAATCGGGAAGGAGCTTCGTCTAGGGCAAGTGAGCCTGAAAGTGCTCGGCGTGCTCGGGCCCAAAGGCGCGAACATGTTCGGCCAGGATCAGGACGACACAATCATCGCGCCGTGGACGACGCTGAAGTATCGCGTTTCAAACCAGGGTAATTCCGGCGGCTCGTCGAGCGGTTCGGCGGCGTCCACCTCGCTGAACACGATCAGCAATGTTTATGCGAGCGGCCAGGATGCGCTCTATCCGGCCGTCAGCGCCAGCGAAACCGCCAACACGCCCATGCCGATTCGCTTTGCAAACGTCGGCAATATTCAGGCCGCCGCGAACTCGGCGGCGGATATTCAGCCGGCGATCAAACAGATCACGCAATTGCTTCGCGAGCGCCATCACCTACGCGCCGACGAGCCGGACGATTTCAACATTCGCGATATGACCGAGCTTTCCAACACGCTGGGCACGACCACGCGATTGATCACCAGCCTGCTCATTGTCGTCGCATTGATTTCGCTCGTCGTGGGCGGCGTGGGAATCATGAACATCATGCTTGTCAGCGTGACCGAGCGCACGCGCGAAATCGGCCTGCGGATGGCGGTCGGGGCGCGCAGCCGCGACATCCTGTTTCAATTCCTGATCGAAGCGACCGTGCTCTGCCTGCTTGGCGGCGCGATCGGAGTGATCCTCGGCCGCGGAACGTCGCTGCTGGTTCGATGGATCCAGCACTGGCCAACCGAAATTTCATATCCCGCGATCATCGGATCGGTCATCGTTTCATCGCTGGTGGGCGTGATCTTTGGCTTCTATCCTGCATGGAAGGCGTCGCGGCTCGATCCGATCGAAGCATTGCGTTATGAATGAGAGTGGGCGGTCGGCAGCGGGCGGTGGGCGGTCAGAAGAATTTCAGCTCGGCATCTCATGAGTGGACCTCAATTGCTTGTTCGATCGAGTGGCATCGTCGCACTTGCTGCCTCCGCGGCGGGTTTGGTTGTCGCTTTGTCCGGCTGCACGGTCGGCCCGAACTATCAAACGCCCAAAACGTCGATGCCGGTGATGTGGGCCAGCCCGACCAGCGGGCCGTTGCCGTCGTCGACAACCATGCCCGCGACGACGCAGTCGAGCGTCACGCTCGCCGGCTATGAAACCACCGACCCCGCCCAAATGAAATTGGCGGCGGCCCAGACGGCCCAGTGGTGGAAATCGTTTAACGATCCGATCCTCGACTCGCTCGTCGATCGGTCGATGAAAGGCAATCTCGACTTAGCGCAGGCGACCGCGCGGATCCGCGAGGCGCGGGCCACGCGGTCGGTCATCACCGCCGATCTGTTTCCCGATCTCTCCGTGGGCGGGTCGTACACCCGCAGCGGCACGGGCAACGGCACCGAGCGCTCGACGAGCGTCGCTCAAAATGGGAGCACAATCACCCGTAACATCTCGACGGGCCGCGACCTGTATCAGCTCGGCCTGGATGCATCTTACGAGATCGACGTCTTCGGCGGCACGCGGCGAAACATCGAAGCCGCCGACGCTAATTTACAGGCCGCCATCGAAGATCAACGCGATGTGCTGGTCACGCTCACGAGCGAAGTGGCGCTTTCGTATCTGGAGCTACGGACGTTTCAGCGCGAGATCGTCATCGCCGAGGCGAACCTTAAGAGCCAGCTATACACGTCGGATCTGACGCGCCGCCGATTCAAAGGCGGCTTCATCGGTGCTCTGGACGTCGCCAATGCCGATGCCACGGTCGCCGGCACACAGTCGCAGATTCCATCGCTGCAACAGAGCGCGCGTCAGTCGATTTACAGCCTGTCGGTTTTACTGGGGCAGGAGCCGGGAACGCTCATCGCCGAGCTCGATCAGAGCGGGACGATTCCCTCCGTGCCGCCCATCGTGCCGATCGGGCTGCCATCGGAATTGTTGAAGCGCCGTCCCGATGTTCGCCGCGCCGATGCGGCATTGCACGCGGCGACCGCGCGGATCGGCGCGGCCGAGGCGGATTTCTTCCCCCGCTTTTCTCTCACCGGCTCGCTCACGACGCAGAGCAATAAAATTGGTGGCATTCCAAACTGGAACAACAGCTTCTATTCGATCGGCCCCAGCTTCAGTTGGCCATTGTTCGATGCCGGGCGTATCCGCGCAAATGTTGAGGTGCAAAAGGCGGTTCAGGAGCAGCAACTCGCGGCCTATCACCAGGTCGTGCTCGTCGCCTTGCAGGATGTGGAGAACGCGCTCGTCGCCTATGCGCAAGAGCAACAACGGCGCGCCGCGCTAAACGAAGCCGTCGCCGCCAACCGCAAGGCGGTTGATGTCGCCACCAAGTTATACGCGGCTGGGAATACCGACTTTTTGAACGTGCTCAACGCGCAGCGTTCGCTGCTGGCGACAGAGGACTCGCTGGTCATCAGCGACCGCACCGTCGCCACCAACCTGGTCGCGCTCTACAAAGCGCTGGGCGGCGGCTGGGACGAAAATCAACCCCCACCCACCACGCAGCCCAATGTCACGCCGCTGACGATCGGGCCGTGATTCATCGAGCAAATGCAAGATCTTCGGAGAGCGGCATCTTTCACACGATACGAAAACCCCTCACCCAACCTCTCCCCGCGTACGGAGAGCGGAGCCGGAGAATGCGATCGCGCTGGCCGTGATAACGCGGTCCGATTATTTGCCGGCGATGAACGAATCGGCGTCATCCCATTTCGCTTCGCGAAAGGTCGTGCTCGTGTCGACCATCAAATGGCCCGCCGCGCTTTTGCTGACCTTGTAGCGGACGAGCGACGACTTCGCCGGGCCTTCGGTTGGCGTGCCTTCGATCGAGAAGCTGCTGTTGTGGCAATCGCAGAACATCGTTGTCGTGCCCTTGACGTGCAAAACGCACGACTTGTGCGTGCAGATGGCGCTGGAGGCGTAAAGCTTTTCGCCGTTATGAATGACGAAGAACGAGGGAACCTCGCTCGTAGCGCCGCCCGCTCCGCGACCTTCACCGCCGCGACCCTCACCGCCACGACTTTCACCGCCGCGACCCTCACCGCCGCGACCTTCACTCCCGCCTGGCCCGCGACGAGGACGGCCGCCAGCGCCTTTCTTGACGAATTTATCCGAGATGCTGTTTGCCGCGAATGAGCTGATCGGCCCCGCGTCGATCGGGCTCGCCGCCGATCCGGTCGCCGGTCCGGTCGTCGCTCCATCAACCGCGATAGCGTCGGCATGTTCTTCGCCGCCGCAGTAGTTACACAATGCCGTGGCGGCCGCCGCTCCGATGGTCAGGTTTACAAATTCACGTCGATTCATATCGGTCATCTGAGGCCTTCCTGGAAAAAAACCCGCGTCCGCGGGCGTGTCATCTTCCCTGAAACGGCCGGACGTTTCCAAATATTTCTTTTTCGTTCCAATGTTTACGGATAGAACCACAACGTCATGGCGGTCCGTCTTCATCCGCGCTGGCTGCTCACGGCGTGGACGTCGGCGCTACTCCTTTTTCTGTATCTGCCGATCGTCGTCCTCGTCATTTATTCATTCAACGCATCGCGCCTCAACATCACCTGGCAGGGGTTCACGTTCCGCTGGTATCGCGAATTGCTGCACGACCCGCCGCTGCTGAATGCGCTGGAAAACAGTTTGATCGTCGCGTCTGTCACGACGGTGCTGGCGGTCTTGCTGGGGACGTCGGCGGCGTGGGGATTATTTCGCTATCGCGTGCCGCTGCGCACATCGATCGAAGCGATGCTCGCGCTGCCGATCGTCGTGCCGGACGTGATCATGGGCGTAAGCTTGTTGATCTTCTTCGCAACGCTGAGCGCCGCCGGCAACCGGTTCGCCGCCGCGATCGGCGGAAGCGGGAATACCTTTGGGCTGGGACTAACGACCGTCACTCTCGCTCACGTCACGTTCTGCTTTCCGTTCGTGATGATCACCGTCCGTGCGCGGCTGGCGGGCATCGATCCGGCGCTGGAGGAGGCCGCGCTCGATTTAGGTGCGACGCCCTGGCAAGCATTGGTGCATGTCATCATCCCGTTCCTGTTGCCCGGGATCATCAGCGGCGCGCTGATGGCGTTCACGCTGTCACTCGATGAATTAATCGTGACGTACTTTACCTACGGCCCCGGCGCTGAAACCCTGCCGATTAAGGTTTACGGCATGGCCCGCGTGGGCATGAGCCCGTCGCTTAATGCAATTTCCACCACGCTGATCGTCGCGACCGCATTGTTGATGTGCATCGCCGACCTTTTTCGACGCCTGAGGCGGTGAACCGCCGACTTCATCAATCATGGCGAAATTCTCATGCGAATTCTGCTCGCTCCTGACAAATTCAAAGGCTCGTTGAGCGCGATCGACGTGTGTCGCGCGATGCGCACCGGGATTGCGCGCGTCGATCCGGCAATCGAGGTCGAGGAGTGTCCGATCGCCGACGGCGGCGAGGGCACGGTGTCGGCGCTCGTGATGGCGATGAATGGACGACTTGAGACACGGCGCGTGACCGGACCGTTGCCGGAGATGAAAATCGACGCGACGTTTGGGGTGTTTGAAGAAATCGGCTGCGCTGGCGCTACGCCGCGGCGTAGCGCCAGCGCAGCCGCGGAGTCTTCCCTCACCGCAAATTCCCCACTCACGGCAGTCATCGAAACGTCCGCCGCGTCGGGTCTAGCACTATTAGCAACCGACCAATACGACCCGCTCGCAACCACCACCTTCGGCACGGGCGAATTGATCAATCACGCAATCGACCTCGAATGCCGGCGCATTTTCATCGGCCTGGGTGGCAGCGCTACCGTCGACGGCGGCATCGGCTGCGCGCAAGCGTGCCGCCTGCCAGTGTTGATGGACGACGGCGGGCCGACCAGCCTTTCCGAGCCGCTTTGCGGCCGCGACGTCACCAGTGTCATGCTCATCAAGCACGGCCGCGGCGATAAGCTCGGAGGCGTGGAATTTATCGGTTTGGCCGACGTCACCAATCCGCTCTTCGGCCAGCGCGGTGCCGCGCGGGTCTTCGGGCCGCAGAAAGGTGCATCTCCCGAAACCGTCGCGCGCCTCGATCACGATCTGCAACAACTCGCGGCGCGGAACCACAAGCTCGACCTCGCCGTCGTCCCTGGCGCAGGCGCGGCCGGCGGGCTTGGCTTCGGTCTGGCGGCATTTTTCGGCGCGAGACTCACCCACGGCGCCGCGACGATTCTCGACGCGATTCATTTCCGAGATCGACTGAACAACGCGACGTTCTGCATCACGGGCGAAGGAAGGCTCGATGCACAAACCCTCGACGGCAAGGGACCAGACATCGTGCGGCAGCGATGCGCCGAGGCGAACGTGCCGTGCGCCGCGATCGTGGGAATTGCGGATGACGTGGGGCATGAACGATTCTCGCGGGTGATCGCAATTCGCGACCTCGCGGCGTCGACGGACGATTCGATGGATCGAGTTAGAGAGTTGATCGCCAATGCGGCTGAGCAAATGGTGACTTCAATCGTTTGCAAATGAACCGATCGTGACACGGGCTTCCAGCCCGTGTCCTGGTAGATGCGCGTCGCTGAGGAGTGCAACACTTTCGGACACGGGCTGGAAGCCCGTGCCACGTCAAGGCTTTAAAACATCAGCATCAAGATCGTCATTGTTCATGCGGTCGAATGGCGTCTCTGCTTGCGAAGCAGAAGCTGACGACGCCTGCGATGTCTTCGTCTGATCCGGCAAAAGCATTGCCGGGTTTTCGATGCAGATTCGGCGAGCCATTTCTTCACCGAAATGTTGCGAGATGAAATCAATGGCTTCGTTCATGCGCGGGCGGCGGGATGCGAGGTTGTGCGAATCGGTGGCGATGAACGACACCCAGCCGGCTTCGATCCATTGCATCGCCGCTTCCCGCGGCGAAGGGCCGCCATCGCCCAGGAGATATGATGCGTTCACTTGCAGCAGCACGCCGGCCTCGATCCACGCCGCCGCCGCTGGCGGGTCTCGGCGAAGCTTATCGTAACGTTCCGGATGCGCGAGGACGATCTGCACGCCGCTGTCGCTCAACAACGACGTGACCGCGCCGGCCGACACCGGCATGGACGGCTGCAACTCAAGAAGGATTTGCCGCCCCGCATCGGCCAGCGTGCTGATGCGATCATTGGCGAGCAGGGTCGCGATACGCTCATCGAGACGAATTTCTCCGCCGATGTGTAGCGTCAGGCCGATGCCGCGCCCATCGAGCTCGCGTTGGAGCATCGTGATGACCAGGCGCAGGTCGGCCGGCTGATTGATGCCTTCATAGCGTCCCATCTGGTGTGGCGTGGCGATGATGTCGGTCAACCCATCGGCGACAAGCGCGCGACAAAGCTGGACCGATTCCTCAAGCGTCTTCGGACCATCGTCGACGCCCGGCAAAATATGACAGTGGCAGTCCACGCTGCGCGTACCGCCGAACCGCGCAATACGGTCACGTTGCGAGGCGGCCAGCGATGTTGGAGCGGGCACATGAGTCGGCATGAACACGGCCGTCGTCCCGTCTGTAGACATGACGCGACCGCATAGTCGAACCATCGACAGAAATCGCACGTAGGTCAAATAAAATCGGCAGATTCGGACGTTGCGAGCAGGGCGACCGCATTCTCGACGATCCGGCATTTCCTCCTCTCTCCGAGTACGACTCGACTGCGCTCGTCGCAGGCGGAGAGAGGAGAAGGAGAAAATGCGGTTACCCTACGTTGCGAGTGCCGTCGGCAGGTGTCTGGAGCCGCTATTTCATGATCGACGCGCCACGTCGCCCGAGCAGTGCGATGAGCGACCCAAAAAATGCAAGCAGCAAAATCCCAAGGGCCGCCCCGAACGGTTGGTCGCGTCCCGCACCGAATTGATTCTGGATGACGTTGCCGAGCATCGGCCATTTCGCGCCGCCCAGCAGATCGCTGATCGCGAACATTCCGACCGCCGGCACGAAGACCAGCACGATTCCGCCCGCCACGCCCGGCCAGGTCAGCGGCAGCACGACGCGAAAAAATGTCTGAGCGATTCCTGCGCCTAAATCCTGGGAGGCTTCGAGCATCGATCCATCTAATTTTTCGACGGCTGCGTAGATCGGCAGGATCATGAACGGCAGATAGGTGTAGACAAGCCCGAGCACGATCGCCCGTGGCGAATAGAGCACATCGAGCGGCCCGGCGATGACGTGCATTGCCTGCAATTTTGCGCTGATTATTCCATCGGCGGAGAGAATCGTGATCCACGCGTACGCGCGAATCACAAAGCTTGTCCAGAACGGAATCATCACGGCCAGCAATAGCCAGTCGCGCTTCGGCTTTGGCGATCGGCCGATGTGATAGGCGACGGGGTAGGCCATGATTGCGCACAGGATTGTTGTGATTCCAGCATATACAATCGATCGCCAGGCGATGTGCAGATAGAGCGCGTGGGTGGCTTTGCGATAATTATCGAACGTGAAAACGTACTGCACGCGGCCGTAGGCATCGCTTTGGCAGAAGCTGAAAACGAGCAAAATCAATGTAGGGATGACAACGAAGACGATCAGCCAGGCGACGACGGGGATTAAAAGCACAGTTCGAAGACCGGGAACCACACTCCTCTCCCCAGTACTCTGGGGAGAGGCGGGGAGAGGGGCTGTTGCGTGGGCGTTCATGCGAGTTTCGAAAATCCGAAGGCCCGTCTCCCAGCCTCCTCCCCGATTACAGAGAGAGGAGACAGAGCGTCACTGCCCCATCAATCCGGTCATTAATTCCTCGACCTCTTTCGCCTGCGCGCCGATGTCGTGGAAGGTTTGCGGATGATCGAGGGTTGGATAGCTGGCGGGATTGGCGCGCCGTTTGTCGGTCAGAAGTTTTCTGGCCGCGCCGTTTGGGCTCGTGTAGGGCCAATGCTCGGCGATGATCTTGCCGACTTCGGGTTCCAGGCAATAGTTCAGAAATGCCTGCGCGTCGGCCGGATTGGGCGCGTTCGACGGCACGGCCAGGTTGTCGATGTATCGATGCGTCCCTTCACCAGGCACCACCCATCGATAGCGCGAGTCGCCGTCGAGCACGAGCGCCGCTTCGCCGTTCCAGACCACGCCGATATCGACATTGCCTTTGAGCAGATCTGTCTTCGGACTGTCGCTGTCGTATTTCTTGATCAGCTTTATCCAGTCCGTCAGCAGCGGCTTGACCTTGTCGAGATTCTCTTTCGACATGTCGTTGATCGGAATGCCTTTGAGGATCATGGCCCAGCTCACGATCTCGCGCTTGTCGTTCACGACGATGATCCGCCCGGCGTGTTCGGGTTTAAAGACATCGGCGAAGCCGCTAATCGGCGCTTTGATTTTGTCAGCGTTGTAGACGATGCCGACCGTGCCGCTCAGGTACGGAACAGAAAATTGATTGCCGGGATCAAACGATTGATCGAGGAAATCCGGCAGGATATTCGTTTTCAAATTCGGGACCGCCGCAGCTTTAAGCGGCGCGAGCATTTTTAACTTGATTAGTTCTTCCACCAGATATTCCGACGGCTGAACGACATCGTACTTGGTCCCGCCAGCCTGCATTTTGGCGAGCATCGCTTCGTTGGAGTCGACGACCTCGACAACCGGCTTCACGTGAAACTTCGCTTCAAAGCCGGTGAGAACTTCGTCGGGAATATATTCCGACCATCCAAGAATGGTGATGGTTTTGGAGGCGACGTTTGGCACCGTGTCCGATCGATGACAACTGATCGAGAAGACGAGCATTGCAAGCGTGCAGAGGCGTTTCATGAAAACAAATTTAGCCGCGAAAGCCCGCCGGCGCACAGCATGAGGATTCAGCACTCGCTTTCCGTCGGCGGTCGCGGCTGATGTTCATTTCCATTGAGGTAGACGACGGCCGGGTTGAGGGCCGGCTCATCGAGGAGGCGTGCCAGCGGATCGCCACGACCGTTTGCGGCGAATACGATCAGATTCGCGCGCTTTCCGGGTGCAATCGAGCCCGCTTCACTCGACAGCCCAAGTGCGTTGGCTGCGTTGATCGTCGCGATCTTCCAAAGCAATTCGCCCGGCATGTCGGGCGCGAGTGTTCGCAGCAATCGGAGATCGTCGAGAAGATTTAAGTCGGGCGAGCTCGCACAACTGTCAGTGCCGATGGCGATATTGATTCCTCGAGCGAGCATTTCCCGCCAGCGATGCGGCGGATGACCAAAGTAAGCGTGCGTGCGCGGACAATAAACGACGCTCGCTTTCCCGCGTGCCAGCAGCTCCAGCTCGGCGTCGTTGCAATAGTTCACGTGCGCCAGCAGCGACCTCGGTAAATCGAGCAATCCAATCGCGGCCGCCATTTCGATGGGCGAGCCGGAGAAGGTTTCGATGTCATCGCGCCAACTGCCGAGCGCTTCAAGCAGTTCGCGGAAAGGGCCGGTGTGTGATTTTAGGAATTGCTCTTCGTCGGGAGATTCGGCGAGGTGTGTCGCGATTGGAATTTGTCTATCGCGCGCTAGGTTCACGCATTCGCGGAAGCTCGCGAGATCAACGGAGTATGGCGCGTGTGGCGAGAGTCCGATGTTGATGTGGTCGATCGGGTTGAGCGCGGTTTTTAGGAGTTGCTCGAATCGCGGTCGACGCGCGCCGACACCGAGGACTTCACCGAAACTGATTCCATTTATCCGCGAAGAGGCAAGTACGGTTCGCGACGCGATGTGCTGCTGCGTGATGTCGCCGACGGTGGTCACGCCGAAAGCAAGCGATTGCTCAATGCCGAGCTTCGTGGCGGCACTGCAATCGATCGGTGCGGACATCGGCGCCTTCACGCGCGCGAGCAGCCACTCCGCGAATGAACCGCGCGGTTGCGCGCGAGCGCGGAGCGTCGAAAGTTCCAGATGCACATGCGCGTTCACCAGGCCGGGGAGGATGATCGAATCACCGAAGTCGGTGATGGATGCGTCGGAGTTCTGCGAGAGAATTTTTGGAGCGCGGTCGACGTCGACGATGCGTCCATCGCGAATCGCGATCGCGCCGTTTTCCAGGATTGGTTGATCAAGCGGCGCGATGAATCGCGCGCGGAGGATTTGAGAGGGTTTTGGCAATCCAATCCGACCTTATCGGGCACATTGTGATCCGCGAAGCCGCAAGCGGCTAAATTCGCTATTGCCTTCTGCTCAAGTTGCGTTACTCTCCGAGTCCAGTCTTCGGCTCGTTTTTCCGCGCCTAACACCGATTCGAGGTTTCAATCGCTGCGACCGTGATCATTCCGGCCCGCTATCGTTCTACGCGTTTTGCGGCAAAGCTGCTGCGCGCTGACACCGGTCGCCCGCTGGTGCAGCATGTGGTGGACCAGGTGCGGAAGTGCGGCCGCGTGTCGCAAGTGATTGTGGCGGCGGATGATGCGCGATTTGTCGAGGCGTTGAAACCATTCAACACGACCGTCGTGATGACTTCGCCGAGTCATCAAAGCGGGACGGACCGCATCGCCGAGGTTGCTCGAAATCTGACGGACGACTTCGTGGTGAATGTGCAGGGTGATGAGCCGGAAATTGAGCCTAACATTGTCGATCGGTTGATCGAACGCCTCGAACAATCGGATTACGACATGGCAACCGCCGCGACACCGTTTCCGCGAAATGCTGACGTGGCTGATCCAAACCTCGTCAAAGTTGTTTCAACGGCGGAAGGTCAGGCAATTTATTTCTCACGATCGCCCATCCCGTTTCATCGCGATGCCAGCTCGTTGCCGCCGACCTATTACCTGCATCTTGGTATTTATGCGTTTCGGCGACAGTTTCTTTTAGATTTCGCAAGCTGGGCTCCTACTCCAGCCGAAACGACGGAAAAATTGGAACAGCTTCGAGTGCTTGAAAAAGGTCGCGCGATCTATGTGGAGAAAGTGAAACGCGCGACACATGGCATCGATACGGCCGAGCAGTATCAGGAATTTGTAACTCGTTGGAACGCCGAACATTTGGCCGCGCCACTGGCTGACAAAGGTAATTAATTCGCATGGCCTCTGAAGAACTCCTATCCCGAATCGGCTCGCAGACGGAAGAGACCGAATTTTATATGCCCATGCCCAAGGGCTATCGCCGGGGGCATCACAAGTTCGTCGTTGTCGTCGGCACGGTCATGTCCGGACTCGGCAAGGGGATTTTCTCTTCATCGCTCGCCAAGCTGTTGCAGGATAAGGGGCTCAAGGTCGCGCCGATCAAAATGGAGGGGTATCTCAATATCGATTCCGGCACGCTCAATCCGTATCGCCACGGCGAAGTGTTTGTGCTCGATGACGGCATGGAAACCGACATGGATCTGGGCACGTATGAGCGTTTGCTCGATCAAGATCTCTCGGCCGCGAATTTCACGACCAATGGGCAGATTTTGTCCGGCGTGTTGAAGAAGGAACGCGAGGGCGGTTATCTGGGCCGTGACGTGCAGGTGATTCCGCACGTGACCGGCGAGGTGAAGCTCCGATTGCGCGAGCTGGCCGCGAAGTCGAACGCGGATGTCGTCTTCATCGAAGTCGGCGGAACGGTCGGCGATTACGAGAACGCGTTTTATCTCGAGGCGTGCCGGCAGCTCGCGTACGAGGAAGGTGAAGGAAGCGTGATTTTCGTCGCGCTCACGCAAGTGCTCGAGCCCGGCACGCTCGGCGAACAAAAGTCGAAGGCCGCCCAACTGGGCATTAAGCGATTGATGGAAGTCGGCATCATGCCGCACTTGATCGCCTGTCGCGCAGCCAATGAAGTGAAAGACAAGGTGCGCGAGAAAATTTCGATGTACACCAACGTGCCGATGAAGCGCGTGGTGTCGATGCATGACGTCGAGAGCATTTACCTGATTCCCGAATTGCTGCGCGAAGTGGGGCTTGATCGCGAAGTGCTGACGCTGCTCGAGCTCCACGGCCGCGTCGATCAACGCAAGGAAGACAAGGCAAGATCGAAATGGTCGTGGTTTACCGATCGCATCGGCAAGGCGGAGAAGTCGATCACGATTTCGGTCACTGGAAAATACACCGCGTTGCGCGACGCCTACGCCAGCATCATCAAGGCCAGCGAGCATTGCGGCGTGCATCTGGGCGTGAACGTCAATCTCGAATGGCTCGATACCAGCGAAATTGATGCGAGCAACGTCGCGCAGCGCCTTCGTCACAGTGATGGCATCATCGTGCCCGGCGGATTCGGAGTGCGCGGCACCGAAGGCAAAATCGAATGCATCAAATACGCCCGCGAAAATGCGCTGCCATATCTCGGCCTTTGTCTCGGGTTTCAAATGGCGGTGATTGAATTCGCGCGCAACGTCTGCGGCATTTCCGGTGCGAACAGCAGCGAGTTTGATGCGCAGTGCACCAACTGCGTCATCGACATTCTACCCGAGCAAAAGAAAATCGAGGGCCTCGGCGGGAACATGCGGCTGGGTGGGAAGGATGTCGAGCTGAAGCCCGGCACGATCGCAGCCAAGCTGTTCAACGACGCCAAGTCGATTCGCCTGCGATTTCGACATCGGTATGAAGTTGACCCGAGATTTATTCCGACACTCGAAGAGCATGGCATGATCTTCAGCGGCAAGCATCCGAAGCAGCCAATCATGCAAGTGCTGGAATTGCCCGCAAACGTGCATCCGTATTTTGTCGGGACGCAGGCACACCCGGAATTGACGAGTCGTCCACTGCGTCCGAGCCCGCTGTTCACCGGCATGGTCAAAGCCGCGATCGTACATGCAGAAAATCGTAAGAAGCCGGTCGAAGCGACCGCATAATCACACGACGTAATTAGTCGACCACCAACTCATGTTGAATCACGTACAAGCCGGGGTAGAGCGTACTCGCGTCACCCCCGATTCTTCGCGCGACGAAGCAAAAGATCCGGAGCACCGCGAGTACGCTTTACCCCGGCTTGCAGGTTGTCTCGTCGTTCTGTTGATCACTGTCATCGGTTGCAATCAAGAGACACAGCGCGTTTCCAAACGATCGGACTCGCGTCAATCGACTGAGAGATTTCGTCACGATCTGGAGACGCGCGAGTCGCGCGATGAGGACGAACGTTCTTCCGCGCCGGCATCACTCCCTGCACACCCGCGTTTACTCGTTGCCGGAAAGCCCGCGTTCGATGCAGTTCGCTCGCGATGCGAAACCGATCCCACCGCTCGGGATTGGTTGAAGAAACTGACCGCGCAAGCCGCGAAAATCTCCGACGAGACCACGCTGCCGAGCTATTCCAAGTCGATGCAGAAAACCGCACGTCAGTCGTTCGCCGACATCACTACGTGTGCCGGCATTTATCGACTGACCGCTGATACCAAATGCCTGAATCGCGCGAAGGAGGAGATGCTTGCCATCGCCGATTTCGCTGACTGGCAGCCGACCGATTTTATCGTGACGGCAGAGATGATGGCGGGGATGTCGCTCGGGTATGACTGGCTGTTTGATGATCTGTCCGCGGCGGATCGCACGACGATTCGCCGCGCGATTGTGACCAAGGGCGTGCGTGCTGGGTTGAACGCATACAAAAACGGCGCGGGTTGGACGACAGTCCGTCACAACTGGAACTTCGTCAGCAACGGCGGCCTGATTCTGGCAGCGCTCGCGACGGCGGACGACGACTGGGCCGACGCACATGCCGCGATCGACCTCGCCCGCGATTCGATGTCGGTCGCGATCAAAAGCTTCGCACCGGATGGCGGCTGGGAAGAGGGGCCGAGCTATTGGAATTACGCGACGCGCTTCGCGGTGTATGGATTGGCTGCGTTAGAAACGAGCGACATGCCGGATAACGCGCTCGCCAGTGCCGAGGGATTCGATCGCACGGGGTTGTTCCGAATTTATATGCAGGGCCCGACTGGTCGATTGTTCAACTTCGCCGACTGCGATGAGCACACGTCGCAGTGCCCGCAACTTTGGTGGATGGCCGAGCATTTCAAACAGCCGGCGCTGGCGGCATTTGAAGCGCGGGAAGAGAACGCCGAGCCGGCGATGCTCGACCTGCTTTGGTATCGGCCCGTCGATCGCGATGCCGTCGCCAGGCTTCCCGCCAGCGCGATGTTTCGCGGCGTGGCGGCTGCCTCGCTCCGCAGCGGCTGGAACGATCACGATGCGACCTACGTGGCCATCAAAGGCGGTTGGGCCGAATCGCATCACGGGCATTTGGATTTAGGCTCATTCGTGCTCGACGCGCTCGGACAGCGGTGGGCGATCGATCTGGGCGCGGACGACTACAGCCTGCCCGGTTATGGCAATGGCGCTCAGCGATGGACGTATTACCGCTGCCGTACCGAGGGTCACAACACGCTGACGATCAACAATGCGAATCAGGAACTCAAAGCCGATGCGCGGCTGGTAGCGTTTAGGGATGATTCGGCCGGGCCATTCGCGGTGATCGATTTAACGAGTGCGTATCCGCACGCCGAGCGAGTCGTCCGCGGCGTGAAGCTGCTTGGGCGTGATGTGTGGCTACAGGATGAGATTCAGATCGGGGCCGGGCAGCGATTGATCTGGGCGATGCACGCGCGGGCGGATGTTTCGGCGCGTGGAACGACGGCGACATTGCAACTGAACAACAAGGCAATGACCGCGACGATTCTCTCGCCGACCGGTGCAAAGTTTGATGTGGTCGGTGCGACGGCGTCCGAACCGCAGGGGCAGCAGCCGGATGTGCGGAAGCTGGTCATTCGCGTTCCGACGACTGCCGAGCGGACGACGATCGTCGTTTTGTTCCATCCCAATGAAAATGAGACGTCGAAGGCGAGCGCGGAGCGCAAAATCACTACTTTGCGATCCTGGATTGAAAGTGCGGGAATTCAGCGGTAAGTCACGCTAATTGACCCGCGACGCCGCAAGCGGCCGCTTGCGGCTTCGCGGCTCTAACAACGCTCGTTTTCGCTTAATCGCGCTCCTACGATTCCCCACGGAATTGACAGATTTTCGATGAATCTGTATCACTCTCGATCTGTTTGCGCTTGCGAATTTCGATCAAAGCTTTACTTCACTCATAAAAACTATGAACGATTCCACCGTCACGTCCATTAATGAACGAGCAGCCGAAGAGTATTTCCGTCGCGGCGTCGATGCCGAGAAAGACGGCGGACACGAGAAGGCGCTCGACTTTTACGAACGCGCTTTGAACGAAAACCCCGACCACGAAGTCGCCTGCTTTAACCTGGCCGTGCTGTACGACCGCCGGGCGGAAGATGCCAAGGCCATCGAGCTTTACGAGCGCATCTGCACTAGCCCGCCCGTGCATCTCAACGCGCTGATGAACCTGGCTGTGTTGTACGAAGACAACAACCATTACGATGAAGCGCATCGCTGCCTCGACGCGATTCTGCGAACGAACCCAAATCACGAACGCGCCCGCTTGTACATGAAGGATGTCGAGTCGGCCCGCTCGATGTTTTATGACGAGGATTCCGAGCGTAACCGCGGCAACCGCAACGCGGTGCTCGACATTCCGATCTCTGATTTCGAGCTTTCGGTTCGCAGCCGAAACTGCCTGAAAAAGATGAACATCAAGTCGCTGGGCGATCTGCTCCGCACGGGCGAGCAGGAATTGCTGGGCTACAAGAATTTTGGAGAGACCAGCCTGAATGAAATCAAGGCGCTGCTCGCCAGCAAGGGTTTGCGGCTGGGGCAGGCGCTGGACGATGGCAAGGTACCGACCAGCTTGCCGGGCATGGAGGGTGCGGCGGCGGTTCGTCGCACGCCCTCGATTGAGGGAAACATCCCGCCGGAAATGGTGGGCAAGACGGTCGCCGATCTGGAGTTGTCGGTTCGCAGCCGGAAGGCGTTGCAGCGATTGAACATCAACACGATCGGCGAACTTGCTAGCCGCACCGAAGACGAACTCCTCGGCTGCAAAAACTTTGGACAGACCAGCCTGAACGAAATCAAGCAGCAACTGGCGACGTTTGGGATGGGGCTCAGGAAGCTCGAAGAGTAGTCGCTCTTTCTCCTCTCTCCAGTACTCTGGGGAGAGGCAGGGTGAGGGGTCTTCTCATTGAGCGAAACAGAAAGACCCCTCACCCATCCTCTCCCCAGAGTACTGGGGCGAGGGGTCAGATTTCGGCACGGATGCCTCTTGCATGTCTTCGCTGCGAACGAATCTTCTCATCGCGGCGCTGTTGTTTTTGCTCGTCCCGCCGCTTGGCTGTCGCGAGCAGACTTCCTCACTCAACGGCCCGGTCGTTCGCGTCTGCCTTTCGCAGAATGTCGATCATGTGCAGTTGCTGTCGGCGGCGCCGGTGGTCTTCAAATCGAGCGGCGAGGAGGGCGCGCGGCCGCTGAATTTTCCCAAAAGCGTCTCGATTCCCGTCTCACTCGCTTCCGGCGGCTGGCTGGTCGGTGACAAGAAATTCGCCATCGGCGAGTTGAAGATGCATTCGCAAAATGACGGCGCGCTCCGCGTGAACGGCTCGGCGTATCGCGGCGAGTTCCGTCTCGTACCTTCCACGAACAATCGATTCGATCTCATCAATGACGTGCCGATCGATGCGTATCTCAAGGGCGTTCTGCCGGGCGAATTGCCGAGCGGGTGGGGCATCGAAGCATATAAAGCGCAGGCGATTACGGCCCGCACCTATGCGTTGTTCGAAAAGCAAACCCGCGCGACAGGGCGGCCGTTTGACATTTACAGCGACACGCGTAGTCAGGTGTACAAAGGCGCGGATTTTGAGACCGCCAAGAGCCAGCAGGCCGTCGACGAAACGTCGGGCATCGTGGTTGCGTTCGGACCGAAAGGTGAAGAGCGCATTTTTAAAGCCTACTTCAGCAGTTGCTGCGGCGGTGTCGGGCAGAGCGTGACGGATGCGTTCAACGAGCCGCTGATCGCGCCGCTCGTCGAACAGCGCGTCGGTGGGCTTTGCAATGCATCTCCTCGCTTTAGCTGGCCGACTGTGGTTCTGACGAAAGCTGAACTGACGCGTCGCCTGCGTGCGTTCGGTACGCGGCGAGGCTTGCCTGAAAAAGACATGGCCACCGTCACGCACATCGACATCGCCAATCAAAACCAATTTGGCCGACCTGTGCGATTTACGGTGTTTGACGCGCGTGGCACGCAATACAGCCTCAGCGGCGAAGAAACGCGCTGGGCCTGCAACGCCGACGCCGCCAACGGACCGAGTCCGAACATCACACTCAGCAGCAGCTTCTTCAAACCGATCGCCGACGGCCAGGGCGCGGAGGGGAACATCAAGTTCACCGACGGCCACGGCTTCGGCCACGGCGTCGGCCTCTGCCAGTGGTGCGCCGAAGCCCGCGCCGAACAAGGCATGCGCCACGAAGACATCGTGCTGCTGGCTTACCCGAAAGCGGTGCTGGTCAGGGCATATTGAGGGTTCAGGGTTTAGGGTTCAGGGTTCAGCGAAGAAAGAGAATCGACGTTATCTTTCCTGCTGAACCCTGAACCCCGAACCCTGAACCCTCTCCATGTCCAAAGAACTCCAAGATCTCCTCATTCCCACCATCCCGCTTTGGAATCTCATCCTGCGCGCGGTCATCGTGTATGTCGTGGTGCTCGCGCTGCTGCGCATCAGTGGGAAGCGGCAGGTGGCCAACCTCGGCGTGTCAGAATTGGTCGCGCTGCTGCTGGTCAGCAATGCGGTGCAGAATTCGATGAACGGCGGCGACAATTCGCTCACCGGCGGGCTGGTGCTTGCGGCGGTGTTAATGGTGCTCTCGTTTCTGATGGCCGTGCTCACTTATTTCTCACGCGACTGGGAACGCTTCATCCAGGGCCGGCCGACGCTGCTCGTCCATCATGGGCTGCTTCAACGCGGCAACATGCGGCGCGAGTTGCTCAGCGTGCGCGAGTTGCAGGCACTGCTCCGCAAGCAGGGCGTTCACGACATGGAAGAAGTGGAAGAGGCGGTCCTGGAAAGTGACGGATACGTGAGCGTGCTGAAGAAAGGGGATTTGAAGTCTAAAGCCCTGATGCGTGCCGAGGCGGAAGAGAAAGAGGCGACAGACTAATTGTGGAATCGAAGGCGTTTTGCCAGCATTCGTGCCAGGGTTTAACATCACTCACCACACACATCATGGCCGAACATGTTTCCGAAGAATCCTCGATCGATCAAATGGCCGACACTTACGCGGCGAATGTCATGCCCGAACAAGGCATTGAATCGCCCGCAGGAGAAAAGCGGAAAATTGGCTTGATTCAGGGACCTTGGCGCGAGCGGCTGGACTTTGTCACGCGCATGATGCGCGAGCTGTCGAGCCAGACCGACCCGCAGGAGATGGTGCAGACGTACGCTCGGCGAATGCGCGAGGTGTCGCCCAGCGATGGGACGATCTCGCTCAGCCGTCGCGGCCTGCAACGGCCTCGCGTGCGGATCACGCGCAGCCACACGTGGGAAAAAGACGTCGACCCCTGGAAAGCACGCGATCGCACGTTCCTCGACGGCGGCATTCTCTCCGACCTCATCTGGAACAATGAAGCGACGATCATCGACGATCTGCAAGTCAATCCGAACGATCCGAGCGAGCCCTATCTTCGCGGCATGAAATCGCTTTCGGCCATTCCGCTTTACGACCAGGGCGAAGCGTTGAACATGGTCGTCATGCTCTGCCGTGGGCGCGCGGGGTTTGATGAAGAAGCGCTGCCGGAGCGCGTGTGGATGGGAAATCTTTTCGGCCGCGCGACGCACAACCTCGTGCTGTCGGCCGAGCTGGCGACGGCGTACGAGGCAGTCGATCGCGAGCTGAAAATCGTCGCCGACATGCAGCGATCGCTTCTGCCGCGACAATTTCCAGAAGTCGCCGGGCTCAAGATCGCATCGCATTATCAAACATCACGTCGCGCGGGCGGCGATTACTACGATTTCTTCGAGCTTCCGAACGGGCAATGGGGCATCCTCATCGCCGACGTTTCCGGGCACGGCACGCCAGCCGCGGTGATCATGGCCGTCACGCACAGCATCGCCCACGCGCATCACGGCCCACCCGCGCCGCCGAGCCGCCTGATGCAACACATCAATCAGCATCTCACCGAGCGCTATACCAACGGCACGGGCACGTTTGTCACCGCATTTTACGGCGTGTACGACCCCGTCCTTCGTCAACTCACATATTCCTGCGCCGGTCACTGCCCGCCGCGCGTGAAGCGGGCACGGGCAAACGACTCGGCCGATCAACCGGCAGCACTGGAGTCGCTGGATGGCGCGCTCGCATTGCCGCTCGGGATCGACGGCAATGAAATATACATCGAAGCAACCGCAACGTTCCAGCCCGGCGACGCGCTGATCCTCTACACCGACGGCATCACCGAAGCGCGCGGCCTGGCCAGCAATGAGCTGTTCGGCACCGATCGCCTTGACGATGTGCTGCGAAGCTGCACCTGCAACGGCGATGAGGTCATCCGCAAAACCCTCGCGGCCGTCGATGCGTTCACCGAACACGCGCTTCCCATCGACGACCAAACACTACTGGTTGCGAACATCAACTAGCCATTAGAAGGGGGATGACGATGTCCAAATCAGTCGCGCGCATCATGCTCGCGATCTTCATGCTTCCGCTTGCCGCGATGTTTTTCATGTGCATCTGTGTTGTCGGCGAGCGATCAAGCCTTCTCGGCCCCTTTCAGCGTCGTGAAGATGCCACGTTCTTTCTGGCAAGCTTGTCTACCTGGGTTGTTTTTGGCGGCTACTGGGTTGCGATCTGGTATCACAGTGTGCGATGGACACGAGAGCGAAAGCGGCGCTCGGCCATCTCAGCGGCGTGCTGTGCTTTGTTCGGCATCATCTGCGCGGTTTTCTTTGACGGGCTGATTGGCGGATCGTTTGGCAGCTTCTGCGGCGCGGCGATGGCACCTTTGTTGTGGTGGGTATCGACCGTCTTCATCTGGCGCGAAACCACCGTCGAGCAGATCGGCCGCGACACGACATTTTCGCTGCTTCAAATCAGTTGTCTCAAATGCGAATACAGCATGAAGGGTTTGAAATCGACGCAGTGTCCGGAGTGTGGAACGCTCTTCACGCTCGATGAGTTGCTCGCCGCGCAGATTCAGCCGAAAGCCCTCGAATAAACATGGCGCGGACAGAAGAGGAAATCGATCGCATCGAAGCGAACCGGCGTCAGTTGGCGTCGCGGAACACGCGGCTTGCGCAGCGGTCGGCGGAGTGGCTGGCGAAGCGAAACGTCTCGCCGAACACGATCTCGGTAGCGGGGCTCGTGTTTGGAACGATCGCTGGCGCGGCGCTGTATTTATTGCACTGGCCGCTGCCGATCGCGGCGCGCATTGCTCTGCTCGTGCTCGCGATCGTCGGCATTCAATCGCGGCTCGCCTGCAATCTGCTCGACGGCATGGTCGCGATGTTGTCGAAGCGCACGACACGCTTCGGAGAAATCTTCAACGATCTGCCTGATCGGCTGGCCGACTGGACGATTTTGCTCGGCGCGGGATACGCGACGCGCGCAATTCACGGCGTCGCGCTCGGCTGGCTTGCGGCGATGCTTGCCGTGATGACGGCGTACATCCGCGTGCTCGGCCGATCCTGCGGCACGCCGATGCGCTATCTCGGACCGATGGCCAAGCAGCATCGCATGGCCACGCTCACTATTGCGTGCGCGATCGCCATCGTCGCGAGCTTTTGGGATCGCGAAGGATTGATCCTCGAGATCGCGCTTTGGATCATCGTCATCGGCTGCATCATCACACTCGCGCGACGGTTGTTCCGTTTGAAAAGCGATCTGACGGAGATCCGCCCATGATTGCGGGATTGATCCGTCTGATCACCGGCGTGCAGTCGCACTGGCTCGACGAGCCGCTGGCGGCCGAGAGCGAGACGCGATGCGTTTATTTTGCGAACCACTCGAGCAACCTGGATGCAATCGTGATCTGGGCAGCGTTGCCCGCGAGCCTGCGCGCCCAAACGCGGCCCGTTGCGGCCGACGATTACTGGGGGCATTCGCCGTTGAAGAAATACCTGGCATTGAATGTCTTCAACGCGCTATTGATCGAACGGGAGAAAGTCACGGTGCGCAACAACCCGATGCCAAAACTTCACGAGGCGTTGCAGCGCTGTTCGCTCATCATCTTCCCCGAAGGGGGCCGCCACCGCGCGGATGATGACATGTCGCCGTTTAAGTCGGGGCTGTTCCGCCTGGCACGGGATAATCCCAGCGTGAGGCTGGTTCCGGTTCATCTGCACAATTTGAATCGGGTGTTGCCAAAGGGCGATTTTCTCCCGATTCCGCTGCTGTCGCGCGTCACGTTTGGAAAGGCAATTCAGTTGAACCCGGATGAGGACAAACACGCATTTCTCGATCGCGCCCGCCTTGCCGTCGCGCAACTGGCCGAGACGGCGGAAGGCGCGTGATGGATCGATCGCTTGCCGTCATTTTCGGTGCGGTCAGCGTGCTGCTGGCGTGCGCGGGAGTTGCCGGCGCGGTTTTGAACCGTCGCGCGACCTCACCGGCCGGCCGGGCGACGGCGCGCAACTTCAACGCGCGAACGAAGAGCTGGGTCATCATGTGCGCGATCCTCGCGATCGCAATCCTTTGCGGTAAGCCGGGCGTGCTGCTGCTGTTCGCGGTGATTTCGTTCCTTGCCCTGCGCGAATTTATCACGCTCGCGCCGACCCGCCGGGCCGATCATCGAACGCTCGTCTGGGTGTTTTTCATCCTGGTGCCAGTCCAGACATATCTGCTCTGGATCGGAAAACTTGGCATTTTCCTGGTGCTTGTGCCGGTCTACAGCTTTCTCCTGCTCGCGTTTCGCAGCGCCATCGTCGGTGATACGACCGACTACCTCCGTCGCGCGGCAGGCGTGTTCTGGGCGACGATGATCTGCGTCTTCTGCATCGGCCACGCGCCGGCGCTGATGTTGCTCAAGATTGATCGCTTCGATCAATTCCGCAATGTCAACCTGCTTTTGTTTCTCTTGATCGTCGTACAGATGAACGACGTGCTGCAATACTGCTGGGGAAAACTGCTTGGCCGCCATCCGTTGACGCGCGTGAGTCCGAATAAGACGTGGGAAGGTTTCATCGGCGGCGCGTTGAGCGCGTCGCTGGTTGGCCTGGCTCTGGCGTTTGCCACGCCGTTCCGCGCCTGGCAGGCGTGGCTGTTTGCGTTGATGATCGCGCTGCTCGGCACGATGGGCGGCATGGTGATGTCGGCCGTCAAACGCGATGCGGGCGTCAAGGACTACGGCCAGCTCATCGACGGCCATGGCGGGGTAATGGACCGCATCGACTCGCTGGCGTTTGCCGCGCCGGTCTTCTTTCACGTGGTGCGCTATTGGTTCTCCGCCGTCTGATTGGCCTCGCGTTTGTGTTGCTCATCGCGGCGCACGTCGTGCCCGTCTGGATGAATGCACACGTTGTCTCGCAAGACGGGCCGGCCCATGTGCAGAACGCGTTGCTGCTGCGCGATCTTTTTCTCGGGCACGCGAGCGGTGCGGTTCGACAGGTTTACGAGATCAATCGCTTTCCCGAGCCAAACTGGCTGGGGCATCTACTGCTGGCCTCGTTCGCGATTGTCGCGTCGCCGAGTGTTGCGGAGAAGTTGCTTGTATCGATGTACGTGATCGCGCTGCCGTGTACGGTGTTGTACGCGATCGTCGCTTGGCACGGGCGGGACGCCCGTGACACGGGAATGCTCATTGTGTCACGGGCGTCCCGCCCGTGCTTGATGACTTTCCTCATCTTCCCCTTCATCGATTCGCTCGCGCTGCACAAAGGCGTCTACAACTTTTGCCTCGGCCTGCCGCTCTTTTTTCTTGCGATTGGCTTGTGGCATCGCCGGCGATTCGCCGCGCTCGGCGTGGTACTGACGCTGCTTTACTTCGCGCACATCATCCCGTTCGGGATGGCCGTGATGACCATCGGGGTTTTCGCGATGTGCGACGCCATTCGAAATCGTTCCGCCAGGCCGCTCATCGCGCCGGTGCTGGCCGCGTTGCCGGGCGTGGTTCTCGCCGGGTGTTTTTTCATGCATCACCGTGGTGCGGAAGAACATTTGCCGATGCGTGCGTTGCTGATTCAATTCGTTCGACTTGATGCGCTGGTGTCATTCACAGCCGTTGAATCGCTTGGTGCGATGACACTCGCCGCATTGATCGCTGCGCTTTTGCTCCTCTCTCTGTACTCAGGGGGAGGCGCGGAGGGGGCCTTCACTTCATCGACCGAATCGGAATCGCAAACCGAAGGACCCGCTCCCAACCTTCCCCTGGGTACGGGGAGAGGCGAGAAGGCCGGCCTGCTGATCGCTGTTGTGCTGTCGATCGCGATTTACTTCCTCGCTCCAAACTCCGGCGCCGGCGGTGGGCAGGTTAGCTTTCGGTTGAGCCTGTTTCCCTTCTTCCTCGCGATGCTCTGCATCGCCGCGAATCTGCATCGCGCCTGGATCATCCATTCAGCCTCGGCCGTCGCGGCCATCATTTCGTTTACGCTGCTCGTCGATCGGACGCACAGTGAAGGCCGCATCGCACCGATGCTCGAAGACTACGCGGCGGTTGCTGCGCACATTGAGCCGGACAAAACGCTCTGGACGATTTATCCAAGCGACCGCGACGCGACGTCCGACGGCCGACTGCTGAATCGCCGCGTGCGGCCCTTTGTCCATGCGAACGGGTTGATCGCCGCGTCTACCGGCTGCATCGACCTGACAAATTACGAGGCCGAGACGGATTACTTTCCGATCCGTTTTCGCGATCGAGAAGGTTATTCGAAGCGTTGGCCGGAGTACGCGGACTATGTGATGGTGTGGCAGTCGATGCCGAATGCCTCAATCGATTCGGCCGCGCGCGACATCGTCACGCGCGACTTCGACGAGGTGTTCAAATCACCGCTCGGCTTTGCAACGCTGTACCGGGCCCGCGCGCGTCGATAACGTTCCGATCGCTCTTTCGTGGCACCGGCTTCAAGCCCGTGGGCTTGCGTATCTCGCAAGCGTTGCTTGACGATGAATACATCGTCAACAAGGGCAGGATGCCCTCGCCACATTTGTTTTAAGATCTGAAGAGCCGTCTCGCGGAAGACAATGACGCTCGTTAACTCGTCATCCACCATTCCTCGCCGCTTCGATCGCGCGCTGTGGCTCGCGATTCTGCTCGCGATTGTCTTGCTGATTCCGCGCGGCTACCTGATCAGTCGCGCACAGTCCGAGCGCGTTGATGATGAATATCACCTCATCCGCGGCGTGCATTTTCTGGACGGCACGCTGGTGAAATCAAAGCTCGCGCTGAACGACCCGCCGCTCGGGGAGGCGATCACCGCGCTACCGCTCTGGCTCGCCGGCTGCTGGACGAGATCAAGCATCGACGGCAGCGCGCTATTCGGCCAGAAGTATTCCGCCAATGCGATTCTCGACGTCATCGCGCTCTGGAAAACGCTCCTCTTTCTGCCGATGGTCGGCGTGGTGTTTGCGTGGGTGCGGCGAATTTATTCATCGCGTGCCGCCTGGCTGGCGATTGCGATTCTGCTCATCGAACCAAACTTCGCCGCCCACATCCCCCTGCCGACGCTCGATGTGCTCGGCGTCGAGGGGATCGTCATCGCAAGCTATTTCATTTGGCGTTACGTGGATTCACCAAATTGGCGAGGCGTCGTCATCGCCGCCGTCGCGATGGCGATCGCCATGCTGCTGAAACACACGGCCATTTTGCTGCCCGGTGTCGCGCTCGTGATGGCGGCGCTCTACTGGCGGTTCAAGCACCCAACTCCTCTCCCCGGTACGCCGGGGGGAGGCGGGGTGGGGGGTTCGGATTTCGAAAATGCGCCGGCTGCTCAAACGGAAGAACCCCCCACCGAACCGCCCCCCGGCGTACCGGGGAGAGGGGTGAGGCTTGCGCAGCTCATCGCCGCCACAATGATCGTCCCATTCGTGATGTGGGCACTCTGCGGGTTCGATTTCAGCAAGCCGCGCATTCCGGAAACCGCGCCCGGCTCGCCAAGCTGGACGGCCGATCATCCTTATCTAACCAAACTTGTGCGCCATCACCTGCCGGCCGGCGTGTATGTCGCGTCGTTCCTGCAAGGCAGTTGGCACAGCGGCGTCGGACATCCGGCGTATCTCTTCGGCGAGCGACGGCGCACGGGTTGGTGGTACTACTTCCCTGTCATCTCGACTTACAAAGTGCCGATCGGCATCGGCGCGGTCATGGTGCTCAGCCTCGTTTCGCTGCTGAAGATTCGCCCGAAATTCGACGAGCTGTCGCTCCTCGTCCCGATGGTCGCCTGGACGGGCATGATGATGGCGTCGAAGATCGACATCGGTTTCCGCCACTTCTTGCCGGCCTATGCGTTCATGCTCATGCTCGCGACGCGGGTGATGCTGCTTCGCGCGCCGGCCTTTAGCTTCGCGTGGCAACCGATGGCGTGGATCGGCGTGGCCGTCGCAGCGATTCACGTCTCGATGTTTCATCCCGAATACATCACCTACATCAACTTTCCGCGTCATGATGTGTGGCGACAGATCAGCGACAGCAATGTCGATTGGGGTGAGGGTCTGAAGCTGGCGCGGAAGTGGGTCGATGCGCATCTCGATCGGGAAATCTTCATGCGAGATTTCGGCTGGGGCGACCCTCGCCGCACCGTCGATGTGCAGCATCGGCTCGGCAAGCGCGTTCACATCCTTGATCGCGATGCCACGCTCCCGCGCGGCGGGATTCTCATCATCAGCCCGGTGCCGCTCGTCGGTGTCTATGAGCGATACGATCCATTCAGCACGCTGCGAAAGTTCGAGCCGATCGCGATTCTCGGAAACGCATTGCGCGTTTATGACCTGGATGCACTTCGCGGCAATAAGCCGTTCAAATGGCCTAAAATGCCCGTGCGAATCGCCAATGAAGCGGCAATCAAAAAACCGGTAAAGAAAGTGAAAAAGCGAGCAACGACGCGGGCCGCGACGTCATCGGTTGCATCTGGTCAATGAAGACGACCCAAGTGTTCACGACGCGTGCCGCTCGCGGCTTCGCGAAACAACCCGCAACATTTTCACCGGTTCCAATTCACGAAGCCGCTACCCGCTCCGTCGATAACGATCCCGACGCGTGACAAATCCCGCACGTTGCCACTTCGCACGGCTCAACGTGCGCCGTCGCGTTTCCTTCGCCCAACGCCGATTGTATTTCGTGTTCGATCTGTCCCGCCGTCTGATGACCGCGTTCCACATTCCAATGAGCCGGCACGACCAGGTGAAAATCGACCCAATGATATCGTCCGCTGTGCCGATGACGCAGCTTGTGATACGAGCAAATCAGCGGCGGCTGCCCGTTCGTCCCGACGTGGCGATCGAGAATTTCACGAATCAGCCGATTGTCTTCAACGTCCTGTTCATCCATCAGGCCGGCCGCGCTGCGGCGCAGGAGGTGCCACGCTTCGCGGGCGATCCACACCGCGATCATCATCGCCACGATCGGATCGGCGCGCTGCCAGCCAGTGATTTTGACGATCATCAACGAGGTGATCACCGCCGCGCTGGTGACGGCGTCGGCGAGCAAATGCTTGCCGTCCGCTTCCAGCGCGATCGATCCTCCTGATTTACCGCGATGGATGAGCGACAAGCCGAGCCCGCCGTTGATGGCCATCGCGACAATCATCAGGACGATCGCGGTGGTGAGATGAGTCGACGCGACAAAATTGCCACGCACCAACTGCTCGCCGGCGCGAAGCACGATGACCAGCCCCGCCAACAGCATCATCCCGCCTTCAAACCCGGCAGAGACAAATTCAATTTTGCCGTGGCCGTACGGATGGTCGGCATCGGCGGGACGATGCGCGAGCACGACGGAGTAGACCGCCAGAGCGCTGGCCAATACGTTGACGATGCTCTCCAACGCGTCCGAGAAGATGGCGGTTGAATCGGTTATCGCATAGGCGATGAACTTTGCCGCCAGTAGCGCAATGCCGATGGCGAGGGAAGCAACGGCAGCGCCGATTTCGGGATTGCGCGTGCTAGTCGCGGCCGATGCTGGCGGGAGTGGAATATCGTGCACGGTCATGCCGCTTCCATTTGACGCGTCGATGTCCGTGGGTGCAATCCGCGCGCAGGGCAACCGCATCCGCTCTTTCTCCTCTGTCCCGTACTCGGGGAGATGAGGAGGTCGCCCTGCAATCCGCGCCGGCGATCGCGCTATTGTCTCTGCTTTTTTGAAAATGCCTGCTAAGATCATCGTAGCTTCGGCCGATGAAGTGAAAGGATTCACCTCAACGGAGTGAGCTTTTGTTGCAAAGACGCGAACCGTCAATCCCGTCAAAACTGCTGGCCGCCGAGCAATACGCCCGGCGGCAATTGGGCAGCATCGCCCACGAGCGATGCGTTGCCGCGGTGGCCGACGATCTTTTCGTCATCACCTCGGCGTTCCATCGATTAACCACCAAGCACCGCCGGCTGTTACAAATGGCCGCGCTGCTGCACGATGTTGGCCGTCGATACGACGACAAAAATCACCCCGCTCGCGGCGCGGAGATGATCGACCGGGCCAGGGGTCTGCCGCTGACCGCTCGACAACGCCGATCCCTCTGCTATTGCACGCGATATCATCGCGGCGCGGTGCCGAAAACCGGGTTCGACGGCATCCTGCGCAACAACGATAGCCGCCGTGAGCTGCGGCTGGTGCTTGCGCTGCTTCGCACGGCCGACGCGCTCGACAATCGCCAACTGGAATCCTCCCGCATCTATCTCAAACGTCAGGGGCGCCGGCTCACGATTACCTGCACGGTCGGCAGCGACGATTTTCGCCGAGCGCAAAAGGCGATCGGCCGGCGAAAGAAAGTTCGGCTGCTCGAGGAGTTGCTCGATTTGTCGATTGAGATCGACGTGCGATCCGCGTCAAGTGCGACGAAACAGATCGCCGCTAAACTAAATCGGTAGTTTTATCCCTGCCCAAATCGGCGATCGCGATTATTCTGCGCTTTCAATGCCTGCCCTTCATCGCGCCATCGAACTAGCGGTCGCCGCCCACGCTGGGCAGGACGATCCGCCGGGCGAGCCATACATTTTGCACCCGATGCGCGTCATGCTTTCCCTGCCCGACGCCGATCACGACGTGCGATGCGTCGGGATTCTTCATGATGCCGTCGAACGCGGCACGCTTACGCTCAAGGCCCTTCGCCACGAAAAATTCGCCGACGCAATCATTCGCGCCGTCGAGTTGATGACCCACGATAAGAAGAAGGAGTCGTACGCGGAGTACGTCGTGAAGCTTAAGCCAAACCGTTTGGCCCGGGCGGTAAAAATCGCCGATCTAATGGACAACGCGAATCTGAAATACGTTGACGTCAATCCCAAGAAAGGCGCGAAAGGAAAGCAACGCGTCGCACGATATGCGCTTTCATATGAATTTCTGAACGATCGAATGAGCAAGCGCGATTATCGAAAACTTATGAAGGATGTGGAGAGTGATTAAGCTCTTCGTCCGTCGTTAGTTCCTTCGCCGGGTTATTTCAACAGCAGTTGCATCAGCAGCACATCGAGCCAGCCGCCGAATTTAAAGCCGACCTGACGCTGCACACCGACATCGATGAAGCCTGATTTTCGATGCAAAGCGATGCTGAAGGTTTGATTTACGTCAATCGCGGCGATGATTGTTTTGAAACCTGCCAGACGCGCCCGGTCGATCGAATCGATAAGCAACGCCTTGCCGATCCCGCGGCCCATCATCTCATGATGCACGTAGAGTGAATTTTCGACGGTGTATCGATACGCGCTTCGCTCGCGGTACGTTCCAAGCGAGGCCCAGCCGACGATGCCGCCGCCGGCTTCGTAAACCGTCACCGGAAAATTCTGTTTTTGCTTCTCTTCGAACCACCGCAGCCGCGATTCGATTGTCTCTTCGGCCTCTTGATACGTGCACGCCGAACGCGACACGTACCAGTTGTAGATGTCATTGATTGCGAGCAGGTCGTCGACGGTCGCAAGGCGAATGGGCACGTCGCTCATACGCGACAGCTTAGCGTCAATCCGCTTCTTTGATTGCCGCGGCCGCAACGAGCGCCGCGCCGACCGCACCGGCGGCGAGCAACGCAGTGGTGGAGTAAGGGTTGCGTCGAGCGATGCCGTAAAAGCTGATTCGCTGAACGTGACGATCGCGCTTTAGATCGCCCTGGGCGGTATGAAATCCACGGGTTTCGTGCAATGCCTCGTTGGAGTGATCCGCTGGCCGCTTCGCGAACTGTTGACCGACCATAAATTTCGAGGCGATCCAATCCATGACGGATGGAAAGTGGTTGCCGGCAAACGCCATCGCGCGTCCGCCGCCCCCGACGTACAACTCGCGCCCGCCGTACTGGGCAGCGTGCAAAATCTGGTCGGCAACCAGATCGACGTGGTAGACGGGTGCCGGCAGCGTGGCATCCTGCTGGTAGTAGTTCTTTGCATGCCGTGGAAATGGCGTGTCGATAGCCGCGGGCTTAATCAGCGTCACGGTGATCGGCAACTCAGATTCCATCACTTCGTCGCGCAACGCGTCGGTGAACCCCATCACCGCATGCTTGCTCGTTGAATACATCCCTTGAATCGGCACGGAAACGTCGGAAACTTCGCTGCCAATATTGATAAGCGCGCCGCCACCGGCGTTTTTTAAATATTCGATGGCCAGTCGCGAGCCGTTCACCAGGCCCCAGAAGTTTGTCTCGAAGAGCCGCCGATCGTCGGCGATATCGGTATCAAGCAAACGCGAATACATGCCCACGCCGGCGTTGTTGACCCAGGTATCGATGCGGCCGAAGCGACTGATACCGGTTTCGGCGGCCTGTCGTAACTGTCCGGCATCCGCGACATCGGCGACGGCGTAGATCGCGTCACCGCCAGCCGATTCGATTTCTCGAACAGCGCTATCCAAGCCTTCACTGCTTCGTGCCACCAAGATGACCTTAGACCCTTTTTTCGCCGCTCGAATCGCAGTCTGACGGCCGATACCGCTGGATGCGCCGGTGATGAAGAGAACCTGCTCGGATAACGCTTTGTGCTTGGGGGATTTCAATGTGCTCATTGCAAACTCCTTGAAGATGTGTGGCTTGCAGATTCTGCGCCAAAACGCTTTTCCTTACCGCAACGTTGAAATCGGAACATCGATCAGGTCCGGCCCGGCCAACGCTCGTCAGTGAATTGCCCGTCGATGCTCACCTTCCGCCCATCGATCTCGACGTAGCCGCCAGCCCGCAGGTCAACGACCATGTCCCAGTGCAGTCCGGATTGATTGCAGTTACCACTTTCGGGGTAACCGGCCCCCAGCGCGAAATGCACCGTGCCGCCGATCTTTTCGTCGAAGAGCGTGTTGCGGGTGTATTGCGTGATGTCGTAGTTCGTGCCGATCGCGGCTTCGCCGATGAAGCGTGAGCCCGCATCCATGTCGAGCATGCTCATGAGAAAATCCTCACCCTTCTCGGCGCTGGCGGCGACGACTTTGCCGTCACGGAAGGTGAGCTTCACGCCATCGCATTCGCGGCCGTGATGAACGGCCGGAAAGCTGAAGTTGATCTGACCGTTCACACTGTCGATGACCGGGCCGGTGAAGATTTCACCGTCCGGAAAATTTTCGTGACCGTCACAATTCACCCATCGCATGCCGGCCAGGCTCATGCGCACGTCCGTGCCGTTGGCGGCGACGACGCGGTAGTCATTCTTGCCCCGCAAAAACTCGATCAGCCGCTGCTGCTTCTCGGATAGTTTTTTCCACTCGGCGACGGGATCGGGATGGTTCAACATGCCGGCGTTGAAGACAAAATCTTCGTACTCGGCCAGGCTCATCTCCGCGTCTTGCGCGGGGGCATTACACGGAAACTGCGTGCCGACCCAATGTAGATCACCCTTTGCGGCGCGGGTCATGAACGTGTCCATCATCGGCTTGCGAGCCGCCTGTGTGATCCCAATTTTCTTCGGATCGCAGTTGGTCAGCGCCTTGGTATTTTCCTCGGCCCAGATGCCGATTGAGCAATCCATCCGTTCATATTCCTGAAGATGCAGCGGATTCAGAAACCGCAGTTGCGCGTCGGTTGCTTCTTTCAGAAATATTTCGTTGAGCTCTTCCGGAACCATGCGGGCCGATGGATGCCCGCCCGCCGCCAACACCTTGCGATACAACTCGACGACTAACGCCTGCGACACCGGCGGCCCGGAAATCCGCACGAGCTGCCCGGCCTTCACCCCCACGCTGTAATTCACCAACACATCTGCCAGCTTGGCCAATCGAGGATCACGCATGCGGCGGATTCTAAAGGGCATGGCGGGGGATGACCACGGTCGATGCCTGCGGCAGGGCAACCGCATTCTGGATGATTTCGTTGTTTCTCCTCTCCCTGTACTCGGGGAGAGGTCGGGTGAGGGGCGTTTTCCGAGCGACAGAAGACCCCTCACCCTGCCTCTCCCCGAGTACAGGGAGAGGAGTTAATAGAATGCGGTTGCCCTGTGCCTGCGGCCGCTAGTGGAAACAGCGATTCATGCCTCACCGAAGAGCGTGCTACAATACGCTTCATGCCGCCCCTCCTGACTTCCGATTCTGTGAACGCCCAGATCGATGCGTTACTGCTAAGTGGAAAAGCGAAGACAGCTTCGGAGGCGGAAGAGATCTTCCTCGATACCCATCTTGCCGACCTGGCAAAGCTTGTTCACTCGCTCGACGATAAAGTTTTCGAGAGCCATGAAGGAATCAGGCGGCTGATGGCGCACGGCGGCCGACGATTAGAGGATGCACTACGGTGAAATCCGACGAAAGACTCGCGCAAATTGCTCGCAGCTTGAAAGAAGCTGGGGTCGAGGCGCTGGTTATGGGCGGACACGCAGTTCGCTATTATGGCATCGATCGCAACACCGTCGACTTTGACCTCGTCACGTCTATATCAACTCCGGCCGAGCTTCGATCGCGCCTACGTAGGATTGAAATGCTGCAAAATGCTCAAGCCCAAACAGTCTGGCGGAGCGACGATTTCGCCCGTTTCGAGATCGGCCGATTGCCCGACGGCCGTGAAGAGTGGTTGGAGTTCTGGATTCGCAATCACCTGCTCGGCGATTTTGCAGGCCTCGTCGAGATTTGCCGCCGGGCTTACAAACGTCACGCGATGGAGATTGATCGGGCAGACAAGCAGGACAAGCTGAAGGAGCACTGATCGAATCTGCTATTGCACCGCGCCCGACAGATGAATCGGCGGCGTGGGTGCATCGTGCGGGACGCCTCGCCGTTCGGTCGTGATGCCGGCGGCGGCGAGTTCGATGTTGGCGGGGACGAGCACGGTTGTGACGCCTTCACCGTTCGCATCGACGAGCAGATCACCGGCGGCGATTGGTTTGCCGGCCTTATTGATGAACCAAAGTTCGTACACCTCGTCGGAAGACAAAGGCTTCAATTGAAACACGCTCACCGTCCAGCGGCTATTCGTCCGGTCCCAAAATACGTTGGCCGCCGCCGATGAGTTCTGACCGGTGAGCGAGACGAGCTTCAGATTTTGCGAGCGGACAACTTCCGCTGATTTCGCGAATTCGACGTTCGTCGATTCCAACTCGCGGGCGTGCGCATCGACTTTTGCCAACACTTCTGCCGCATGTTGTGCGTCGGCCTTGCGCTGCTGATCAACGAGGAACGCAAACGACCCCGCGATAAGTGCGATGCACGCGGCCAGCAGCGCGACGAATTTCCACTTCGTGTGGAAGGTTGCGTGCGGTGTTGCGTGTTTGCCGCTCACCAGGTTTGACGAGGAGATTGAGCCTTGAATACGCGCCACGAGATTTGCACGCGCCGCGTTCGATGGCACAACATCCGGCGATGTCATCGCGAGTTCCGCCGTCAGCGCTTCGGCTTCGGCAAGCGCGCCGAGTTCTTCCGGGCTTGCATGAGCGAGTTTCGCGCGCAGCAACGCCTCATCGGCCGGGTCGAGTTGACCGGCGGCGTAGAGGAGAAGTTGTTCGCGAAACTCTTCAGCCGTCATGGTGTTTGTTGCAGGGCGAAGCTACAGGTCATCCCTCTTCTTATTACGCAGACAATCACGCAATCGGATGAGCCCGAGACGGATTTGTGTCTTGATCGTGCCTAGCGGCTTATTCAGCTTCGCGGCAATTTCGCTGTGCGACAGGCCATCAAAAAACGCGTGCTCGATCGCTTCGCGTTGTGCCGGTTCTAACGATTGCATCGCGCCGTCGAGCAGGCTGCGGCGCTCCATAAGCTCCATCGGCCCGTCGGGGCGTGCGGCTGCGGTTTTCATGCTGTTTTGTGCGACGTTCGGCTCACCGAGTTCCAGCGAGGCCGGCCGCTGCTTCGGACGAGCGCGCAGCCGGTCGATTGCGCGGCTGCGAGTGAGCGTCATCAGATACGTGAGCGGGTTGGCGCGCTTGGCGTCGTAACGTTCGAACCGTTCCCACACTTCTTCAAAGATATCGACGAGCAAGTCTTCAGCGTCGGCCCGCTCGTGAAGGACGCGCAGGCAAACGCCCATCACTAAGGCGCTGTAACGATCGTAAAAGGCTGCCAGCGCAGCGGTATCGCGATCCGCGATGCGGCGCATCAGCGTCCAGTCGTCGACGTCGGATTGTTCTTTCGAATCTGCTGCCAAACCTCAGGTTCCTTCCCGGCAGCTTAGACGCGAACGAAACATCCGGGAATGCCCGATTGATTTATTCACCAAAAGAGTCAGCGGCGAGGAACCAGGTTCCTCGCCGCCGCTTCATCCACTCGTTTAGAAAAAGCAGATTACTTCATCATGTCCGGCGGCATAAGCACGGTGTCAATCCAGTGAATGATGCCGTTGCTGGCCATCACGTCGGTCTTGATCACCCTGGCATTGTTGATCATGACGACGCTGCCGTCGACCTTCACCGCCAGCGGTGCGCCCTCCAGCGTCGAGAGCGCCATCGTCTTGACGTCTTTGGCCATCACTGCGTCACCAGCATGCACGTGATACTTGAGAATCGCCTGAAGCTTTGACTTGTTCTCCGGCTTCAGCAAATCGTCCAGCGTGCCGGAAGGCAATTTCGCGAACGCTTCATTGGTCGGTGCAAACACCGTGAACGGGCCCTTGCCCTTCAACGGCTCAACCAGATCGGCCGCCTGAATCGCTTTCACAAGCGTCGTAACGCGTTCCATGTTCGGACCGGTGGCAACGCCGATAATGTCCGGCTTGTCCATGCTCTTCGTGTCGCTCTTCAAGCCGCTTTTCATGTCGCCCTTCATGTCGCCGGACTTCATATTGTCATCGCCCGACATGCAGCCGAGCGACATCGTGCTTAAGCCGAGTGCGGCGGTACACAGCGCGGCGGTCGTCCACCGAGAAAAATTTCGATTCATGTTGGCTCTCCTTTTGAAATAGTGCCGCATCGATGTACGAAGCGAGGAAGCCGTTGGATTCGGTTTTTGCTGAAAAGCTAGGCCGCCGGTCGATTTGTTCGCGGCGAAAGCGTGTCGAGGCCGTCGGATTTTTCCAAATACAATTGCATGTGCGGAAAGGGGATTTGAATGTTCGCCGCATCAAGTGCGTTCTTCACGCGCTCATTGTATTCGAAGACGATTTTCTGCTCGAGCGATTCGTCGTCGATCCAGAACCGCAGCTTCAGATTCACCGCGCTATCGCCCAACGATTCCACAATGACTTCCGGCGGCGGCGTGCGAATAAGGCGGGCGTCCTTCGACGTCAGCTCGAGAATGATTCGTCGCGCGTCGGTGATGTTTTCCTTGTAGGCAATGCCGACCGAGATCGCGACCCGGTTGTGCGGATTGGTGGAATGATTGGAAAGCTGCTTGCTGACGACCTGCGTGTTTGGAAACACAACCACTTCTCCGTCGAGCGTGAGCAGCCGCGTCGCGCGAAAGCTGACTCGTTTGACCTGGCCGAACATTCCCTCGATTAAAATCCAGTCGCCGATTTTGAACGGCTTGTCGAGGAAGATCACAATGCCGGCGATGAAGTTGGCCAGCGTCTCCTGGGCCGCGAAGCCGACAGCCAACCCGATGATCGACACGCCGGTCAGCATGGCGACGATCGGAATGCCCAATTGATTGCAAGCGATCACCACGCCGAAGCCCATCACGCACCATTTGATAAGCGTCGAAAGCATGTCGCGAATCGAGCTGTCGACATTGCTCTTCTTCATGCTGCTGACGGCCACGCGGCGAATAGCGCGATAGATGAGCCAGAAGACGATCAGAAATATAAACGTGCCGATGAATCGCGGGACAAAGGCCAGGATCGTCACGGCAAAGTCTTTGATCGTGTCCTTCCAGAAGTCGATGCTCTTCACGTCATCCCAGGTGAGGGGCCGATCGCCTTCGATCACCTGACCGAGCTTGGATTGGCGAATCCGGCCGACAATGGTGTCGGGCCGGGAGGTGCGCAACACGTCGACCGCGTCGGGGGAAAGAACGACGGTCATCGGCGTTGCCGGCAGCGTTGTCGCGGGGGGCGCCGTCGGAATTGCATCAATGGGTGATAGTTGCAGCGCCACCATCAGCAGCGGAAGAACGAAGATCATTTCGTCGTTATCGGAGCGATTCGCCGTTTGCGACAACTCGTGATGCGATGTCGTCCGATAAGCGCGCATCGGCTTGATCGCGCATTACTGTCCCAGCGATCTCCATAAATACCATGTCGCAATCGAGCGCCATGGACGGAAGCGTTCGCCAAGCTGGGTCAAGTCTTTTGCGGATGGTCGTGCGGGGAGATTCCAAAACTGCCTGGCGGCTTCGCGCAGGCCGAGGTCGTCGATGGGCCAGACATCGGGGCGATTCAGGACGAACATCAAAAACATTTCAGCCGTCCATCGCCCGATGCCGTTCACCCGGGTAAGCGATTCGATAATTTCCTCATCGTTCATGGCCGCAAAGCGACGGGTTGGAATCGCGCCGCTGATGAAGTGCTCGGCCAGGTCGACGAGATATTTTCGCTTCTGCCGAGAAATGCCGACGGCGCGAATTTCATCGTCGCTTAAGCAACGCTTCGAGCCGGGACGCAGCTTTTCGAGGACTTTGGCGGGCGTGGGGCGGCGTTGCGGGAAGAGGTCGCGAAATCGCCCGAATAGGATAGCGGCGATTTTGGTGCTGATCTGTTGATTGAAAATCGACTTGCAGAGCACCACGAAATAATCGCGCCGTGGCGCGAGCGTACAGGGGCCGATTCGCTTTAAAATCGTTTCGAAGGAAGGGTGCGACGCTCGAAGATGCCTCCGCGCCGCCGCCCAGGTCTGCCGCTTCGGCGGGGGGTCGAACCACATGCCGTGCGATTGTTGAAGCGGCAACTCGCCATGTCAAAACCGGGTGCCGACATTAAAGATGCTTATTCCCCGGCGAGCGCGCACCACCGGCAATCACATCGGCCCGTCATCGCGCTGGCGGCTTGAAACCGTGCGTTCAGCGGGCAGTGTTCGTTCGGCGTTTTGGCTTTGGCGATCGTCGGGCAACCGCAGCCGTCGCGGGCGGCGTCGCGCTCGACTTGTTCCAGATATGGCTTGCCGCAATAGCTGATGTTCTTGCGGATCACCCGCATCGGACAGCGTTCGCAGAGGGTTGCGCGGGCAGCCCAGCGGGCGTCGACGCGCAGCATGCCGCGTTCGCGAAATCGCGCCGCCGTCGCTTTCGCCGCCGCGCGGGATAGCAATTTGAATGGGCTTGCGCAGCAAGAGGCGAAGGACATGGGATTGTTATCGGACGTTCGTGCGGTGCAGCGAGAGACTTTGTGAATTTGAGAATTTGAGAATTTACAATTGAGGGGACAATGCTAAGTCGAATCGAATTCCAATCGCAAAATCTCAAAATCGTAAATTCTTAAATTTCCTCTTCTCGGTTACGACATACATCCATGAAACTCGCCAACAAAGTTGCCGTCATTACCGGAGCGGCCAGCGGAATCGGGCGCGGGATCGCGAAGCGGTTCGCCGCGGAAGGCGCGGCCGTGGTGATCGATTACATCGGCAAGCCGGACCGTGCGACGGCCGTGATGAACGAGATCATCGCCGCCGGCGGGCGCGCTGCGACGTGTCAGGCCGACGTGTCCGACCCCGCGCAGGCGAGCGCGCTCGTGGCCGAGGCGGTCAAGCAGTTCGGACGGCTCGATATCGCCGTGAACAACGCCGGCATCGAGACCAAGCATGACTTCGTTGACTTCCCGATCGACGAAATTCGCAAGATCATTAACGTCAACCTCATCGGCCCGATGCTCGTCGCGCAGGCGGCGGCGAGGCAACTGATCGCGCAAAAAACGGGCGGGCGACTCATCAATATTTCCTCCGTGCACGAAGACTTGCCCATGCCCACCAATACGCCTTACTGCGCCAGCAAAGGCGGCCTGCGGATGTTCATGCGTTCGCTCTCTGTCGAGCTCGCGGCGCATCAGATCACCGTCAACAACATCGGCCCCGGCGCGGTGTATACGCCGATCGATGCGGACATTCAGGCGCACCCTGAAATTGAAAAGCAGTTGATGGCCGAGATTCCTCTCGGCCGCTGGGGCCAGCCGGAAGAAATCGCCAGCCTCGCAACGTTCCTCGCGAGCGAGGAAGCGGGATACATCACCGGGTCAACGTATTTCATCGACGGCGGCATGCTGCGACAGGCGGGAAGCCTTTAAGAAGTGGGCGGTGGGCGGTGGGCAGTGGGCGGTAAGAAAAGCTCCTCTTCCACCGCCCACCGCCCACCGCCCACTGCCCACTGCCTACTCATCCTGCTATCCTCCTCACCTCACCCATGTCCGACCCGCTTGAATACGAAACCGCATCGCCGCCGACTTCCATTGAGCCACCGCCGGGGGCGATGGCGGCGATCTTTCTGATCGTGCTCTCCGATTTGCTCGGGTTTGGATTGATCATTCCCGCGTTGCCGTTTTACGCGCGGCAGTTTCATGCATCCGACGTGCAGGTCGGGTTTATCTTTTCGATCTACTCGCTCTGTCAGCTCATCGCCTCGCCGATTCTTGGCCTTGCGAGCGACAAGCTCGGGCGGCGGCCAGTGCTGATCTTTTCGCAACTGGGCAGCGTGATCGGATTTCTGGTGCTGGCGATGGCGACGGCGCGGCAGTGGGTAGATCCGTTGACCGGCCTGCTGCTCGTCTATGCCGCGCGCGTGATTGACGGCTTCAGCGGTGGAAATATTTCCGCGGCGCAGGCTTACATCAGCGATGTCACCTCGCCGCAAAATCGCTCCAAGGCAATGGGCATGCTCGGGGCGGCGTTCGGCATTGGATTTTCCATCGGCCCTGCAATTGGGGGATTACTTGCGCGCATGCATCCGAGCCTGCCCGCGCTTTTCGCGGCCGCGTTCAGCTTTGTCGCGGCGATGATGAGCGTCTTCCGCCTGGCTGAGCCAGCGCGGCATTCCCATGCGGTTGATGACGAAACGCTCGGCTGGCTGCACCCGCGCAAGTTTCTGCCGATTCTGCAAAACGGCCCGCTCGTGCAACTGCTGGGCATCTCGTTTTTCATGATGATGGGCTACGTCATGCTCGAATCGGTCTTCGCGATTTTTGCAAATGACCGATTTGGATTTCATGAAGCACAGGTCGGCGGCTTCTTTGCGTTTGTCGGCGTGATCATTGTCGCCGTGCAGGGCGGGCTGATCGGGCCGCTCACGCGGAAGTTCGGCGAGTGGAAGCTCGCGGTCGTCGGACCGGTCAGCGTCTGCGTCGCGATGATGATCTACGTCTTCCTCGGACGACATGGCGGCATCAGCGTGGCGGCGGGCGTGGCGTTCATTCTTGTCGCCGGCTTTTTCAACGCGGCCGGTCGCAGCATTCAAACGCCGACCATCTCCTCGCTCATCAGTCAGTCGGCCGACGCGCGATTGCAGGGGACGACGTTCGGCCTGTTCCACATGCTCGGCAGCCTCGCACGCGTGATCGGGCCGGTCGTCGCGACCGTCCTTTATTCCCGCCACATCACCGGCCCGTTCTGGCTGGCGGCCGTCATCTCGTTGGGCGTCGCGTTCTGGACCATCGGCCTCTCGATGCAGCGCCGCCGGGCGGTGGATTGAAAACCCGCGAAAGCGCGCTGGCGCGAGCGGGAGCAATGGTTTTGATAGAGACAGGTACAACATAAAAATTTCTTCGCGTTCTTCCTTCGCGCCATCGCGCCGCCACGGTTCACCGATGCAATCTTCACTCGTCGTCATCCGTCGTAAGCAAGCGATGGTCGCGATTCCGATCGTCATCGTCGGGGCGACGATGCTGGCGTGGACGTGGCTGGGCTGGCCGGATCCGGTTGTGGATTTTGGACGTGAGCTGTATGTGCCCTGGCAATTGTCGCAGGGCAAAGTGCTCTATCGCGACATCGCGCATTTCAACGGGCCGCTATCGCAATATTTTAATGCCCTGTTGTTCAAGATGCTCGGTGTGAGCTTGCGCACGCTCATCCTGGCGAACATCGCGATCGCCGGGACGACCGTGGTGATGATTTACAAGCTGTTTCGCGCAGCCGGCGACCGCGTGTCGGCACTGGCCGCGAGTTTGTGCTTCGTATCGCTTTTCATGTGTCTACAACTGGTCGGAATCGGCAACTACAATTGGATCACGCCATACTCGCACGAAATCACGCACGGCACGTCGCTGAGTCTGGCATCAATGCTTGCGCTGATCAGCTTCATCTCCGACCCGCGACCACGATGGGCGGCGGTGTGCGGCGCGCTCCTGGGACTCGTCTTTCTGACAAAGCCCGAAGTGTTCGCCGCCGCGGCACCCGCCGTCGGGTTGGGTTTCGCGATGGCCCTTCGACTGCGTGCATCACCCCGGGCGATTTTGGCTTTTGCGTTCGCGTTCGTTGCCCCTGCCGTCGCGTCCGTTCTATTGCTCAGCATCGCCATGCCGATCCACGATGCGCTTCGCGGCACGCTGGGCGGATGGTGGTATGTATGGAACGGAAAGCTCGGTGAACTCGCGTTCTATCAACACACGTCCGGCGCGGATCATCCTCTGGCGAATCTAGCCCGGGCCGCGATTCAGGCCGTCACCTATCTCGCCTTGTTCGCACCGGCCTATGTGATCGATCGTTCCTTAAGCACCACGACGGCGACCCGGTGGCTGGTTGCGTGCATTTACGCGACGGTCCTGGCCGTGACATTAATGCTGCTGCGTCCGTGGCTGCTTTGGGAGGAGGCGTTTCGCGGGCTGGTGGTCGTCATCGCGGCCGCGGCAGGCGTGATGCTTTCGCGGGCGGCTCGCGAGCGTCCGGTCTCTCCACGAACCATCGTTCGCACGATCCTGGTCGTTTTCGCCGCTTTACTTTTGGCGAAGATCGCGCTGGCCGTGAGCGTGTATCATTACGGGTTCGCGCTCGCGATGCCGGCGTTTCTTGTCAGCCTGGCAATCGGAACGAGTTGGCTGGGCGGCCGCACGCTTTGCCTTGCGACCCTCGCGGCGGCGGCGGTGACGGTCAGCGTCCATCTGAATGTCTATGCGCGGCTGTATCATGAGAAGTCGGTGCAGATAGCGGCCGGCACAAGCGATTCGTTTCGCGGTAACGCTTTTGGCCGGCTGGTGAATGACGCCGCCGCCATGGCTTCAAGCATTCCCGCCGGCAGTGCCGTGGCCGTCGTACCGCAGGGCGTGATGATCAATTACCTCGCCCAGCGGCCGAACCCAACGCCCTATGTCACCCTGATGCCGCCCGAGGTGCTGATGTTCGGCGACGGAAAAATTCGCGACGCGTACGCGAAGTCGCCGCCTGATTTGATCGTGCTGGTCGATACCGATTTTCGCGAATATGGGTTCACTTCGTTTGAAGACTACGCGCCGCAAACGTCGCGATGGTTGAAGCAGAATTATGTGCAGGTCGCCGCGCCGTTGCCGGACCAGGCGAGAGCTTTCGTGAGACGTAGATAATGAACCGCCGTCACCGGGCACGCGACAACCGGCACGCGACACCGGGCACGCGACAACGGGCACTCGACATCACGGACTCGGCGCGGGTTCCGCGGCGGCTTGTAAGCTCGCCTGCTCGCTGGGCGCCGGCAACCGCTTTTCATCGCCGAGAATTTCCGCGACGTAACCTTTAATGCGCTCATCGTTCAGCAACTGGCTCATGAGCACGCGACGATAGCTGGCCGATCGGAGTTGCTCTTTGAGCGAATCGGTGCGCTCCTGCTTCAGCTTTTCATTCTGCGAGTAAAGGGCTTCTTCCAGCGCCTCGTTTTCCAGCAGCAGGGCATACATCGCGTCCGCGCGCTTGCCGCCGCCGGAAAACAGCCCGCCAAAGCCCGCCGCTTTTTTACGGTATTCCTCGGTGCGCGCTTCGAGCAATTTTACTTTGTCGGCGAGCTGCGCGTTCTGTTCTTTCAGCCCGGCAAGCTCCTGTTCGTAAAGCTGCTTGAAGCCGCGCTGCGTGGTGAACAGCTCGCTCTCTTTCGATTGAATCAATTTCACCGACGCCATCGCTCCAATCCAGCGGCCAATGCGATATCCAACGACCAGCAGCAACAAGCCGGCGAGCGAATAGAGCACGAGATCGAGCGTATGATTTCCGGTAGTCGGCATGCCTTAATCCTAATTTAACGCCGGGCGAAGGTCACCGCTTTAAATAAAACGCCACGCTTTTCGGCTACATTACCGTTTGCCTGATGCGGTAACTTAGACTATCCTTTCATCCGGATAAGCGGATGGTCTGTTTTGGGAGTTTATCGTGGCAAGTCGCTTGCCGTTCGAACAGTTAGTCAGTCGGCGGGTCGTCGTGCTCGACGGGGCGATGGGGTCCAACCTTCAGACGCGCACGTTCGATCTCCAGCGTGACTGGATGGGGCACGAGAATATTTCCGAGGTGCTCAACTTCACGCGCCCGGACGTGATCCAGGAAATTCACGAAGTGTTCCTCGAGGCCGGCTGCGATGCGGTGGAGACGAACACGTTCGGCGCGAATGAAATTGTGCTCGTTGAGGCCGACATGGCCGCGCGTACGTTCGAGAACAATGTCCGGGCCGCGGAAATCGCACGGCGTGCGTGCGAAAAATTCGAAACGCCGGACCAGCCGAAATATGTCGTCGGCTCGATCGGCCCGGGCACGAAAATTCTCACGCTCGGCATGACTGACTGGGCGACAATGGAGAAGAGCTACTTCGAGCAGGTGCGCGGCCTGCTCGCGGGCGGGGTCGATGTGCTGCTGATTGAAACACAGCAGGACATGCTCTGCGTGAAAAACTGCCTCGTCGCCTGCGAGCGCGCGTTCAAAGATGCGGGCCGGCGATTGCCGATCATGGTGCAGTTCAGCTTCGATCAGGACAACGGCCAGCAGACGCTGACCGGGTCCGATCCGAGCGCCATCGTTTCCACCTTCGAGGCATACGACAGTGTTTTCTCGCTCGGCCTGAACTGCGCGTTCGGCCCGGGCGAGCTCACCGAGACGACGCGCTTCATCGCCGAGAATTGGCCACGCGCCGTCAGCGCGCTGCCGAACGCGGGCTTGCCGATCATGGTCGACGGGAAGAGCTGCTTCCCGATGGGCCCGGCGGATTTCGCGAAGGGCATGTCGCGATACGTCAAAGAATTCGGCGTGAATATCGTCGGCGGATGTTGCGGGACGATGCCGGAGCATTTGAAGGCGCTCGTCGCCTCGCTGCGCGAAGTGGGCGGTGGGCAGTGGGCGGCGGGCAGTAAGGGAAAGAAATTCTTTACGCCGCAAGTGAGCAGTCTTTATTCCGCGACGGAGATGCGGCAGGAGCTGTCTTATCTCGTCGTGGCCGAGCGGACGAACACGAATGGGTCGCGGCAGTTCAAGCGGCTGTTGCAGGAAGATGATTGGGATGGCCTTGTGTCGATGGCGCGCGATGAGATGAAATCCGGCTCGCACGTGCTGGATGTCTGCGTCGATTTCGTCGGCCGCAATGGTGTACGCGACATGCACGAAGTGGTCTCGCGATATGTGAAAACCGTCGATGCGCCGCTCATGCTCGACAGCACGAACCCGGCCGTCATGGAAGCGGGGCTGAAGCTCGCGCCGGGGCGCTGCATCATTAATTCGATGAACCTCGAAGATGGCGAAGAGCGCTTCGCGCACATCTGCGGCCTGGCGAAACAATACGGCGCGGCCGTCGTCGCGGGCACGATCGACGAAGACCCGCTCAACGCGATGGGCCGAACCGAAGAGCGAAAGATCGCGATCGCCAAACGCATCCGCGACCTCGCGGTGGAAAAGTATGGCCTGCGCGACAGCGACCTGATGTTCGATCCGCTGGTGCTGCCAATCTCAACGGGTATCGAAGAAGACCGCCGCAACGCGATCGCCACGATCGAAGGCACGCGCCGCATCAGTAAAGAGCTGCCGGAATGCCACACCGTGGTCGGGCTCAGCAACATCAGCTTCGGCTTGAAGCCGTCGGCGCGCATCGTGCTCAACAGCGTGTTCCTGCACGAGCTGCGCGAGGCCGGTTTGACCGGAGCGATCGTCCATGCGAGCAAGATTCTTCCGCGCAATCGGATTCCGGATGAGCAGTGGAACGCGGCGCTGGAATTGATCTACGACAAGCGCCGCGAGGGATTCGATCCGCTCACGCATTTCGTTGGTCTCTTCCCGGATGATGCGAGCGGGGCTGCATCCGCGAAGCCGCAAGCGGATGAAGAGAATCTTTCGATCGAAGAGAAGCTGAAAAAACACATCATCGATGGGGAAAAGCGCGCGCTGATCGAGCATCTCGATGAAGCGCGTCAGACGCACACGCCTTTAATCATCATCAACGAGATTCTGCTCGAAGGAATGAAAGTCGTCGGCGAACTGTTTGGCTCGGGGCAGATGCAGTTGCCGTTCGTGCTGCAAAGCGCTGAGACGATGAAGGCATCGGTCGCGCACCTCGAACAGTTCATGGAAAAAATCGAGGGGTCGAGCAAGGGGAAGATCGTGCTCGCGACCGTGAAGGGCGATGTGCACGACATCGGAAAGAATCTCGTCGACATCATTCTCACGAACAACGGCTACACGGTTTACAACCTCGGCATCAAGCAGCCGGTGAACGACATCCTGCGCGCGTATGAAGAGAAGAAGGCCGACGCGATCGGCATGAGCGGGCTGCTGGTGAAGTCGGTCACGGTGATGAAGGAAAATCTCGAAGAGCTGAACGTGCGCGGCGTGAAGGTGCCGGTGCTGCTCGGCGGGGCGGCGCTGACGCGCGATTATGCCGAGGACGACTTGGCCAACATGTACGGCGGGCCGCTGCTGTATTGCAAGGATGCGTTCGACGGCCTGCACATGATGGACGCGATCGCCGGCAAAACGGTCGGCACCGTGGTGGCCGACCAGAAGACGCGCACCGCGCGCCGCAAGCAGCTTCGCGCCAATGCGGTGAAACCGCAGAACGCGGATGCGGCGAATATTGAAAAGCCGGCGACGAACAATCCGGTCCCCTTGCCGCCGTTCCTCGGTCGGCGGGTGGTGACCGATATCCCGCCGAAGCATATTTTTCCGTACATCAACGAGAACGCGCTGTTCCGCGGCCAGTGGGGCTTCAAGCAGGGGAAGTTGTCAGCCGAGGAATTCGAAAAACTCACGGAGGAGAAAGCCCGGCCGGTGTTTGCAGCATTGAAGCAGCGTGCTTTGGCTGAGGGGATTCTCCAACCCAAAGTCGTTTATGGATATTTTCCGGTGCAGGCGTCGGGCAATGATCTAATCGTCTACGACCCGGATCACTTCTCGCATGAAACGATGCAGCCGCAGGCCACGCCCGCGGAGCTGCTGCGGTTCAGGTTTCCGCGCCAAGAAGGACGCCGCCGGCTTTGCATTTCCGATTTTTATCGCAACACGGAGTCGGGCGAGTTCGATGTGCTGGGTCTGCAGCTCGTCACGGTCGGCGACCGAGCGTCGGAAATTGCGGAAAACCTTAGAAGTGAAAATAAGTATCAGGACTATCTTTACCTTCACGGCTTCGGCGTGGAGTCGGCAGAGGCGCTGGCCGAGTTCTGGCACAAGCGTATGCGGCAGGAACTAGGCTTTGGCAGCGAGGACTCATCGAGCACTGCGGAAATCTTTCAGCAGAAATATCGCGGCAGCCGCTACAGCTTTGGCTATCCAGCCTGCCCAAATTTGGAAGACCGCACGCTCATCGCGCAGCTACTTCATCCCGACGAGATCGGTGTGATCCTGAGTGAAAACTTTATGCTCGTGCCCGAGCAAAGCACGGATGCAATCGTCGCTCATCATCCGCAGGCAAAATATTTCGATGTTTGAGAATTCCGGTCATACCGAAAAGGTTGAATTTCGCCGATTAGCGCGGCTATTGTGCTTGCGGGCGCGGGTGCTTCGGCTGCAACTTTCGCATCACTGTTTATTTAAATTCTAGTATGCCCGATCTTTCTCTCGAGCACATTCGTTTTGCGCCGGCGGTAGACTTTTCCGAGGTCACGTGGCCGTCTCTGGATCGCGATACATTTTTGCGGGTCCAGACACTTAACCTGTCTGACCGTCCGCTCCAACAGCCGGCGATGGACGATTCGGCGTGGCGGTTCGTTCGTTGGGTGTTCCGCTTGGCGGGAGTGAATGCCGGGCATTATCGCGAGCAGACGTTTGTTCGCCGCTTGCCCGCCTGCCTGCGCGAGCTGCGCGTGGATTCCATCGCAGGCGCTTTCGCGCGTATTACCGCCGACCCTTGCCTCGTTGAGCGTGCCGTGTCAGCGCTATTGCTGGGAGTAACGTCATTTTTCCGCGATCCGCTGGTCTTTGCCATGCTTCGCGCAAATGTGCTGCCGCTGATTCTCGATCGATGCGAGCAGCCGAGGATTTGGAGCGTGGGCTGCTCGGACGGATCGGAGCTTTATTCAGTTGCAATGCTGCTGCGCGAAGCGGGCGTTTTACAAAACTGCGAACTGCTTGGCACTGATGTCCGCTCGGCGGCGATTCGCAGCGCGATCGCCGCACGCTACCGCCCCGGCGCGCTGGCTCACCTTTCCGACGCCGCCAAGCGGCATTTTATTCCCATCGACGGCGATTGTTTCGTGGTGCGCGACGAGCTTCGTCAGCGGACCACCTGGCTAGTGCGGAACGCGATCAACACCGCTGCCGAGACCGGCCGATGGGATCTGATCTTGTGTCGAAACCTCGCGATGTATTTTCACGCCCCGCGGGCATGCACGCTCTGGCGGCGATTGGAAGAATCGCTTCGGCCGGGCGGGTTTCTCATCATGGGTCGAGCCGAACGCCCCCACGGCACGACATCTTTGGAACCCTTCGCGCCTTGCATCTATCGCAAATCGACTCACCGTAAATCATTTCACGCTTCCGATTGCAAGCGGATCGTGGCCGGCAAAGCTCGAATCGGCGGGCAAAACTGATGTCGTCCAACACTCATCAACTAGATGGTTCGACCCGTCGCGTTGCCGAGAACGGCGACGGCGCGCTGCCGCTACGTGCGGCGGAACCTGATTTTAAATCGCGGCTGGCTGTTCCTTCAGCCGACGGGGAGACCCCGCATCAGCCTGGAATCGTATTCAGGCGTCTGCCTGTGCCGGCGGTGCTCGCGGCCGCTCTGGCATTGCTCGCGGTGATCGCGTGGGGCGACTATCAGGTCAAATCGCTGCCGAACGTCGCGATTCTTTGCATCATCCCCGTCGTCATCGCGGCCTCGTCCGGCAACACGAAAGCGCTCTGGTTCGTGGCGGTGGCGGCGATTGTCGTAACGCTCAGCGCGCTCCTGCTCCCGCCGCCGGTAGCCATCCCGCGCACGGGCATTCAGGTGTACGGGCGGCAGATTAATCGGGTTCTGCTTGTCGTCAATCTGCTTTTTATTTCGTGCACGCTTCATGCGTTGGTTGCCACGCATCGTTGGCTGCTGCGATCGCGCGACGAGCATCGCCAGCGTGGTGAGGAGCTGGCTGCTCAGAATATCCAGTTGGCCGAGCGGGAAGAGGAGATCGGCCAGCAAAACGAGGAGTTGCAAAGCCAGGCTGAAGAGATGGAGCGGCAAAGCGAAGAGCTGCGTGTAAGCAATGGCGAGCTGCAAGGGCGTCAGAAATTGCTGACGGCGTTGCTGACGCTGTCGCGCGAGTTACCGGTAATCACCAGCCGCCACGACGCAATGGATCGAATCTGCCACGCGGTCGCGCAATTGATGAATGACGCGCGGGCACATAGTGCTGGCGAAGATTCTCACGGCCAGGTCGGCATCGCGGCGGCCTTTCTAGAACGTCGCGGCGAGAGCGAGATTCATGTCGTAGCGCACGCAGGCTTCGAAGGCGGCCTGCAGCAGGATTGCTGGCCGTTTGAGAAATCGTTCGCATCGCTCGTGCTCAGCCGCGACCGGACCGGGTTTTTACACGATGTGACACTGCGTCCTGATCTGGCAATCCCGCAGTCGTCGAAAAACTTGCAATACCGCTCCGTACTTGCCGTGCCGGTGCGGCTTTCGGGGAAGTCGGCTTGCTCGCTGGAAATTTATCGCACGGATACGCACGTCTGCACCGACGGGCAAAATCTTATGCTCCAATCGCTGGCGGCGCAGACCGCGACGTCGCTGGCCGCGCTGGACTTGTTTGAGCGCGTCGATATGGAACAGCGGCGGCTGCGGCAGATCCTCGCGACCTTGCCGATCGGCGTTGGCACGGTTGATGCCGCCGCGACTGAAGTCCGGTTAAACCCTGCCGGCGGAACGCTATTGGGATTGCCCTCGGAAACGCCGCTCACGCCGCAGCAGATGCACGGAAGCTGGCAGAAGTTTCGCGACGGGCAGCCGGTATCGGTCGAGGACATGGCCATTCTGCAAGCGGTGCGGCTCAACCGCCAGATCGATAGCGCCGAACGCGAGTTTTTGTTCCCGGACGGCCGCCGTGTGACGGTCATGATGACGGCCGCCCCCATTCACGATGCCGTGGGCACCGTGGTGGGCGGCGTTTGCGCGTTCGTCGATATCACGCGATTAAAGGAGTTGCAGCATCAACTCGACGCTCGCGGCCGCGAAGCCGAAGAATCCAGCCGGCGAAAGAGCCGTTTCCTGGCGGCGGTCTCGCACGATATCCGCACGCCCGCCAATGCGATCAGCCTGCTGGCCGAATTAATGCAGCGGACCGCATCGACCCCGTCGTTGGCCGGTGAAATTCCGGAGATTGCCGCCGATCTGAAGCGAAGCGCGCTCACGCTGGTCGACCTGGTGAGCGATGTGCTTGATTTGACTCGTTTTGATTCCGGGCGCGTTGAATTTCAGGAAGCGGTCCTGCCGCTGCGCGAGTTGCTTGTCGAAGACTGCCGGCAGTTCATCGCAGCGGCACGCGAAAAGGGGTTGGAGTTTATCTGCGAAGCGCCGGCAGAGGACATTAAATTATGTGCGGATCGTGTGAAGGTCGCTCGTATCCTCGGAAATCTGATCAGCAACGCGATTAAATATACGCCAGCCGGTCGCGTCACGGTGACATCGCGTCGCGAACCGGATGGCGAGGTCTCAATCATCGTGAGCGACACAGGGACGGGAATTCCGCAGGAACACCTTGAAGACATCTTCGACGAATTTTTCCAACTGAAGAGCGCCGCCGGCTCGGATCGCACACGCGGCAGCGGCCTGGGACTTGCGATCTGCCGACGTCTGGCCGACGCAATGGGCGGGAAAATCAGTGCCCAAAGCACGCTCGGCAGCGGCAGCACCTTCATCCTCACGCTCCCGGCGAGCTGCGTCCTGCCCGGCTGAACACTCAGCGTTCACTCATCCAATCTATTAGTTTTTCCTTTCGGCGGCGGTCAGGATCGTGATTTGCTTCCGCATTTTCATGTTGACACCGAATATACACCTTGAAAGGAATTTTCGTATGAAGCGAATGTTTTTTGGACTTGCACTGTCAGTGACCGCCGTCGGCGGGCTGGTGGGATGCGACATGATGAAGTCGTCGGAAAAGCCGTCCGCCGGCACCGCAGACATGGAAGCAAAGACGGGGTCGAAATTTGATCCGCAAATGAAGACAGTGCTGGATCGCCTGGCCGATCTGCACGGCAAGCCAATCGAGCAGTGTACGCCCGCGGAAGCGCGGAAGCAGCCGACGGCCGCTGATGCCGCGATGGCCGAGCTGAAGCGCGAGGGGAAGAGCACCGCGCCGATCGAGATGGCCAAGATTGACAACAAGACCATCGACGGGCCGGACAACACCAGCCTGCCGATCCGAATTTACACGCCGCAGAACAGCGGCGGACCGCTGCCGGTCATTGTCTATTACCACGGCGGCGGTTTCGTGATCGCCACGATCGACACGTACGACTCGTCGTGCCGCGCGCTGGCGAGCATGAGCAATGCGATTGTCGTCGCGGTCGAGTATCGAAAAGCGCCGGAGCATAAATATCCCGCAGCCGTCGATGATTCGTTCGCGGCGTATCAGTGGGTGCTCGGCCATGCCAACGAATTCGACGGCTCGAAAAGAAAAGTCGCCGTCGCCGGTGAAAGCGCTGGCGGCAATCTGGCCACCGTCGTCAGCATGAAGGCCAAGGAAGCGGGCATTCAAATGCCGGTGTTCCAGTTGCTCGTGTATCCGGTCGTCAACAACGACATGATGAACGCCAGCTACACTGCCAACGCGATGGCCAAGCCGCTCAACAAGGCCATGATGGAATGGTTCTTCCAGAAGTATCTTGATGATCCCAAGAGCGCAAACGATCCACACGTGCTTCCGATGAAGGCCACGCAGTCCCAACTCGCCGGACTGCCGCCGGCGATGGTCATCACTGATTCCATCGACCCGCTGATGACCGAAGGCAAGATGTACGCCGACAAGCTCAAGGCCGCGGGCGTACCCGTGGAATACAAGAACTACGACGGTGTAACCCACGAATTCTTCGGGCTTGGCGCGGTCGTCGACAAAGCCAAGTTCGCCGAGATGGACGCTTCCAAGGCCTTGAAGGATGCGTTCATGAAGTAAACCTTTTGAAGTATCAGAACTTAAAATCGCCCGCGATGTCGTCATTACATCGCGGGCGATTTCGTTCCGAATTAAAGTGACGATCATCGCACAGTGTGGATGGTCGGGCTTTTCTCCTCTCTCCGTACCCGGGGAGAGGCAGGGAGAGGGGCCTTCTTCTCGCTCGAAAACGTCGTCTCTCCCGACCTTTCTTCCCGAGTACCAAGAGAGGACAAAGAAGGTCGAGCAGCTAGATGGACGGCATTTGACCAGACAGTTGCAGTTCAACGACCTGCATCAATTGATCGATATCGATCGGCTTGAGAAATAAGGTGGGGAGTTCTTTGCTCGGCAGGCCGTGCATTTGTAGTTGAATCTCGTCGGGCGGCATGCCGGACATCAAAATTACCGGCAGGCCTCGGCGATGCTTTTGCAGATAGCTCAGGACTTCGAAGCCGCTCATGCCGGGCATCTGAAGATCGAGCAGGAGCAGGTCGCTCTCGCGATTTTGCAGATGGTCGAGCGCCGACTTTCCGTCGGCCGCTTCGTCGACGGCGTAGCCGGAGCGCCGCAGGAAATGGCCGAGCCCCATTCGCTCGACGGGTGAATCGTCGACGAGCAGGATGCGTACCTGCTTGGCGGGGACGGTCGCGGCTTCTCCCGGGGCCAATTCCATGCAAATATTATTGAAACATCAGTGAGTTCAGGCAACGGGCGAAATGAGAGACTCGAAAAGAACCGCTGGATCGGTGACCCCGCCAACATAAACAAACAGGCCCGGTCGAGCGATTCGACCGGGCCGTGAGTGAGACTGTGAAAGGCAAAGATCAGAGATACAACTGAACCTGTGCTCGAATCAAGAATTCGTTGTCACCGCTTGCGGTAATGCCCAGTCCGGATGCATCGCTCGGCGACCCGTTCGGCAGCCAGCTCCCGTCGACCGTGAACTTGACGTTGTGCTTATACAGATAGTAGTTCGCGCCGATCGTGATTTCGTGCGCCTCGTCGCTCACACCCGCCGGGAGGGAGTCGTCGTCGATCTTGGTGTAGTCGTATCGGGCGAACACCTCGAGCTTGGGGTTGACGAGATAGCCGCCCTGCACGAGGAAGCCCCAGTCATAGAAATTCCCCGCCGGCGGCGAGGCCGTCGCGGTCGCCGTGCCGATGTCGCGGTAAGTTCCGTAGTAGGCGGCAAACGCGTTGAAGCCTTCGGTGTTCTCCCATTGCAGATCGACGGTGTGGAAGATCGCGTTGTTATCGCCGCCCTGCGTGTAATCGAAGCCGCCACCGAGGACGAGCAGGTCGTCTTTATTATTCAGGGCCGTGAAGTCGTCGATCGCCTTGGTCTTCTTGGAGAAGTAGTAGTCGAATCGTCCGGACACGCCGAAGTTATCGTTCGCCGTTCCGCCGGTGTAATTCGTGCCGCCAAGCTGATCGTTGTAAGGCGTGTTGATGGAATTAGCACCGTCGTGGAGCATCAATTCAGCGCGATATTGATCGGCCTCCTGGATGCCGCTGATTCCCTGGACGCGGCCGGTCTGTGCTCCGCCGATCAAGCTGTTGACGAGCGAGCGTTCGACGGCCAGTTGCTTCTGATCCGAGATGTTTTCCTCGCGGGTCCAGGGGTCTTTGTATTGGCCGGCGCGGATGAGAAAGCTGTTGCCGAAGTCATAGCGAATAAACGCGTCTTCGAGAAAGAACGTGCCGGTGGCGTTATTCGTGTTCCACTGGAAGTGATAAAAAACGTCTTTCGAGCCGGCCGTACCGTCGAGGATGATTTTCGCTCGGCGAACTTCAAAACCATTTTGCAGGTTTTCGTCGCCTTCAGTGTTGTAGTTGGTGATATTGCGGAACTGAAACACGATACCCGGAATCAGCGACCAATTTCCGTCGGCACTTTTCAGGAAGAACTTGTCGTTTTCAAAGCCCGCGGTTAATCCGCCGTCCAATTGCAGCAACTGGCTGCGTTTTTCACTGTCGGCGATCACCCTGGCGATCGTTTCATCCACGACCTTGCGATCGAGTTGTGACGTCTGATCCTGCTGTGCCTGAAGCCGCTCGACTTTCTGCTGAAGCTGTCGAATCTGATCCTGCAACTCAGCCGCCGACGGCTGACTCGACTGATGACTCGACTGATGACTCGACTGATGAGTCGGCTGCGGGCTTGACGGCGCGTCATCGGCCGCACGGGCGATGCTGGCGAGCGGCACGGCCGTGACGGCGGTGAGCAGAGCAAGGCGGATAAACGATGAACGATAAGTTGGAATCACGAGAGCGATCTCCTTCCCAAGAGACTGCGGTTTAAGAAACGCGGCAACGAGTAACGGTTGATTAGCTGAATCGAAACGACTATCGCGGAATTTACTTCTGGGCCGACCTGGAATAAATCTGATCGAACACGCCGCCGTCACCGAAAAATGTTTTCTGCGCTGCGTCCCAATCGCCGGCGATTTGGGCGAGCGTGAATAATGGAATCGTCGGAAGATCCTTCGAAAATTTTTCGCGGGCCTCCGCACTGCGCGGACGGTAATGATTACCGGCGATGATCTCCTGCGCTTCGGGGGTGTACAGATACTTCAGGTACGCTTCCGCCGCCGCTCGCGTGCCTCGGGCGTCGACCACTTTGTCGACGACCGTGACCGGAGGTTCTGCCAGGATCGAGATGCTCGGATAAACGATCTCGAACTTATCTTTGCCGAACTCATCCTGCGCCAGCCACGCTTCGTTTTCCCAGGCGATGAGCACATCACCGACATTCTTCTGGGCAAACGTCACCGTCGATCCGCGAGCGCCGGTGTCGAGCACGGGCACATTCTTATAAAGCTTTGTTACGAATTCATTAGCTCGTTCGGAGTTTAAAGTTTGCTTTGCGGTATCGCTCGGATCGGCCGCTTTCGCGCCAGCCGCGTAGCCCCATGCCGCCAGAAAGTTCCAACGCGCGCCGCCGCCGGTCTTGGGATTCGCGGTGATCACCTGCACGCCCGGCTTGACCAGGTCGCCCCAATCCTTGATCTGCTTCGGGTTTCCCTTGCGAACCAGCAGGATAATCGTCGAGGTGTAAGGGCTCGAATTATCCGGGAGACGCTTCTGCCAACCTTCCTTGACGAGGCCGGCCTTCTGCAGCGCGTTGATGTCGTAGCCGAGCGCGAGCGTCGCGACATCTGCCTGCACGCCATCGAGGATCGAGCGCGCCTGCTTGCCGGATCCGCCGTGGCTTTGCTCGATCGCGACTGTATCGCCGGTGGAGGCTTTGTAATCGGCGATGAACGCGCGGTTGATCTCTTCGTACAGTTCGCGCGTCGGGTCGTACGAAACATTCGTCAGCTTAATTTCGCCGGCCTGTAGCGAGAAAGAGAAAAGGGTTAGGGCCGTCAACCAAACCGGGAGCAGTCGCATAGGGTCGGAACTTTACCGGGCGGGGGCAAATATTCGAAATTTGCGTGAGTTGGCGTCAGGCGAGCGTCCGGGTCATTTTCCGGTGCGGGCCGGCCGTCTCGATGACGAATTCCTCCGAGGCGATGGCCCAGCCGCACTTTTGGTAAAACGCCAGCGCCGGCGTTCGCGCGTTGCACCACAATTGCCGGGAAAATCCCGCGTTCGCTGCCCTATTTTCCAGAAGGGCGAGCAGCTTGAAACCAATTCCCAGCCCACGCAATCCGTCCTCGACAGCCATGCCGCGAAGCTGCCAGGCGGGTGATTCGTTCCACGGGCGGCGGAGCAGCGTCGCCACGCCGACGATTCGGCCGCCGATCTCGGCAAGGGCGTGCAGCGTCGTCGCCTCGTCATCGCCCTCGAACACCGCTGCCGCTCGCGGTAAGCCGGCGCGGAGAATCTTGTGACGAAGATCGATCACGTCGATCGCCCGGCCGAGCCTTGCAGTCAACTGTGATAAATCGTTTGAATTCGTCACGGCGCCGTTAATGCCTGTTCGAGCTGGGTCAAATTGCTGTCCAATAGATCGCTGTACGATGTTCGGCCGGCGATGGACGAGCTTCCGAACGGGTCGAGCAGGATCGCGTGCATTCCCGTGGCTCGCGACAGCTCCGTTGCCTGCACCGCGATGGAATTGGCAGGCATCAGCAGGACGTGCAGATCGCCCTCCTTGGCGGCGGCGCGGATTTGGCGAATCTGCGCATCGTCCAACGTGCCGGCCTCGATGTTGAACGGGTGAATCACCTCGACGCCCGCCGCCGCCGCCAGATCGTCAAATTCATGCGAGAGCGCCATCGCTCGCCGCCGCGAAGCGGGGAGGGCGGACAAGCGCTGAAGGTGAGCCGCCATCGTCGCATCGATCTGAGCCGCGACGCGATTGGAAAGCGAGCTGAAATAGACGTTATGTTCAGGTCGCGCGATGGCCAGGTGTTGAGCGATGGCAATGCAGGCGCGGCGGGCGACCTGTGGGTCGAGCCAAACAAAGTGACCCGGCGCGGTGGAAGCGGGATTGGTGGTCGCCAAAGCTTGATCGGACGGCAATTGGTCGAGCCGGAGAAGGCGATCGGAGGCGAACGGGGCATCGACTTCACGCAACGCCCACGGCTCGGTCAGGCCGCCGACGATGCAGAGGTCGGCGGAGCGAAACTGCTGGCGGGTCGCATCTGTGAAGGCAAAGTCCGGCAGGGAGTCGCCGGTTTGCAGCGCGGCGTTGACGTCTACATATCGCCCGCCGATCGCGCGCGCTAAGTCGCCGAGCACGTAAACGGTGGCAAAGACCCGGACCGGCTCATTTTTTTTGGATATGTCGGTCGTCGTGCCCGACCGATGGCGAACCGCCACCACTGCCGCCAGCACGATCAGCAGGCCGGCCGCAATCAGCGAAAGTTGTATGGCGAGGCGATTCACGCGATTTGCTGGCATCCGATGGCGGGAGGAAGGATAAGGCGAGATTCCCGATTGCTCGACACGTGGGCCACTGCTATCATCGCGAAGCAAACTTCGTGCCCGGGCACATTTTGATTGTAAGTTTGGTTTTTATATGCAGTTAAGTCAGTCTACCTCGATGCGGATGGATCAGCGTCAGCTGCTCACGCCGCGAATGATTCAGTCGATGGAGATTCTCCAGTTGCCGCTCATGGCATTGGAGGAACGCATCGAGCAGGAGCTTCAAAACAATCCGGTTCTTGAGCTTCGAGAGAACGAAGTCGACGGCACGGAGACCGTCCGCTCCGACGCCGAAACCTCCGACGCCAAGGACAACTATAGCGAAGAAGAGCAGCAATTGGTCGTCAAGGAAACCGGCGACAGCGCCGAAGACTTTGAGCGGCTGGCCAAGATCGGTGAGTTTCTGGAGAACGAGGAGTTCGTCACCAACGGCAGCTTCCGCGGCTCGGGAAGTTATGAGGGTGAAGGCGATCGCGATCGCAAGCTCGACGCGATGAACAACACCGCCGGCCGGGGTGAAAATCTCGTTGAGCATCTGCTCGGGCAATGGAGTTTCATTGAAATGACGCCCGCCGTGAAAGCCGCGGGCGAAGCGATCATTAATTACATCGATGGCGAGGGGTATCTTCGGACATCGCTGGAAACCATTCAGCTCGAATCAAAAAGGCCGCTCAAGCTCGAGGATCTTTACGAAGCGCTGAAGCTGATTCAGACGCTCGAGCCCGCCGGCGTTGGCGCTCGCGATCTTCGTGAATGCCTGCTGATTCAACTCGACCTGCTCGAAGAAGATGAGGAAGGCGCTGAAGGCCACGACTTCGATCTGGAGCGTTCGCTGATTCGTGATCATCTGAAAGACCTGGAGATGAATCGATATCCGCAGATCAGCAAAAAGCTTGGCCGGCCTATCGACGAAATCCAGCGTGGGGTGCGCCGGCTGGCGCGGTTGCATCCGCATCCGGGCAAACAGATCAGCGTCGACGACGCACCGCCGATCACGCCGGATGCCGTCGTCTATCTCGACGAAGACACCGGCCGTTATGAGATTGACATGACCAACGACCCGGCGCCGTCGCTGATGATCAGCGGCATGTGGCGGAAGTTTCTCAAAGACCGCCGCGGCGACAAAACCACGCGCGAATTCTTGAGCAACAACGTCCGCAACGCGCGCTGGCTGATCGAAAGCATCGAGCAACGCCGCAGCACGATTCAGCGCGTCATTCGGCAAGTCGTCGATGCACAGCAGGAGTTTTTCGAGAAGGGGCCGGAGAGTCTGAAGCCGCTGCCGATGATCGAGGTGGCGGATCGGTTGGGCATCCACGTCGCGACCGTGAGCCGGGCCGTCAGCGAAAAATGGATCCAAACCCCGCGCGGCGTGTTTCCGCTGCGACGTTTCTTCAGCGGCGGCACGACCAACGAGGCCGGCGAAGACATGAGCTGGGACGCGGTGAAGGAAAAGCTCAAGATCATCATCAACGAAGAGAACAAAAGTAACCCGCTGAACGACGATGAGATCGTGGAAAAGCTCGCCGAGCAGGGCCTAACGCTCGCGCGGCGCACGGTGGCGAAATATCGAAAAATCCTAAATATTTCCACGGCAAGACAGCGGCGGGAATTCTGAGCCCGATCGGATACCGCGAACGCTTTAAACGAAATTTGCAATTCACGGCTCGCTTTTAAAGAAAAATTCGATTACTTTAAAAGCGAGGGTGATATTAGTTGAATCCGAGTGATTTTAGCTCCGCGACGGCAGGCGTCGCCCTTCGGATGCCGAGCGACTTCTGGGCGTTCTTCCCCGCTCCTCTTGAAGTTGCCTTTCCACTCGATGCGGGCCTCGCGTTGCTGCTTTCCGAGACCGATGCAGCCGTCGGCGAGCTTTCCGGGATCGGGAGGCATCTGCCCAATCCGGAATTGCTGATCGCTCCTTATTCGCGTCGAGAGGCTGTGCTGTCGTCCCGAATCGAGGGAACGCAGGCCAGCATGTCGGAGCTTCTATTCGATGAGTTGAAGTTTGACGAAGAAGTGGCGCAATACCGACCGCGATCGGACGACGATGTGCGGGAAGTTCGAAACTATGTTCGCGCATTGCGATTGGGTATAGCGCGGCTAGCGGAGTTGCCGATCGCGACTCGCCTGATTCTCGAGATTCACCGCGAGCTGCTGAAAGGGGAATCCAGCGAGCGGCACACGCCCGGCGAATTTCGAAGGTCGCAAAACTGGATCGGCCCCCCGGGCAGCACTCCGGCGACCGCACCGTATGTTCCTCCTCCACCCGGCGAAACGATGCTCGATTGCATTGCCGATTGGGAACGATTTACCAACACCCGCGGACAATTGCCCGACCTGATTCAATGCGCTCTACTTCACGAACGGTTTGAAGCCATCCATCCATTTCTTGATGGCAACGGACGCATCGGACGTCTGTTGGTGACTTTATTCCTGATCGAACGCGGCCGGCTCTCTCATCCGTTACTCTATCTCTCGGCATTCATCGAGGCCCATCGCGCCGAATACTACGACCTCCTGCAGCGGGTTCGAACTCACTACGATCGCCGGGCGTGGGTCATTTTCTTTCTTAACGGTGTTCGTCAAACCGCCCGACAAGCCATTCAACACACCCGTCAAATTCTCGATATGCGTGCGCGATGGCGGCACACGCTGTCCGGCGATCATCGATCGCGTGCACTGTTGGACTCGCTGTTTGTGAATCCCTACGTAACGGTTGCGAGCAGTGCGAAGATCCTCCGGGTTTCGCAACCGACGGCCGCGCGCACGATTCAGCGATTGGTCGAGAGCACGTTGCTGAGCGAAATCACCGGCAACCGCTGGGGCAAAGTGTTTCTGGCCGCGCCGATTCTAAACGTAATAGAAAATCCGCCGGTCGCTGAAAACGGATAGCGACAACCGACGGTTGAGGTCATTTAGAAAGTTATAGATCCCGCGGCAGTTGAATCTCTTCACGGCGATGGACGATCAGCCTCATTTCCCAAAGCAAAGCCGCCGGTAAATCTTCTTAAAGCAGCCCAAACGTCCGGTCGGAATGACTGTGACGGTCGTGCACGTCTCATAAGACCTCGCATCGGAAACTACCGAGCGGGAAGTACGCATTTACAACGGACGAATCTCCGTCGATCGAAGTGTCAGGATGAAACGGCAACGGCCGTCCAATCGCCTGCGACGCCCGAATCCGACGGAGAGGAATCCAAATGTTTTCTGTCAATTTTAACAGCGCTAGTCAGAATGCACTCACTTCCCTTTACAAGGCACAATCGAAGGCTTCGACCTCGCTGGAACGCCTCTCGTCCGGGCTGCGGATCAATCATGGCAGCGATGACCCGTCGGGCCTCATCGCCAGCGAGTCGTTCAAGGCCAACAGTGCGACGTTGAATCAGGCGATCAACAACACGACCCGGGCGGGGAACATGATCGGAACGGCCGAGGGCGATTTGACCGAAATTGGAGGCCTGCTGACTGGCCTTCAATCGAGCGTGGGTGCCGTCGCCAACGGCGGCGCGATTACGCAGGATGAGCGCGATGCAGCGCAGGCCGACGTCGATTCCGTGATCGCACAGATCACCAAGATCGCGTCCGGCTCGTCGTTTAACGGGAAAAAGCTGCTCGATGGAAGTCTTGGCTACCGCGTGAGCGGCGTCACGTCGACGGCATTGAGCAACGTTGTCGTCAATTCCGCGAAAGTCCCGACCGGCGGCTCGAAAACCTTGAGCATCGCGGTACAGACCGCCGCCACGCAGGGAACGGTCACCTACACGGGCGGCACGCTCGCCGCGGGTAATAACGTCTCGCTCGAACTGACCGGAAATTCCGGAACGCAGCAAATCAGCTTCGCGGCGGGAACGACGATCGCGCAGCAGGCGACCGCCATCAACGCCACCACCAACGATACCGGCGTGATCGCCACGGTCAGCGGAACGAATCTGCTCATCCAATCCGCAGACTACGGCTCGACGCAGAACGTGTCGGCCAAGGTGCTGTCCGGCACATACACGGCATCGGCGACGTCGGCGGCGGGTACGGACGCGGTCGTTCGTGTCAACGGCGCTTTGGCAGCCGCCAACGGCATCAACGTCACTTATCGCGACAACAGCACCGACAGCAGCTTCACGCTCACAACCACATCGAACGTCGCCGGCCAGACCACGAGCTTCAACGTCACCGGCGGCGGCGCGGATTTTCAGCTTGGCTCGCGCGTGACGGATGCCAACCGATCCAGCATCGGCATCAACTCCGTCGCGGCCACAAGCCTCGGCAGCGCAACGCTCGGCACGCTATCGACTTTGAGGGGCGGCGAGGCAAACGCACTGGCTGGCACCAATCTGGCGACCGCGCAGAAAATCGTGGATGCTTCGGTCAAACAAGTTGCATCGCTTCGCGGGCGGCTGGGGATGTTCCAGAAATACCAAGTCGATTCGAACATCAATTCGCTTCAATCCGAGTTGGAGCAGAGCGACGAGACGGGCTCTGCGATTCGAGACGCCGACTTCGCGACCGAGACGGCGGAACTGTCGCGGCAGCAGATTCTTCAGCAGGCGAGCCAATCGATCTTCGCGGTCGCCAACCAGCAGCCGCAACAAATTCTGTCGCTCCTCAGTGCGATCCGGTAAGCGATCAACGCACAAACCAGCGAGATAAATCTAGGAATATACATCAGTTAGAAATGCTACAATTTCTTAAGGTGAGGATGTGGGGGGACGATGAATCGAGGCTCGGGAGGACGATATCGCGTTGGACGCCTCACAATTCAGGGATCGAACGGTCTACGTGGTGGCGGCCGACGCGTCGTCGATGAACACCATCAAGTCTGTGTTAAATGCGTCTTACATTGATGTGCAGGCATTTCGTTCAGTGGAAGAATTCGTCGGCAGCCGTTTAGCATCGAAGAACAGTTGCCTTCTCCTGAACATGGATTGCCCGGCGGACGCAACACGCGACATGTCGTCTCTACAGACAGCGGATTGTCGACTTTCCGTGGGGTTTCTCATCCCACGGGTCACCATTCCCGCGATCGTCGCCGCGATTCGCGCCGGCGCGGCCGAGTGCATTGAGAAGCCAATCGATCCGAGCGCGCTGGATGCGAGCGTTGAACGAATGTTTGCCATGTCGGCCGTGAGCGAAGAAGCGTCGGGCGAGCGGGACTCCATCCGACAGCGGCTGGTTTCGCTCTCGCCGCGCGAGCGGATGGTGTTCGAACAAATCGTTGCCGGCCGTGCGAATAAGCAGGTCGCCTTCGACTTGCGAATCAGCGAACGTACCGTTGAATCGCATCGTGCCCGAGTGATGTTCAAGATGCGAGCCACGAGCCTGCCCGAGCTGGTTATGATGAATGTCGCCAGCAACAGCCCAGCCCGCGCCGCCGGCTGACGCGATGTCAGCACGTCGCACGGAAGTCATTTCATTTCATCGCGCCACGCGATTGGCGACCACGGCGCGCAGCGCGCTCGCTGGGTTGGAAGCACTCGATCGGCGAGTGCTGGACTGCTTCGACAAGGCCGCGGACCTCGCGAAATGTCAATCGTTCAAACGAAGCCAAACTGCGGGTCAACCTCGCACGCTTTCATGAGTTGCGGCACGCAAATTCGACGTGACGAAGTTGTCGGCGATCGCTTGCGATTGACAGGTTAACGGCCGTTTCGAATCGAAATCGATCAAACGAAGCCAAAAGCGTTCACCGGATGCGCAACGCTTCAAATCGCAAAATCTCAAACTCGCAAAATCTCAAATTTTTTCCACAATGCCATTCATGTTCCAGCCTCTTCTTTTGTCGACGTGGTCGTTTGGTCAGCGGTCGAATGTGCCGGGTTGGGAGATCCTCGCGCGCGGCGGGTCGGCACTGGATGCCGTCGAGGCGGTGGGGCGATTCGCGGAGGATGATCTGACGAATCCGACGGTCGGCACGGGCGGATATCCGGATGCGTCGGGACAGGTGTCGCTCGATGCGTCGATCATGTTGTCGCCGTCGAAGCGCGGGGCGGTGGCGAATATTCGCAAGTTTGCAAATCCGATTTCGATTGCGCGGAAGGTGATGGAGATCACGCCGCACGCGATGCTCGCCGGTGCTGAGGCCGACGCGTTTGCGGCGGCGAATGGGTTCGTGCCGCGGGAACTGCTCACCGAAAACGCGCGGGCGGCCTGGGAAATGTGGAAGAAAAAAAGCGCGTCGCACCCGCAGCGGCCGATCCGCAATATTGAAGAAATGGGTTTTGGATCGCACGATTTGCCGAGCGATTCGCACGATACCATCGGCGTGCTGGCGCTTGACCAATCCGGGACGCTGGCGGGCGCCTGCACGACCAGCGGTCTGGCGTTCAAGCTGCCGGGACGGGTCGGTGATTCGCCGATCATCGGGCACGGGCTCTACGTCGACCCGCACGTTGGCGCGGCCGTCGCGACGGGGCACGGCGAACTGGTCATGGGCATCTGCGGCGCGTTCCTCGCTGTCGAAACACTACGGCGTGGCGGCAGCCCGCTGGAGGCTGCCTATGAAGTAATCGAGCGAATGAAATCGTCGTACGACCTGCTCGACAGCGATCAGATCGGCCTGATCGTGTTACGGAAAGACGGCGCGTGGGATTGCGCATCGTTGCACGGCGGCTTTCAGGCGGCGGTGCGAAGCGCCGATCGTGATGAATTGGTCGCACCGCGCGTGAGTGAACGTGCTCGGAAGGGAGAGTGAATTGATTGACCGTGATTTGATGATCGGGCGGATTGAATGAGAACCCTTCCGGTAACCGCCGCTTGCGCCTTCGCGAGGCAAGATGTCGACAGGTTGGTTGTCCGGGGCCGCGAAAGACGCAAGCGACAGGGACGACTATGAATCGAAACTGCCTGCGGTCGCCGTGTGCAGTCTGCGGTAGTTGAGCGTTATCGTTTGCGAGCCGCCGCAGCCGCCGACGACGAGCGCTTCGCCAGTTGCCGAGCTTTTCCGCGCGGCGTTTTTAGCTGCTCGGTTTCCATGCGACGCATTTCGGCAAGTGTCTGTGCGACCGTGCGACCGGTCAGTACGTGGCGGACGCCGTCTTCCACATCGCTCGCCAGGTCGCCAAAAAAGCGTGCGATATTGCCGCTTACGATACACATTTTCGGAACGTCTGGCCTCGCGACCAGGAGTTTTTTGTTTTCGGTGATCGCATGGTAAATGTCGTACAGCGTGATCTGCTCTGCCGGCCGACCCAGCCGCACGCCGCCATGTTTGCCGAGCGTTGAGGCGGTGATGCCCTCGCGGTTGAGCGGAACCAGCAGCTTGCGAACCAGGCTTGGATTCGCGCCCAGCGCCATCGCTAAATCTACGCTTGTGCAGCGAGTTTCCGTGGCTTCGGCGTTTGCCAGCGAAAGCACCACTTGCAGGGCGGTCGGGAAACGCAGGTCGATCATGCCGTGATTCTATCCGTCCATTTGGTCAAATGAGAAAAATAATGCAACTATTACAGTTTCAGTTTGCCAATATGCAACAATGAGTCATACACTTAGCCGTGTTGCACCGATAATCGGGGTCTTGACGAGAAGGAAATGTGATGAAACGTTGGCTGTTGAAACCGGGATCGACCGATGTGAGCGGGCTTGTCAGCGAAGAGGTCCCCGTACCGAATCCCGGGCCGGGCGAAGTACGCGTGCGGATGCAGGCGGCCTCACTGAACTACCGCGATCAACTCATCCTTTCCGGCATGCCGGGCGTGGAATTGAAAGAGTCGATCGTTCCGCTGTCCGACGGCTCGGGGGTTATCGATGCCGTGGGAGCCGGCGTGCGGAAATGGGTCGCCGGCGACCGCGTGACGAGCATCTATTTCGGCGGATGGGTGGACGGACCGCCGAAGCCGAACATGGGATGGGGACTCGGCTCGCCGGGCCAGCAGGGTGTACTGGCGGAATACGTGATTCTCGCTGCCGATCGCGTTGCCGCTGCGCCCAAAACGCTGAGCTTCGTAGAAGCGGCGACGCTTCCCTGCGCGGCGCTGACCGCATGGACGGCCCTGAACGGCGATCGTCCGTACACCAATCGTCGCATCGGGCAGGGTGACAAAGTTCTCGTGCTCGGGACGGGCGGCGTGTCGCTTTTCGCGCTGCTGTTCGCGCGGGCGGCCGGCGCGGAGGTCATCGGCACTTCGAGTCAGGACGAAAAAATCACCAAGCTGCGCAACCTCGGCGCGAGCGATGCCGTCAACTACAAAACGACGCCGAGCTGGGGCGAGGTCGTCTTCGAGCGAACGGGCGGCGTCAATCGCGTCGTGAATTCCGCCGGCGGAAAATCGATGGATCAATCGATCGCAGCGCTCGCCAATGGCGGTGAAGTGGCGTTCATGGGTCTCTTCACGCAGGCGGATGCTCCGCCAAATTTCATGGCCTTGATGATGAAAAGCGGTTCGATCCGCGGCACATCGGTCGGCGGAGCCGCGGCGTATGACGACTTGATTAAAGCTGTCGATACCACCGGCATCAAACCGCCGATTGATCGCGTCTTTGGTTTCGACGATGCGAAAGATGCGTATCGAGCCGCGGTCTCGCCAAAGCTGTTCGGCAAAGTCGTGATCGAGGTGGCCAGCGCCTGAGTTGGTATTGAGAAACTCCAGAAGTGCCGGACTCTCAATAATCCGATTCACGCTGAATCGCCGTGGCTGTCGATTCGTCACAAACCGGGCCTATATCGCTTGCGGCTTCGCGAGCCCGCGCAGGCGCGATGTCGCCGGGCTGGCCGCGCGAAGCCACGAGCGGTAGTTTCGCGATGCGAGAGGATGAGACTTAAGTCCACGATCGATTGGACGGTTTCAATGCCGCCGCGTCAAAGCCCTGCGGCCTTGGTGATCTCCGCCGGAAGCTCGGTTATCGGCTCGATTTCAACCTTCCGGTAGTACGTCTCGGCCGCTTCGGATTGAAGCTGGATCTGCCCGGACGTGATCGGCACTTCGGTCTTTTCCGGGCCTTGCAGCGTCGCTGTTTGACGCAGCGCTTGCACGACCTGGCCGTTGACGCAATAGACGGCCGTGCGTCCGACGGTGTAGAGATCGACGTCGTTCCACTCGCCGACCGGTTTCTCAAAGTTGCCCGTGAGATGCGCCGACCTGCCGCCGATGCCGTTCGGCCCCGGCCGATTCATCTGCTTGAGCTCGCCGGTCGGATCAAAGAACCAATCTTTCTCTTTTTTCACGACGGTCACCTGCGCGGTTACAGGTCCGACGAGGTAGCAATCGCCAAAATCTTTTTCCTGCACTTGGAATTCGAACGAGCGCTTCCACGCGTTCGACACCACGCCGTGCGGGCCGCTGCAATGAAAGAGCACGCCGTTGTCGCGCACCGTGTTCAGCCGCGGCTCCCACCTGCGGTCGCCCCATTTGATCTGTGCATGGAAGTGATAGTTGCCGAACGATTGGCGGGTCGTCAGTCCGCCGTAGATTTCGCCGCTGACGTGCAGCACCGGCTCGCCGGAATCCATCTCGATAGAGTAGACATGCTTCGGATCGTTGTTCAGGCCAAGCGGTGCCGGCTTGCCGTCACCGGCCTGCGTCGTCGCCGGCGTAAGGCCGGTCACCGTTCGGTGCGGCACGCCAAGCCACACTTCCCAATTCGACAGCGTCGCATCGAGCAGCGGCTTCTTTTCGCCCGCCGTCAGCTTCGCAGGCATCTCCTCGGCCAGGCCGAGCGCCCACTGAATGCCGCCGAGCACGTGCGCTTGATACGCCGTGCTGATCTCCGGCGCATTGGCGCGATTTTTGACCGACGGATCGGCCGAGACGATGTCATCGCGATGGCCCAGGGCCGTATAAAAGACGCGACCCGTGCCGTAATACTTTTCCCACGCCAACGCGTAATGGCCGGGCGTCTTGTCGTTCGGATGCTTGTCGAGCACGAGCAGCTCGTGCACCTTCGTCGGGTCATAATCTTTGAACTGATAAATTTCCTCGCGCGTGATCGTCCAGACTTTCGGCAGCATGGCTGTCGCGGGATTTTCGGGATCCTGGTTCAGACAGTCGACGCTCACTTCCGCGCCGTGCTGCTTGAACTCGGCCCCGATCATGTCGAGATAAGCCGGCCAGTGATGAAACGAATCGCCCGCCGCGTGGAGGCCGATGAAGGCGTGGCCGGCCTTGATCCAATCGAGAAAGCCTTGCGGATCGGGCAGCGGCAGATCGCCGGTGGTGCTGGCGAAGATCACGCCGTCATAATTTTTAAGCGATTCGGGCGAGAATTTTTCCAGCTCGGTCTTCAGCGACGTTTCCCAGGTCGCCTCCGCTTTTTCATAGGCGGCCGTCTGTTCCGGGCTGGCATCCTTTTTCAAATCAGCAGGCTTTCCAGCCGGCTGCTCGACAAAGTCGAGCGTGAACTGCCCGCTCTGCTTCGACAGCTCCGTCAGCATCGCCTCCAGCTTTGGAATCGACCCGTGGCGGTAACCCATCGTCGCGCTGAGGACCAAAAGCTTTTTCGGCGCGGCAGACATTTTCGCGTCTTGTCCCATTGCCGAGCCAGTCAAGAGCAGCCCCGCGACTAAACCGATCGTTATTCGTTGAAGAACACGTTGAAGAACACGTGGAAGAACACTATGCATAGTTAACCTTGAAATGTTTTGGACGGTCCGAGATGGTCAATAAATTGGCTGGAACTCTTGTGTCGTCGTGTCGTGGACGGCAGCGACGAAGTCACATCGCCGTCCGTCATTGGCACCGGTAATGCATCGCCGTTGCAAAAGTGTGTCACGAGCATTATCCGGAGTCAACATCCCGTGAAGCCATCGGCGACGCACTGTCGAAGCGAATACGGAAAAACGCGGAAGGTGGCCGACGTTCGTCTTTGCGGAAATGATCTTTAGCCCAGCATCGGCGGCGGGAAATTTTAGATTATACCTTCCAACAATGAGCTTCGGTCTGCAAGCTGCAGGCTGACCTCGGTGAAACTACTCGAAGGAATCAAATGCAATTGCGTGTCTGGCCGGGAAAATCTTATCCACAAGGCGCCACCTGGGACGGCGCGGGCGTCAACTTTTCACTTTATTCGGAACACGCAACCAAGGTGGAATTGTGTCTCTTTGACTCGCCAACCGCGGCAAAGGAAAGCGCTCGAATCGTCCTGCCCGAACAGACTGACATGGTCTGGCATGGCTATCTGCCGGACGTCGAGCCGGGGCAGTTGTACGGCTACCGCGTTCACGGACCTTACGAGCCGAAAAAAGGTCATCGATTTAATTCAAACAAGATCGTGCTCGACCCATACGCGAAGGCGATCGGTCGCGATCTGCACTGGGATGATTCGCTGTTTGGATACACCATCGGCGAATCGGATCTTTCATTCGACACGCGTGATAACGCGGCAGTTTGCCCGCTTGGAAGTGTGATTGATACCGCTTTCACCTGGGGGGACGATCGTGCGCCGCGCGTACCGTGGCATAAGACGTTGATTTACGAAGCACACGTGAAAGGGATGACGGTTCGCCATCCGGATGTCCCTGAAGAGCGGAGAGGGACCTACGCGGCGTTGGCGAGCGATTCGGTGATACAGCATCTCAAAAGCATCGGAGTGACAGCCGTCGAGTTGCTCCCGGTGCATTATCACCTGAACGACAGGCACCTCATCGAACGAGGCTTGACGAATTATTGGGGCTACAACACGCTGAATTACTTCGCACCGCACGTCGCGTACGCGTCCAGGAATTCGCCACGCAAGAGCGTACAGGAATTTAAAACGATGGTCCGCTCACTGCATGCCGCGGGCATCGAGGTCATCCTCGACGTGGTCTACAACCACACCGCTGAAGGAAATGAGATGGGGCCGACCCTCTCGTTTCGGGGGATCGATAACGCGAGCTTTTATCGGCTGTCGCCAAATGATTCGCGCTACTACATGGACTACACCGGTTGTGGCAACACGCTGAACATGATGCATCCTCGCGTATTGCAATTACTGATGGACAGCCTGCGATATTGGGTCACGGAAATGCACGTGGACGGCTTCCGTTTCGATTTGGCCAGCACGCTGGCACGCGAGCTTCATGAAGTGAATCGGCTGGGCGCGTTCTTCGATGTAATTCATCAGGATCCGATCATTTCGCAAGTAAAGCTGATCGCTGAGCCCTGGGACGTCGGGCCCGGTGGGTATCAGGTCGGCAATTTCCCCGTGCTCTGGACCGAGTGGAATGGCCAGTATCGCGATTCAACACGCCGCTTCTGGAAGGGCGACGGCGGCCTGGCTTCCGAGCTCGCGACCCGACTGACCGGTAGCAGCGATCTTTACGAAGACAACGGCCGAAAGCCGTATGCGAGCATCAACTTCATCACCGCACACGACGGCGTCAGTTTGCAAGATCTGGTGAGCTACGACCGAAAGCACAACGAAGCAAACGGTGACAACAACAACGACGGCTCCGACGACAACAACAGTTGGAACTGCGGGGCTGAAGGAGCGACCGAGGACCAGAGCATCATCGCGCTCCGCGAGCGACAGAAGCGCAATTTGATGGCAACGCTTCTCCTGTCGCAGGGCGTGGCGATGTTGCTGGGCGGCGACGAGCTGAGCCACACCCAAAACGGTAATAACAACACCTATTGCCAGGACAACGAACTGACATGGTTGAATTGGGATCTGGACGACCGGCAGAAAAAGTTCCTCAAGTTCGTGCAGTCATGTGCAAAGATCTGGCAGAGCCAGCCGGTCCTTAATCGCCGAAAATATTTCATCGGTCGCCCGATTCGCGGCGAGGCGATCAAGGACATCACCTTCTTCGACAACTTTGGACGAGAGATGAGCGAAGAAGCGTGGAACTCCGACATCGTCAAGTGCATCGGTGTTCGGTTGGCTGGGGACATGATCAATGACGTCGACTCACACGGCCAGCCGATTGTCGGCGATACGCTGCTGCTGCTGCTGAATGCGCACTGGGAACAGCTCGACTTCAAACTTCCGCTGACGCGTCTCGGAAGCCCGTGGGAAGCGTTACTCGACACATACGACGCTGATGCGCCGTTGAGGGTTTGCCAAGGCGGAGAAAATTATCCGCTATTCGGCCGATCGGTTGCATTACTGCGAACGGAAGTGCCACCCGTTAAGCATTCCCCGGTTTATTCTCGCGAACAAAAGCATACCAACGACGCCTGAGACCAGATTCAAATGACTTCCGCTGATCAAACTGCACACTTGGACGATTCTGACACCGACGCTCCCTTCGAAACGATTCGTGGCCGAAACCCGATTCCGGAATCGACGTATCGCATTCAGTTCCACAAAGGCTTTACCTTTCGCGACGCGACGCGCATCGTGCCTTATCTCGCACGCCTCGGGGTGACCCACCTGTACGCCTCGCCGTACCTCAAAGCGCGGCCCGGCAGCACGCACGGGTATGACGTGATTGACCACTGCTCGCTCAATCCGGAAGTTGGAACGCCTGCGGATTTCGAAGCATGGATTGATGCGATGCGCAAGCATGGTTTAAGTCACGTGCTCGACATCGTGCCGAATCACGTTGGCGTGGGGACAAATGAAAATAAGTGGTGGAATGATGTACTGGAAAACGGGCCGTCGTCGCGATATGGCAAATACTTTGATATAGCCTGGCGAAGCTCGCCAAGACCGGAACTGCACGACAAAGTGCTTCTGCCGGTCCTCGGCGCGCCATACGCAAAAGTGCTTGAAGACGGCCAACTCAAAATTGGCTTCGACGCAGAGTCAGGTTCGTTCCACGTCAACTATTTCGATCGTCGCCTACCGCTATCGCCGCGTAGTTATGTGCGAATACTCGATCATGACATCGAACGGCTCGTTCGACAGCTCGGGCCGGAGAATTTGGACGGCATGGAGTTGCTCAGCATCATCGCGGCCGCCCGTCACCTTCCAGACCGATCGGAAACGGAAGCGGCTGAAATCGAAGAGCGGTATCGACACAAGCATTAAGTCCCTGAATGGAACTGCAGGTGATGCGTTAAGTTTCGATCGCCTCGACGATCTGTTGAACCATCAGTGTTACCGACTTTCTTTCTGGCACGTGGCGTCGGATGAAATCAATTATCGACGGTTCTTCGATATCAACGACCTGGCTGCGTTGAGCATGGAACGGCAGGAAGTATTCGAGGCGACTCACCGATATATTCTGTCACTCGTCGCCGACGGCAAGGTGGCCGGGCTGCGTGCGGATCACCCCGACGGGTTATATGACCCGCGGCGATACTTTCAGATGCTTCAGGAGGCGGCCGTCCGTGAAATCGCGCGACGGGTTGAGACAATTCCAGCCACGCTGACTGAGACGCTCGCGAAGCGACGGCCACTCTATGTGATCGCCGAGAAAATCCTGGCCGTTGACGAGCCGCTCGCCGCCGATTGGTCGATTCACGGGACCAGCGGCTACGACTTTCTAAATATGGTGAACGGCCTGTTCGTCGACTCCAGCGCAGAGAAAGCCTTCGACGATCTGTACCGCACCCAGACTGGTGTGACCGAGTCAGTCAACGAACTGATCTACCAAAAAAAGCGGTTGATCCTCCAGATATCGCTGGCGAGCGAATTGCAGATGCTCGCCCATCAGTTGGATCGCATTGCACAGCTCGCTCGTCATTCACGCGACTTCACCCTGCGGGCGATTCGCTCGGCCCTGCGTGAAATCATTGCCTGCTTTCCGGTCTATCGTTCGTATATCACGACCTCGACCGTCGGGCCCGTCGATGCGGCGAACATTCAGATTGCGGTCGAGCGCGCGGCTGAACGAAACCCAAAGCTCGACGCAACCCTGTTTGAATTCGTGCGCGATACGTTGCTTCAAAAATCGCCCAACGGGCATGACGATGACACCGCCCGCCGCCAAGCTCGACTTCGCTTTGCCGGTAAGTTTCAGCAACTTACTTCTCCCGTCACTGCCAAGGGAATCGAAGACACCACCTTCTACATCTACAACCGTTTCGTCTCGCTGAATGAAGTGGGTGGCGAGCTGTCGCGCTTCGGAACGTCTGCGGAACAGTTGCACGGCTATTTTTTGCAGCGGCAGCGCGATTGGCCGTACTCGATGTCGGCGCTTTCAACCCACGACACAAAACGAAGCGAAGACGTGCGGGCGCGATTGAACGTGCTGTCGGAAATTCCTGATGAATGGAAATCGCACGTTGAGCGCTGGTACGAGATCAATTCGAAATATCGTCAGACGGTGAAGGGGGCGGCCGCTCCCACCGCGAATGATGAGTATCTGCTGTATCAGACACTGCTCGGCGCGTGGCCGCTTGAAGATAACAACTCAGACGAGATCCAGGCGTTCACGAAGCGCGTGCAGGCCTACATGCAGAAGGCGATCCGCGAAGCGAAAGTGAATTCGAGTTGGACAGATCCGAACGAACCATACGAAGCCGCAGTCGACAGCTTCGTTGCCAAGCTGACCGAAGCGTCGAACGCGCGCGAATTTCTCGATTCGTTTCTTCCGTTCAAGCGTCGCATCGCACGAGCCGGCTTGCTGAACTCGTTGGCGCAAACGCTGCTCCGCATCACCGCGCCAGGCGTGCCGGACACTTACCAGGGAACAGAGCTGTGGGATTTCAGCTTGGTCGATCCCGATAATCGTCGGCCGGTTCATTATGAGCATCGCGATCATCTGTTGCATCCATTTGACACTTCCCAGCCATCCGGTCGCGACGCGTTGATCAAAGACATTCTTCAATCGCCGCACGACGGACGAATCAAGTTGTTCGTGACGACCGTGGCGTTGCGCTTGCGACGTGACAACGCCGGCTTATTTACGGAAGGCGAATACCTGCCGCTGAAATTCACCGGACCGCGCAGCGACCAATTGTTTGGCTTTGCAAGGCGGCTGGGGGATCGATGCTGCGTCGTCGTTGTTCCGCGATTGGCATCGAGCGTGCTTCGTAGTGACGATGAATCGGTTCTCACGTTCGGACGGGCGAGCTTCGCTGGAACGACGTTTCGACTGCCGACTGAGTTTCCGAGGAGTTGGCAGCATGCGTTCACTGGTCAGACATTCGACGTCAGCGACGCAGTTGATGCGAACGGCCTGTCAGATTTCCCGATGCTTCTGCTCATCTCAAAGTGACGATGCACTCAAACGGCAGCATCGGCTCGCCGACATTCGGGAGCGTCTTCCGTTCGCCGCCATACTGTTGATGTTCGGAACTGAACACGAGCCGCTTACCTTGCATGGCCACCTGAACGGGCCGGTCAAGCATGTTGAAATAAGCGAACAGATTGTCGCCGCGCCGCAACTCGATCACCTCCGCTTGCTCAGAATCCGGCAGCAGTTGTGTTTTGCGATTGTCAAGATCCTTGAGCATCGGCCAATCGCGACGGGCGGTTAGCAGATCACGATAAAGCATTCGCAGCCCGGCATGCCAGGAACCTTGTGGCCACGACCAACTCAATTTCGCGGATTCAAATGTTGCTAATTCATTCGCATCGGGAACGTCGTGCGGCGATGAGACGAATTCCTTAAATTCCCGCTGTCGGCCTTCGCGAACGGCGTCGATCAGTTCCTTCCCTTCGAAGGAACAGAAGAAAGGGAACGGCCGCGCTTCGCCGTATTCTTCACCCATGAAAATTAGCGGCAGGTAGGGCGAAAGAAGCAACAAGCTACCTGACAGCCGAAGCTTCGCGCGATGGTTGACGATGGTGCTTAGTCGATCGCCCTTGGCGCGATTGCCGACCTGGTCGTGATTTTGCGTGCAGACTACAAATCGATCGGTCGTCACATCGTTCGGCAACGGCGCACCATGCTTGCGGCCGCGATGTGCACTAAAATTCCATGCGAAGAGATACGGATTCGCCAGCGTTCTGCAGATGTCATCGACCTTGCCGTAGTCTGCGTAATATCCGAGTTGCTCGCCGGTCATAAATGCATGGATGGCGTGGTGAAAATCATCGCTCCAATGGGCGTCCAACCCGTGCCCGCCGCGCCCGGGCGGAAGCACGATGCGTGCATCGTTCAAATCGCTTTCGCCGATGATGGAAATCGCTCGCCCGCGTGTGGCGGACACTTCCTCGGCAACTTCTTTGATCGCGCGCAGAATATGTCGCGCGCCCAGATCGTAGATCGCGTGCACCGCATCCAGCCGCAGCCCGTCGATGTGAAACTCATCCAGCCACATCCGAACGTTGTCGAGCACAAAATCGCGAACGGCATCGCTGTGCGGCCCGTCGTAATTGATTGCCGAACCCCAGGGCGTTTTGTAACGATCGGTGAAATACGGACCGAACTCGTGAATGAAATTGTTTTCCGGGCCGAAATGGTTGTAGACCACGTCTAGGATCACCGCGAGGCCCGCTTGATGGGCTGCATCCACCAGGCGCTGCAACCCCTGCGGCCCGCCATAACTATGCTGCGCGGCATACGGCAGCACGCCGTCGTAACCCCAGTTGCGATCCCCCGGGAACTGATTGATCGGCAGCAACTCAATGGCCGTGATTCCAAGCTCGCGTAGTTCTTTTAGTCGCGGGATGATGGCATCAAACGTTCCAGCCGCCGTGAATGTGCCGACATGCAACTCGTAGAAAACCAACTCGCCGTTCGCGATACCTTTCCAGGCGGCGTCTGTCCATTGAAACTCGCTGGTACGCACGACCGCCGACGGCCCGGTCACACCCTCGGGCTGCCAGAGTGAGCAGGGATCGGAGCGATGTCGCTGACCGTCAAGCACGAAGTAGTATCGAGCGCCGGTCGAAATGGCGGTCCTCTCGCAAGAGAAGTAGCCATGACCGTCGTTCTGCATGGCCAACTGTTCGTTCCCATCTGGGATGATTAGTTGCAGTTCGACCTGATGCGCAAACGGTGCCCACACCCGCCATTGAAGGTTGCCATCTTCCGCTTCAACCGCGCCGCAGCGCCGGCGCTTGGACAAGCCGCTTACATTGGCGTGGACCTGATGTGTTGCATTTGCATTAATTTGCACAACCGAACGTTCGCAAATCTCGGACCTGAGTGAACGGATTGCCGAAGGGCGATTGCATGTGACCAAAAAATTCATCATTCCGAGGGGAGCAGCGGCGACCTTAGGGATCTCGGTGAGGAAACACGCTCTGTAAATCGAGATTCCTCGGGTCGCTGCTGCTCCCTTTCGGAATGACGTGTCTTGGGAATCTCACAAATGCATTCACATGCATTTGCCCTGCGGATTGCCGTTCAAAGAACCGGAGAGTTGGCGGAGAAAGTAACGTTTTGAAATAGCGGTTGCTCGATGCGTCGATTCTTCAAGAGATTCTGACGCGCTCGCCGCAGATGAGACGCTTGGGTAAGTCACTGCCCCTGATGCGATAAACAACCTACCGCGCGAACCGTGTCCGACAGAACGCGTTGTTCACTGGCCTGTCGCACCCAATTGAGTTGGTGTGTCTAAGCTCCGCGAGTAGGACTCGAACCTACAACATTCCGGTTAACAGCCGGATGCTCTACCATTGAGCTATCGCGGAAAGCTCGCCACGCGGGTTGCAGGGCATTATGCGGCGTAGCGATGGGTTGAACAATCTAGCCGTGCCGGGAAAGGTGTCAAGCGCTGGCAAGACGACGATTGAGAGGAGAGATCCGCAAAAAAGTCAGCCCGGCGGCAAGTGCCGCCGGGCCGAATGTTTTTTCCCACGATCGACGCCACGATTACTCGACGTCGAGTGGTATCGAGAACTGATTACTTTCGACGGCGACGGGCGGTCGCAAGCGTTCCGCTGCCGATGCACAACAGAAGCATCGCGCTGGCGGGTTCCGGGGCGATTGCCTGGGCACCAAGTGAGGTAAAGACCGTGAAGTTCTTCTTCGCGATGAACGATGTGCTGCCCGCTTCGCTTAATGTTTGAAGCTGGTTGTTGATCGACACGTCAATCCGTGTCGCATGCTGGCCGGCGAGAAGCGACGACGTAATCGCATCGGTTGTGCCGAAGCTCCAACTTTTAACGATTCCACCGTTGGCTACCAGATTGAAGCCAACTGACGCGCTCGATGTCGGAATGTTGAACGGCGCGACGGACATGCCGTTGATTTCGGTCACAGTGACACGGATGATCGCACCGGCAAATGCCTGGGTCGCGGTCGTGCCCACGCCGAGCAGCGAATAATCTCCCGCTTCGGACAGTGAGATCGAGTCAATGCTGAAGGGCGACGCGAGCGTAAAATTCAGTTGCCCATCGGTGATGTCCTGTGAGCCACCTGCCGCCGACGCGGTAAAGCCGGCTGGAGCGAACGTCAATCCCGTGGGGTACGTGCCGGTCGGCGCCTGGAAGAGCGGACCCGCATCCGTCCCTGAAGACTCGCGGACATTGATAAACTGCACGCCTGGCGGCGCGGTGTAATTACCATAAGGGTAAACGGCCGCCTGCAAGGACCCCGCCGAGGCGAGCATCGCAAAGCAAACGGTTGCTAATTTACGGAAAACAGGCATAAAAATTGAATTCGCTGACCCCACCATGCTGGTCCCCTCATCTAAAAATAGAGCAATAGCTACCAAGCGATTTGTTTCGCGAGGAGCTATTTAAAACGATCGAACGCCACATCGCAATCCTAAAATCAGAAAATATCGTTAAGGATTCGTGAATTTACCAGACCGTAAGTCGCACGGGAAGTCACGTCAAGGCCGCGACATGAGTCGATTAGTAGCGTTAAAGAAAGCATTTATGTAAATATCTGCCCACGACGTTGATGCGGACAACAAGCTTGAGCAAGTTCACTATCGACACGCACATTTAAATTCGACGCTCAATTTTTCGCGCCATCGCCCTCGCCGACATCGCTCCCGCCTTTCTCGACGGCAGCGGCGACGAGTTTGTCGGCGGCTGGTTTGTTGGGTTGGCCGTTTTGTCTAGCCGACAATTCGTCGGCGCGGGCCGCGATCTCAGCTTGATGTTCCAGCACGCGACGGTAATCGCGGGGCATCACTTTTACGAACCAGCGCAGCTCGTTGGTCCAATCATCGAGAATCGCCTTCGCGCGAGTCGAGCCGGTGAGCGCGAAATGCGTTTCGAGTAGCTGCTTGATCGTCGTGATGTCGTCCGGTCGGTCCGGCTTTTCGAGGTCGACCATTTCCGTGTTGCAAAGTTTGTCGAACATCGAATTGTCGTCATACACATACGCGATGCCGCCGCTCATGCCGGCGGCGAAGTTTCTTCCCGTCGGGCCGATGACGACGATCCGGCCGCCGGTCATGTATTCGCAGGCGTGATCGCCAACGCCTTCGACGACGGCGTTCGCGCCGCTGTTTCGCACGCAGAAGCGCTCGCCCACCACGCCGCGCAGATACATCTCGCCGCCGATCGCGCCGTAGCCGATGACGTTGCCGGCGATAATGTTCTCCTCGGCCTTGAACTTGCTCGACTTCGGCGGGAAGACGGCAATTTTCCCGCCGCTCAAACCCTTGCCGAGATAATCGTTCGCATCGCCTTCGAGCGTGATGGTCACGCCCTTGCTGAGAAAAGCGCCGAGCGACTGCCCCGCGCTGCCGGAGAATTTGAACGTCACGGTGTCATCGGGAAGCCCGGCCTGTCCGTACTTCTTTGCGATCTCGCCGCTGAGCATCGTGCCGACCGTGCGGTTGATGTTCTTGATCGGCAGATGCTCGACGACTTTCGTCTTGCCATCTTCCAGCGCCGGCTCGGCCAGCTCGATCAGTGAATGATCGAGCGCGCGGTCGATGCCGTGATCCTGCTTCATCACATTTCGAATCGCCACGCCCGGCCTGGTCTCGGGGCGATGCAGGATGACCGACAGATCGAGATAGCGGGCCTTCCAGTGATCGTGCACATCGTCGAACTCGAGCTGGTCCACCCGGCCGACCATGTCGTCGACGGTCTTGAATCCAAGCTCGGCCATGATCGCACGCACTTCCTCGGCGATGAAGAAGAAGAAGTTGATGACGTGCTCCGGTTTGCCGGCAAATTTCTTGCGCAGTTCCGGGTCCTGCGTCGCGATGCCGACAGGGCACGTATTCAGATGACAGACGCGCATCATGATGCAACCCGAGGCGATCAACGGTGCGGTGCTGAAGCCGCACTCTTCGGCGCCAAGCAGAAACGCAATCGCGACATCGCGGCCGGTCTTGATCTGACCGTCGGCCTGTAGCGTCACGCGGCCGCGGAGGTCGTTCATCACGAGCACTTGCTGCGTCTCGGCGAGGCCAAGTTCCCACGGAATGCCGCAATGTTTCAGGCTCGTGAGCGGCGCGTTCCCCGTGCCGCCACCGTCGCCGGAGATCAAAATGTGATCGGCCTTGGCTTTGGAAACACCTGTCGCCACCGTGCCGACGCCGACTTCGCTGACCAGTTTCACGCTGACACGCGCGGCCGGGTTCACGTTCTTCAAGTCGTGAATCAGCTGCGCCAAATCTTCGATCGAATAAATATCGTGATGCGGCGGCGGCGAGATCAATCCAACGCCGGGCGTGCTGTGACGGATTTTGCCGATGTATTCATCGACCTTGCTCCCTGATAGCGCGCCGCCTTCTCCGGGCTTGGCGCCTTGCGCCATCTTGATCTGCAACTCGTCGGCGTTGACAAGATATTCCGTCGTCACGCCGAATCGGGCGGAGGCGATCTGCTTGATCGCGCTACGGCGCAGGTCACCGTTCGCGTCGCGTGTGAAGCGGTTCGGGTCTTCGCCGCCTTCACCGGTGTTTGATTTGCCGCCGATACGGTTCATCGCGATGGCGAGATTTTCGTGTGCTTCTTTGCTGATCGAACCGAAGCTCATCGCACCGGTGACGAATCGCTTGACGATCTCTTTGGCGGGCTCGACTTCATCAATGCTGACCGGTTCGTTCTTCTTAAATTTCATCAGGCCGCGCAGCGTGCAACGGTGGCGCGATTCTTCGTTGACGAGTTTCGTGTATTCCTGAAACGTCCTGAAGCTGTCGACGCGCACGGAATGTTGCAGCTTGGCGACGGTATCGGGGTTCCAGAGGTGGAACTCGCCGTCGCGCCGCCACTGGTATTGGCCGCCGGTGTCGAGGACATCGCCCTCGACTTCGATCGGCGGGAAGCCGCGGCGGTGACGCATCATGCACTCGCGCGCGATGACATCTAGGCCAATGCCTTTAATGCGGCTCGGGGTGTTGGTGAAATATTTATCGACGACTTCTTCGCCCAGGCCGATCGCTTCGAAAATCTGTGCGCCGCGATAGCTCTGCACGGTGCTGATGCCCATCTTGCTGGCGACTTTCAGGATCGCCTTGTTGGCGGCCTTGATGAAATTCTTCTTCGCGTACTCGAGCGTCAAATCTTTCGGCAGGATGCCTTCGCGATGCAGGTCGGCGATCGTTTCGAAGGCGAGATACGGATTGACCGCGCCCGCGCCGTAGCCGATCAGCAGGCAGAAGTGATGGGCTTCGCGCGCCTCGCCGGTTTCAATGACCAGGCCGCACTGCGTGCGCGTGCCGGCGCGGATCAGATGGTGATGCACCGCCGCCGTCGCGAGCAATGCGGGAATCGGCGCTCTGTCTTTGTCCACGCCGCGATCGGAAAGCACGAGAATCGACGCGCCTTCCGCGACTGCTTTCTCGGCATCGGCACACAGCGCATCGACGGCTTTTTCCAAGCCGCCTTCACCGTCGCCGATATTCCACAACATCGAAATCGTCGTCGCGCGCAGGTCGCCGGCGCTCACTTGTCGCAGTTTTTCCAGATCGGTATTGCTGAGAATCGGCTGCTTCAGCTTGATGAGGTGACAATGCTTCGGACTCTCGGCCAGCAGGTTTCCCTCGCGGCCGAGATAGGTGAGCAGCGACGTCACGAGCTCTTCGCGGATCGCGTCCAACGGCGGATTCGTGACCTGGGCAAACAACTGCTTGAAATAGTTATAGAGAAGCTGCGGCATCTCGCTCAGGCATGCCAGCGGCGTGTCAGTTCCCATGCTGCCGATCGCTTCCTGACCCGTCGCGGCCATCGGCGTCATCAGGATTTTGAGATCTTCGTTGGTGTAACCAAAGGCATGCTGTCGCACGAGCAGCGTGTCGTGATCGGGCTGATGCACCTCTTCCGGTGTGGGAAGCGAATCAAGCTCGATCAAATTTTCATCGACCCATCGCTTCCAGGGCCGTTTGTCGACCAACTCGGATTTGATTTCGAGATCGTCGACGATGCGACCCTTCTTCGTATCGATCAGAAAAATCTTGCCCGGCTGCAAGCGCCATTTCTTCACGACGTCTTCCGGCTTCACGGCAAGCGCGCCGACTTCACTGGCCATGATGACCAGGTCGTCCTTCGTGACGTAATAGCGCGACGGGCGCAGGCCGTTGCGATCGAGCACCGCGCCGATCTGCTCGCCGTTGGTGAACGCGATGCTGGCCGGGCCGTCCCACGGCTCCATCAGGCAGGCGTGGTATTCGTAAAACGCCTTGAGGTCCGGGTCCATCAGCGCGTTGTTCTGCCACGCTTCGGGAATCAGCATCAGCACCGAATGCGGCAGCGATCGGCCGTTGACGCAGAGAAACTGCAGCGCGTTGTCGAGCGTGGCCGAGTCCGAGCCAAGCTCAGTGAGGATTGGGAAGAGTTTGGGCAGCTCGTCGCCGAACTTTTCGGATTGCAGCGAGCCGGTTCGGGCGCGCATCCAGTTACGGTTGCCGCGCACGGTGTTGATTTCGCCGTTGTGGGCGATGTAGCGATACGGGTGCGCCAGCCGCCAGCTTGGAAACGTGTTCGTGCTGAACCTGCTGTGAACGATGGCAAAATTGGAGGCAAATTCCGGATCGGACAGGTCGGGATAATAGTTACGCAATTGATGGGGCGTGAGCATCCCCTTGTAGACCATGCGATTATTCGAGAGCAGGTTGATGTAAAAAATGTCCTGCGCGCCCGGCGGGCTGTCGCCGAACTCAATCACGTTTTCGACGCGCTGCCGAACGAGATACAGCCGGTGATTGAAATCGGCGCGGTTGTAAAACGTCTCGGCCATCGCGACAAACGCCTGGCGGATGCGTGGCTCGGTCAGCTTGGGCGTGTTGCCGACGAATTGGTTGTTGGTCGGCACATCGCGCCAGCCGAGGACGCGCATGTCGTATTCGCGGACGATGCGCTCGAAGAGCGCCTCGCAGGCGCGCCGCGATACGAGGTCTTTGGGAAGAAACAACATGGCGACGGCGTAGTCGCCCGGCTTGGGGAGCTTGAAGCCCAATTCGCCGGCCTTGCGGCGAAAAAACTTATCCGGAGTGGCCACCATGATGCCCGCGCCGTCGCCGCTGTCCGGCTCGCAGCCGCAGGCACCGCGATGGTTCATGTTCTCCAGCATCTCCAGCGCTCGCAGAACGATGGGGTTGGAAGCCTTCCCCTTGATGTGCGCGATAAAGCCAACGCCGCACGAATCGTGTTCGAACGCCGGGTCGTACAGCCCCTGAGGCGGGGGCATTCCGGGAACGCGGCGCTTTCGATCGGGAAGCTGGCCATGGCCAATCGGATGGCTGGAAGTAGGGGTCACAATAGAGCCCTCGCAAATCGTCAAGCTAATCGGTCGGAAATTACGTCGAAACAAGCGTCGGTCGCCAGGAAATGAGCCGAAAAGGGGTCGCCTCTGTCGAGTCGATTGCCAAGCGCCAACGAAACATTATACGCCGACTTTGTCGTTGAGCCGGCCACGGGTTGGTTGGGCAAATTTAGCGGATGTTGGCATGAAGTCGCAACATATTCTTGAAAGTAACCCGGAACATGCATGCATGATTGTCGTTTTTCCGAACTCGCTTCCAAAACGGGACCATAAAATAATGCACGGGAGCATGCGAATTATTGCGCGAAAGACGCTTAGGACATCTGGGAAAAGCCAGCGTTTTCCGATGCGGAGCAACCGCTCAAGTCAGGGTCTTAGGTTAGCGCAGACGCGGTCGCGAGAACGCGTAACGACGAAGAGCGCGAGAACCGACGAGGGCTACGCACGGGCGGGACGCCCGTGACACGATAAGCGTGCCTGTGTCACGGGCGTCCCGCCCGTGCTATGAACAGTTCAGATCTGGGAATGCAGCTTCATACCATCGCGAGGCTGTTCTTCTCGAGCGATTCGTTGCGTCGTTGGGAACATCCGCATTGTGGTCCATCTTGCTGGAGACAAGTACCGATTAGTGGTGAAGGTGAACTACCCGCACCGCGTGATGTATATCCGGTTCGTCGGAACCCACCGGCAATACGATGCGATCGATGTAACGGAGGTATAACGATGCAAATCAAACCGATCAAAAATGAACGCGATCATCAACGAGTCATGAAAGAAATCGACTCATTGATGGATGCCGATCAGGACACCGCTGCTGGTGACAAACTCGACGTGCTTGTCACACTTGCAGAAGCATGGGAAGAGAAGCATCACGCGATCGAAGCGCCAGATCCGGTCCGCGCGATCGAATTTGCCATGGAGCAACGCGGGCTGAGCCGTCGCGATCTGGAGCCTTTCATCGGAAGTCGCGCTCGAGTCACCGAAATCCTCAATCATAAGCGGGTGCTGACGTTGCCGATGATCCGGCGACTGCATGCCGGGCTCGGAATTCCAGCGGAAGTGCTGATCGGTTCTCCGTCTTGAGGCGAGAGCGAATCAGACGGCGATCGGTTCCATGCTGGCCGACAAATCAAAATCAGAGATCACCGCATCCGTCACCGAATCGCGTTTCACCTCGCGATACAGCGTGTCCCGCTCAACGGGAATTCGACCCGCTTCTCGAATTAGGCGCTGAATGTCGCCGACGTGCAGTTCCTGGTGGACACCGTCGCCTTCGCGTTTGGTGATGTCGTACCAGACGACCGTGCCGTCCAGATCGTCGCAGCCCCAGTCGAGGGCGATTTGCGATAAACCGACGCCCTGCATGATCCAGAACGCCTTGATGTGTGCGACGTTGTCGAGCATCAGGCGGCTGATAGCGAGCGTTTTCAGGTCGGTAAGCCCCGTCGGGCCGGGCAGCGCGCCAAGCTCACTGTCTTCGGGAATGAAGGATAGCGGAATGATGCAGTTGAATCGCGCCGGACGATTCATCGACTCGGCTTGCAGGTCGCGCAACGCGATCAAATGCGCCACGCGCTCGGCCACGTTTTCGACATGGCCGTAAAGCATCGTCGCGTTGGAATAGATCCCCAACTCGTGCGCGGTGCGGTGAACTTCAAACCATTTGTTCGCGCCGACCTTGCCGCGAAAGACTTCGTCATGCACGCGGTCATCGAAGATCTCCGCGCCGCCGCCGGGCAGCGAGCCGAGGCCGGCATTGGCAAGCTCGGCAAGGACCTCGCGGATGCTCAGCCGCGCGATGCGCGAGAGGTGAACGATCTCGATCGCGGTAAACGCCTTGATGTGCAGCCGCGGCCGCTCGCGACGAATACTGGCGAGCATGTCTGTGTAATAGTCGAACTTCAGCCACGGATGCAGGCCGCCGACGATATGCACTTCCGTCGCGCCCGCATCGGCGGCTTTGACCGCGGTGGCGATCACCTGCTCGACGGGCATCTCATAAGCGCCCGCTTCGCCGCGCTTGCGGTAGAAGCTGCAAAATTTGCAACTAAGGGCACAGACATTCGTGTAATTAATATGGCGGTTGCGATTGTAATACGTGCGATCGCCATGCAGCTTCTCGCGTACGAAATTAGCAAGGCGACCGATGCCGTACAAATCGCGGCTGGTGTAAAGCGCCACCCCGTCGGCGTGCGACAGCGGCTCCCCCGCGATTACTTTCTCGCGCACGGGGAACAGCGCGGAGTCGGACACTGTCAGACGATCGAGCGACATCATCCGGAAGTATATCGATCGCCCGGACTCGGTTCTACCGGATGATTTGATCTGAAAGATACTTGTTCTTTACTCCGTGTTCGAACCGAGGCGTCAAACGCTCACGGCCTGGTCGTCGGAGGCAGCAGGCGAGAGACGTTTTCGGGCACGAAATAGATGCGATAGGTGTGGTGCTGCGTGATCGGAACTTCTTTAATGCTCGTGTCGCCAAATTTGATCGAGTAACGCGTCGGGTCGGCGTAGGTCGGGCGGCCCTCGACCGTGACCAAGCCAGTCGTCTGATTAAGAATGAACCGCTGCGGCGGCACGATCGGTTGCGTCAAGATGACCGTCGCGATGTTTACGTCGTAAAGATAAATCACGCCCTCGCCCGCGGCTTCGTAGAACAGTCGGCCGTCGCCTTCCTTCACATCGATCGCACTCGGCGGGATGTCGGCAACCAGCGGAAGCTTCTCCTGCGAGCAGCCAAGCAGCAACAGCGGAAGAACCAGCGCGACGAGTTTCATCACTATGTTCTACCAGCGCCCCGCCCCGAGCGCCAAAATTCGGATTATTAAAGGAACACGTCGAGCATTCCCAACGTGCCGAGCAGCAAAGCGATGATGCCGTTGATGGTGAAAAACGCGAGCCCGACTTTGGATAGATCGTCGGGCCGAACCAGAAGATGTTCAACCACGAGAAGGCCCGCGGCGATCCAGACGCCGATAAAATAGAGGATGGACAACTCATCGGACTGCCAGCCGAGCGCGATCAGCATCGCGACGGCCAGCACGTGCGTGAAGCGGCTGATCCAGAGCGCGTTTGCAATGCCGAACTTGGCAGGCACGGAAAAAAGATCGTCGCGCACATCAACGACATAATCCTGGCAGGCGTAAATGATGTCGAACCCGGCCGTCCAGCAAAGTACGGCGGCGGCGAGGAGCAGCGGTTCAATTTCAACATTCCCGCGAATCGCGATCCAAGCACAGACCGGCGCGGCCGCCAGCGCGGCACCCAAGTAGTAGTGACACCACCGCGTGAAGCGTTTCATGAATGGATAGCCGACCAACCACGCTAGCACGGGTAGCGAGAGGGTGAGCGGAAGCCAGTTGTGGTAGACAAATCCGAAGCCGCTGGTTGACGCGATGAAGGCGAACGCGCAAGCGACGATCGAGGCGGTGACGAAGTTTCGCGAGAGGCGACCGCTGGGGATCGCGCGGTTTTTCGTGCGCGGGTTGAGCGCGTCGAGGTTGGCGTCGAAGAGACGATTCGCACTCATCGCCACGGTGCGGGCCGTCACCATGCAAACGACAATCAACGCCAGTTGCCCGGCATGCGGCCAACCGTGGGCCGCGAGGAATGTGCTGAGCAATGCGAAAGGCAACGCGAACACCGTGTGCGACAGCTTGATGTCGGCCGTGAGAAGGGCGAGGCGATCGACGAATCTCGCCGATGGAGCAGAAGTCCGCAGAGTGTCGGTCATCCGTATTCCTCCTTTTTCCATACTCGGGGAGAGGCCAGGAGAGGGGTCTTCGATTCTCGAATCACGCGAAGAGAACCCCTCTCTCTGCCTCTTCCCAGAATACTGGAGAGAGGAGTTCGGTTCTTGAACTTCTTCACAAGAGAGCAACGGCGATGCCTTTCGGTGCGAGCACGCCGATCGTCGCTTCTTTGGCGGCGATGTCGATCAGCATGATCGCGATGTTCTGGCCGACGGAAATGGATTGGCCGCGCGAGAGCTCGTGGATGGATTCGAACGACGCGCCGTCATTCGGCCCGCCGAACTGTCGGCCGCGCGCAAGAAGGCGGACGATCCTGACATCGATGTCGGTAGGCACGACCACGATCTCGCGGCCGATCGCGACGAGCTGATCTACTTTGCACGTGAGTCGGGTCATGGGAATTGAATGATTGAGGTGATCGGATTTATAATCGCCCGCTCTCCCGCTCTCCCGCTCTCCCGCTCTCCCGCTCTCCCGATCATTCAATCACTCCCACCAACATTTGCTCACACCACCATCGGCGGCCGCGGCGCTTTCGGGTCCCACCGGGTGTCCAGATCGTGTTTCACGCCGACCAGGTCGAGCAACTTGCCGGCCACGAAGTCGACAATCTCGCCGACGGTCGTCGGGTTCAAATAGAACCCGGGATTCGCGGATGCGAGAATCACGCCCGCATCTGACAGCGTTTTGTAATTGTTCACATCGATCGGCGAGAGCGGCATCTCGCGATGCACGAGCACCAGGCGACGACGCTCCTTGAGCGTGACGGCCGCCGCGCGGCTGATGAGATTGTCGCCCAGCCCGTGCGCCACTTCCGCGAGCGTATTGCTCGAACAGGGGACGATCACCATGCCGTCATGCAGGAAACTTCCGCTGGCCAGCGTCGCGCCGACGTCGTTGTAATTGTGCAGGATGATGCCGTGATTCGGAGCGCCCGCCAGCGCATTCAGATCGATTTGCTCCATGCCAAGCTCATCGTGCAGCAGTCGACGACCGAGCGGCGAGACGACCAAATGCACCTTCACCTTGGCGGCAACAAGCATCTGAATAAACCGCTGAGCATAAGCGGCCCCGGAAGCGCCCGTGATGGCGACGACAATCTGCATGGCGGGAATTGTAGCACGAGACTGTTCGACGTTGAGTTTCAGAAAAACTGTTTAGCGGCACCGCTTGCGGTGCGTTTCTTCGACGCACCGCACGTGACGTGAACGCACCGCAAGCGGTGCCGCTAAACAACGCTATTGAATCAGTCTAATCCATCCAAAATCGGCATGATCCGCGTCGTTTCCATCCTTCGCATCGGTGACGTGCAGCGTGACGCTCTTCATCCCTTTCACCGACGCGCTCACGTCGACGGCTTTGTCGCCCCATCGCAGCACCGGCGATTCGTAAATCGTTTTTCCGTTCCCTTCGACACGGATGATGACCGTCCCGCTGCCGCGAGTTTCATCGTCGATGCCCGCGAAGAATCGCAGCGCTGAGTAATCGCCGTTGAGCGGAATCGTCAACCGAAACGGCGCGTGGCAGCCGATGCCCCGGGCATAGCTTGTGCCGGCGATGGTGAGCGTCGTGCCGTCGTCGGGCCGGCCTTCGCTGTTGCTGCGATTCAGCTTCGCCTGGCCGTAGCCGTTGCTGGCGTTTTTCAGAATGTCCGGCATCGCATCGACATACTCGCCGCCGTCGCTCGGCTCGGGCGAGGCGGCGACGCCGCTCGCCGGTGCGTTCAAGCCATCGACGTGCCATTTCACCGGCAACGGCGCGTCGAGCTCGTTCGGCGAGATCACGATCTTGTGCGCCTCGCGATACTCCGCCGTCATGTTGTCGTTCTCGCCCCAGAACGAAATTCGCGCGCTGCCGTAAAACGAATTGCCCGCGATCGTCACGTCGCGGCAGCCCTCGTTGCGGAAACCGTCTTTCGCGTTTCCGAGGTTTCGAAATGCGACACCGTTGTTGACCAGCGAGCAGCCGCGCACGGTCAGCCCGTGTTCCTCTGCCGGGAGAATGCCGATTCCGTTATCGCGGATCAAACAGTTCTCGATGAGGATCGGGCCGAGATTAATCTCGCTATGAATGCCAACGGCGTCGTAGCTGTGAATCAAGCCGACGTTGCCGATCGACATCGAATCTTTCACCACGATGTTTTTGTTCTGATAGTCAAACCAGATCCCCGGGCCATTATTTCCCTGCGCCCAGACGCGGGTCATGACCAGGTCATCGCACACGGCGAACTTTCCGCCGCCCGCTTCGAACTGAGGGTCGACGTACCATTTGCCGTTTTTCTCGTGACCATGATCCCCAAACGTATTCGTCGGCCAGCCGAGGTTGTTGCGAAACGTGCCGCTGTCGGTGATGCGGATGTGCTTCGATTCGCCGCCGCCCCAGCCCATGTATCCGTTGTGTTGCGTGACGACGCGCGTCCAGGTGACGTTCTCGGAGTGGCCGTCGATGGTGATGCCCACGCCGTCGGTGTTTTGCACGATGACGTCTTCGAGCGTCCAATTGCTTTTGCATTTGATCGCGCCCGACTGCACCGAACTGCCGCAGCCGTCAAATGTGAGGCCTTGGAGCGTGATGCCGGTGTTTCCGATCACCGCAAACGGATGGCCGGCCGACTCGATCATCACGTTTCCGCCGGTGCCGACTGGCTGACCGTCTTTCATCTCCATCTTTACGGGCACGATCTGTTCGGCGCGAATCGTAATCCCCGGCCGGGCGTTCAGATCGAGCCACCCTTTGTACTTGCCATCAGCAAGCCGCAGCTCATCGCCGGGGCGCATGGTGTTGACTTTCGTTTGAAGATCGTCGCCAGGCACTGCGTGAAAAACTTCCGCTTGGGCGGAAGCGGCCGTCAGCAGCGTGAGTATGAGACATAGGAACACCATGACGAACATCACAATCGATGCGTGGGTAAATTGCGAAGAGCGCGGTCGATCGGCAATCATTCTTTGCTTCGCGGCACGCGGGTGCGCTCGGTTCCTTTGTCGCTCGCGTTTCGCATCCCGGAAATCGCTCCGGCATAAATCTCAGAGCGGTCTTGCCGGCCACCAGCTGTTATCGCATAATGTGATAATGCTTCTGCTCGGCCAAGACGTGCTTCGACGTGCCGGGAGGAAAAATAACCCGTTGCGACTTTGGCTCGAGGAATGGACCGTTATCGTTCTCGAGTCTCACTGGGCAAGCCTGAGCGAAGTACGTCGCATCTATCCTGCAGCGGACGGTGTGAAACTAAAGAGCGGTACGGTTCTGATTATATTCAACGTCAAAGGAAACGAGTACCGGCTGCTTTCATGGATCGATTACGAATCCGGCGTCGTCGAGGCACTCGAGATCCTGACGCATGCTCAGTACGACAAAAATCAATGGAAATTGAGGTATTAAAATGAGCAGCACTTCTTCGCGAACTCGGACCAAATTGAATGATCCCTACTTAGAGTTGGTGCTTAATGTGCACCCGTTGCGTCCGATTCGATCGTCCGCCGAACATCAGAAGGCAAAGCGGGCATTACGTGGGCTTGCATCGGATAAACGAAAGGTCGCGACAGAGTACAAGAAAGTGCTCGCATCGCTCATTGCAACGTACGAGCGTGAGGCTGGTCTTCACATGAATGTATCCAAAGTTTCTGCGGCCCGAATCGTTCGGCATTTACTCGAAGAGCGCAAGATGAGCGTGAACGCATTCGCGAACGCGCGAGGTATCTCGCAAAGCGCGCTGTCCGACATGCTCAATGGGAAACGCGACTGGAGTAAATCGGTAATCGTGACGGTTGCGGATTACTTTGGATTGAATCCAGGGATGTTCTTGCCGTGATCGAGCGACGTGCAAGCGCGGTGCGAGGCCGTCGTGAGGCCGCGACGGCTAAATGGGCACCAGAGTGATTCGAAACGTGGCAACATGACGTCAACACGCGACTTTATCGTGTGTGAATTTGCAAAGTGGACTGCATTGTCGGCCACGAGGTCGGGAGCCGTCGTGAAGGACCGTCGTCGAATTTACGGACTACTCGACAAAGTCGATTTTTACAGCTTGTTCGATCCAACAATCGAAAAAATTGACCGATATCAATTCGATCGCTGGCACGAAGCGGCAATACATCGACTTTGTTCGACCGAATCCGAACTTAGTGTTGGCTGGGCAGCAAAGCTCATTAACGTCTATCTGAAAACCCGAGCGTACCTTCCAGGCACGGGATTTGTGGAAGGAAATCAAGCGAAAGTTCCCGCAGCGCTTGGACATTCTCCAAAAGACGTACTGCGTCACCCAGATCAAATCGATCGACATCAAGTGCTATCGCACCATCATCGACGGCTGCCGTTTGGCGGCAGACGAATTGCAGTGCAAATTGATCGAAGTCGAACAACTATGGGAGCTGGAACCAACGCTCTCGACTTGACGCAAGTCTTCACATCCCGCGCTTCGCGAGATTCACGGCTTTCACGCGCACGATATTCGCCTGGGCCTTCAGCTTATCGACCAGCGCGGTCGGCGGTTCGCTGTCGGTTTTTAGCACCATCAGCGCCCGCACTTCGCCGTTCGCCTGCTTTGATCGGGTGATGGCCATGTCGGCGATGTTGACCTTCGCGTCGCCGAAGGTGCTGCCGACCGTGCCGATGACGCCCGGTTCGTCCTTGTTCACGATGAGCACCATCGGGCCTTCGGGGATCATGTCCATGGCCCAGTCATCGACACGGAGGATGCGCGGCAGGCCGTCCGCGTAGGCGGTGCCGAGCACGCGATGCGTGTCGCCGTTCGGGGCCGTCACGCGCACGCCGACGATGTCGCCGACCAACCCCTGCGGCGGCTCGGATTCCTGGATCGCGACCAGCTCGATGCCGCGCCCGCGGGCCAGGTGTTCGACGTTGATCACGTTCACCGGCGTGTCGAGATGCGGCTTCATCAGCTCGACGGCGGCGAGTCGCAGGAGCGTGCTCATGTGCTTCGACGCCTTCGGCCCGCTGGCGCGAAGCGTGATGTTCGCATAGCCACCTTCACAAAAACCGGCCAGCAGCGTGCCGAGGCGCGTCGCCAATTTCGTCAACGGCAATTCATCCGGCGGCAGATCAAGCTTGATCCCGCCGGCGTTCACCGCGCCGCGGATTTCTCCGTTTTGCAGATACGCGACAATCGCACGACACGCATCGACCGAAACCGCCGTCTGCGCTTCGTCCGTGCTCGCGCCCAGGTGCGGTGTCAGCACCGCGTTTTCCAAACCGAGCAGCGGATGATCGGCGGCGGGTGGCTCTTTTGCGAAGACGTCGATCGCCGCGCCGGCGATTTTCTTTTCCTTTAATGCATCCGCGAGCGCAAACTCGTCGACGACCTCGCCGCGCGCGTCGTTGACGACGAGCAGGTTCGGCCGGCACTTATTGAACAGGCGATCGCGATTCAGCAGATGCTTGGTCCCTTCGCCGCCGGGAACGTGGAAGGTAATGACGTCGATCTGTGAGAGGAACTCATCGAAATCGCGAACCATCTTCACCTTGCCGTCGAGCGCGCTGGCGGCTGTAAAGAACGGGTCGAACCCGACGACGGTCATTTCCATGGCGATCGCGCGCGTGGCGACGGTTCGACCGATGCGGCCGAGCCCGACCACGCCGAGCGTTTTGCCGGCCAACTGCGTGCCCTGGTAGACGCTCCGTTTTTTCCATTCGAGCGCGCCGGATTTGAGAGATTGGCTCGCCTGCGGAATTTTGCGCGCCAGCGACAGCATCAGTGCCAGCGCATGCTCGGCGGTCGACAACGTCGATGCCTCGGCGGTATTCAAAACAAGAATGCCCTTGGCGGTGGCGGCGGGGAGGTCAATATTATCGACGCCTACCCCCGCGCGGGCGATCGCCTTGAGCTGCCCGGGGTTTTCTAAAACCTTGGCCGTGACTTTCGCACCGCTGCGGACGATCAGAGCATCATATCCGCCCGTCGCGACCGCGTTGGCAAGCTCGTCTTCCTTCAAGCCGACTTTCGCATCGAACGAAGCGTTTTGCTCTTTAAGGAATGCGAGGCCTTCTTCAGCAAGCTTGTCAGCGACCAGGATTTTCATGTTCATACAGCGATTCCTTCGGAAAACGGGTCGGGCACTGTAGGGTCGAGTGGCCGCGCGATCAACACAAGATGGAGGCATGGAGCGGTGAACGACTTGCGGGTTGATCGCTAAAAACTCGACTGTCAGTAAAACTCGGCAGCGAAGCGATCTCATTTTTTCCACGGAATATCCGCAACGCCGACGAGTTGATTTGACAATCGTGCCATGACGAACAACCAGTCGCTCAAACGGTTGAGGTAAGTGACCGCGAATTTGCCATCCTCGGACGCATCATCCAGCGCGACCACTAGCCGCTCGGCGCGCCGCGAGATCGCGCGCGCAAGGTGAATCCTCGACGCGAGTTCCGACCCGCCGGGAAGAATGAATTCCTGTAACGGCAAGAGGCGAGTCTCGGCGGCGTCGATTTCGCGTTCGAGGCGCTCGATCAATGTCACGTCCAACGCGGGAAGATGCGCGTTGCCGCGCACCGCGCCGTCCATGCGTGCCGGGACGGCCAAGTGCGAGCCGATGACGAATAGCTCGTTTTGCACTCGGCGGAGCGATAGCAGCAGCGGATCGTTCGTTTGGCAGGAGCTGGCCGCCAACCCGATGGCGGCATTCAGTTCGTCCACCGTGCCGTAGCAGTCGATGCGCGGCTCGTTCTTTTTCGCGCGGGTGCCGCCGATCATGCCGGTTGTGCCGTCATCGCCGGTTTTTGTGTAGATTTTCATGTGTTAGGGTGGAGGGTTCGGGGTTCAGCGTTCAGGGTTCAGGGTTCAGGGTTCAGGGAGGAAAAGACGTGAAACCCGGCTGTGCGATTACCTTTTCTTCGCTGAACCCTGAACCCTGAACCCTAAACCCTCTGTTGTTAAGTTCGCGCTAATTGCTTGACGTTCTTTGGCGGCGAGCCTGTCATCTTGCATCCAATGAACAGTGTAGCCACTCCGGCCAAGCTCTCGGTGCGACGAACTCATAAAAAGATTCTGGTGGTGGATGACGAGAAGGACCTGATCGATCTGATCAGCTACAACCTTCAGCGTCATGGTTACGACGTCATCGCCGCGCGCGACGGGCTCGAAGCGATCGACCGCGCGGCGGGTGAGGCGCCGGATCTGATTCTGCTGGACTTGATGTTGCCGGGGATCGATGGCACGGAGGTGACGCGCCGACTCAAGGCCGAGCCCAAGACGGCCGGCATTCCACTGATCATGCTGACCGCCAAAGGCGAGGAAACTGATATCGTGGTCGGCCTGACGCTGGGGGCCGACGATTACATCACCAAGCCGTTCAGCATGAAGGTGTTGCTCGCGCGCGTGAGCTCGGTGCTGCGCCGCAAAGAGCCGGTCGCGGCGGCGGTTCCGGGCGAGATGCTCCGCGCCGGGCCGATCGCGATCGATTCAAGCAAGCACGAAGTGACCGTCGAGGGAGAGCCGATCAAGCTGACGCTGACGGAGTTCAAGCTGCTCAGCGCGCTGGTGACCGCTCGCGGCCGCGTGTTAACGCGCGATCAGTTGATGGACAAAGCGATGGGCAGCGACGTCTTCGTGACCGACCGCGCGATCGATGTGCATGTCACGGCGATCCGCAAGAAGCTCGCCGTCGCCAGCCCGATGATCCTCACCGTCCGCGGGGTCGGATATCGTTTGCGCGAATCGGCGGAGGACGAATGAATTTCGAATGTTGATTGTTGATTGTTGATTGTCGATTGTGAGAGATCGGCACTTGGTCGATCAACACTCGGCAATGCACATTCCACAATCGGCATCCACATTCCACAATCAACCTTCAACAATCGACATTCCCCACTCCAGCCTCGACAATCGCTGGTATGTTCGGTCGTCCGATTTTTTCCCATCTTTTTGCGCCGTTCAGCGTCGCATCACTCGTCGTCATTTTGATTTGCATCGCGATTGCGGTCGTCATGCCGCTGTGGATTGTCGTACTCGTCGCGATCGCGCTTTGGGTCATCATTGTTCTGGCGCTTGCGACGCGCCTTGATAGAAACTGGATCGCGCCCACGCTAGCGCTCTCGGACGCCGTGCATCAAATGACGGCTGGAGAATGGCAGACACACATCGAGCCGAACGGGGAAGAGGAAATTCGGGCGCTGGGCGTCGATCTGAATCATCTCGCGGTCGAAGCCGAGCGACGGTCGAAGGAAGTGAACGTCGAGCGCACGCAACTGCGCGTTCTCGTCGATCAGTTGCCCGACCCGATTTTTCTTACCGACGCCAAGCAGCGCATCGCGGTCATTAACGCACCGGCCGCGCGGTTGCTCGACTGCACGCCGGAGCAGGCGCTGGGCAAGCTGCTGCTGAGCGTGCTGAATGAATCGACGCTGATCGCGATGTTTGAGTTAGCGCGGTCGAATCCCGATCACATCGAGCCGCGCGAAGTGCGCATCACGCGTCATGGTCAGCGCATGATTTTCCAGGCCGTCGCGCTTCGCCCGCCGAGCGGGAAGGGCGTGCTGCTGCTGCTGCGCGACGTGACGGTGATGGCCGGCGCGGTGCAGATGAAAACGGACTTTGTCGCGAATGCGGGTCATGAACTACGTACGCCGATCGGGGCGATCAAGCTGGCGTTTGAGACGTTGCAGGAGGTGTATCAAGACGACCCGCAGCAGGCCGACAAATGCTTCGCGATCGCGTCGGGGCAGTTGAAGCGGCTTGAAGAATTGCTGGCCGATCTACTCGATCTGTCGCGCGTCGAAAGCGAAGACGCGGCGGTCCAGCGGGCGGAGGTTGATCTCAACGAGTTGCTCGAATCCACGCGCATCGGCCTATCGACGTTGGCGCGGCAGAAGGTTGTCGAACTCGACATCGAGCGCGGCGACAACGTTCCGTCCGAGCTGCACAGTGACAGGCGGCTGCTGCAATTGATCTTCCGCAACCTCGGCGAAAACGCGATCAAGTTCACTCCAACGGGTGGCCGCGTGACAATCAGCGCGGCTCGGGAGGGAGACGGTGTCATTTTCAGCGTGACCGACAACGGCATCGGCATTCCCGAAGAGCATCAGGTGCGGGTGTTCGAGCGGTTCTACCAGGTCGATACCTCGCGCTCGGGAACGGTCGGACGCGGCACCGGACTGGGACTCGCGATCGTCAAACATGCGGTGAGCGCGCTGGGGGGAAGCTTGCAGTTGGAAAGCGAGATCGGCAAGGGCACGCGCGTGGAGTGTTGGATCCCGATTGAGGTTAAGAAAGCGTTCTGATTCGCGAAGCCGCGAGCGGATCGGATCACGGAGATGAGAGCCGCTCGCGGCTTCGCGGATCAGGACGCGCGGTATCGCGATCACGTCTCCCGTCGCTTCATCCGTCGCGCATACGGAGAATTCGGACTGTGTCCCTCAAACAACGGCCAGTTGTCGTACGGTTTCACAAATGACCAATTCTGTTCCCTCATTCGCGCTTTAATCGGATTCTCTCTCACGTAATCGATCGTTTTCCAAACCCGCTCCGGATTGTCGATAAACACCGTCCACCCGTGTCCTCCCCAAACCGGATGCTCCAAATCAAAGTGCCTCGCATCGCGCAACGCCAGATGACTCTCCCTCTGAAAATTCGCGATCATGTCTTCAGCTGAGTGTCGATGCTTGCGGATCAACAGATGAATGTGATCCATCATGATAGCGCATGCATACACCGTATAGACGCATTCAGTGACGACCCGCGCGAACGCGCTTCCAATGCAATCGATTTCAACATCGCTGAACGTCCGTCGCGCATGAGCGAGCTTCGACTCGGTGGTTCGAAAATGTTCACGGACTTCGCTCGACCGGGGTTGAATTCGCTTCCGTCCGAAGTGCATCTCACCGGTGTCGCGCAGATATTCGTTGCGGAGCACGCTCGACATCGATCCGCGCGGATCGGTGAATAACCACCATCCGTAACCCGTCCAGACGAGGTGGTATGCGATGACGATGGGTCGCATGAAGATAATAGTATCGAACGCTTTTTGATTCGCGAAGCCGCAAGCGGCTCTAGACCACGGTGCATCAAGCCGCTTGCGGCTTCGCGAATCAGAACGCGTTGAACAACAACACTCCGACCCGTTGCGTTCGATTCCTCGCATCTCGATACTCCGCAGCTTGTCCAGAGCAACGATCATCGACGGCAACGCCATCGCACAAACCATCAAGCTCGACGTGAAGTCGCGCGTGGATGTGCTTCGTGCACAGGGGAAGACCGTCAAGCTGGTCGCGATGCTGGTCGGTGGTACACCTGCCGCCGAGTTGTATGCGCAGCGGCAGGGGGAATCGTGCCGCGCGGTCGGCATTGAATACGAGCTGATCGTGATGGCCCCCGATGTCACGCAGCGGTCGGTGAAGGCGGAAATCCGTCGTCTCAACAAAGATAAATCTGTCACCGGCATCATGATGCACCTGCCGCTGCCGCAGCACATGCGCGCACCCCGGCTGCAATACGAAATCGATGTCGTCAAAGACGTTGAAGGCGTGAACCCAGCCAACATCGGCTACGTCGTTTACGGCCAGCCGCTCATCGCGCCGTGTACCGCGCAGGCCGCGGTCGAGCTCGTGAAGTCGACGGGCATCGAGTTGTATGGCGCGGAGGCGGTCGTCGTCGGCGCCAGTGAAATCGCCGGCAAACCGATCGCGCTGCTGCTGGCCGAGCAGATGGCGACGGTGACGATCTGCCACATTGCGACGAAAGACCTGAAATCGCACACGCGCCGCGCGCAGGTGCTCGTGGTCGCGGTCGGCAAAGCCGGATTGATCACGGCCGACCATGTCAGTAATGGGACGATCGTGATCGACGTCGGCATCAACCGAATTACCCAACCCGACGGCACGAAAAAAACGGTGGGCGATGTCGATTTCGCGAGCGTGTCGGAAAAAGCGTCATACCTCACCCCGGTGCCGGGTGGTGTCGGGCCGATGACCGTGGCAATGCTGCTGCGGAATACATTGCGGAGCGCTGAAATTTTCCACGCCGGATGAATGGAGAGGAAGGGGCGAGGGACAAAGGGTGAGGGGCAAGGGAAGAGAGAAATAGATTTCTTCCCTTGCCCCTCACCCCTTGTCCCTTACCCCTTTTTTTCCTCCCCTCGCCCCTTTTGCTCCGCTCGGCTATGATTGCGGCCGCGCCTCGTCTTTGCGGACGACGGCCGGGTGCGATGCAAGGGTTGGCTGTGAACCGGGTCAGGTCCGAAAGGAAGCAGCCCTAAGCGGATCCAGTTCTGTGCCGTCGTTTCTCCGGTCGTCTTCCGCCAAGATGAGAATTTGATTGTTGATTGTTGATTGTTGATTGTTGTAGACGCTGTTGTTATCTCCTAACAACCCCCGACCCACAATCAACATTCGATTTTTCCACCTTCCCCCCCCCCCAATGCGTCTCGTCGTCATCACCAACATCAACAAGCCCAAAGTTCGGCCCGCGATGGAAGAGATCGTGCCGTGGATCAAGCAACGCGCCGATGTCGTGGCCGTGGATGATGAAGCTGCGATTGATCTCACGACCGTCGATGCCGACGCGGTGCTCGTGCTGGGCGGGGATGGAACGCTGCTGGCCACCGCGCGACGGCTCGCGGGCCGGCAGTTGCCGGTGATGGGCGTGAACTTCGGGCGATTGGGTTTCCTCGCCAGCTTCGCGCCCGCGGAGCTAAAAACTCACTTTGACGCCTTCGTCGCCGGCACGTTGCCGATCAGCTCGCGGCAGACGCTCGAGGTGTCCGTCGTCGATGCGACGATGGAGTGGAAACATGATGATGCGACAGGCCTGGCTGAGAAGCGGCGCTGGACGTCGACGTCGCTGAACGATGCGGTCATCACCGCCGGCGCGCCGTTTCGCATGATCGAGTTGAACCTCGGCACGGACGGCGAAGCGGGGGTGCGCTATTTCGGCGACGGCGTGATCGTCGCCACGCCCAGCGGATCGACGGCGTATAACGTCGCTGCGGGCGGTCCGATTATCTCGCCCGGCATCGATTGCATCTGCATCACGCCGCTGGCGCCGCAGAGCCTGTCGTTTCGCCCGGTCATCCAGCCGGCCAGCAGCACAATCGTCATCACGGCGATTCGCGTGAATCGTGGCACGACGCTCTTCTGCGATGGTCAAGCCTCTTCACCATTAAAATCGGGTGATCGCGTCGTGTTGCGGCGTTTCCCGCGTGACCTGCTCCTGGTCGAAAATCCCGCCGCAAGGGAATGGCGAACGCTCGCTGAAAAACTGAACTGGGCCGCCAGCCCGAGCTTTAATTCAACTGTTCGGCCGACATTGCCATGAGCGGCAGCAGGCGCTCATAACAAAAACGGACCCCGGTGATTTTCGAATCGCCTCGCCCGCATGGCGAAGGCAGCTCTCTCTTACCCCTCGCCCCAGTACTCTGGGGAGAGGTTGGGTGAGGAATCTTCAGCGCGCCTCGCGAAAGACGAGACCCCTCACCCTGCCTCTCCCCGGCGTACCGGAGAGAGGAGTTTAGACGATGCGTGCCCGGCTCACTTCAATGTGCTCCGACAGCCGCGTAGTTCAATATCGGCGGCGGCGTTGAGGTTGGCGAAATGACCTGCACCGGCATGTCCGACGGCAGATATCCTTCGAGCCGGCGCTGGAAATGTCCTTTGATTAAATGATAGATCGCGCCCTGCCGGCTGGTGCCGATCAGCACGCGCTCGCAACCGTAAATCGCGGCGTTCTCGGCCAGCAGCTCGGCCGCGTCGGTGCCGTGATCGTAAACGGGCAGCACCGGCACGCTCGCGGCATGGCCCAGCTCCAGAAATTTGGCGAACGTTTTCAGCGCCGCTAAGTCGGTGTCAATCGTAAGCCGTTGCTCGCCGTCGTATTTGTAAGACAAATTTACCTGTCGAATAAAACAGACGACCAGCAAAGCGTCACGGCGCTGCGCTTCTTCCAGCGCCGTCCAGGCCAGCGTGTCCGAGCCGTACGTGCCGATGAGCAATTTCGTTTTGGCGAATGCATCGGGCGGCAGTTGTTCAATGATCGCCTGCCGGAGCAGACTCGGCTTATCGCCAAGCCGCTTGGCATACCACTTCGTCAGCGCGCGGGCGGTAAGACCGACGGCCATCACAATGCCGACAAAGATCAGCGCGTGAATTTTTGTAAACGCGAGCGTGATCCAAATCGCGATGAGCAACATGCCCAGCAGAAGCATGGGCGCTTTGCGGCGCATGCGGCGAAGGCGCGGATGCATCGAGCAAAGCGTGACGTTGATTGCGATCGCGCCGATGACGCCGATCGCATAGAGCGCCGCGAGGTGTTCCAGATCGTGACTAAAGATGAGGATGACGATCGGCACGGCCGTCGCAAGCAGGCCGCCGACCCACGGCGCGCCCCAGCGATTGACCGATTGAAAGATCGACGGTAATTCGCCATCGCGGCTGACGACATAGACAATCGACATCAGGCCGTTGATCGCGGTGTTGGTCGCGCTCAGCAGCAGCGTGCCGCCGATGATTCGCACACCCCATTCGCCCCAGCGGCCCATGTAAAATTTGCTGAGATAGGCCAGCATGTCTTCCTTATGTGCATCGTTGGGCAGCGGGAAGATATTGTGCATGAAAAGGGCGAGCAGAATGTTGAAGACGGCCACTTCGATCGCGACGACCCAGATCGCTTTTTGAGCGGTGTGCGCGACCGGCTTTTTCATCACGCCGGTGAGGTTTGCGATCGCTTCCACGCCGGAAAGGGCGAGCACGATCGAAACGAAACCGATCCACACTTCGCCGTATCCTTCAGACAATGGCCGGATGCGGTTTGGCAGATCGTGCCACTGCATCTTTCCGCTGTTGAGCGCCGCGATAACGATCATCAACGTAATCGCTGCCATGCCGACGGCGGCGGCGATCGCGAAGCCGCCGCTATGTTTCGGGCCCGCAAGATTCAGCAGGCCGATCAATGCGATGGCGACGATTGCCCACAGGCCGGGCGAGTCGATGCGGAACAGCTTGTTTTCCTCGCGACGTGCGGCTTCCTCCTCGGGCGTGAGCTTGCGCCTCTCGTGCTGCATCTCCTCTTTGACGTGCAGCTTGTCGCCGGCGTCTTCTGCAATGGAATAACCGGTCGCCGTTGAAGAACCGGCTGCCATGACCTGCCCGACCACGCCTGCGCCCGCCTGCGCGGGGACATCGGGTGCGCGTTCGACGTGCTTGTTCAACGGCAGGCCGTAATAGTGAAACGCATCGAGCGCACTAAGGCTCGCGGTGACGGTGTAATCGGCGAAAAGAAGCAGGGCGCCGACGACGGCGAGCGTGCGGCTTTTGCTCTTCGCGGCGGTGTAAACACCCCCGCCGTCGGGGTAGATGCGGCAAATCTGCGTGTACGCCCAGGCGACCGCGAGAATGAGCACGCTCATCGCGCAGATCAGATAAAAGCTGGTCCGCGTTGCGAAGAAAAAGGCGAGGCCAAGCACGTAAAGGCGGCTGGTTCCCCAGTCGCCAAACAGCAGACCGGCGGCCTGCACCCAGGTGACATTTCGTGGTCGCTCGCTGGCCAGCAGAGCCAGCGCGACCGGTTTATCTCGACCGCTGTTCGAATCGCTCATGTGAACGAACGCTCTCTCAATTCACGACGCGGGTGGAAAAAAAGCCAAATACAAAAGCCGGCTGTGACCATCGAGAAACGAAGCACGACATCGCAGATGCCCGCGATGAAAACCAAGTGCAGCGAAACTCGATCGTCAGCCGGCTGTGCAGGCTGCCCGTGTCTTTTCCTTTCAAACTGGTGAATGCAACGAAGTTCGTCTCGATCGAGGAAGCGGACGCGACGAACTACATTCACACCACGCCGACGAGGTTAGCTGACGGGCTAGGGCTTGAAAGGTGCCCTGAGTTGCTGAGGAGCTCACTCTTCGCCCCGGCGTGTCCGTCTCACCGGCCGCACGACCGTCTTTTCGCGGCCAGCGATGGCAGACACAGTTGGGTTCCCCGTACGCCGACACATCCGTGCCGACGACTTGGCAATTTTACGAAGGAATAGCGTAGGAGGGAGAGGGGCGGGGGGCAAGGGGTAGGGGCGGAGGGCAAGGGGTGAGGGGTGGGGGGTGAGGGGTGAGGGGTGAGGGGCGGAATAAAGGGCAAGGAAAAAAATTGCTTCTTTTTCCCTCGCCCCTCGCCCCTTCCTTTCTCACTTCGCTTTCACGCCTTCGAGTGCGACCTGCAGTTGCACCTCATCGCCCACCATGCCGGGCATGGCGGCCATTCCGTAGTCGGCACGCTTCACCATGAATGTCGTGAAGAATCCGACGCGATCGCCCATTTGTGGCGAATTCGATGCGCCGGTTTTTTCAAGCATGATGGTGATCGGCTTGGTCTGGCCGTGGAGCGCGAGGTCGCCGGCGACTTCGAATTTGTTGTCGCCGGATGACGTGACTTTCGTGCTTTTGAACGAAATCGTCGGGAACTCGGCGGCCGAGAAGAAGTCGTTGCTCTTTAAATGCTGATCGCGCTTGCCGTTGCCGGTATCAATGCTATCGACCTTGACGCTGACCTCGACGGACATTTTCGACGGATCGGAATCGGTTACCACCGTGCCGGCGAATCCCTTGAACCAGCCGAACGTGTAGCCGGCATTGGCGTGCTGGATGCGGAAAAGAATCGACGAGTGAACGGGATCGACCGGATATGAGTCGGCACGAACCGACGTCGTGAGGGCCAGGATACAGAAAATACCAGCAGCGAGAGATCGAATCGAACGCGACATTTAAACTCCTTCAAGAAGCCGACATCGGGAACCCAGGTGAAGCCCACGACTTCCCGCCCTGACTCACAGTGTCGGAACACTGTAGACCCGGGATGACCACCACGTCCAATAAGAGAATTTAATCCTATCTTCCCAAAACTACCTAAATTACCAAAGCGAATCGCTGGGCGTCGTCGATAGAAATTGTGTTGGGTCGCGGACGGTGCGGTCGCCTGATCGAGCCGAATGCGGAACCGAAACATTAAGGATTAACGGCCATGACGACGCTTCACTTTCAGAAATCGAAAACCGCCAAGACGGATGATATCAAAGCGGAGGCATCGGGCCGGGATCGGCGGAAGTTTCGTCGCCATGACATGGCCCAGCAGGGCATTCCGATCGACCGCTGGGACGGCAAGCGCCGCTCGGCAAAGAACTTCGGGCAAATCGTCGACCTCTCGGCCGGCGGGGTGCGCATCCGCACGTCGGAAGAGAACCTGCGGGCCGACAACCAGATTCGGGTGCGCCTCGAGCTGCCGGAATATGCCGGCATCAGCCCGTTCATCCAGAGCGACGGTCGGAAGGCCGAGGCAAAGCGCGAGTGGATCGGTTGGATGGCGATCAGCCGCGTGATGAAAATCGAAAACGGCAACGTCGACGTGGCCGGCCGACTGGTCGACATGGACGAGATGGATCGCGGCATGTTGGGTCTATATCTCAGCACGCAGCCGCTGGCGGCTTAACTCATTCGCGTTTATCCCAATCACACAATCAAACTGCGACCTGACAGCACGACTCCTTCGCCGATCAGCACGCTAACTGAAACGCACAGTGAGATCGAAACCACCAGCGATGGACGAGAGTGATCTCGTCCATCGCTGTTTTTGTTGAGCGATGCGCAGCAAATACCATCAGGTGGTTCTTCCATCATTCTGCGTTTTCAAGTGCGACGCACGTCCCACGACGATTAAGCATCGGCAAGTTCGTAACGAATATCGGTCATTCAGAAGGAGCTTTAGCGACTGGGGAATCTCGAAAGACGAGAGTCATTCGCAAGGCGAGATTCTTCAGTCGCCAAGGCTCCTTCTGAATGACGGCTTTTGCGATTCACGCAATCGCGCCATGTTCGGTCATCTCTTCTTCTTCCAATAATTCTCGCGTTTCGTCTTCACCTCGGCCGATACCGGATGCGCTTTGATGAATGCGAACGTGTCGCGTAACAGATCGCGATAGGCGTCGAAGTCTTCGCTGAAGATGAAGAGCTTTGTTTTCTTCACTTCATCCGTTTTCTCATCGCGCTTGCCTTCGGTGAGCACGATGAAGTGGTTGCCGTTGCCGGCCTTCTTCACCTGGGCGGCGTAGGTGCGGGGGCCGACCGATTTGAAGAATTTCTGGAAAAGGATCTCGGCTTCAGGCGGCGGGCGTTTGGCGCCTGACGGCTTGCCCGCATTGGATCGAAAAGGCGGGCGCGCGGTGCGATTGGCTGGTGAACTCGGTCGACGTGAAAGAACGGCGGACATCGGAAACTCCTTCCCAAGAGAAGACGATGAAAATGACGACGTACAAACGAAATTGATCGAGTGCTACATATCCTGCTCCGACCAGACGGCCAGCTCGTTGCCGCCGGGGTCGATGAATTGGAAACGGAAACCGCCGGGGAAACTAAACGTGTCGCGGCTGATCGTCGCACCGGCCGCGAGAAGGGCGGCTTTCGTCTCGCGCAATCCGGCTGAATAAATCACCACGAGCGGCCCGCGTGCCGCATGCGCGTGCGGCGGCGCTCTGAAGAATCCACCCGAAATTCGCCCGTCCTCAAAGCTCGTGTAATCCGGCCCGTAATCGGTGAAAGTCCAACCAAACACCGCCGCGTAAAACGCACGGGACGCCGCGACATCGGTCGTCGGAAATTCGACGTAGTCGATTCGTCGATCGGCAGTTTTCATCCGTCTCTCGCCCCTCGCCCCTCACCCCTCACCCCTCGCCCCTCGCCCCTAATTCATGTAACTCCGCAGCACGCCAATAACCACGCCCTGCACCTTGCAGCGATCGGCATCAACGATCCGCGGTTCCATATCGCTGTTCGCGGGTTGAAGGCGGATTTTGCTTCCCTCGCGATAGAAGCGTTTGAGCGTGGCTTCGCCGGTGTCGAGGAGGGCAACGACTTGCTCGCCGTTGCGGGCGCTGTCGCGGCGTTCGATGACGACGTAGTCGCCATCGCAGAGATGGTCTTCGATCATCGACTCGCCACGCACGCGCAGGACGTACACGCCTTGCCGCGAATGGAACATCGTTTCGAGGTCAAGCTCTTCGCGGTTTTCGATCGCTTCGATCGGTGAGCCCGCCGCGATGTTGCCCAGGAGCGGCAGCTTGGTGCTGCGGTCCTCGTCAGGCAGTTTCTCTTCCGAGATGATCTCCAAAGAGCGAGCCTTGTGCTTGTCGCGGCGGATGACCCGCTTTTTTTCCAAAGCGCCGACGTGCTCGAAAATGGTGACCTTGCTTGTTCCGAGCTGGTCGGCCAGCTCCTGCATCGTCGGTGAATAGCCATGCAAGTGGCGATAGTTTCGAATCGCGACGATGACGTCCGTCTGGCGAGGAGTGAGATTCATGGTAAGCGTCCCAGATCGAGGCGGGAGACTGTCCCGCGCAGATCGCGCTTGCCTCGTCCAGTGCGGCCTGAAGGTCGTACACCAGATCGGTCAGCAGCGCTTGAACCTCCAGCGGATCCAGCACCGACGGCTCGACCAAGAAGGCCGACGGTCCCAGCGGAATCAGCGAGGGATCGGATTCGACAAATTGCTCGATCGCGTCCGAAGCCATCTCGGCCGCATCGGCCACCGAGTCAGCCTGCATGGCAGACATCGCGTTCGACACGGCGACTTCCGACTCAAGGTCTGCCGCGATTTCCGGCGCGATTTCTTCCTCATCACACTGTCGATCACTCGACAATTTTAATGAAGCTGAATCGCCCAAAAGCTGCAAACTATCGGCATGTGAGGAATCCGTTCCCATCCGATCACGCTCCAGCCGCATCCGGCGGCCGTTTGGAGGTTGTTCAATCGAACACTACCCTAACGAGCGGCGACGTGTCAATTTGAAATTTGCGAATTTACGATTTTGAGATTTTGCGATTTGAAGTTGCAGGGGGCGACCTTCTTAAAATCGCAAATTCACAAAGTCGCAAATTCTCAAAATCCGCGACCACCTTACCGGACGTCGCCTTCATTTCAACTCTGTTCAAATCGAACAGACGTCTCAGCCGATACAAATAGCATGGATAGCCTTTTATCCGGCATCATCAATTTCAAGCAGGCCCAGACGATTTCGCAGGTGCAGACGGCCGTTGCGAAGAAGATTCTGGACAACCAGGAACTGCAAGGCAATGCCGCGATTCAGTTGCTTCAGAAGGCCAGCGAAACCGCGAACACGGCCGGTGATGCGCTCGTGGCAGCATCGACGGGCCTGGGTGGGTCGATCGACGCGTCTGCGTGAAATTGGCTTCGTTTCGTCAGTTGATCATTCGAATTTAAACACGGCGGCGAGTTCCCTCTCGGGGCTCGCCGCCGTTTGCGTTTAAAAATGTCACGGCCTCGTTGTAAGCCGAATTCTGTTCGTTCAAAGGTCAGAGACAAGCAATGAACGGGCGACCATTTCTCTGGGATTGCGATCACTCGCAACCTCAAGCGAACTACCCGCACAGACTTTCGCGCCCCGGGCCAGGACGACGCTGTGCATATTTGTTCTTGCTGCCGGTGGGGTTTGCCATGCCACGATAGTCACCCATCGCGCGGTGCGCTCTTACCGCACCATTTCACCATTGCCAGGGTTCAGGGTTCGGGGTTCAGGGTTCAGCATGGAAGACATCTTCCTCTCCTCCCTGAACCCTGAACCCCGAACCCTGAACCCTTCGGCTGTTTCTTTCTGTTGCACTTTCCGTCGGATTGCTCCGCCTTGGCGTTACCAAGCACCGTGCCCATGCAGTTCGGACTTTCCTCACCCCTTCGACAAGCTCAGGGATGCGGTCGCCGCTTCGGCCGTGACGTGTGTGAGCATACCATGCCGCGGGCCGATTTCCTTCGATGATTGAATTGTTCAATGTCACCAAACGTTTTGCCGCGACGCTGGCCGTCGATGATGTGTCGCTGTCGATCCACGCCGGCGAGTTTCTGACATTGCTCGGGCCCAGCGGGTGCGGGAAGACGACGATTTTACGGCTGATTTCCGGCTTCGAATCGCCCGATGTTGGCACGATTTCGCTCGATGGAATCGACGTCACGCACGTCCCGCCTAATCATCGCGACGTAAATCAAGTGTTTCAGAGCTACGCGCTATTTCCGCATTTGACGGTCGCGAAAAATATTGAATTCGGACTGCGAATGAAGCGATTATCGCGCAGCGAATGCGTTGAACGCACCGGATATGTCATCCACATGCTCGCGCTGCAGGGTTTCGAAAACCGCAAACCCGCACAGCTTTCCGGCGGGCAAAAGCAACGCGTCGCGCTGGCGCGGGCGATCGTCAATCAACCGAAAGTCTTGCTTCTCGACGAACCGCTCGCGGCGTTGGATGCGAAGCTGCGCCGCGCCGTGCAACTTGAATTAAAGCAGCTGCAACGAAAGCTCGGCATCACGTTCGTCTTTGTCACGCACGATCAGGACGAGGCGCTCACGATGAGCGATCGCATCGCGGTGATGAGCAGCGGAAAGATCGAGCAGCTCGCAACGTCGCAGGAGATTTATCACAAACCGCAGACGCGTTTCGTCGCGGAATTCGTCGGTCAAAACAACCTGCTGAAAGGTCGCGTCACCGAGAAGCTCGCGAACAATCGCCTGCGCCTTCGCGTGGACGAATCGCTCGACCTCATCGTTGACGGCGCGCGAAACATCGGTGATGACGTGCTCGTGTCCGTCCGACCCGAGCGAATTCAGATCAACTCATCGTGCGACTCATCGTGCGACGAAAACGTTTTCAGTGCGATCGTCATCGAACAAATTTTTCGCGGTGAAGTCACGCAGTTGATTGTGCGATGCAACTCCGGATTGATCCTTCACGCGCTTTCGACGGACAGTTGCCTCAAGATCGGCGCGGCGATCCGATGCTCGATCGAATCGAAAAATCTCATTCCAATCGGCGCATGAAAAACCCACCCCGGCGGGGTGGGTCTGTGGAATTCAGATCATTCGTTCATGCTTCACAGCGCCGCCACCTTCGATGCGACCGCGACGCGGCCGATCGATACGCTTGCCCCGCCGACTTGCGGTACGTTATTGAACGGCCCGACAACGGTCGTGTTGGCGGCATAGATCGCGTTGACGGTATCCATGCCCGCGGTCACTTTGCCGAAGACGGCGTAGCCGCTTGTGCTGCTCGTACCGCCGCCGGATGGATCAAGGAACGTGTTGTCCGCGGTGTTGAAGAAGAACTCGCTGGTCGCCGACGCGGGCACGCTGGTCCGCGCCATCGCAATGGTGCCGGTGAGGTTCGACAAATAGCCGGCCTGCAGCGGAATGGGATCGAACTGCGTGACGTGTGTGCCGGTCGACAGATTGGTGTAGCCGCCGCCCTGCACAATTGCGATCGGCGAGGCTTCGGTTCGGCCGCTTCGATGGATGAACGTGTTGTCGTAGCGGCCGTTGTTCGCATAGCTGAGAAAATTGTTGACGGTGGCGGCGACGAGATCGCCACGCAGTTGCAGCGAGATCGCGCCGGCGCTGGTCGACATCCGCACGGTGGGCGTGCTGGTCTTGATGTTCTTGACCTGCATTTCGTAATTGCCGCCCGCCGTGCCGTTGCCGCTGGTGCCGTTGGATTTGAAATCGCCGTCGATCACACCGCCGTTGACGGTGCTGACGCGGCTGCTGACGATCTTGATGCGATAGCCGATCCCGGCCGGAACATTCGCGCGAACAAGCAGGCGGCCGTTGCTTGCGGTGTAGCGAATGCTGGGCGAAATGCGGAGATCATCCGCCGTGCCAAGATGGCCGTCATTTCCAGCCTCGTACATCTGGACGGAATTCTTATTGAACGACGATCCGACAAGGTTGGATCGGTCGGCCTGGTCGAACGTCAACTGCACCTGTCCACGATTGTCGGCACTGGCCGCGGTAATCGTCGGGTTGGTCGCCGCCATCAGTTGCCGGGTTTCAAGCGATTCGATTGAGGGATGGATCGCGGGATGAACGGTTAACGCATTTTCAGACCGGCGGCGAGCAAACAAACGCTTAAACACATCAACCTCCACGGGTCACATCACACGGGTCACATCACAGGGGTCACGTCACACGGGCATTTTCAAGAAGTCTCAACGCTTTGCCACAGACCAGAGCGGGTGCAAAAACGTATATCGACGGCGGGGCGATTGTCAAAGACCGAATTGCCGCGGGCGAGAATTTCGATAATGAACTGTAAGCAAAACTAATGACTCGCCGGCGGGGCACACGCATGTGAATGTATTTGTGAGATTCCCAACCCACGTCATTCCGAGGAGAGCAGCAGCGACCCGAGGAATCTCGATTTCCAGAGCATGTTTCGTCACTCCGAGATCCCTCAGGTCGCTGCTGCGCCCTTCGGGATGACAAATTTTTGGTCACATGCAATCGCCCTGTGGTACGCGTAGAGAGCGAGCATTAAGATTTGTGCGGTCACCACCGATTCGGCTAAAGATGAAGATCACGATTTACTGCGATTCTCCGCGACCGCTCCCGAATTGCGACGGAGTCGACCTAGGCGAACACGGCGAACACGGCGAACACGGCGAACACGGCGAACACGGCGAACACG
>CAXSBN010000009.1:0-113270 GCA_964236135.1 uncultured Phycisphaerae bacterium
TCGGTGGACGCGCCCGCATTCATCAGCAGCGTCATCGCCGCCGACTGCATGCCCGGCATCTTTTCCGCCAGCAGCGTCAGGCCGTTGGAATACGTCTTTGAAAAATAGCGGTCGCCCAAGTAATCGCGCTCCTCTGCTGCGGTGCCAACCCACGAATTGCGAGCGAAGCAGTATAGCCGGATCGTCGAGCGAGGGGAAAGCGATGTGACGCTCCCCGCGCTGCGCTGGTTGCGCGTCTGGCGCGCAGCGGCGCACGACCCCAATCTTCAAATCGTAAATTCGTAAATTCGTAAATTCGCAAATTTTCCTCACCCGTCGCAAGCGACGGGGCTAAATGACCCCAACCCTTCCCCGGCGCTGTGCATTCTGCACGCGCCGCGCGCAGCGCCTCGGTTTCACCTGGAACGCGCATCGTGCGCGCACCCACGCTGTCTCCTCACTCACGAGGTTCGTCATGTCGGGTGCTCCCCGCGCTGCGCTTGTTGCGCGTCTGGTGCGCAGTGGCGCACGACCCCAATCTCCAAATCGCAAATTCGCAGAATTCCCCTCACCCGTCGCAAGCGACGGGGCTAAATGAATTTTAACCTCCTCCCCGCGCTGCGCATTTTGCACGCGCCGCGCGCAGCGCGTCGGTTTTACATGGAACGCGCGCATCGTGTGCGCGCGCACGCTGTGTTCTCACGCACGAGGTTCGTCATGTCGTCGGAAAAGCAGAAGATTGTCAATCGGTTGAACGCCGGGAAGTCCACGGGCCCTCGGAGCGCGGCCGGGAAGTTGCGCAGCTCGCAGAACGCGCTCAAACATGGAATGCTTTCGAAGCATGTCGTGGTTCTGGAAGAAGATCCGGCCGAGTTCGGTGCGTTGCTCAAATCGCTGCAAGAAGAGTGGAAGCCGGTGACCACGATGCAGCGAATCCTCGTCGAGCGGATGGCCGCCCATCAGTGGAAGCTGCTGCGCGTCGCCAGGGCGGAAGCGGAGCTGTTTACTCAATTTCGCCTTGAAACGAATATCAACCTCACCCACCTGCGGCGGAACCATAAACCGAAACACGCCTGCACACCGGCCGTGCTGGAATCGCTGATCGGCAATGAGGAACATTGTGAGATCATGCTTTTGCAGCAGTACGAGCACCGCGAGGAGCGGGCCATGCAATCCTGCGTTCGGCAGATGATGGTGCTGAAGAAGTATGAAGCCGAATTTGTTGAATCGAATGACGAGGTCGAAGTCGAATTTGAAGTCGAAACCGCCGCATCCGCCGGCACGCAAAGCATGGAAAAAGCTGATTCGCTGAACGAAGCCATTTCCGTGGTAACTGATGAATTATCCGACGTTTCCATGAGCGATGACACGTTGCCAACCGACCCTCCTCCCACGGAAATTGATCGCTCACCTCATTTAGCCCGCGAGCTTGCTCGCGGAGAGCCGGCATCGATCACATAACCAGCGCGCTTCACGACCAAAACGCCGCCCTGACCTTCATCAATCCGCGAACCAGTCCGCGGACGACATGAATGGTGCGCGCCGCAGACCTCACTCGCGACGCATCGCTTGTCTGACTAAGCTTCGCGGGACATGAAAGTTCTTCTTATCGGCTCGGGCGGCCGCGAGCATGCGCTGGCGTGGAAGCTGGCACAATCGTCGCGCATCACACAGCTCTTTGTCGCCCCCGGAAACCCGGGCACCGCTCAGGTCGCCGAAAACGTTCCGCTTCGCGGCGACGATCTGCGCGATTGGAAAAAGCTGTTCAAGTTCATCACGCAAAACGCGATCGACCTCGTCGTGATCGGCCCGGAAGCGCCGTTATCACTTGGCCTGGCGGACGAGTGCATCAAGCAGAAGATCAAAGTGTTCGGGCCGACCAAAGAGGCGGCCCAGTTGGAATCGGACAAGTGGTTCGCGAAAGAATTGATGCGCCAGCAGGCGGTGCCGACAGCCGAAGCGCGGGTGTTCGGTGATGCGACTGCCGCCGAGGAGTACGTCAACACGCGCGGCGTGGGCGTGGTCGTCAAGGCAGCCGGCCTCGCGGCGGGAAAGGGCGTCGCGGTTTGTCACCGCCCTGAAGACGCGCTTGCCGCCATCGAGCAGATGATGCGGAAGAAGACGATGGGCGAGGCGGGCCAGCGCATCGTGATCGAAGAACTGTTGAAAGGGCCGGAATGTTCGGTGCTGGCATTTGTCGATCGACGGAATATTTACGTGATGGAAACCGCGCAGGATCATAAGTCGATTTCCGACGGAGACACCGGCCCGATGACCGGCGGCATGGGCGCGTACTCGCCCACGCCCGTCGTGAGCAATTCAGTGCTGGCGACGATCGAGCGCGACGTGTTCATTCCCGTGCTCGATGGATTGAATCGAGACGGCATCGATTATCAGGGCGTGCTGTACGCGGGGCTGATGCTGACAGCGGCGGGGCCGAAAGTGCTGGAGTTTAATTGCCGATTTGGCGACCCGGAAACGCAGCCGCTGATGCAGCGGCTAAAAAGCGACCTGTGCGAGACGATGCTCGCGGTCGCGGAAGGGCGGCTCGATGAGATCGAATTAAAATGGGATGAGCGGCCGGCGGTCTGCGTCGTTGCATCGGCCAGGGGGTATCCCGGCAAATACGACACCGGCGAGGTCATCACCGGCCTGGCCGAGGCGGGCGGGATGCCGGACGTCCAAGTCTTTCACGCCGGCACGGCGACGCGCGATGAAAAGATCGTCACCGCCGGCGGACGAGTGCTGGCGGTGAGCGCCCTGGGCGAGAGCATCGAAAAAGCAAAGGAGAGGGCTTACGCCGCCATGGCGAAAATTCATTTCGATGGAATGTACTATCGTCGCGATATTGCCTGGCAGGCGACAGGCCACGCGCTGTGACGAAAGATAGACGGCCACTCAATCTCGGTGGTACAATAGCTCGTATGACTGTGAAGTTTGAATTGCCCGCAGACGTTGAGCAAAGTCTTCGAAAGTCCAGCGTCGTCCTCGACCTAGATCGGACCTTGAAGGAAGCTGCGCTCGTCGAGATGTATCGGCAAGAAAAGCTGACGCAGCACGAGCTGGCGGTTGCGCTGTCGATCTCACGATTTGAGGTTGAAGCGCTATTGAAGTCGCACAACGTGATCGAAGACCTTCCAGCGGCCAGCGATTTGGATGAAGCGTTATCGAGACTGCAAAGTCAGGCTCGCCAATGATCGTCGTTGCCGACACCTCGCCGCTGAATTATTTAGTGCTGATCGATGCAGCCGCTGCCGCGCTCGATCACGATCGTCGACGCAAGTCATGAAGCGTCGAATGTCGAACGGGCAATAAGTTCACCGCTGAGGGTTTTGAGTCAGCAATCGCAGCAACACTTCCTGCCGCGAGGTTTCCCAGGCGTTTGCGACGCTGGCGAGGGGAATCTCATCGCCGAGTACGATGACCTCATCGCCGGTTCGGTCTTCTTTGCCGAGTTCGACGAAGCTGCTCTGCATACCGCACTCGAAGATGAGGCGTGGCGAGCCGTTGATGAAGCAGGAGCCGGGTTTCAGGCCATGGGAATAGCCGGCGAGGATGACGCCGTGGCGGCCGGTGGAACTGGTGATGCCGCGATAGCCGACGGGGCCGGTTGAGTCGCGCGCTTCGCAGAGTGGTACACTGGCGCGCAGCGCGTTTTCGTACAAAGCGAGGCCCGGCCGAACAAAATCGAGAAAGGTTTTGGGCTGATCCAGCAACGCAGTGGCGGCGGCGTGGAGCTTCAGGCTTCGATGCGCCAGCCGATCGCGAAAGACCTCGACTTGTTCGACTCGGGTTGCGTGCGTGAAGGCCTCTTCGATCCCCCCGGCCTCGATGATCGGATCGACCGAATCGAGCTTCGCCGCGAAGCGCTGCATCCCGGTGTCGACGGCCAGGATCGGCCTGGCGGTTCGCATCTGAGCGGCTGCATGGATGTCCCAGACGGTGGGCCGAAAATTGTGTTCGATATATTCGTCCGGACCGTGTGCCCCGGAAATTAGCACGAGGGTTCGCTTCCCGCGATCGAAAGCGCGGGCATCAAGCGCCTCTTCGAAGGAGAAACAATAAAAACCATCGACCAGATCGTGAATCGCCTCGACCACTCGCCGCGCGCCCAGGCCGTAGGCGTTGGCCTTGACGACCGCGATGATGGGAACGCCCGTGTCGCGGGCAATTCGCTTCGTGTTTGCACGAATGCGTTCAGTGTCGATCGCGACCGAAAGTCCAACTACAGGCATCGGCCGAATTTGACGGCATTACATATCGCGCTGTCCAGCGGGATCGGCACCCTAGTCACGAGCGACATCCAGGATGGCGAAAATCCGAAAAGAGTGACGCAGGGCAAGCGCATTCTATTAACTCCTCTCCCCGTACTCGGGGAGAGGCAGGGTGAGGGGTCTTCTGTCGCTCGAAGACGCCCCTCACCCGACCTCTCCCCGAGTACAGGGAGAGGAGAAAAAACGAAATCATCGAGAATGCGGTTGCCCTGAAGAGTGACGCCTGCATCCACGGCGGATTTTGCAATTTATTGAATGCGATGGTAATGAATCGCGATGGTTCAACGGCCGAGCAATTCTTCATCCGCCTCGTCGCTGCACGACGATAGGATTCCGATTCTTGATTTTGGCTCGCAATACAGCCAGCTCATCGCGCGGCGCGTTCGCGAGTGCGGCGTGTTTTCCGAGCTGGTGCGGCCGGATATTTCGATCGATGAGTTGCGCGCGAAAAAGCCGAAGGGGGTCATCCTCTCCGGCGGGCCGAGCAGCGTGTATTCGGAAGGCGCGCCCAAGTGCGATCCGAAACTGTTTGACCTCGGCGTGCCGGTGCTGGGCATTTGCTACGGCATGCAACTCGGCGTGCAGTTGCTGGGCGGTAATGTGCAGCCCGCAAAGGCGCGCGAATTTGGCCGCGCGACGTTGACGATCACGGGCAGCGATCCGTTTCTTAAAGGCGTGCCGGATTCGACCTCGGTCTGGATGAGTCACGGCGATCAGGTGCTGGATTTGCCGAGCGAATTCGTTGCGCTCGCAACCACGCCGACCTGTCCATATGCCGCGGCGAAGCATACCGGCCGGGCGTTTTATGGCGTGCAGTTTCATCCGGAGGTGACGCACACGCCGCGTGGCGAGACGATCTTTCACAACTTCCTCTACGACATCTGCAAATGTGCCGGCACCTGGAGCATGGGAAATTTCGTGGAGGTGGAGATCGAGCGGATCAGGAAGATCGTCGGGCCCGAGGCGCGCGTTATCTGCGGACTTTCGGGCGGCGTCGATTCATCGGTCGTTGCGGCGATCCTGCACAAAGCGATCGGCGAACAACTCGTCTGTATCTTTGTCGACAACGGCTTGCTGCGAAAAAACGAACGGCGACTGGTGGAGACGACCTTCCGCGATCACTTCAAGATCGACCTGCGCGTCAGCGATGCCAGCGAACAGTTTTTGACCGCGCTGAAAGACGTCACCGATCCGCAACAGAAGCGCAAAATTATTGGCAAGGAATTTATCGATGCGTTTCAGCGCGAAGCGAAATCGATCGACGGTGCAAAGTTCTTGGCACAGGGAACGCTCTATCCCGACGTGATCGAATCAGGCCACAGCCACGCCGGCACGGCCGCGAATATCAAGCTGCACCACAACGTTGGCGGCTTGCCCGAACGGCTCGGCTTCGAGCTCGTCGAGCCGCTGCGCGAGCTGTTCAAGGACGAGGTGCGTTACGTCGGCGAAGTGCTGGGCCTGCCGGAGCAAATGGTCTGGCGGCACCCGTTCCCTGGCGGTGCGGATCATCGGCGACATCACGGAAGATCGGCTACGCGTGCTACGCGACGCCGACGAGATTCTGCTCGAGGAACTAATCACGGCCGACCTGTATCGCAAGACGGCGCAGGTGTTCGCGGTGCTGCTGCCGATCGGGACGGTGGGCGTGATGGGTGATGCCCGAAGCTACGACAGCGTGATCGCGCTGCGCGCGGTCGAGAGCAAGGACTTCATGACCGCCGACTGGGCGCGACTTCCTTACGATATGCTGGCAACGACCAGCAACCGCATCATCAACGAAGTGCGCGGCGTGAACCGCGTTGTCTACGACATCAGCAGCAAACCGCCGGCGACGATCGAGTGGGAATAAATGGAAATGATTCCGCTCAATGACTTCCAAGACCCTGGACGACGCTTGAGCCGATCTCCTGACCGCCGTTCGCGACGTCGGCCGAAGCGGCTGGTATTCTTTTGTGCTCGGTGCGGCTGATGGTTGATGACGGTCAAAATCGAGAAGAGCTTCTGCTCGATACACCGACGATCGGCGTGCACATTCCGCCGCTGATCTGGGGCGTGCAGTACAACTACAGCAGCGATGCAATGCTGATGGTGCTCGCCTCTCATCTTTACGAGGCTGTCGACTACATTCGAAATTACGACGAGTTTCGTGCCGTGATCGCGACTCGAAAACGAAGTTAAGTAGTGGCAATTCTGCCCGTGACATGAGCGTATCCGCAAACACCATCGACCTGCCCCATCGCCACGCAACGCGGTTGCACATCGCGGCGGTGTTCTTTTGCGCGTTCGTGGCCCTCGTCGCCGCCGTGATCTCGGTGCGTTTTGTTTTTTATGACTTGTTCACACACTTTCGCCCGTGGGATGACGAGGGGTACATGATGCTGGCCAGCAAGCTGATGCTGGATGGCCATGCGATTTACGACACGGTGGTCACACCCTACGGCCCGTTTCATTTTCTTTTTCACTGGATCATCCATCGTGTGCTGGGCGTGCCGATCACCAACGACGCGGTGCGAATCGTCACGCTCTGCCATTGGATTCTGCTGTCGGCGACCTGCGGTTGGATTGTGTGGCAGGTCACGCGATCCTTTTTCTGGACGGTCGCCGGCTATCTCATTATCTGCCTGCATATGCAGGCGTTCACGAACGAGCCGGGGCACACGCAGGAAATTTGCGGGCAACTGGGGGCGATGCTTCCCGTGGCGGTGTATGCGTTTGGACGTCGCGATCGATTGAAGTGGGCCATCATCGGCCTGCTTTGCGGATTGACGTTGATGTCGAAGGTGAACATCGGGCTGTTCAGCATCGCCGCGTCGATCGGACTTTGGTGGTCTGATCTGAAGCACCGGCCACGGGTGTTAAACCTGCTGTGCGTGCTCGGAAGCGCGGCGTTTCCTTTTGTTCTCATGCGGCCGCACCTGGATGCGTTGCTTTGTCTTTACTATGCCGAGTTCGTCAGCATCGCCCTGATGGCGACGACCATCGCCGTGCTACGGCCGACGGACGCTGCGACTCCTCAAAACTGGCGGCGATTGTTGTGGATGTTCGCCGGGTTGTTCGCGGCGATCGCCGTGAGCTTCGCGTTTGTCATCAGCCGAGGATCGTCAATCGGCGGTTTCGTCAACGCGGTCGAATTTTACGTGCAGGGACAAGCGTACTTCACGATTTTCATGTGGCTGCCACCAGCCCTGCTTGTCCCGACGATGGCCGCCGTTCTTGTGGCGCTGGTCGCGCGAAGCAACAAGCGGTTCGTGCCGTGGATGCTGTGGGTTGGGCAAATCTCTTTTGCGGTCGCAGCCGTCCATATGGCCATCAACCCTTCGCTCGACTTTTCGTTTTTTGCCGCGGCGCCGTGGGCATGGCTTTGCCTCTTCCCGGGTTGCGAGCATGGAGGGGTCAATCCCCGCGCACCGATCGCAACACTGCCCGTGCGCAAAATGGTGGCGTTGCTGTCGGCGTGGTATCTGCCCATCGCCTATCCCGTGGCGGGCAGTCAAGTACAGTTTGCAACCTTCTTCGTGATCGTCTCCGCAATCATCTGTGCGTGCGATGCCGTGAACACCGCCGCATCGTTCCTACGTCGTTTCCCGGCATTTCAATCCAAGTTGGTCGGAGGATGCGGTCTGGCGATCTGCACGCTGGTTCTGTCGCGAATGACGGCGGCCGGGAATGATTTTGCGCACGATTATGCCAGTCGCGCATCGACTGGTCTTCGCGGAATGCAGTGGCTTCATCTGCCTCCAGAGCAGGCCGCCGAATACCGCCAGCTCGTCGAGGCGTGTAAAGGCGCGGATCAGATTTTCGTGACCTCGGGATTGAACAGCCTGTTCTTTTGGACGGAAAGATCGCCTGCCGTTCCTGTGCTGATCTCCCACGATTTTCGCTCCGTGCCACCGCAAAAGCGAGTCGAGTTAATTCGAGCGCTCGACAACGCGCGCAGGCCGTTTATTGCCTACGAGGAAACCAGCTTCGACCAGCTTCCGCCGACGGAACTCACGGACTGGCTCCTAACGCACTTCAAGGCCGATCGCGCGTTCGGCAACTTCGTTATCCTCCGGCGCAAGACCGATCAAGTGACCAATCACCGCGCCGCGGCCACCGCTCCATAGCGTTCCGCGATCGTCACGGCGAAGAATCTGGCAACTTTACGGCTTGAAGAACTCCGCATTTTTAGCGATGAAAGTCGACCACTCGGCCGGCAGGTCCAGGTCGGAAAAGATCGCCGCGACCGGACATTCGTCCGTGCAAATTCCGCAGTCAATGCAAGCAGCGGGATCAATGAAGAGCTGGTCGGTGGTTGCGAACTCCCAGGCGTTGGATGAATGCAATCAACCGGGCAGATCGTAACGCAAGCAGCGTCCTTCACGCCGATGCACGGTAAAGCTATCACGTAGGCCATGCGTGCATTGTTAGCACGACGGGCTTTTCGATCGCCAATGCATACTTCGACCCTCTGCTATAAACTAAAAGCATGGCCTTGAACCCACATCATCTTTCATTGCTCGATGAAGTGGCGCGGCAGGGCAGCATCACGGCAGCGGCGTCGGCGCTGGGGATTACGCAACCGGCGGTCTCACGGCAAATCAAGCAACTCGAACGATCGCTCAGCGTGCGGCTGATCGAACGGTCGCCGCGCGGCGTCTCCTTAACGGCGGCCGGCTCGGTGTTGGCCGGATATGCGCGAAAAGCGGCCGCGCTCTACGACGAGGCGGAGGCGGCCGTCGCGGATTTACAATCATTACGGCGAGGTACGCTGGCCATCGCGGCGTCTCCGACGATCGCCACGTATCTCTTGCCCGCGGTGCTTGTTCGCTATCGGTTGAAGTATCCTGGAATTCGGTTGGCTGTCTCCGTCGAACGCTCGCCGGAAATTTATAAAGCGCTCCGAAGCGATGAGCCGCTCGACGTTGCTTTCACCGAGGTCGAGCCGGCGGACGCCTCGTTGTCGTTCAACGTGTTCATGCGTGACGAGCTCTTGGCCGTCGCGTCACCAAAGCACCCGCTCGCGAGAAGCCGGTCGATCGATGTGAACGCTTTTGCCGAAGCGGGATTGATTCTGCGCGACGACGGTGGGGCCGCCGGATCGTTCGTGGAGCGCGAGCTTCGCCTTGCCGGCGTTGCCGTTCGACCGTTGTTGCGGCTGAACAGTACCGAAGCGGTCAAGGAGGCCGTCGCGGCTGGGCTTGGCGTGGCATTTGTGTCGGCGCTGGCGGCGCGGACGGATGTTGCGCTCAGGCGGCTCGCGGTGGTGAACGTGAAAGGATTTGTGATTCGCCGGCCGCTCTATCGCGTCACTCGAGCTGGCGCGCCGCAGAGCAAGGCCTGCACGGCATTCCTTTACATGTTGAAGCACGCCGCGCGCGGCAGCCTGCCAAACCTCTCGACGAAGATCACGCCCGCCGCCTAACTTCGGGATATTCTTAACGCTTATGGATCAGTTCATTTTACGCGATGCCTCGTTTCAATTCACAGGCCGCCTGCGAGGCGTGCGGCATGCGATGCGTGGTTTGCAGTATATGATCGCGACGCAACACAACGCCTGGCTACACGCGGCGGCGACGGCGATGGCGCTGGGGCTAAGTGCGACATTTCACATCGGGCGCGACGAATGGTGCTGGATTGTTCTCGCGATCGTCGGCGTGTGGGTGGCCGAGGCGATGAATACCGCGTTCGAGTTTCTGTGCGATGTCGCGTCACCGGCGTTTCATCCCGATGTGAAACGCGCCAAGGACGTCGCGGCCGGCGCGGTGTTGGTTGCGGCCGCCGGTGCGATCGTGATCGGCGTTTGCGTCTTCTGGCCGCACTTCCGCGAGGTGGTTTGAAACGGCCGTGCACGACTTGCCTTCAGAGATTCGATTCCTGTTTGCCTTCACGCTCAACGCAGCGGTGTTGACCTGCGCGTGGCGATTCAGCAAACGACGCGGCAGCGGCGACGCGATCCTAACGTTGCTCGACACGCTGTTGCTCTGGCATGTCGTGCAATATGTGGCGGTCGGTTTGCCGGGCATGCTCGGCGTGTTGTCGTTCGGCTCGATCGCAGGCACGGCGCTGCTGCTCAGCGCCGCGCTGTGGTTCGGCGCTCGGACGAGAAGCGATGAGACGACCGGGCCGCTGTCGATGGTCGATCGACGTATTGTTCTCGGCGGCGTGGCGATTGTCGCGGGCATGATCGCTGCCCAAGGGGTCGTTTTCGGCGCGCTCCCAACGTTCTCAAACGATGCACTGACCTATCACCTGCCCGCGGCGGCGCAATGGCTGCAAACGCATCGGATCGGGCTGTTTGAGACATGGTTTTACAACCCCGCAAATACGTACTCGCCACTCGCGGGTTCGATGTTCATCGCCTGGTGGATGGCGCCGTTCGGGAATGACGTGGTTGCCCGATTCGTCGAGGTGCCGCCACTGATTCTGTTGTTTGTCACGGTGGTGCAACTCGCGCGAGAACTGGGCGCGGATATTCGCCTGGCCACGCTTCTGGCGATGTCGGTAGCGCTTGCTCGTCCGTTTCTTGCACAGGTGACGCTGGCGAAGGACGATCTGTTCGTCGCGGCATTTTTTATCTCGGCAGTGGCGGGACTTTCGCGCGACGTCACACGCGATCGACTTGCCCCATGGCGCTTCGGGGCGGCCGTCGGCCTGATGCTTGCGACGAAGTACACGGCGCTGCTCTGCCTGCCGATGCTGCTCCTTGGCATCGAGGCGCCGCGGCGCGCGGGGTGGCGATTCCGCGGCTATCTAGTTGCGAGTGTCATCATCGCAATAATCGCCGGGCCATGGTTCGTACGGAATTGGTATCTGACGGGCAATCCGGTCTATCCGACGGAAGTGAACATCGGCAGCGTTACGCTTCTGCCGGGCATGTTCAAGGCGCATCACTCACCCCGGCTGGCGGGGCTCGCGAACCTCGTGGAGACATTTACCGGATCGGCCTCGGGTGCCGGCTATTACAACCCGTCCATCGCAAGCTGGCTGATTATGCTGACGGCCTGGATGTTTGCGTGCGTGCGGGAGCGGCAAACGATCCTTCGTGAGCCGTTAAAGCGCCTCGTCCTGATCGGGCCGCCGATCGGAATTTGTGCATTCATCCTGATCTCACCATTCGCGGAGACGCGTTTCATCGCGGCGGCTTTCGTGCTGCTGTTCGCTTCCATCGTCTATATTCGACCGGGATTCATGAGTCTGACGCTCGCGGGAATCGCCGTGGTGACGAGCGTCACGACCGCGTTCAAACCCGAGGTGTGGCGGCAAATTTATCCGTTCGTGTTAGGGACGCTGGCGAGCGCCGTCACCATGGCCGCGTTGGTTGAATTCAGCGTTACCGCCTGGAAAAAATGGCGGCGCTTAATTCTCGGAATTTGGACTGGTGCGGGCATCGCGATGCTGGGCGTGATCTTCGTGTTTTGGAATGCTTACCTCGCGAGTTGTAAGTTTACCGCCGTCGATGGGTGGAAGTCGGCCTACTCCGAAGATCTTCCGGAAGCGTGGCGGTTCGTCCGCGAAAACTGCCCAGCCGACGAACCGCTCGCGTATGCGAATAGTTACTTCGTCTACCCATTGATGGGCTATGAGCTCGATCGGCCAATTGTTTACGTGCCGGTGCGCCGTGGCGTGAAATCAATTCGCGATCTCGGCCGACTCGATCAACCTGTTGCTGGCGAGCAAATTGGGCCGGCGGTTGTCGCTGTCACAAATCGTGACAGTGATGAATCTCTGTGGCGAGCGAACCTTCGAGCATGCGGCGCTACACACCTGTTCATCGGCCGCGAGGATCTATCTGGTTCCGGCATGCCGGCGGAAGATCGAGTGCCCGAGCTGCGCTGGGTCAGCCGCCATCCGGAATGGTTTCCCGTCGCCTTCAACAACACCGCCGCCATTATCGTGGAAGTCCGTCTGCCCCGATGATCGTCCGAATCTTCATCTGACCGCGAAATCACTATGATCGCTCGTAATGTTTGACGCACCGTTGCGGTTTGAATTGCTGTTGAAAGACGCCGGGACGCGCGCGCGGCTGGGGCGCGTGCACACGCTGCACGGCCATTTCGATACGCCTTCGTTTATGCCGGTGGGGACGCAGGGGACGGTAAAAGGCCTGCTCCCGCGCGATCTAGCCGAGTGCGGGTCGCAGATCATTCTCGGCAACACGTATCACCTCATGCTCCGGCCCGGCGAGAAGGCCGTCGCGGCGCTGGGCGATTTGCATCGCTTCATGGCCTGGCCGGGGCCGATCCTGACCGACTCCGGCGGGTTCCAGGTTTTCTCGCTCGCCGATGTCAACAAGATCAACGACGACGGCGTGACGTTCAAAAGTCACATTGACGGCCGCATGCACACGCTCACGCCCGCGCGGTCGATGGAGATTCAAAACGATCTCGGGGCCGACATCATCATGATGTTTGACGAGTGTTCCGATCCAAGTAAGCCGATCGAATATCAACGGCTGGCCGTCGAGCGCACGTTGCGCTGGGCAGAATTGTGCGTCGAGGCGCACGCGCGAGAAAATGCGCAATCGCTCTTCGGCATCGTGCAGGGCGGCACGGATGAAACGTTACGCCTTCGATGCGCTGATGCTCTCGTGAAGATGAACCTCCCCGGCTACGCCATCGGCGGGCTTGCGGTTGGCGAGGGGTTTGACGCGATGAAACGCGTGCTGGAGATGGTCACGCCCGTTTTGCCGGAGGAAAAACCGAGATACCTGATGGGCGTCGGCTTTCCGCGCGACATCATTGCCGGCGTGTTGCGCGGCATTGATATGTTCGACTGCGTGATGCCGACGCGCAACGGACGCAACGCGTACGCGTTCACCGGGCAGGGTGCGATTCGTATTCGAAACAGCAAATTTACAAGGGATTCCGGGCCGATTGAGGAAGGGTGCGACTGTTATGCGTGTCGCGCATTTACGCGCGGCGCGATCCGCCACTTCTTTTTCGCCGGCGAGATGCTTGGCCCGATCCTGGTTTCATTGCATAATGTGCGGTTCTTCCAGCGGCTGATGGCGGACGTGCGTCGTGCGATCGGCGCGGGGCGATTTGCGGAGTTTGCCGCGACCGATCCGCGCTGTGCGATGGGTCCGGCGAATGAGGTTGCCGCGGTAGAGATTCCCGCGAGATGAGCGGTCGATGTTCCGCCCAGCCGCAAGCGGCTGATGAGAAGTTGAAGCGAAGATTGGAATGGTTTGCGAATGATGAACGGTTTGAACCAGATAGCGACGTTGCTCGCTCAAACGACGGGCCCCACGGTAGGACCGACGACGGGCACAACCACGACCGGCGCTCCGCCGCCGCCGATCATGCAGTTTCTCAGCAGCGGCATGATGCCGATCCTGCTGGGCATCGCGGTGCTGTACTTCTTCATGTTCCGCTCGAAGAACACGGAAAAGAAGCAGCGCGAAACGATGCTCTCATCGATGAAAAAGGGCGACCGCGTCCAGACGATCGGCGGCATCCTCGGCACGGTGGTCGAAGCCCGCGAAGGGGACATCCTGCTGAAGGTCGACGAAAGCTCGAATACAAAGATCCGCTTCGCCAGGTCCGCGATTCATCGCGTGATTGGCGATGAAGAAGTTAAGTAAGAGTGGGCGGTGGGCGGTGAGCGGTGGGCAGTGAAGAAAATCAATTCCTGCCAACGGCCCGCAGGTTCTCACGCTCCGTTCGATTAAAATAAGGAGTGAACGGTAAGTATTGGATCGTGAGTATTGAAGAGGTCTAATCTTCCTGCCCACCCCCCCACTGCCCACCGCCCACTGATTCAAAATGCCTACTCATTTCACCGGCCGAGTGACGTTGATCCTCGTCGTCGTGCTTGTTGCTCTCTGGGCGATTTTTCCTCGCGGGGATATTCGCCATCCATCGCTGCGCCCCGGCATTGATATGGTCGGCGGCACGAGCCTGTTGTACGAAATCAAAACACCCGCGGGCGGCATACGAAACGTCAACGGGCAGACACTGGCCGAGAGTGTGATGGAAGCGCTGAAGAAGCGCGTCGATCCGACGGGCGTGCGGAATCTGATCTGGCGGCCGCAGGGGAACGAGCGGCTGGAAATTCAGATGCCGCTGAACAACGCCTCCTCGCAGGCGTCGGCGCGTAAGGACGAATTTCTCGCAGCGCAGAAGAATCTGGAATCGACGAACGTGCGCGTCTTCGACGTCGCAGCGGCCGTTGAGGAAATGAAGGGCGCTGAACGCGATACGCGATTGAAGGCACTCGCGATGGACAGCGCGAAGCGGAACGAACTCTTCACGCAGCTGGCAAAAACGTTCGACGACATTCAAGACGCCAAGAGCAAGATGGATGCGCCGAAGCAGGCGATGGCGGAGACGAAGTACGACGACCTGAAATCGCAAATCGCCGCGACGAATCTGCCCGCCCAGAACCTGCAGGATGCACTCGATCTGAAGAAGAAAGAGACGCGCGAAGAGCAACTCGCGAAGCTTAAAACCGACAGCAGCAATTTCCCTTCGCGCGAAAAAGCGATTGAAGATTTCACCACGAAGTACGCAAGCTATTCGGAAGTGAAGGCTTCGATCGACGACGCCGGCGAACTGAAGCGATTGCTTAAGGGCTCCGGCGTGCTCGAGTTTCATATCGTGGCCGTCCCGGGAACGGGGCAAGGCACGAACATCGACAATATCACCTACCGCAATATGGTCGACCGCCTGCAGAAAGACGGCCCGGCCGTCCGCGCGGGAGACACGCTCCGATGGTTCCGTGTTGACAACCCGGAAGAATTTAAGCGCACGACCTTTCCATACAACGGCAACAACTACGTGCTGGCCTGGATCACTCCCGACAAGGCGCTGATGCACGGCCCGAATGACAAGCCGTGGGGATTGGCCTCCGCATCCGGTGGGAATGACAGCACGCAGGGCGGCAAGATCGTTCAGTTCAATTTCGACAGCGCCGGCGCGGTGTTGTTCGGAAAATTGACCGGCGCCAACATCAACCAGCCGCTGGGCATCGTGCTCGATGACCGCATGATCAGCGCGCCGAATATCAATTCGCAGATCAACGGCAGCGGCATGATCTCGGGCGGCGAGGGCGGGTTCGGTGCCGAAGAGCAGCGCTATCTCGTGGCTACCCTCAGCGCCGGCTCGCTGCCGGCGCAGCTTACGGATGAACCGATCTCGGAACACACAGTCAGCTCGCTTATCGGTGCCGACAATCTCCGCGCCGGCCTGCTCGCGTGCGCGTTCGGCCTGGTCGTCGTCGGTATTTTCTTGATCGGTTACTACTACCTCGCGGGCGTGGTCGCGTTCGTCGCGGTCTGCATCAACGTGATCCTCATTCTCGGCATCATGGCGATGCTGAACGCGACGTTCACGCTGCCGGGCATTGCGGGCATCGTGCTTGCCATCGGGGCGGCCGTCGATGCGAACGTTCTGATTTTTGAACGACTGCGCGAAGAACAACATCGCGGCCTGTCGCTGAAGATGGCGCTGCGCAACAGTTACGACCGGGCCATCAGCGCCATTCTCGACAGCAACATGACGACGGTCATCACGTCGGCCGTGCTGTATTGGCTGGGCACGGAAGAAGTGAAGGGCTTCGGCATCACGCTGCTCATCGGTTTGTGCAGCTCGATGTTCACCGCGCTCTTCGTCACGAAAACAATCTTCGGCATCCTGATCGAGAAGTTTGGCGTGACCGATCTTCGGTCACTGCCGCGCACATTTAAGAAGTGGGACGATCTGCTTCTGCCCAACGTGGACTGGATGGGCAAGGTTGGCATCTTCCTGGCGATCAGCACCGTGCTGGTCGCGATCGGCTGCGCATCGTTCTTCTGGTACGGACATAAGGGCGAACTGCTCGACATCGAATTCGCCAGCGGCACAAGCGTGCAGTTTGAACTGAAACAGCCGATGCACATCGACGAGGTGCGCAAGCTGATTCCGCAGGACAATCCGGAACTACCCGCCCCCGCAGTGGTGTCGGTGGGCAGCGGCGACAAGACATATGAAGTCGTCACGCCAAGCGCCGACAGCCCGAAAGTGAAGGCTGTGATCCTGGCGTCGATGGGCGATCGGCTGAAGCTTGACTTACCAAGCCAGTACGAGAATGTGAACATGCCGGGTAATGAAACGATCGACAAATCGATCTTCGCGATTGAGAAAGAAAACGTAGACAGCATTAAGAAAGCGACCGGCGGATTCCTGCCGAGCGATTGGCTGAGCTATCGCGGCGGGGCGGCGTTTGTGCTCAAGAACATCGAGCCGCCGCTTTCGCCCGTGCAAATTCGTCAGCGCATCGATCGCGAGCGCCTGCTGCCAGGCGGAAATGATTCATCGACCGGCTATCGCGACATCGCGGTGCAAGCACCGAACGGCGAAAATGAACCGACCGCGACGGCCGTCGTGTTCGTGTTCGATCAGGGCTTGCCGTTCCACGAAGATGCGAACAAGTGGCGAGACAACCTTGTCATCCCGACGTGGAAACAGATCGGCGATGCCGTGAATAAGCCGGCCACGCTGCAAAAAGTGAGCAACTTCAATCCGCAGGTCGCCGGCGATACGCAGCGCGACGCGATGCTCGCGCTGCTGCTGTCGATCCTCGTGATCATGGCTTACATCTGGCTGCGCTTCGGCAACCTGAAGTTCGGCACGGCCACCGTGCTGGCGATGATCCACGACACGCTGCTGGTCATCGCGGCCATCGGTCTGTCGCATCTACTCGTGCAGTTCGTGCCGCCGCTGGCGCGCCTGCTGCTACTCGAACCATTCCGTCTGAACATCACGACCGTTGCGGCGATTTTAACGGTGATGAGTTATTCGATGATCGACACCATCGTCGTGTTCGATCGCGTGCGCGAAAATCGCGGGCGCTCCGGACATATCGATCGCAAAGTCATCAACGATTCGATCAACCAGACAATGTCGCGCACGTTGCTGACGGCCGGCACGAACATCGTGACGCTACTGTTTATGTACGTGTTCGGCGGGCCTGGCATTCACGGCTTTACATTCATTTTGCTGTTTGGCATATTGGTTGGAACGTACTCGTCGATTGCAATTGCCGCACCGATTCTGCTGGTGTCGTCGAGCAAGAACGCGGTTGCGGATTTGCCTGTTCGTGGTCGCGCGACGGCAGCCGTTTAGCGGCCGTTGCTGTTTGCCCTGTCGCCTCGAAGTTGACATGCTTTGTTTGACAAGTCTGATCGTACTCATACCCGCATCTGCTCGCTCGAGATGGGGAAAGGAATCCCGAGATGATCCGCAAAGACATTAGGTTGGGCTTCGCATTTGGCGGCGTTGCTCTGGCCGTCATCGTGGTTTACGTCCTCACCGCGTCCGATGCGAAGACGCAGAAGAAAGGCGCGACGATTGCCGACGGGACGAGCCCCGGCATGATCGAGACGGTGTCGCCGGATGCAGTCGCCTTAAAAACCTCGGCCGATAAGGTAGCCGACAAGATCGTCGACAGGACAGCCGGAAAGCTGACCGGCGATTCCAAGCCGATAACCGATGAAGCGGATAAGTCGGCGGTGGCGACGAATGCCGACAAGCCGGATGCGAACAGCGAGTTGTGGAAATCGACGCTGGATAAAGGTGTCTTGCCCGTGCTGATGACCGAAACGCCCAGCATGCCCGCGACGGGTGACAAGGGCGGCGACAAGTCAAACGATAAGCCGCCGGTGAGGGAAACGCCTGAATCCACGGTGGGGGGAACGGATTCGCCGCTGGTTCCGATCGGCCGTGAGCCCGCTGCCCCGGTTGAGGCGCGAAAGCTCGACGGAAACGTCGAGCCAAAGGCCGATATCATCGCGCCGCCGCTCCCCACTGGCTCGCATACGCATGTGGTGCAGAAGGGCGAAACCCTTGCCAAGATCGCGGCCGTGGCGTACGGCAATTCGAATTATTACCCGCACATCCTCCGCGCGAATCCCGGCATCGATCCGGCAAGGCTCAAGCCGGGCATGACCATCAACCTGCCAGCCGCCGATGACGTGGTCGCGAAAACCCCGCCGCCGACAAAAACCGTGGCGGCTCCCGAAACACCGGCCAAGCCAACGGTGCTCGCCAGCAATGAGCCGCTCGATCCCAAATCGCAATACCGCGTCGAGGCCGGCGACAGCCTGTTTCGCATTTCAATGAAGCTGTACGGCACCGGCACGATGGTCGACAAGATTTACGACATGAATAAAGAAGCCATCGGGGCCGACCGCGCGAAGCTAAAGTTGCACTCGGTCCTCAAGCTGCCGGAAACGCCGACGCAAGCGACTGCGTCACGATAGCTCACGCTCAAGCTGAAAAGACAGCTGGCACGCCCTCATCCAGACTCCGTTCGCGTGGCGTTGCGTTAACCGTTCCAGCCTCGCCGAATTCATCTGACACAAGACGAACAAGCTCCGCCAAGAACTAATCACGACCGGTGTTACAGCAGTGCTTTTAGCTTCTCCACGCATCCTTTAAGGGCCGGCCCGGGGTTCGTTTCATCCCCTTCATATTCGATGACGAGCGGCCCGGAAAAATTGATCTCCTTCAGCGTCGACATGAAGGCCGGCAAGTCGAGGATGCCTTCGCCGAGGACAACGTCGGACGGTTCGCGTTCGCGGCTGTAGATGAAGTCTTTGACGTGCACGCCGGTCAATCGTTTGCCGAACGTCTGGGCGACTTGCACCGGGTTCTGCTTGGCGTCGATCATCCAGGCCGTATCCATGTGCAGGCCGATGCGATCGCTCGTGTGTTTGAAGATGTACTCCAGCATGGTCGGGTTGCCCAGCCAGTCATAACCGCCGTGGTTGTGAATCCCGAGCGTCATGTCGTATTCCGCCGCCAGCGCGTCGATCGCTTTTACGCCGTCGAACATCGCCTCGGGTTTGAACGAGATGCTCATGTGATCGATCCCGGCCGCCTTGCAGAACTCAAATCTCGGGCGGTCTTTTTCGCGATCGCCCTGCATATACTCGACGCCGATCGCGACAATTTTCACGTTCGCGATCTTAAATTGATCGACGATTTCGACGTACTTGGACTTGTCCGCAAAGTCGGCGTGGCTGCCGCAAAGCTCGACCGCGTTTACACCCGCTGCCTTCAGTTGCTCGATCAGGGCAGGTATGGTTTTGAAATGGCGGAAACACCAGCTTTGAATGGCAATCGGTTGATTCATCATCGGAATAATTTTAGCGGTGCTGCGTCATCTGTCGACCGGATGCGCCGCGCGTCGGATGTGAGGGCAGGACATTTGCATATGACTTAAAGGTACGTCATCCCGAAGGAAGCAGCAGCGACCTGAGGGATCTGGGCTGACGAATACGCGTTGCAAATCGAGATTCCTCGGGTCGCTGCTGCTCCCCTCGGAATGACTTTTTTTGGTCGCTTGCGAGTGGTTCTTTGAATTTCCATTTCGACAGTAAGCAACTTGCGACATCGCCGCTGTGGAGAACTCAGAAGACCAATCGGCGAGACGGAGCCAACGTTTCGATAACGCGAGCAATAGCAAACGCTTAATCCCTCATGAAACGGCATCGGATCCAGGGCAACGGCATTCTCTCCTTCTCCTCGCCCTGCATTTGATCTCAGGGCAACCGCATTCTATTAACTCCTCTCTCCGTACTCGGGGAGAGGCAGGGAGAGGGGTCTTCTGTCGCTCGAAAACGCCCCTCTCCCGACCTCTCCCCGAGTACGGGGAGAGGAGAAAAAATGAAATCATCCAGAATGCGGTCGCCATGCATTTGATCTTCGACCCTGGTGCTTCGTCTTGTATCTGTTATTTCCAATGCGTAAGATTCTTGTTGTATGGCGAGCCGATGGTCCGACTCGGAAATGGGTCAATCGTCCGGGCTCGTGGGTGTGCGGGATGGTCGATGCGGATCGCCATTCAGCCGCCGGTTGGGTAGTTCGAAATTGAACGCTAAACCGGCTCGTTTCGTGCTGAGGCACGGCCGGGCCGATCGATGCGCTTCGTGTACGAATGAATGTGGTCCCCGTGGGTTTTCCGGCCGATGTTTCTGTCGCTCAATTGCTGAGCGTCGTAACACTGCTGGCAGTTTGTGCTGCCATCGGCCTGCTCGTCGTCATGACGCGAAATTCTTCGCCGGCTGACCGACGACCATTCTTGGCAAGTCGGGTTGAGATCGATCGCGTGTGGTTCGACCGACTTTGGTCGGCCGCGCCGCTGCTCGACTGCCGAGGCATGTCCATCGACGTTGCTGATCCAACGCCATCCCGGGCTCCCCCTGGTTCGTCACGGCTGCAATCAGTCCGATTTTTCCCACGCAGATTTCTGCGTGCGTTGAATTTGACCTGATGGCTGTCATTTCGTCTGCCAAACCAAATTAAACCGAAATGATCCGCACGGCGATGGCCGCCAGCGCAGCGCGCCCGTTGTCTTTAGGACGACGTGCGAATTGTGTCGCAGGGCGGCCAAGATCGGTTTGACAACATGGCTACTGCATCGGCGATCATCATCGGAATTCTCATCGGCCTGATTGTTGGCGGGGGCGGGGCGTTTGCGTTTCTGCAAATGTCCGCCAGGTCGCTCCTGGCGCGTGCCAAAGCCGAGGCCGACACCCATCGCGACAACATGCGGCGTGAGGCCGAGAACAACGCCAAGGAAATCGAGCTGGCCGCGCGCCAGGAGCAGTTCAAAGCCAAGGAACAATTTGAACGGGAAAACGAAGCCAATCGCAAAACCCTTGCGGACGTTGAAGCGCGCCTGGGTAAGCGGGAAACCACGCTCGAAATGAAGCTCGACACGCTCACCGTTAAAGAACGCAACATTGACGATGCGACAAGCAAGGTCGCCGCGAGAGAAAAATTGGTCACGCAAAAAGAGGCCGAGCTGTCAGGCATTTTGCGCGAGCAACGCGAACGATTGCTGTCGATCAGCAATCTCTCGGTGGACCAGGCGAAGGATTTGCTCCTAAGACGGTTGGAAGACGATTACAAACAGGAGTGCGGCGCGCTGATTATGCGTATGACCGAGCAGGCCACCGAGGAAGCGAAGGACAAGAGTCGGCAGATTATTTTGCAGGCGATTCAGCGTTATGCGTCGGATCAGACGGCCGACCACACGGTCAGCTCGGTCACGATTCCCACGGACGACATGAAAGGCCGCGTCATCGGCCGCGAGGGACGCAACATCCGCAGCTTTGAAAAGGCGACGGGCGTGGATGTGATCATCGATGACACGCCCGGCGTGGTCGTCGTCTCCTGCTTCGATCCGGTGCGGCGGGAAGTGGCGCGCATCAGCCTCGAAAAACTGGTGCAGGACGGTCGTATTCACCCAGCCCGCATCGAGGAGATCGTCATCGCGACCGGCAAGGAGATGGACGACGAGCTTATTAAGATTGGCAAGGAAGCCGCGCAGGAAGCGAATCTCCCGAACATCCCGAAGCCGATCATCCCACTGCTCGGCCGCCTCGGATACCGCACCAGTTATGGACAGAACGTGCTGAAGCACAGCCTGGAAGTGGCATACATTTCCCAGGTGATCGCCGGCGAGCTCGGGCTCGACAGCGGCGTTGCACGGCGCGCGGGCCTGCTCCACGACATCGGCAAGGCAATGGATCATGACCAGGAGGGCGGCCATCCGCAGATCGGGTACGAGTTTTTGAAGCGATTCAACGAGCCTGAAGCGGTGTTGAACGCCTGCCTCGGCCATCACGGCGACGTGCCGGCGACGACGCCATACACGCCGATCATCATGGCCGCCGACGCGATCAGCGCTTCGCGTCCCGGTGCGCGGCGAGAGTCGCTCGATCGATACATCAAACGCCTGCAGGAGCTTGAAGACCTCGCCATGACCTTTGAAGGCGTTCGACAGGCGTTTGCTATCCAGGCCGGTCGCGAGGTCCGCGTGATCGTCGACGCACGCATGATCGACGATCGCAGCAGCGCCAAGGTGGCGCGCGACATCGCGAAGAAAATTGAGTCGGAAATGAACTATCCCGGCGAGATCAAGATCACCGTTTTACGCGAGGTACGCGCCGTTGAGTACGCGCGATAGCAATCCTCGATTCCGCTGATCGGCTCAAGAACAATGACGATTACCGTCCGCTTTTTTGCAATCCTTCGGGAAAAGGCCGGCACTGGCGAGACTTCGCTTGACCTGGATGAATCGGCGACGGCGCAAACGGCCGTTGAAATGCTCACTCAACGGTTTTCGTCCCTTGCAGAGTTTATGGCGAAATCAGCAATTGCAATCAACCGGGAATACGCACCGTTGAATGCGCCGCTGCACGACGGCGACGAGCTGGCCCTTATTCCACCGGTGAGTGGCGGATAATTTCTGGCGCGCATCTACGAAGAAGGACTATGTCCGATCTCATTGAACTTTCGACCGCGCCGCTCGATTGGCTTTTGGCGCAGCGTGTTGTCGATAAAACGGCGGGCGGGATCGCGTTCTTCGCCGGCACCACGCGGGCCGAGTGCCGCAAAGCGGACCGAGCGGAACTGATCGCACTCGACTATGAGGCGTTCGAGGAGATGGCCCTCGCGCAGCTGCGCGAACTCGTCGCGATCGCGCGAAAGAAATGGCCAATCGCTCGCGTGGCTATTCAGCACCGCATCGGCCGGGTGGCGGTGGGCGAGCCCTCGGTCATCATCGCCGTCGCCTGTCCGCACCGCGCTCAAGCGTTCGAGGCGTGCCGGTTTCTCATCGATGAACTAAAGGCCGTCGTCACAATCTGGAAGAAAGAAGTGTGGAATGACGGGTCGGCGAGTTGGGGAGCGAACGTGAAGTGAAGAGGGACCGGCACGGGCGAAACGCCGTGAAACGATGTGCGTCCCTGTGTCACGGACGTCTCGCCCGTGCCTTTCATCTCACACTTCCAGCATCTCGCTATCCATCACGCTCGACAGTTGCTCATCGCTCGTCAGTGTTGTCGGAGTTGTCTCGGCCGCTTCTTCCTTGAACAGCTTCTGCTGCTCGATTCGCTTCATGCGCCGCTGCCCGGCGCCGACAAGTTGGGTGGTGCCGCTGCCTAGAAGTGAATCGAAGTCATCTACGAGCGCTTTGCTGGGTCGGACTGATAATTCCCGTCGGAATTTGAGCACGACGTTGCGCGAATCGTCTGTCTGCACTTGTGCGAAGACGTCGCAGTTTCCCTTGTGCCTGGCGAGCAGCTCGCCCATGGATTTCAGGCGATCGCCGAGCGAGTCGAGCGATCGATCGATCTTTAACGCGATGGCCGTCGTGAGCTTCGAAGGCGCGTCTTCGATCGGGATAATTTCGTTCACGAGGATGCTGGGCGCTTCGCGTTTCTTGTCGACCTTCCCTTTCATAAACACGATCTGTTCGTTGGCCACCGCGTTCGGGTATCGCTGCAAAATGCTCGCCAGCGCGTCGGAGAAAACCATGCCTTCGATCTTGCCGTCCAGATCTTCGATCTCGACGATCGCCCAGCGCTGGCCGACCGAGCGGCCGCTTTTGGCGACCTTGTTTTTCACCCCGCTGATCATCCCGCCGATCATCACTTCCGTGCCTTCAGCGATCGTTTGACACTCGCGCGTGCTAGCCGTCGTGTAGCGGTCGAGGTCGATCTGATGCTCGGTGAGCGGGTGGGATGTGATGTAGAAACCGAGAAATTCCTTCTCGAATTTCAGCAGGTCGGCGCTGGCGTATTCCTTCACGTTCGGCAGTGACGGCGCGGGCACCGAACGCGTCGTCTCCTCTCCGCCACCGAAGATCGCCATTTGGCCGGAGCGTTTGTCCTCCTGTAGTCGCATCGCGCCGTCGACCGCGCCGTCCAGCGCGACCACTAGTTGGGCGCGGTTCGGCGAGATACTGCTGAACGCGCCGCACTTGATCAGCGCTTCGATCGTGCCTCGCGTCACCGTGCGCAGATCGATGCGCTCGCAGAAATCGTGCAGCGACTTGAAAGCACCTTTCTCGCGCTCGGCGATGATCGTCTCGGCTGCCTTCTCACCCACGCCGCGCACGGCGTTGAGCCCGAACCGAATCACGCCCTCCTTGGCCGACCGTTTCTTCCGTTCATCGCGCACATACGTCGGCGTGAAATCCTTGTCCGACTCATTCACATCCGGCGGCAGCACCCTGATCCCTTTGCTCCCATCCGGCAACGTCAGTCGGCGACATTCTTCGATGTATTCGACGACCTTTTCCGTCGATCCCATTTCAAACGTCAGTACCGCGGCCATGTATTCGACGGGGTGATAGGTCTTCATGTACGCGGTTTGAAACGCGACGATGGCGTAGCGGGTCGAATGGCTTTTATTAAATCCGTAACCGCCAAATTTCAGAATCAGGTCGAAGATTTCCTCGGCCTTTTCCTTGGAGATTCCGTTGGCCGTCGCGCCTTTCAAAAAATCGGGCTTGAACTTGGCGATGACGTCGCTGGTCTTTTTGCTGATGGCCTTGATCAGCTTGTACGCATTGCTCAGCTCGATGCCGCCGAGCTGGTTGAAGATCTGCATGACCTGTTCCTGATAGACCATGATCGAGTAGGTCTCTTCAAGAATCGCATCCATGATCGGATGCACGCTGGCCGCTCGTTCGCGGCCGTGCTTACGGTTGCAATAGAGCGGGATCAGCTCCATCGGCCCGGGGCGATAAAGGGCGTTGGCGGCGATGAGGTCTTCGACGCGGTCGGGACACATCTTCATCAGGAGATCCTGCATGCCGCCCGATTCGAACTGGAAAATGCCTTTGGTTTCGCCGCGGCAGAAAAGATTCAGGACGTGTCTGTCGACGAGGTTGACCTTCTCGATATCGATCTGGTTGCGGGTGTCGAGCGGCGGCGTCGGCTGATTCTTCGACCACTTGGTCGGCCGTTCGTCGCGCGTGCTCTTTTCGAGTTCGAGTGAGCGCGTCAGCGTGCTGAGCGTGCGCAGGCCGAGAAAGTCCATCTTCAGCAGGCCGCATTTTTCGGCGATCGGCCCTTCGAATTGCGTGAGGACGTTGTCGTCTTTGTCTTTGCAAAGCGGGATGACTTCATCGAGCGCGGTGTCGGCGATGATCACGCCGGCCGCGTGCACGCCGCTGTTGCGGCACATGCCTTCGAGCTTCTTCGCGAGATCAATCACTTCCCGAATCTGGCCGCTGGTGTTGTAGAGATTTTTCAGATCGGGCACCTGCGACATGGCCTTATCAAGCGTCATGCCCGGCACGCCGGGGATCAGCTTGGTGACCTTGTCGATCTCCGCCAGCGGCACGCCCAAAACGCGGCCGACGTCCTTGCACGCCGCCTTCGCCGCGAGCGTGCCGAACGTGATGATCTGCGCCACGTGACCGTATTTCTGGCGCACGTATTCGATGACCTTGCCGCGCCCGTCCTGGCAGATATCGATGTCGATATCGGGCATCTCGTTTCGACTCGGGTCCATGAATCGTTCAAAGAGCAGGCCATATTGCAGCGGGTCGACGTTACAGAGACCGAGCAGGTAGCCGACCATCGTCCCCACGCCCGAGCCGCGGGCCCCGACGGGAATGTTGTGTTCGCGTGCGAAGTTGCAGAAGTCCCAGACGATGAGGAAATAGGAGGAGAAATTTTTGCCGGCGATGACCGCAATTTCTTTGAGCAGGCGATCGCGAACCGCCTGCGAGACATCTCGCGTGCCGTAGCGCCATGCGAGGCCTTCTTCGCAGAGTTGGCGGAGGTATTGTTCGTCTTCGGGAACTCCGGATAACGCAGGCACGGGCGGGACGCCCGTGACACGTCGAGCATCGCCAGAAAGCAACCTCGTGTCATGGGCGTCCCGCCCATGCCATGCGACTAATTTTTCCGGAGGCACGCGATATACCGGCGCGTAGCGTTTCGAGAAATCCATCTCCAGGTTGCACATCGCCGCGATGCGGGCGGTGTTATCAATCGCACCTTCAAAACCCTTCATCGCCGTCCGCATTTCCGCTTCGGATTTGAGATAAAGCTCGGTCGAATATTTCATCCGGCCTTCATCGTTCACCAGCTTGTTCATGCTGATGCAGCAGAGCACATCGTGCGCGTGATGATCGTCCTTGGTCAGGAAATGCACGTCGTTCGTGCCGACGAGGCCGACGCCGAGCTTTTGGGCGACTTCGCACAGCTCGGGGTTGACGATGTCCTGCTCCTTGATGTGCTTCTGCACTTCGATGAAGAAGCGATCGGGGCCGAAGATTTCGGCGTAGGTTTCAGCCGCTTGGCGCGAGGCTTTTGCGTCGCGTTTCAAGAGCGCGGACGCGACTTCACCACCCAGGCAAGCGCTGGTAGCGATCAACCCTTTGCTGTGCGCGCGAAGCACTTCCTTGTCGATGCGCGGCTTGTAATAAAACCCTTCGCGAAACGCGATCGAGCTGAGCTTGATGAGATTGCGATAGCCCTCAATATTCTCGGCCAGCAGCAGCAGATGGAACGCTGCCTCGCCGGCATTGCCGCCGGGCGTGGAGCGCTCGCGGCGATCGCCGGGAGCCATGTAGGCCTCCATGCCCAGGATCGGCTTGATGCCCTGTTTTTTGCATTCGTTGAAAAACTCGATCACGCCATACATGCAGCCGTGATCGGTGATCGCCAGCGACGTCTGCCCCAGCTCTTTCGCCCGGGCCACGAGCTGCGGAATCTTGTTCGCGCCGTCGAGGAGCGAGTAATGCGTATGAACATGAAGATGAACGAAGCCGGAGTCGGGCATGGGTTGCACAGTAAGGTTCAAAAATTGAGTGTCAAAGCGACAAGATCGACCCGCGTTTTTGATCGCGAAACGGATGGTAGGAGGCGACATTGTTCGTTGTTCGGCGAAATATTTTTTGTCGAACGACGCGACTCAAGCGAAGATGCCGCGGCATGTCCCAGATGAAGAAAAATCGGCACAGTCAGAAGCGAAAGAAAAAGCAGGCGGAGGCGCGGCGGAAGAATTCGATCAGCCCGCTCAAACGCCTGGCCGAGGCGAAAGGGGAGGTGGAATACTGGATGTCGGCCGACTTCGAGACGTTCGGGCAGGCAGAGATTTTCATCTTCAAGCGTGGCGATGGATTGTCCGGCTTCGTCGGCTTCCTCGTCGATCGCGGCATCGCGGGCCTGAAGGATGCGTGGGCGCAGATGAATGTCGACCGCGCCGGGTTCGCGAGCCTGATCAAATCATCCGAAGAGAACGGCGTTCCTGTAAAGCGCGTGACGGTTGACGAGATTCGCCGGCTGGTTCTCGGCGCGATTCGCTGGGCCAGCGAGCACGGCATGCGCTTGCCGCCGCAATGGGAGAAAGCCGTGCGATTCGTTGGCGATCCGAAGGCTTGGGCGACGGCCGATGTGTCGTCGTTCAAAAAGGAATTTGTGGGGCATCCGAAAGATCTTCGACAGCGGTTGATCGCCGCGCCGTTTGAGACGTTCGTTCAGCGAGACGATATCAAGTTCGTCTTATCCGACGACGCGACGTACATCGATCAGGAGACGGGCGAATATGTGGATAATGGTGATCTTGATTTGGACAATCTGACGCCTGAAGAACTCGAGAAGATTGCCAACGACATTCCGCTTGAAGAACTTGACGAACTGTCGAACCGGTTACGTCCGGCGGCCGAGGACTTGATCAGGCAGACGCGAGCCTTCAACGCTGCGCTGGGCGTGATTTCATCACCGGAATTATCCGCTGCATGGGAGATGTTTGTCCTCGTGTCGGTTCTCTCTCGATCCGCGATGCCGGGCACCGGACAAGAGGAGTACGGACGCTTCGCGGGTGACATGCAGGAAACGCTCACCGAACAAATCGATCCTGCGCGTCGTGATGAATTTGATCGAGCGATGGAACAGATCTTCGCCTATTGCCAAGCCGATCCACAAGTCCTTCAGCGAGCCCTCGCGAAGCATGCGGCAGCGATCGAATCCGAACCTCAATGAAACTCACCACCCTTTCTGATGAACGATTCACCTGCTCCGGCTGCACGAATTGCTGCCGCGACTGGCATGTGGAATTGCTCGCGGGCGAGGCGGAACGGATTACTTCGCTGAGTTGGCCGACGACGGATGAACTCGTCGGCGCGAACGTGCTGCTCAAGCATGGCGGCAAGACGTTTCTCGCGCACCGGCCGGACGGGTCGTGCGTGTTTCTCAATCTAGCGAATGGCCGATGTCGCATTCATGAGCAGTTCGGCGGCGAGGTGAAACCGCTCGGGTGCCGGCTTTATCCGTTTCATGTGTCGCCAACGACTGCCGGCGAGGCAACGGTGACGGCGCGGTTCGATTGTCCTGAAGTGCGAGGAAATGCGGGGCGACCACATGCCGACGCGTTGCCGGAATTGCGTGAGCTCACCGCGAGAATGAAATTCGCCAGGCCGCCCGATGAGACCGACCGCAGTCATCTGGACATTGATCAAATCGAAGCGGTTCACGAATTCATTGCGACGCTCCTCAGCGCGTTCGACGACGATCGCGATCGCGCGATTTTCATCAACGTCCTGGCGAACTGGCTGGCCACGCAGTATGCGGGCGATGTGGATCGAGAGGCGCTGGCAAAAGTGTTTCCGGTGTTGCGCGAATATGTGTTGACGCAACGAAATGTGAAGCGACCCGGCCTGATTCATCGCATCGCTTTTCGCGCGTTGCTTGGTCTGTATTTAAGGCGGGATGAAGACGTGCTCGACGGTCGGGCGGGCCGCTTCGGACGATTCATCGCGATGATTCGACTCGTGCTCGGCGGCGGCAATTTTCAATCGCTCGGCAAGAATCACCCAGCCGGCAGGGTGCGACGCGCGAAGCTGTTCTCGCCTTCGATCGAGATCGCCGATCGCGCCTCGACGCTGCACTGGAGATTGATCAGCAACAAGCTCGCGACGATGCAGTACATGGGTGCTGCGAATGGCGGACGAGATTTCGTAATTGGCTTGCGATCGCTCGCCATCCTGTATCCGCTCGTCCTTGCGATCGCGAAATACCGTGCTGCGAACCGTAACGCGCCGCAGGTCGAAGGAGTCGATGTCAATGACGCCGTCGCTGCTGTCGACCACAGCTACGGCAGGCAGGCCGTGGCCATTCAAACGCTTATCGATTCCCTTGAAAGCACATTGGGCGAACCTTCAATCTTCGCGCGGCTGACGCGAACGATTTGAACCGCGAGCGATGCGGCGAGCTAACCGTTCTACAATGAAAAGTTTCCGACGATGAAGCTGCGGGACCCACATTCGACGCCAAATACAATATCGCAATCAACAAAGCGGCGATTAGATCTTATTGCAACGCTCACAACAGCCTTGCGCAACCTTATCGCAACCCAAACAATTGAACGCGAGAATTCGCGTCATGAAGATCGTTCACCGCGCCCATTCCCGGTTCGCATTTACACTCGTCGAACTGCTTGTTGTGATCGGCATTATTGCGTTGCTGATCAGCATTCTTCTCCCCACGCTCGGCAGAGCGCGACGTGCAGCGCAGGAGACACTTTGCATGAATAACCTGCGCCAGTGGGGGCAGGGATTTGCGATGTACGCGTCGCAGAATAAGAACTTATTGCCGAGCGATGGCGGCGGCAATGACGGCGATGTGGTCGGCTCACCAATCAATGGACCGGAATTGCCTGTCGCGAACGGCCTCGGATGGGAATCGCCGGCGATTTGGTTTAACGCCGTTCCTAATATGCTATTTCGGAAGACGTACGATCAATATCAGGTCGACCATATGAACGGCAAGATGACCTTGCCGAACCAGGATATGCAGAGTCTTTTCACGTGCGGTGCGTCCCCGACTCCGACCGCCGTTAAGACTGATATCGTCTCTAATGGCTATGTAACTATGTTCGGTAAGCACGGAACGGTTGCCGCCGAGGCGCGCCCGACGTACATGTGCTATGCCTTCAATTCGAAGTTGGCCAACAGCACTGCCTACGGCACGAAGATCACGCAAATTCGTAATAGCGGGGCGACAGTGCTGATGCTCGAAAAACGAATGAGCGGGGGCGAGGTGACTGCGGCGGACGACGCATACTACACGTCTCAAGGAGGTACCAAGAGCCTTCTTACGCGAACGCTCGCGCGTGTAAATGGTGATTGGCAGCGACTTACGAGTCGCCATCGTAAGGGCGGTTTCCTGCTGTATGTGGACGGTCATGTCGGCTGGCTAAGCCTTAAAGATGCGACCACCGCCGGATCGCCGGGCAATATGAACAACATCAATACAGCTATCTGGACGATCAGTGGCCCCGCAGTTCCATAATTCAATGTCCAGCCCGTCGCTTGTCAAAATTGGAAACACTGCCACTCGCCGCGATGCAGCCCGCATCGCGGCGGGGCTGTTACTGGCGATTACCATCGCGGTCACAGCGCGGTGGAGTGCGGTCGCCGTCGCGCGCCAAACGCCTTCGACTCAACCGGCGGCGAGCGTATTGCCGCTCGATGTGCTGCTGAATTCTTACGCGCCGTTTACCGATGCAAAAGATCCGCTCGGCTTCCCCCTGAAGATCGATCGAATCACAAAAAATCCTTACCGCTTCTGGCGAGGCGCGAAGGATTTGTTCTATAAAGAAGCGGCCGTCGACGATGCCGATTGGCTGGCGGATCGCTCGACTTATCGCCCTTGTCACGGTGATGTGCACGCGGGAAATTTCGGAACCTATTTGACCGACGCCGGGTTTGGGGAGGTCGCGTTTGGGGTGATCGACTTCGACGACAGTGCGCCGCTGCCGCCGCAGATTGATTTGATGCAGGCGATCGTGTCGCTCGATCTGGCGATGGACGAAGCTGCGACGAAGTTCAGCGCGGCCGACCGTCATGCCGCAGCCGAGTTATTGATCCAATCGTACGATGCCGCCATTCGGTCGGGACAATCCGCGCTGGAGCTTTTGTCGGACGACAAGGGCGTTCAGAAGATGGCTAAGCGTGCGAAGGCGGTTCAATATTCGGAGGAGCTCGAGCATTTGGTCGACAGCGATGCGTTTCGGCATTCGTTCAAGAACAAGGCTGGCGAGGTGAAGGAGATTCTCCGCCCCGAGCCGCGCGAATCGTTCAACGATTTCGCGGATGCAATTGCCGCTGGAGTCGCGGCAAGCGAGCATGCCGATCGGTTCCAATATCACACATCCCAAGAGTGGCGGGGCGCGATTCTCGATGTCGCCAAGCGGAGCCGGATCGACAGCGCTGGCAGCCAAGGGCTCGCAAAGTATCTGGTGCTGGTTGACCATCCGCTGGTGAACGACTCAACGCGGCTGATCCTGTATTTGAAACAGCAGATCCCTTCTGCGGCGGCGCGACAAAAGCTGATTCCGGAAGAACCCCGGCCCGGTGATCGCTGCCGCGCGCTGGCGGCGGCACTATCGCAACCGCATCCCTGGTTAAACACGGACGCGGTGTTGCGTGATGGTCGATCGTTCTATTTGTCGCTGAAAGAGCCGTGGGGCGAAGATTTGAACGCGGAGAATCTGAAGTCGATTGAAGACGTATCCGCGCTCGCGCGGCGCTGCGGTGTAGGACTTGGTGTCGCGCACCGCAACGCGGGACATCCGTCGGACTGGCTCACCACCACAATGCAAGCGGCCGTGACCGAGCGCGCGACGAAATGCGTGGAGCGCGTGAAGGAAGATTATCGAGCGCTGCTGTCCGATCCGCGCACGGAGCAGTATTGCAAAACTGCGGAAGATGCGCTGCGGACGTTTGGACGCGATTGAGAAAGCAGTCGTGTCTGGATTCCGGAGCGCTTTGAACTTGCCGCTGAAGCGGCAAGCCCGCTAGCATTTTGGGGAGTGTGTGCGTTTCGGAAATCTTCATTATCGCGATACGAAGTCTTCGATGGTCAGCATCGCTTCGAACATTGGTATCGTGATAACTCGATCTACTTCATCACCGAGTTTAAGCTCATCATCGTTTCCCTACTGAACAATCATTATCACATGCTTGGTTACTTGAAGTCGGGAGCGATTCTTGGACCCTTGATGCAGCGCTTTCACGGTTCGGTTGCAAAGCTTGTGAACGACACCCTTGAAACCAGGTTGACGCCGTTCTGGTACGACTCTGGAAAACAAGGTTACTTCGACGGGTGCATTCGCGATGAGTTGCAGCTGCGTCGTGCGTACCGCTATGTCGCGAATCGGTGCACGCGACATCACGTACATCCCAATCCTGAAACCTATCCACACATCAAAACCTTCGTCCCAATCGAACCTGCAGTGAAACGCGCACATCAACACGACGCGTTCCTGGACGATCTCCCCTACAAGCAATACGAAAAATGGAAGTCGAAGCCTCGCGCAAATCGCTAGCGGGCTTGCCGCTTCAGCGGCAAGGTCTTCCTCTTCATGCACGCGCGAATCACTCGCGCTTCAACCTCACCTCAATCACCTCCGTCGAACAAAACGCGCGCACCATCGGCGATCCGAATCCGCATCCACGATTTACGATTAGGTAACTCGATCCCCACTTGAACACGCCTTTCGCGAATCGCTTGGGGAGCGCGTCGTGCGTGATGACGGGCGACCCGTTGGGAAAGCAAACTTGTCCGCCATGCGTGTGTCCTGCGAAAAACAGGTCGTGTTGTAGATCGTCCATTTTCAAAATCTGATCGGGGTAATGTGACAAGACGATTCGCAGCGAGTTGTTCTTGCGCGCTGGGACATGTTTGAGAAAGCCGTCGAACGCGTCTGTACGCCACACACCGGGCAGTCCGATGAGGTCGAGCGTTGCCTCGTTCGAATCGTCGATCAGCCGGCCTACGCGTCCATCGACGAAACGAATTGACTCGATCTTTGCGAGTTCGACACCGATTAGATCGCCATCGTGATTGCCGAGGATGACGTAGACGCCCAATCGTGCGGATAAGCCTTTAAGAAATCGCCGCAACTGCCGCACGATCACCTCATCGAAATGCTGCCGGTCAAGCAAGTCGCCGGTCACCAGGATCAAGTCAGGCGGGTCGTTTTGCAGTTTTTCGTGAAGCGCGTCATATGCTTTGAACCACCACCGTCGCAGGTGCAGGTCGGTCAGATGAATGATTCTGAGGCCCTCGAACGCCTTGGGAAGAGCGTCGATCGGCAGTTCATATCGGTTCCACGTCCACGGCCCCGGCGTACAAATCTGCAGGATCGGGCCCGCGGCGGTTGGCCGATCGACAGGCGCGACAGATCGGACTTCGTCGAAGAGATGGGAATTTTCCGAGGTCAGGGACGGGCCACTCTTGCAAAATCAGTTCAAACTTGCGAGCGCTTTACGAAGCAACGTATACTTGATGTCCGCCAGTGCTGCACGCTGCGCGATGTCGTTCCGGGAGTTGTTGTTCATGCGCCGTCCTCTCCGATCACCCAGCCGAGCGTTGCTGATTGCACTGTATGCGAATGCAGCCGGCCTGTTGTTAATCGGGCTTACACTAATGAATCGCTCGAGTACGCGATTTCCAGAACTGAGCTCCTCCGCAATGGCGCAATCGCAGTTGCCGATCGGTGGCGGGGCGGGCGTGTTTGTCGTGCCGGCGCAATTTAACTCAAACCTGTTTGGCTGTTATCTGATGGATGTCGACGCGCAGACGCTCTGCGCGTATCAGTACACGCCCGACAAGCAGCTCCGACTTATCGCGGCCCGCACGTTTAAGTATGATCGCCGGGTCAACGTCTACAACACGTCGCCGCCGCCATCCGACATCCGCGACCTGATCGAAAAAGAGGCGGCCGAGCTGCGCACAACCGACCAAAACAGACCGCCGATCGAACCGGAAAAGAAACAAGAAAAGTAAATCGCTCGCTTAAAACTGACAACCGACTACGACAACTATCTTTTCCCCGGAGTATTCGCACCATGATGGCAAAGATGTTTTATACGTTGGACGAGGCCAAGACGGCTTTGACCAAAAATGAAGAAGAGATCAAGCAATATTCTCGCGAAGGACGATTACGTGAATTTCGTGACGGCCCGCGACTGATGTACAAGGCCGACCAGGTCGAAGCGCTCAAGGCCGAACTGGGCGGCGGATCGAGCGGGCCTCGCGATCAAGTCGATCTCGGTGTGTCCGATACCGGCGCGCCGATCGGCCTGGTGGATTCCAGCCGCGGCGGCAGCGGCAGCATGATCTCGCTCGCGGACAGCGAAACGGGCAGCGGCCTTGGAAGCGGACTGGGCAGCGGAATCGGGAGCGGCAGCGGCTTACGCGGACTTAAAGATGACACCGCGCTGGCGGCCGACCTCGGCCTGTCGGGATCGATGGGCGGCGTCCCGTCGCCGGGCCGGCCGGGCAGCGGCAGCGGCCTTTCCGGAACGCGCGGCGGCGGCATTAACATGCTCGGCGAAACCGGCATGGGCGATACCGATCCGTCCGCGCAAACCGCTATCAATTCGTCGGTCTCCGATCAGGTCAATCTTGAGGGCGTGGGTTCGGGTTCCGGTCTACTTGATCTGACGCGCGAAAGTGATGACACGAGTCTCGGGGCCGAGCTACTCGACGAAATTCAACCCGGCGGCAGCCGCCGCGGCAGCGGGACGGCCATCGCGCCCGGGGGCAGCTCACTCGGCGGCACTGCGGGCGGCACCGCGATTGGCACGGCGGCGGCAGCCTCCCGTCGCGCGTCCGGCGGTACGCCGATCTTCGTCGAAGCCCCCGACGCGCTCGCCAGCGCCTTCGGCGGTGCTTGCCTCGCAGCGTCCATCATGCTGCTCCTCTCGGGCGTTGCGCTATTCAGCGCCGTGCTCGGAACGCGACCGAGCTTGATGGAGCAGGTCAATAATCTGTCGTTTGTCACGCTCTCGTTAGTCGGCGTGGGCGCGGCACTCGTCTTCTTCGTATTCGGCCTCTTCATCGGCAAGGCGCGCGGATAGCCACCGCCGCCCTAGGTCTTGAGAATTAATTCTTCGATCGCGGCGGCACTTGCTTTTAGCGCCGCGTCGGGCAAACTGTCTCGCCATCGGGTGGCGGATAGCGGCACGCCACAGTCGACGAGGGCTCGTCGAGAACTGCGTGCCGCCGGCGCGTCACATATCTATGCGATCGCGGCCTTTTCGGCGCGCCCGCGAACGTCGTTGTCAACAATTCGGTATTTCGCACGGAGGCAAATCTAATGGCTCGACTTCCTTCAATCATTACGCTCGTCGCCGGCTCGGCATTAATGTCCGGCTGCGTCGCGCAGGATAAATACAATGCCCTCAAGCTCGACCGCGACGGCAAAGCTGAGCAGTTGACGCAGTCGCAGACGGATCTCAGCGGCGCTCGTGCCGAGGCCGACTCTTACAAGAACCAGTTGCAGCAGCTGGCCGGCAACGGCAACAACAAGGAGGCGCTGGTCGAAAGCTATCGCCAGCAGCTTGACGCGATGCGGGCCTCGAACGACGAACTGACGCGCAAGTACGGCGACGCGATGAATCGCCCGTCCGGCGCGATGGCGCTCCCCGAGCCGCTTAGCAACGCACTCAGCTCATTCGCGCAGCAGAACCCGGATTTGGTTGACTTCGACGCCTCGAAAGGCGTTGTCAAATTTCGTAGCGACGTGACCTTCGCCACGGGCGATGCAGCACTCACCGACAAAGCGAAGGAAGCGATCAACCGCTTCGCGACGATCCTGAATAGCGCAGCCGCGAGCGGCTACGAACTGATGGTTGCCGGGCACACCGACAATCAGCCGGTAAGTAACCCGAAGACCAAGGCGGCGGGGCACAAGGACAACTGGTACTTATCGGCGCATCGCGCGATCTCGGTCGGCGACGAGTTGATTTCGCAGCACGTGAACTCGCAGCGTATTGCGATTGTGGGCTATGCCGATCAGCGACCAATGACCAGCAACGCCACCCCCGCCGGCCAGGCACAAAATCGCCGCGTCGAAGTGCTGATTCTTCCGACGACGGTAAAGTCGGGCGCATCAATGGCGGGCGGCGCTTCAAAACCCCCTATGAAGAAGCCGCCGATGAACAAGGACACCGGCACGATTGAAAAACCGGTACTGAATAAGTAATTCAAGATTCGACATAGAAGCCGATCGTTCAGCCCCTGCGATATTACATCGCAGGGTTTTTTACACCGCATTTCCCAACGCTTTTCATCGATCGATTAACCGACGACATCGATTGTCCCTTGTCACGCCGAGGTCTCCGGACGCTCGTCGTTGTCCTTGATGTTCATCACCGGCCGCAATCGCGCGACGAGTTTCGCGAGGCCTGCGGCGAGCACGCTGTCGATGACCTCGCCGTACGGCTTGTACGCATCGGGCGATTCGTCGATCGGGTATTGCCGACAGTTCGTGATGATATTCGCGGCGTCCATCGTGTCGTTCACCTGCTTCTGCGTGAAGCTTTGCATTGCCTGCCTGCGGCTCATACGTCGGCCGGCGCCATGGTTGACGCTGTTGAGCGCGAGCCGCGAACCCTTGCTGCCGACGAGAATTGTGGAGCCGTCGACCGGATTGCCCGGCAGCAGAATTGGATGGCCGGTGTCGTAGAACTTCGTGCCTTTCAATTCATGATGCCCGGCCGGCAGCGCGCGGGTCGCGCCTTTGCGATGCACCCAGGCCGGCGCTTTGTCGACGATCTCGTGGCGGATGATGTTGTGCGCGATGTAGTACACGAGTTTCGCTTCGAGCGATTTGCCCAGCACTTCTCGAAACGCTTCGAGCACGTACGTGCAGATGAGCAGATGATTGATCGTGGCGAAGTTTGCGCCAAGGTACATGTCATTGAGATAATCCTCACATTCGGCGCTGCCGAGCGGGACGTAGACGTTGTGCGAGTCGCCGCCGGGAAACGGGATGTGCCACTGGTTGAAACGGTCGGCAAGGAACCTGAACTGGCCCGGATATCCGCGGCCGCCGCTGGTGAGCATGAAGCCGAAGCCGCGCGAACCGAAGTGGCAGAGAAAGCCGATGTGGCCGTCGATCAATCCAAAATGTTGCGCGATCGATTCGGCCCCCTCGTTGACGTGCACGACGTTGCATTCAAGGAAGTGGTTTCCACCACCCACGCCGCCGAGTTGCCGGAGTTTACCTTCGAGCGATTGCGCCTGCCGCGTGCGGCGGGCGAGGTGTTCTTCGAGAACCTTCGCATCGCCGTGCGAAGCATCTTCGCAAAGCGCCGCCCATTCGCGCGGGATGTCGAGCGAATCGAGGACATCGCGACTCGCGCCTTCGATCGCGACGCGCCGCAGCACGTTGATGTCATCGAACGGCCGCGCCTTCTTCGCCACGTGCGAGCCCGGCCCCGTCGGGATGCGTGCTTCGATCGCATCGATCAGCGCTCGCCGAAGCTTCACATCCGCGAGCGCCTCGGCCGGTAGTGCAAATTGTAGAAACGACATCGAGCACTTCACATCCGGCCCGACCGCGTTGGGATAAATCATCTCGCGCGATGCAAACACCGACCCGACCGGGCAGCCATACCCCTGATGCCCATCCGGATTCAGCACGGCTTCAAAAATGCCCGGCGCATCGGCGATGTTTACAATCTGCTTCAAGCAACCCTGCTCGAAGCCCGCGCGAATCGACGCGTTGCCGATCACGGTCACAACCTTGTTCGCCGGCGAGATGAGCTTGGCGGTGGCGTCGGTTGGATCGACGAGTTGAAACGTCGTGGAAGTAGCTTGTGAATGTGGCATTAATAAACTCGATTGCGAGCCTGCAAGCACGCCGGCAAAGATGCAAAGTAAGGGCGATCGGATTAGGTGCGCAACGTCGGCGAGAAACACCGGCTGCGAGGGCACAAGCCTGATCGTCCTCGCTAAACAAGTCCGATAGCTCGCCGCGGCCGCTAATCCCGTTAACTGCCGGCATGCAAAATCCGAATGAGATTGAGTCGATCAATCTACATTCGCCATGAAGTCACGGGAAGCAACGGTATCGACGGGGCTGGCGGAAGCGAGCCACTGGTTCGCGCTCGACGGGATGCGCGCATTGGCGATTGTCGCGGTCCTCATTCAGCATCTGACACAATGGAATCAGGATCGCGGGTGGACTTTTCTCTCCATTCTCCATCGACTCGAGCTCGGCTGGGTAGGCGTTCACGCGTTCTTTCTGCTTAGCGGCTTCCTCATCACCGACATCCTGTTGAACTGTCGTCGGCGACTTGAAGCCCGGGCAGGGACGGAACCTAGTCAAGTCGTTCGGCAGTTTTACCTCCGTCGTTTTCTGCGAATTTTTCCGGTCTATTACGCTGCGCTGTTCATCGTCGCGGCGTTGAACTTTGACGGCGTGCGTCATACGTTTTTCTGGCATCTGCTGTACGCGACCAACATTTACAACGCTGTGTCCGGATCAAGCGTCTGGGTCGTCGGGCATTTTTGGTCGCTTGCAGTTGAAGAACAATTTTACCTGGTCTGGCCGTGGCTGATTCTGTTCACGCCTCGCCGGTGGCTCGGAACGATGATTGCCGGCAGCATCGCGTTTGGTTTTGGATTTCGCGTAATTGGATACTTGGCCGGCATGACGCAATTCACGCTTTACACCTCTACGCTCGCCTGCCTGGATTCGCTGGCGCTTGGCGCACTGCTGGCTTACTCGCGCGGGAATGATAATTGGCAACCCATAATGCGACGCATTGTAAAGTTTGGTTGGATCGTCGGGCCGTTGTTCTTTCTAGCGCTCACGATTAATCGCCTCATCCGCGGTCTGGGACCCGCGGAGTTTCTGTTCTACAACGTCGCGATCGCGCTGACATCCGTTTCACTGGTGGACTGGGCTACTCGCGCACCGCATAAAGATCATTGGCTGGCCTCGAAGCCGCTGGTGTGGGTGGGCCAACTGAGTTATGGAGTATATGTCTATCACATGATCATCATCATGATGATGCGACATGCCTTTACGAGAATGCACATCTCGCCCGACAATGTTTACATCTCGGCCCCGATCGATTTCGCACTGATTCTCGTCGTCGCGTGGGCTTCGCTGCGTTTGCTCGAGCAGCCACTTAACGAATTGAAGCGTCATTTCCCATACTTCCCAACGCGCACGCTGTCCGCGACGGGAGCGTCAACCAGTTTCTCACACGCGCCGCAAAGCATTGCTGTCTAGAAACCGCGACCGAGAGCAAGCTTCGTCAACTAGCCGACGCCGTTACTCGATTCAGCGCAGTCTCAACATCTTCGCGCGAATTAAATGCGCTTAGGCGCACATAGCCCTCGCCCGATCGACCAAACCCGCTGCCGGGAGTGCAGACGACGTTTGCCTGGCTCAGCAGCTCGTCGAAGTATTGCCAGCTCGTCAATCCGCGCGGCGTCGTGATCCATACATACGGTGCGTTCTCGCCGCCGAAGCACGTGAGCCCTGCGTTCGTGAGCGTCGTTCGGATGAGCTTCGCGTTGGCCATGTAAAACTCGACAAGCGATCGAATCTGTGCTTTTCCCTGATCGCTATAAACCGCTTCGCAGCCGCGTTGGACGATATAGCTGATGCCGTTGAATCGCGTGGTGTGTCGGCGATGCCACAAACGATGCAGGTCGATCGTCTCGCCGGTCTTGGATCGGCCGACAAGCGATTTTGGGAAGACGGTGAAGGCAGCGCGGACGCCGGTGAAACCGGCGGTTTTACTGAAGCTGCGGAATTCGACGGCGCACTCACGCGCGCCTTCGATTTCATAGATCGAATGAGGCAGGTTTGGATCCGAAATGTAAGCCTCGTAGGCCGCATCGAAAAGAATTACCGATCCGTGTTGCCTGGCGTAATTCACCCACGTCGTGAGTTGCTCGCGCGTCATCGTCGTGCCCGTCGGATTATTCGGCGAACAGAGATAAATCACATCCACCGGCTTGTCCGGCAACGCCGGTGAAAAGCCGTTCGCCTCCGTTGCACGTAGGTAGGTGAGCCCGGAGTATTCGCCGTTCTCATCCGCCAGCCCCGTGTGGCCGGCCATCACGTTGGTGTCGACGTAAACGGGATACACCGGATCGGTGACCGCGATCGAATTCCCCTCGCCCAGCACGTCGAGAATGTTGCCACAATCACACTTCGAGCCGTCGGAGACGAAGATCTCATCGGCGGCGACCTGACACCCGCGCGCGATGTAATCATTCGTCGCGATCGCCTCGCGCAGAAAATCGTACCCCTGCTCCGGCCCGTATCCGCGAAACGTCTCACGCGTCGCCATCTCATCCACCGCGCGATGCATCGCTTCGACCACCGCGCCCGGCAGCGGTTCGGTCACATCGCCGATGCCCAGACGAATGATCTTCGCCGACGGGTTCGCCTCCGCAAACGCCTTCACGCGCCGCCCGATCTCAGGAAAAAGATAGCCGGCCTTGAGCTTCAAGTAATTGTCGTTGATGGAAAACATGGGGCGGAAAGTGTCGCGACGCACGAGCTGGAAAGCAACCAGCCGGGTCGCTGTGACGGATCACAAAAATTTTCGGAGCACGGCAACGATTCACCCACAAAGCGATGCGCCCCGTGCGCATCCCATTGGCTTCGCTTCATCAAATCGTACGGACCCGGCCAACCCCCGAGGCGAGCTTCGCCGCTTCAGCAGTAAGCTCTTCAAAATCCGAAATGCTTCGGCGCGTCCCTCCACAACTTCTTTCCAAATCAATCCCAACGATCCAATCGGCTTCGTTTGCTCGAAACGATTTTATGCGAAGTTGTTGCAACATCTCGTAAGTGAAGCCGCGCACTCCCGCTCGCCGACCAATCGCCTCCACCACTGTCCGAAGCGCTGCGCGCCGGGCGACCAAATCTGCTCCAGCGGCGCAGAATTTCAATCGATGGAAGACCTGCCGGATCGAGAAAGTTATCAGCTGAAATGTCGAATGGCTCGTCCCATCACGCCATCGATTCATACATCGGCCCGAAGCGTCATCGCCGCCAAACGCCGCCGCATCGCAACGGCCTCGACCCGTTGAAGGAGCTTCATCCTCACCAAAACTCTGCGCAAGACTTTCATTTGTAAATAACAATCTTGCCAAATCACAACGCAGCTTGGCACAATCACTTACCGGTTCGCAGTAGTTCCGCCAGTGTCTTCGGATGACTGCGCAATAGAATCATAGTTACGTCGGTGGAAGACGCCTCAACTAAAGATCGCCCGATGCTTGCGTATGCGACGCCGGAAATCCCGGCGGTGGTCGGCGATCCGTTCCTCATCGCCATGCGTGCGTGGCGGCGCTACACAGCGTGGGGATTGCTAGCCTTCGTCGTCGGCTCAATCGTTTGGTTGCCAGCGGCGCTGCTGGCGACGGTTTTTAGCCTCGTCACCTGCGTCATGACGCTTGTCACCATGACGCGATACGCCGCACACAACTTCGGGACCAGCTATGCGGTTCGCCACCTGATCTTGGCAATCGTGCTTCTGCCGATTTTGTTGTTTGGCGTGTTTTTAGTCAGTGGGCTCGTCCAAGCCGACGTCGAACGCTGGCATCTGACGGCCGACCGGCCACCGACATAACCAAACGCTGCAATGGACCGGCCCCGCGTCGAGCGTTTTGGTATGATCGAAGCCGGTCGGCGCGGTGCCGGCCATTGAACGTTGAGCCGTTATGCAGCGAAAGAACCGGTTCGCCGTGGGACGGATATTCTCAATCTCAGCGGGCATCTCGACGTTGCTACTTGTGGCACTGGTTGCACTATGGGTGTCGCGCCCGGGGTGGTCAGGTTGGGTTTGGAAGTACGCCCTCGCGGCCCCGCAGGCTCAGCCCACATCGTTCAGCCAAACGAGCTCATTGTTGGCCTCAGGAGAGAAAGCCAACTTGGGCCTGTTCGAGGTGCGCAGGCAGTGGTGGGTCAACCGTGACGGAACGATGCAGCTATCTCGCGTTGTTGTTCTTCCGCCTTGGACACTGCTGTTATTGTGCCGCGCCGTTCCGTGCTCTTGGTGGCTCGGCCGTCGGGCGAGGAATTGCGACTCGTTCGCGAGAGGTCTGGTTGCTGCATTCGGTGCGGATACGACCTCCGCGAAAGCCATGACCGCTGCCCAGAATGCGGTACGTCTAAAACTCTCGGCGGTCCGGCTGCTCCATAACCAAACGCTGCAATGGACCGGCGCCGCGTCGAGCGTTTTGGTAAACTGAAAGTCGGTCGGCGCGGTGCCGGCCATTGAACGTTGGTCCGTTATGCAGCAAGAGTCACCGTCCATCCTCGACTACAGCAACGTGGGGCGCATGGGAGCCAAACGGTCGATCATCAGCGGATTCGTGTGCCGTTGGCTCGTCGGGATCGTACTGAGCGCGGTCGGAATTGCAGCGTTGCTGGGCGGAACTGGTGTTCTGGTGCCGATCCTTGCTGCAGGTGCCGCCGTCGCCAGCTTGCCAGTGTTTGCCGTATTGCGGTTGATTACCAGCACAAGCTCGATGGGGAACACGGGTGCCTTTTTCGTCGCCCTAGTCTGCTGTCCGATCATCGCATTTGGGCTTCTGGTCATTGCTTTTATATCGTTCCACGGTTGCTGATTTGGCGACACGGCTTGCTGCATAACCAACCGCTGCAATGGACCGGCCCCGCGTCGAGCGTTTAGGTAAAGTGAAAGCCGGTCCGCGCGGTGCCGGCCATTGAACGTTGGTCTGTTATGGCACGGTGACGCTCAGCAGCGATCGAACGGCTTCCCGAACTTCGCGACAAGGTCGCGAAGGCGGTGAATGTCATGTCGCTATGGATCGAGTTGCACTTTGCGTTCGAGGACGCCTATCGCGATCCGAGGAACGATGACTTGATTGCTCGCATCTACTCATATGCCGATTGGTGTTTGAGCGCGCCGCGTCGTGAGGATGTCAGTCACGACCCATCGACTGCCGTCGCCGTCGCATTCTTCGAGCATCCCGCAATCGAAGGCTTCACGCGAGGACATGCCGAGGTGGTTCAGTTATGCTGACGTCTCGGGGAGTCGCTCGATTTTTGCGTACCACATCGGAGATGAGGCGTTCGAAGATTTGCTCGTATTGACGAAGAAAAATGCAAAGCGGTTTGTCCAGCGGCCGACGGCCGTGCCATAACCAAGCACTGCACTGGACCGGGGCCGCGACGGTCCTCGTGCAATCGAACGCTGGTCGTCGGCCCCGGCCAGTGAATGCTGATCCGTTAGCTCTCGCCGGCGATGTCCATCGAACAGCGCATCCTCGCAGTCGGTCAACAAATTCCGCCTCTCGCAATTCGTCTTCACAATCTCGGATATACGTTTCAGGATTACGACGAAGTATTCCCCGGCCCAGAAGAGGGGACGGAGGCGGCCATCGAAAGACTTGAGCGTGAAGTCGGGGTACTCCCACTGGCAATCAAATTTTTCTGGCGTGTCGTCGGCAGCGTAAATTTCATGGGGGAACACCCCGGTTGGGGCGGATGTGATTATCCCGACCCGCTTATCGTCTATCCGCCTTCTGCTGCGCTCGAAGAACTGGAGTTCTACATCCCGGATCGGGAGCTTCGTCTGAAAAATGACGAACCGTACATCATCCCAATTGCGCCGGATGACTATCACAAGGCGAATGTGAGCGGTGGGATGTGGTACAATCTTTCAGTGCCAGCCGCCGATGACCCACCGTTGAACGATGAACGACATGAAATGACTTTCGTGAGCTATCTAGAATTCACGATCGGCTGGGGTGGGTTCCCCGGCCTCGACCAATGTCCGAAGCACAATTGGCCGCTCGCGCAAATTCGCGGCGGCCCGGCGGGCGAGAGCTAACCAACCGCTGCAATGGACCGGCCCCGCGTTGAGCGTATTGGTAGAATCGAAAGTCGGTCGGCGCGGTGCCGGCCAGAACGTTGGTCCGTTATCCCGCCTGCGGCCCTCATGTCAGACGCAGCCACTCGCTCAGACTGGAAGACGGTGCCCATGCCAGCGCAACGAGCAGCACTTGCGCTCGATCTGGCATTCGACGAAACCGAGTTCCAGAAGCTCGCGGCGGGATCAGTGCCCGAAGCGATGGAAGATAAGTGGTTCATCTGCTTCGAGCACCCGTGGTTGTACTTGCACCGCAGTTGGACGGGCTTCTGCGTGTACCAAGTACGGTTCGAGTCCGATGGCGAACGTCATCGCGTGGCAGAAGTCATCGCCAATCGTAATTCCGAGCAGTATCGGGAGCAGGGCGATGCGCAAGATGCCCTGCTCCTTACAATTCTCCTGTTTAATCGTGTCGGGCGTGAGTCCGAACCGCTTTGGCAAAAGTACAAGGCGGGCCTACCGTCCGGCGGTACGGCGGCGGGATAACCAACCGCTGCAATGGACCGGCCCCGCGTTGAACGTTCTGGTAAAGTCGAAGTCGGTCGGCGCCCGCCCGGCCAGTGAATGCTGATCAGTTATGCGGCGAGGGTGCGTTTATATGAGTATCAATGTCATTGCGTTCGATCTGAACGGCACACTCCTCGACCTCGGAGTGTTGGACCCACATTTTGATCGCGTCTTCGGTTCTGCGGTGTTTCGTGAGCGGTGGTTTGAGCAACTGCAAACGCTGTGGATGACGACCATCGCCTGCGGCACATTCCAGCCGTTTGAGAAGCTTGCCAAGGCGTCGCTGCAGATGCTGGCGGCAAAGGAGTCGGTCGAGTTGGCGACGGCAGACGCGGCGGCCGTGATGCAGCAGATGATGGAACTTCCGGCCTATCCGGACGTGCCGGCGGCGTTGCCTGCGTTGCGTGACGCCGGATATCGCCTCGTCGCACTGACGAACGGCGCGCGCAGGTCCGCAAAGGCGCAGTTGAAGTATGCCGGGATCGCCGACGCGTTCGACGAGGTCTTCGCCGCAGATCAGGTGGAGCGGTACAAGCCCGCGGCCGAGCCGTATCTTTACGTCGCCGAGCAGATGAAGTTGAAGCCGAGCAAATTGCTGCTGGTCGCAGCGCACGCGTGGGACATTCAGGGCGCGTACCAGGCCGGCCTGCGGACTGCGTTTGTCGGGCGTCCGCGGCAGGTTCTTAATCCCTTGGCAACCAAGCCCGACTACGAAGTGCGCGATTTGTCGGCACTATCCAAGAAGCTTGGCTGACGGCCGCCGCATAACCACGCGCTGCAATGGACCGACCCCGCGTTGAGCGTTGTAGTAAATTCAAAGCCGGTCGGCGCGGTGCCGGCCATTGAACGTTGGTCCGTTATTCCCCTCGTGGAGTCGCAGTCGATGGCCAACGGTAAGCGTGGAGATGGTCCGCTGTCTGACATGCTCAATCACGATCTTCACCCATTCCCTGCGGACATCGAAGCAATGTTGCGTGAAGTGTTGGCGATACAGCCAAAGTTCCCAGACGGTCGTCGTCCGTACGTTCAACAGATCGAGTGGCTTAATCGCTTGATGCTTTGGCGCATGGTGATGCGCTCGACGAGGGTCGTGCTGCGCTCAAGAATGTTCTCGCTAAGTTGCGTTCCGACAAACCGGCCGGGGAATAACCACCCGCTGCAATGAACCGTCCCCGCGTCGGGCGTGCTGGTAAACTCAAAGTCGGTCGGCGCGGTGCCGGCCATTGAACGTCGGTCCGTTCGTCCGTTAGGCAACGACATGTCACCAGCAGTGCAGGAATATCTTCGGTCGCTACGGGACTTGCCTTTGTTTGAAGATTTCGACACTTCGGATATCAACGCCGTCAACTGCGATGGCGACAATGCCCTTCATGTGGCAATTCATCAAGGCAATGACGAAGCTGCGAGGATGCTTATCGACGAAGGCATTAACATAAACCAGCCTGGAGATTTGGCGCACACACCGCTTCACGATGCATGTTATTGGGGCAACATGCAAATCGTGCGATTACTGATTGAGAAGGGTGCAGATATTTTCGCGCTCGATGAGGGCGTGTCGCCATTCACAATGGCGCGTTATGGCGGGCACGACGCAATTTGCGACTTGCTCGGCACCGAAATGAAAAAGCGGCAGGTTAAAGACCCCGCGGTCTGGATACGGGTTCGGATCGATCAATTGAGGCACGAGATCGCGCGTTTGGAGGAACGTCTCCGAAGTGAAGAAGCGCCGAGCGGCGCTGCATAACTATCGGCTGACGTGGGCCGGCTCCGGCGTCGGGTCCGCTTAGGTTCGAGGGTCGATGGGCCGCGCCGGCCATTGAACGACGGGAAGCGATACTTATTGTTTGAGGACGACGCCCAATGCAGAGTTGTGGGCTGAGTTAGCGAAGAAGTAAGGCATAGCCAGCCGCTGCAGGGGGGCGGGCCGCGAGAGAAAACTGTTGTTGTAAACCGGTTTGTAGGACGCCTATTGAACGGCGTTGCGTATTCACCACCGGCGGACAACATGCTCGTCCTGTCACGGATCAGAGAAGAGTCGATAATCGTCAACGATCCTGACGGTGGATGCGTCCTTACGGTGGTTCACGTGCGAGGTGGCGAACTCTCGGTTCTGGTTAGTCACAGTTCCATACAAAAGCCGGGAGAACTGAACACTTGGACGGTGAAACTTCTTCGCGATCCTTCGTTCAAAGTCGGCACGACTGCCGAAGTCACGCTGGTGGACATTCGTGAGGAGAAGGCGCGAATCGGGATCCAAGCGGCCAAGTCCGCGAGCGTGCATCGCCTGGAAGTGTGGGAAGCAATCCGGCGCGGGAATCGACGCGCGTCGGGCGGGGATGCGGAGGATGGCGCAGCAGGTTCGACCGCGCCCCGTCCGGGCGGTCCGAAGCCGCCATCACTCGACGTACGATTGAACGAGCCGCCTCGGGCGGACAGCGGCGGTGAATAACCACGCACGGCAACGGCCTCGCGTTGAGCGTGCTGATAAGATGAGCGTCGGCCGGCGCGCTGCCGGCCCTTGAACGTTGATGCGTTATATCGCGACGGCGGACGTGGCCGATGGGACTGGACTTTCTCGACTTTACTCTCCGTGTTGAGAAACAATTCAACATCAAGATTGCGCGAGGAGATTCACTGAGGCTTCCGCAGCGAAGGCCTTCAGATATTACTGCTGGAGAGCTGCACGATTGGCTCGTCGCGATTCTTCGTCAACGCGGAGTTGCGGTTCCGTTCAGCAGTTGGAATCGTGTGAGATTAATTCTTGCAGACATCGTTGGCAAGCCGCCGCAGATCATTCGGCGTGCTACGTTCATCGTAAAAGAACTCGGATTCAGTTAGCTACGCCGCCAGCGCATCGATATAACCATCCGCTGCAGTGAACGGTCGGGCATAGCGGCCTTTATTTAATCCGAGAGGTTGTTCAGCGCCTGAACGGCGTTGCGTTCGTTATCCAGCACATGACACTTCACCCGGCAGAAGAAGCGACGCTCCGAACGTTCGTCGTCGCAGCAAAGCGGGATCGGCTGCTGACGCTGCTCGGCAGTCCAAAACGTCGCAAGCGGGCGCTTGATGTACTGAACCACTTTGATGGCTGGGATAAACGCTTCGTTGAAGCCATTGAATCATCCGCAGATGTGCTCGCGTCGCTGCGTAAGGCCGGTGCTCCAACAGCGGGTCACGTCATCTCCGACTCTGCTGAGCTAGATGGTCGCGACATGGCGTTGGTTGAAGCTGTGAGTGCTTGCGAGGCGTTCTTCTTTGCGTCCGTGTTGTGTTGCGTGCCCGGCGAACTTGCCTTCTATTTTGACGAGGTGATAGCGGGTAGAGACCGAGTCCTCTTGCGGCGGCGCGGCGGTGCTGGATAACCAAGCACTGCAACGGACCGGCCGGGCCTAGCGGGCCTGTTAATTCGAGCATTGGTTCGTCGCCCGCCCGGCAATCCATCGACGTCGGGCAGGTGCAGATCCATCACCACATCTTGGGGGTCTGAAATGTGCCGCACGGGAGCATTGACTCTTTTCGAATACTGCGATTGACAAGATTCGCACGTGCTAATTTGTTACTGCCCGCAACGGAATTTCTTCGATTGTACGACATCTCACCGCGCGGCTACTGAAGATGCATCCAATCGAAGTCGGAAGAGGGCATACGGGGGCTGACGCTCGTCTTTACCGAAGTGGTAGTTTGGCTGGCGGGCGAGTTGGTTGCTGGTGATGTAGAGGTCGTTGCCATGAAGGGCGAGCGTGTCCGGCCAGATGAGGCGGGCATCCTGCACGATGATCTCGCTTTTGCCGGTCGCCGGATCCGTACGGCGGATAGCATTGTCTTCGAAATCGGTCGTATAAATTCTCCCTTCGCCATCGCAGATAATTCCGTCGTTGCCGCTGGGTTTGCTCCCAACTTTCTTCACAGCCTTCATCACGATCGCTTCTTTAGACGGATCGCGCTCGGCCAATTGATCGGTCGCGATCGAATAGATGTCGCGGCTGGCGACCGTCGTGTAATAAAGCGTTTTGCCGTCCGGGCTCAAGGCCAGGCCATCCGATCGGAGATCCGGCGCGGCGACCTCGCCAGTCGGCTTCCGCATCATCAGCGGCTGACCTTCGCTCTGCTGCTTGAGGCCAGGCACGGGGAGCACGGAGGGGTGCCGATCCAGATGTCGCCACGATTCGCCGCTGGCTAGGTCAACGACGATAATGCCGCCCGCGCCGCTGTCGGTGATGTACGCGGTTCCTTCCGGCCCGCGTTTCAAATCGAATCGCACGTCGTTCAATGTGGTCATCTTCATGGCCACATCGTTTGGGAATGAAATCGCTTTCACGCGCTTGCCGGAACCGATGTCGTACGCCCAAAGTTTCGGGCCCTGCAGGATATTCGGCGCGAAATTCAAACTGCCCGGGTCGAGCACCCAGAGGCGATCCTGCGAATCGAACTTGATCGCCTGCACGCTGATGAAGTGCGACGCCGGCGGATAGTCGGTCAGTTTCGTGCCGTCGAACGCATTGACCATTGAATCAGGGAATGCAGACAGTTGGTCGCCGCGCAATTCGACCAGCGTGTTTTTCACCGGGTCGGCCCAGCGTGGAAAGCTCATGAAGATGCGCCCCGACTTCGAGATGGCAATACCCACCGGCTGCGCGGGGCCGGGGAAGAGGGCGACCGCCTCTAGCTTCGGATCGACCTTGCCTTCTGCAGGACCGCCGCGAACCATCGCGAGATTGCGTGCTCCAGCGTTCGCGTCGGCCGCTGTCATCGGCTTGATGTCGGGCGCGTCGGTTGATTTGACAGTGCCAATGTTTGTCATGCATCCGCAGGCCGAAAGTGTGACGGCTACGGCAAGCGAAGAGCGGCTGCTGAAACTAGTCTTCAAGTTCATGAGAATCCTGCTTGAGAAGGCGGAAATGTCGGGTTGGGAAAATACGGCGCGTCAGTGGCGGTCGAATGCCCGCTGGAGGCGGCCAGTGACAAATGCGTTAGCCGCTTTGGCCTCGTCAACGACAAGTGCCATGCCGAAAAATTCGTGGGTTACACCGGTAAAGTCTTTCGATTCGGTGTCAACGCCGGCCGCTTTCAGCTTGTCGGCGTAATCCATGCCGTCGTTGCGCAGCGGATCGATCTCCGCAGTAACGATCGTCGCCGGCGGAAGATCCTTTAATTGCTCGGTGCTCGCCCGCAGCGGTGAAACAAGGATGTTTTCGCCGTCAGACGGGCTGTTCAAATACTGTGCGAAGAACCACTTCATCATTGCAAGGTTCAGTGGTTTAGCATCGGCGTTCTGCTTGTAGCTTTCCGAATCGAAGCGGTAGTCGGTTACTGGATAAACCAAGACCTGCGCGACTGGCATTGTCCCGCTCCTCTGTTTCGCAAGGATGCAAACGTCGGTCGCGAGATTTCCACCCGCGCTCTCGCCAACCACAGCGAGCTTGGCAGGCACGGTGTTGAATTCTGCACCGTGAGACGCAACGTATTGGAGAGCCGCGTAGCTGTCCTCGACAGCGGCAGGGAACTTATTTTCGGGCGCCTGCCGGAAGTCCACCGAAACGACAACCGCATTATTCAACGCACACAATCCGCGGCACGACGCGTCGTAGGTGTCGAGCGATGCGATGACCCAACCGCCGCCGTGGTAATAAACAATTGTTGGGAACGGTCCGTCGCCTTTGGGGGTGTAGACGCGTATCGGGATCGATGCGCCGTCGTCACGTCCGGGCAGTAGCTTCATCTCGACCTTGCCAACCGGTGGCAATTTATCGGGCGCGATGATGCCCTTGTCTTGAATGACTTGAATGACCGCATCCGAAGCCGAAGGCTGTGCTCGCGCCAACGCAGGCGGCAATGTTTCAATCGGCTTGGGGCCGAGCGTTTTCAATGCTCGTAAAACGCTGCTCATTTGTGCGGTCGGTGTCGCCGGAGGTTCTGCGGCACCAGCGGCGGTTCCAATCGAGGCGGACAGCAACACTGAAGTAGCGACGATAGAACATCTTTTTCGAAACGTCCGAAACAAATGCATTTGATCCAATCCTTTGAAATGTTGGCAATCAATTTGAAATCGGGCGTGAGCGATCGATTACTTTCCCAACTTCTTTTCAATCGCTTTGACCGACACACCGACGGACGACACTGCGTCCTTTAGTTCCTGCGGGGAAATGTTCCATTTTTTTGTCCAGTACCGAACTTCATAGTCTTCGTGAACATTGACGCGGCTTGCATCTTGTGGAGCGGTTTTCGTCTTGTCGTCTGCCATGAGGAATCCCTTAAAAGAAGGTTGACAACATCTAGCGAGAACTATCAACGAACGACGAGGACGTTCGTGACCGGTTCAATTTGGCACGCCGCGGCATGAACTTGCCGCTGGATGCGGCCAGTTGTTGGTGAACGCGAGTCGCGCACAAGACATCCAGGGATGTGATAGCCACGACCATCGCTGTCGATACAGAAAGATTCAACGGCTTACGCGTTTGACGGGCGGCACCGCTCATCAGAGTCAGGTCCATCGCGTCACCGACAACGCGAGCCCACAGCCCAGCCGCTAGCGTCGGCGTGATCGACGTTTGCGAAAGAATGGTCGCGCCTGCTACCGCTTCGCGTAAACCCAGCGCCGGGAGAAGTGCCGGATATTCGTCAGTGCCGAGCAGATCACGTTCGACCTTCCCTTGACCGAAGATTTCTGTCGCTGCGATAGCAAGGCTAGCCCATTCAAGGCCGCGAGCTAGTTTTAAGTTATCCATATTGAGACACCGCTCATAACGAATGAGTGGACTGTATTAGTTCGGTTTGAGTACGACCTTGATGCAGCCGTCTTGCTTATCGCGAAACGTCTTGTACATCTCCGGCGCGTCTTCCAGCGGCTTCACATGCGTGACGACAAACGACGGATCAATCTCACCTTTCTCGATCCTGCCGAGAAGGCTCTTCATGTAACGATGGGTGTGGGTTTGACCGGTTTTCACCGTGAGCGCTTTGTTCATCAGCGCGCCAAACGGAAGTTTGTCAGGGAACCCGATATACACGCCGGGAATCGAGAGCGTGCCGCCTTTGCGACAACACATAATTGCCTGGCGAAGTGCGTGGGCGCGATCCGTCGTGAGCATGACGGCGGCCTTTGCTTTATCAAGGATTGCGTCCAGGCCGCCCGTGCCGTGCGCTTCAGCGCCGACCGCATCGATGCAGCGGTCAGGGCCGCGACCTTTGGTCATCTCCATCAGGGTCTCGTAGACATCCTGGTCTTCGAAATCGATGGTTTCCGCACGGCCATATTTTTTGGCCATGGCAAGGCGTTCTGGAACGGTGTCGATCGCGATCACACGGCCCGCGCCGAGCATCCAGAGGCTTTGAATGGCAAACTGTCCGACCGGCCCACAGCCCCAAACGGCGACGGTGTCGCCTTTCTCAAGCAAGGTATTTTCCGCGGCCATATAACCGGTTGGAAAAATATCGCTCAGGAAAAGCACCTTCTCGTCAGCCAGGCCGCTCTCGATTTTGACCGGGCCGACATCGGCAAAAGGAACGCGCATATACTGAGCTTGCCCACCAGCATAGCCGCCGAGCATGTGCGAGTAACCAAACAGACCGGACGGCGATTGCCCCATCATTTTTCTGGCGATCTCGGCATTGCGGTTCGAATTATCGCACAGTGAAAATTCAGTTCGCTTGCAGAAGAAGCACTGACCACACGCGAGATTAAAAGGGATGACGACTCGATCACCTTTCTTGAGATTAGTGACCGCCGATCCAACTTCTTCAACGATCCCCATCGGCTCGTGGCCGATGATGTCTCCGTCTTCCATAGTGGGCATGTAGCCGTCGTATAGATGCAAATCAGATCCGCAGATCGCGGTCGAGGTAATTCGAATGATCGCATCGCGCGGCTCCTCGATCTTGGGATCGGGAACGTTGTCAACGCTGACCTTGTGTGTGCCATGCCATACGAGTGCTTTCATCCGCATCTCCCAGTTTGCATCGAGTCCGATTCATCGCTTGTTCGACACGTGGTTCAACTGCGAGATGGATGCCACATCAGCTAAGGAAATCCCTAAGCGTGGCTAATGAATTGAGATCGCGGATGGGTGCGTCGATGCGAATTGAATCATTGGGAAGGCGTAGGCGTGTCGTGACTTGCGACGGGACGATCATCGCATTTCCTGCAAGTACGCCGTGATATCGTTGGCGTCTTTCGCGTCGATGTGGAGATTCGGCATGGCCGTCTTCGGACTGAATTGGCGCGGGTTCTGAATCCACTGCGACATGTTGGACGGCGTATTAGCCAGAACGCCGCCGAGATAACTGCGGCTCGCGATGTGATCGAGCGACGGACCGACAATGCCATCTGCGCCCGGAATGCCGGGCACGACGTGACAACTTGCGCATCCAAGCGCGGCGATTCGATTCTTGCCGATCTCAACTTGCCCCGGATTGTCGGCATCGGAAGCGACTGAGTTTTGCTGATCACATCCGATGCCGCTCAAACTGACGAGAAGGACGATCGCCGGCGCGGTCGCTGTCGTGATTGTCTTGAGCAGCGCGTCACGGGAGCGAACATCGGACTCGCGCATCCACGCGGCCATCAGCGCGACGCCGGCGACGATGTAAACAACACCGGCCGGTATCCACATGATCAGCCCGCCAAGCTGCTGATCTTCAGCCGGCGATAGTCCCCAGACTTGAGGGGAATGGTCGTAAACGGAATACCAATTCGTCCGCGAAAACGTGAGCAGAACGCCGAGGGCGGTGCTGTGCAGGGCGGTTGTGAACATGTAGACGATCGCCATGCCGTACGCGAGCGAGCGTTGCGGGTTGTGAATGACGGACCACCAGAACAGCAGTGCCGATCCGAAAAAGCACAAGTGTTGCAGTGCGTGGACGAATTCATTCGTGACGACCAGGTTCATTAGCACGGGTGCATGCCAGCCCCAGAGCATGATCGCGTGAATGAACCAGGCCGAAAGTGGATTACTGATTGCCCGCCAGCAGCGCTTCCACATGTGTCGGTTTGAAAGGCGTCCGAGTGCATTCGCGCATTGCGCCGGAAGCGCTCTTAAAAAAACGATCATCGGCAAACCCAGCACCAGCAGTGGGGCAGCGATGAGCATGAGGATCTCGTGCTGGATCATGTGCACGAAAAACAATTGACCGCCTAACGGATGGATCGGTGAAACCAGGGCGACGACCAGAGAAATCCATCCGAGCGCGAATGAGCCGGCCTCCCAGCGTCGAATGCCATGATCGACGCCGGCGGCTTTCCAAAGTTTAGTCAGGCCGATCGCATAGGCTAAGCCACTGACGATGAGCGGGATAACGATGCCCGGATCAAACTCCCATTCGTGCATCGCCTCGCTCGTCGAATGCGAATGACCGGCATGCGCCCTGACGAGTTGTGGCATGAAAAAGAGCAACGCGAAGGCGATGATGCCGGTTGTCGAGCCGCGACGTTGAACTGGCACGAAGGTCATCAGAACACCGATCCATCGAGCATGTAGGTCGCGATCAAATGCGCGATGATCGCCAGCCCATAGAGCACGCTGCTTGCCATCCCGAGCCAAGCGGTAAACCGCACTCGGCCGAGGTCGTCGCGCGATGCATCGGCATCGGACTTGTGGCCGCGCTGATGCCAGTAATGCAGGCTGAGCAGACCGGTCGCAATGGCGATGATCAGCGCGGCGATTGTTGAGACGTGAACGACAATTTCGCGTTGACGCGAAACAATCTTTGGCGCGAATGCGTAGGTGAACAAATATTGCGCCGTCCAGATCGCCGGTGTGGCAAGCATCCCGATCCACAGCGGCGCGGTCGCCGGCGGCAGCGGCGGGAAATGCGTCGGCGGTTCGAGCGCCTGGGTCGAAGGTTCACGATGAATTTCAGAGTGCTCGGGGCGAGACATAAAGCACCAGGTAAACCACGAGAAAAACGATCGACAGCCAATACCAGTATCCGCCGCACAGCGTGACATCGAGCCCGTGATGCGCGTCCAATTCGTGCGTCAGGATCCAGGCGGCCATCAGGAAGAACTCGATTCCCGCCGCCAGCAGATAGGTCGCATGCGTGCCGAGCATGATCCATTCACAGGAGGCATAGGCGTTGTCGTTCCACCAGAATTTCAGGCCATGGAATTCCTGCCAGCGGACGTAGCAGCACGCGACCGTCAGCAGCAGCATCAGCACCAGGCCAACAAAACAAGGCCAGCGTCGGAGATGTCGCGCGTAGCGATCGACGATGAACATCGGAACGCATCCGCCGAGCATGAGGACGAGATTGGTCGTGCCCCACTTCCAAAGCGGGGCCGTATCGTAAATCGGTGGAAAGAGGTCAACCTTTGGCGGGGGGAAGACCGTGTAGTTTCGGCGGATGTAAAAGTAAGCGACGACGATCAACGCAATCGTGACGCTCTCGATGATGATCGCCAGCGTGTTGCCCCACCAGACCGGATCACGCCAGTCAAACGCCGAATCGGGCAGCGCGGAGACGTCGATTACCTGTCGCTGCGGCGGTGCCGCGATGACGGGCGAAAGTGGTGGCGTGACTTCGCTCACGCGGCCCTCCCGGGTTTTGGGTGGCGCCGCTGCGGCCAATTCTTTGAGTATCGCGCGCTGAAGAACCAAACAGACAGAATGATGGACGCAGCCAGCGCGCCCCAGACGGCGTTCCACGGATTGACAATGCCGCCGCCCAGCCAGAACCAGGCGTTGGCCATCGCGAGCAAGATTGGCACGATCGATTCGCTGGCCACATCGAAGCGATGATCGGGAAGGGCATCGAGCGTGGTGGTGATCAGCACCTGTCGACGCTCGTTATTTAATCCGACGACAACTGGCGCGTCGGGCTTGTTCTGCCAGAGCGCGTATCGCCCCTGCACCGTCGGCGGATCGAGAAAGTTGTAGCTCGGCGGCGGCGATTCGGTCGCCCACTCGAGCGTGCCGGCATTCCACGGGTTCGGCCCCGCGAGCACGCCGCGCTTGCGGCTGATCAGCGCGTTGATCACGAGCAACAATCCGCCGATGCCGAGCAGGCCTGCGCCGATCGTCGCGAAGAGGTTCATCGGCCCCCAGCCGGTGACGGCGGGGTAGGTGTAAATCCGCCGCGTCATGCCGTGCAATCCCAACTGATGCATCGGCCAGAACGTCAGGTTGAAGCCGACGAACATCATTGCCAGGTTCCAGTAGCCGAGCTTCGTGTTGAGCATTCGGCCGGTCCATTTTGGAAACCAGTAATAGAATGCGCCGAACAGCGGAAAGACCGCGCCGCCAATCAGCACATAATGGAAATGCGCAACGACGAAAAACGTGTCGTGCACTTGTTGATCGAGCTGAACCGATGCCAGGATCACGCCAGACAAACCGCCGATCGTGAAGATGGCGATGAACGACAGCATCCAGAGCATTGGCAGTTGAAGAGATAGTCGGCCACCCCAGAGCGTGGCGATCCAGCAGAACATCTGAATGGCATTGGGGATCACGATCATCAGGCTCGACGCTGTAAACAGTCCCGAGCCGAGTTGTGGCAGAGGGGTGGCAAACATGTGATGCACCCACACGCCGAAACCGATGAATGCGGTTGCGGTCGCGCTAAGGACGAGCGCGGTGTAGCCAAAGATTTCACGGCGGGCGAATGTCGCGATGATGGTTGAGATAAATCCCGTCGCGGGGATGAAGATGATGTAGACCTCGGGATGTGCGAAAAACCAGAAGAGGTGCTGCCACAGCAGCACGTCACCGCCCTCGGCCGGGTTGTAGAAGTGCGTGCCGATGTGCATCAGCCGATCCATCGATAGCAGCGTGCTGGCGAGCATGACCGCGGGCATCGCAAAGATGATCATCCAACTGGTAATCAGCATGGCCCACACAAAGATCGGCATGCGGTTGAGCGTCATGCCCGGCGCGCGCTGCTTGAAGATCGTGACGATCAGGTCGACGGCCACTGACAGCGTGCTGACTTCCATGAGCGAAACCACCTGCGCCCAGATATCCATCCGATGTCCCGGTGAAAATTGCGGGCCTGCCAGCGGGAGATATGAGAACCAGCCCATGTCCGGGCCGGTGTTCGAGAGCAACGCGATGAATAGCGCACAGCCGGCGATGAGGTAGCTGTAATACGAAAAACTGAGCAGTCGCGGGAAGGCGACGTTGCGCGTGCCGATCATCAGCGGCACGAGGTAGATGCCCATGCCTTCCATCACCGGCACGGCAAACAGGAACATCATGCTCGTGCCGTGCACGGTGAAGAATTGGTTGTACAAATCGTTAGTGAGAAAGTGCATCTCCGGCCCGGCCAGTTGGATGCGCATGCAGAGTGCCAGCACGCCGGACAGCAGGAAGAAGATCATCGCGGTGATGATGTATCTCATCCCGATGTCTTTGTGATTGGTCGCGGTAAGCCAGCCGAAGAAGCCGCGCGGGCGTGACCAGGTCGTATCGAGAACGTAGTGCCGCGGCGGACGAATCACCGGCGCGCGTGGGTCGGCGGCGACGATCACTGAGTGACGCGCAAGCGACGGGTCGGCTTCGACCGGAGCGAAGGCTGGCACCAGCGGCGGATTGAACGCGCCTTCGCTCACTTCAGGTTCTCCAGGTATTCAAGGAGCGCCTGCAAGTCTTCACCAGACAACGCGTGCTGCGGCATGGCCACGCCGGGCTTGATGCTTTGCGGATCGATGATCCAGCCGGCCAGATGTCCCATCGAGTTGGGCAGCGTGCCGGCGGCGAGCGTTAGTCGACTGGCGACGTGCGACAGGTCGGGGCCGATTCTCCCGCGTGCGTCCGTGCCGGCGATGCCGTGACACATCGAGCAGGTTTGTACCATGAAAACGTTCTTGCCGCGCTGTTGGATGTCGTTGATCGGATCATTGGCAGAATGCACGGCGGCCTCACGCCACTGGTTGTATTGATTTTCTTGTTCAACCACGACAGCGAATCGCATGTGCGCATGCTGAAAGCCGCAGAACTCGGCGCATTGCCCCCAGTAAATTCCGGGCTTGTCGCCTTGAATCCAGATTGATGTTGAACGGCCAGGTACGAGGTCTTTCTTAGGTGCTAGATTCGGTACCCAGAAGCTGTGAATCACATCGTTGCTAGTGAGGTTGATGCGGATCGGTTTGCCCACGGGAATGTGAATCTCATTCGCGTCCGTGATCCAGCGATAGGGCAGCGGGTCGGCATAAGTGATTTCCCACCACCACTGATGGCCGGTGACGTTGATGGTGATCGGATCGCTCGCACCGGAGAGCCCGCGAACGCGATTGCCGGTCGAAAAATCGCCGATCAGGATAATGAAGAGAATGACGATCGAGATTGCGGTCGCGATCGTTACGAATGTGCCGAGGCGGTATTCGCGACGCTGATTAAGCACGACATCCGGCGATGACGCCGTCGACGCGCCGCGACGCAGCAACGCGGGAATCACCATGAACAAAACGGTGACGATGTAAATCGCCGCCAGGGTGTACAGCGTCGGCCACCATAGGTGCGCGATGTGATTTGCTTGCGCACCGGCCGGGTTTAGCACAGATTGATTCACCTGCGCCGGGTCGGTGGGCATTACATCGAGCTGTTGCGCGTTGGTGAAACCTGCAGTCAGCATGATCAGCAAGATCGATGCAGCGACGCTCCGCAGTCTGCCGTTTAGCGGCGTCGCTTGCGACGCGTTTCTTCGAACACCACTTCGTCGCGAGAAATGGAGCGCGTCGCAAGCGACGCCGCTAAACAGGGCGCTCGAGATCGAAGATGAAAGGTGATTCAACTTCATCGCGCTGTCGTCGGATTGATCGGCGTGGACGGATTCGACGTCGACTGATCGGATTTCGGCTTGGCCGACTTCATTGAATTTTCATTCGGCTTGTTTTGCATGTCATCGCTGCGACCATTCGACGCCTGCGAATTCGTCAACCCGCTGAGGCTGCGGACGTACGCGGCGATCTGCCAGACCTGGTAGTCCGGGATTTTCCCGCGAAAGCTCGGCATTCCATTCGGACGACCTTGAACGATGGTCGCATAAATCTGGTCGGGTTCGGAGCCGTAGATCCATATATCATCCATCAGCGCCGGCCCGATTCCGCCGCCGCCGTGGAAGTGGCAGCCGGTGCAGTTGAAGCTGGTAAAAAGCGTCTTGCCGGTCGAGATGGCAAACGCATTTTCGTCATAGTCGCTGGGCGCGTGATGAAACGGTTCCGTGGAGGGGCCCGCATGGAAGTCGGTGACTGCCACCGCGTCGGCTGTCTGAACGGAAGGCGGCGATGCACGAAATCCGCGCTCTTCGCGCTTGCAGGAAAGCGCGAACATCGCAACGCAAGTCGCAGACATGAGGCTGCAACTTAGAAATAAAGGTCGACGCATCAGTGATTTTTGCCCGCGATCGTTGTCGGCTGTATTGAGGGCTTGGCAGTCAAAGGAAGTCGCGGGACGTTGTAGTTATCAAGAATCTTATCAATTTCTGCGTGATGCGTTTCCAGCGAGGCGTCGATGCGAGCTCGCAGCTCCCCATTACCACGCTTCACGCCGACCGCGATATCGAACGCAAGCGGCATACCGCTTATCGAATCGATTTGTTCTTTCAGCGGCGTGACGTCCAGCGCAACTCTTGCGTGCTTTGCGAAGTAGCTCGCCAGCGGTCCCCACACAATCGCGATATCGACTTCGCCTTTCGCGACGGCCGTGACGATTGCTGAGGAGGGATTCGGCTCGCGGTAGTCGTTGTAGAGCGAGTAGCCGATGACGTTGTCGATAATGCCGCGTTTTGCGAGCGCCAATCCGGGCGGTGTTGCACCGCCGCCGGTGAGGGTGATGCCGATTTTCAAGGTGCGAAGTGCCGCATCGTCGAGTGAATCGATGTGCCGATGATCGGCAGTACGTGAGACGACGACGAAGGTCGATCGCAAATACGGCGAGGTCGTCGCCGTGCGTTCAAAGTCGCCGGGCACGCCCATCACGATTTCGCTCGGGCCATGCTTGATCATCTCGCGAAAAAAGCCGCGTCGCTCCGCCGACCAGTCGTACTGAATCGTCATGCCCAGATCGTCGGCGATCAGCTTGGCGATCTTGTTTTCATATCCTTCTTCGCGATCGTTCGAGAACGGCATGTTGTTCGGGTCGGCGGCGATGCGGAGAACGTTCGCCAGCTGCGTCGACGGTTCAGCAGCATTCGCGATGGCAAAAGTTGAGGACAGCGCGACCACCGCGAGAAAAAGTCGAATGTTACGGAAGGCCAAAGACATAGAGCGTGCCTCCCTTGGTGACGTACTTCGTCAGGTCTTTCGTTGCGTTCGCAAAGCCGAGCGCGCCGGTCGGATCGCGGATATCGAGATCGCCGGAGATGACGACGCCCGCCCAGCCACCGACGCCGGCGAGGATTGCGACGTACTGTTTGCCGTCAGGTCCTTTGAAGGTTGTCGGCTGACCGATGATTCCCGAGTCGGTGCGAAATTCCCAAAGTTTCTGGCCGGTGTGTGCATCGAGCGCGCGAAACCATCCATCCATCGTGCCATAAAAAACAACGTCGCCGGCCGTCGCGACCGTGCCGCTCCAGCAGGGAAACTTTTCGGTGATTCGCCAGATAATTTTCTTGCCGATCGGGTCCCACGCGGTGAAGTAACCGAGCGACTCAGGATTATCCGCGCCGGCATACATCTTTTCGTTGGCACCGACGTACGGCGTGCCCGCGATGTAATTGGCTTCGACCGCTTCGTAATCGCACGCCAGGTTTTGATGCGGCATGTAGAGCAATCCCGTCCGTGGGGAAAAAGCGCATGGCTGCCAATCCTTCGCGCCGGGTGAGGCCGGCTGAATGTCGCGAATTGTCTTGGCTGTTTCCGGAGCCTTCGACGGATTTGGGATGAGTCGACCGGTCGTCATGTCGACGCCCAGCGCCGCGGTTTGGCGCTCGTAGGGCGTTGCGGAGAGCACCTGGCCGTTCGTGCGATCGATCACGTACATATAGCCGTTGCGGCCTGGATGGATGACGACTTTTCGCAGCGGCTTGCCGGGCCCGTCAATCGGCAAGTCGAGCACGATGTGTTCATTGACTTCATCGTGATCGTACAAATCGTGCGGGTTGTATTGATAAGCCCACTTCGCATCGCCGGTGTCGGCATCGCGGGCGAAGACGGTGCAGGACCACTTGTTGTCGCCGGGACGAAGCTCGGCGTTCCAGCTGCCGGGATTGCTTGTGCCGTAAAAAATCAGATTCGTTTCCGGATCGTAATTAACCCAGCCCCAAACCGTGCCGCCGCCGATCTGCCAGTGATTCGGAGGCCATGTCGTCACGCCCAAGTCGGTGCCCTGATCCATTTTGTAAAACGGATGGAAGTTCGGGCCGATGAGACAGTCTTTATCCGGGCCGGTGGAATATGCGGTCCAAAGCAGATGCCCGTCTTTGGCATCGAGACATTTAAGCCAGCCGCGTACGCCGAACTCGCCGCCGGCGTTGCCGACAAACACTTTATTGTGCACGACCAGCGGCGCCATGGTCGAAGACATGCCTTCGTTGATCGAGCCGTTTTTCGTTCGCCAGACTTCGTTGCCAGTCTCGGCATCGACGCAGACGGTTTGCACGTCGAGCGTGTTGTAGAAGAGCCGGCCGTTGTCGAAGACGCAGCCGCGATTGACGTGGTCGCAGCAGGCGACGCCCTGCGCCGCCGGTTCGGGCTTCGGATTGTATTTCCACTTCAGCGGCGATTGGCCGGTGACTGCTTTTTCCAGATCGAGCGCGTAGAGCAGATTTGGAAAAGGCGTGACGATGTACATCGTCTTGCCCGCGACGATCGGCGCGGCTTCCTGCCCGCGCAGCGTGCCGGTGGAAAACGTCCAGGCGACTTTCAGCGACTTGACGTTTTGCGTGTTGATCTGATCCAGTGCGCTGTAGCGCGTGCCGCCGTAGTCACGACCCGATGTCAGCCATTGCCCATCGTCAGGCGACGTCGGCTGATTGGCCGCCGGTTCGGCGCGAAGCGCAGGTGCAATCGCCGCATCCGGCGTGAACGTCGTGCTCGATAAAGCCGTCGGCGCTCGCGTCGCCTCAGACGGCGCGGCAAGCGCGGGCCTTCCAAGGGCCGCCAGTAGCGCTGGCACGAGCAGGAGCGTTTGAAGACAAGCAGCAGTGAAACTGTACTTCAAAGATGACCTTACGGTTGTTAGCGAACCGAGACGAACATACCTCTGAATGTTTGCAAACGTGAACTGACGAAAATCCTTAGACGAACGAATTGGTCGTCGACGTAAGGTTCATTTCCTAACCGTCATGGATGAAGGTGCTTGTGCCAATGACTTTGTTTGAGCGATTTCTCGGAACAGGATTGGTCCTTCTCGCACTGGCCGACGTGTTTTCGTCAGTGCTGTATGCGCGAGTTGGCAGTGGAATTCTTGGCCACCGTCTGGCGTGTCTGACGTGGAGATTGTTTCGCGCGGTCGCCCAGCCGTTTCGATCGCGGAAGGATTTTATTCTCAGCCTTTGCGGGCCCGTACTTTTGGTTCTGGTCGTCGTGGTTTGGTTTTCGTTGCTGACGATCGGCTCGGCGTTGATCATCCATCCGGCGCTGGGCACTTCGATTCGCGCGGTGAACGGGCCGACATCGACGAGCCTAGTCACCGCCATGTACATCGCGGGCTGCAGCATGACGACTGCCGGGGCACCGGACTATGCGCCGCAGTCGTCTTATTTCCGGCTCTACCTGACCTTCAACTCGCTGATCGGCATTTCAATGCTGACGCTGACGCTCACGTACTACCTCGAGATTTACAACGCTTTGCAGCGTCGAAATACTACAGCCCTAAAACTGCACAGCATTACCGCCAACACTGCCGATGCGGCCGAGCTGATTGCATCGCTCGGTGCGCACGATCATTTCGAAACCGGGTACACGCACCTGGCCGAGATCGCGGCCGAAGTGTCGAGCATGAAAGAATCGATGCACTTTTATTCGGCTCTGTTCTACTTTCGATTTCGTGAACCGTATTACGACATATCGCGGACCGCGTTAATCATTTTGGATACGGTGACACTGATCAAGAGCGGCCTGGACGACCAGAAATACGCCTGGCTGAAAGAATCGGCGGCGGTCGAGCAGATGTGGCGATCAACAATGAGTTTGTTGGTCATGTTGGCCGACGCATTTTTAGACAAGTCGATACTCGACGAGATACCGGAGATGACCGAGGAGATTCGTCAACGATGGCACGAGCGATATCGTTTGGGCTTGCAGCGAATGCGCAACGCCAAGGTGGCAACCATTCAGGACGAGGCGATGGGTGCCGTCAACTACCTTGAATTGCGGTCTCGGTGGCACCGCTATATTCAGCGTCTCGCCGTGCACATGTCACACGACTTGGCCGTCGTAGACCCGAACGGCAGCGACCCATCCGCGATCGAAATGCATCAGTCCCTCGACCACCGCCTGCACGCGGTCAGTTGAATTGAATGCAAAAACTTGCGATTACTTAAGTACGCCCGCACCCGCGTGTGCAACGGCGTCGTCGTTATCGACCGTCGAGCCGCTGGCACCGATCGCGCCGATGATCGAACCGCTGCTGTCGCGCAGCGGCAGGCCGCCTGGAAACGTGATCAACCCCTGATTCGAAACTTCAATCTGATAGAGCGGCCCGCCCGGCTGACTCATCTTGCCAAGTTCACCCGTCGGCATGTCGAAGTAACGCGCGGTCTTCGCTTTTTTGATGGCAATGTCGATGCTGCCGAGCCAGGCGTTGTCCATTCGAACGAATGCCTTCAGATTTCCGCCGGCATCGACGATCGCGATGTCCTCGGCGATATGCATTTGCTCGGCCTGCTTTGTGGCAGCGGCAAGAATCGCCTGCGCTTCCTCGGCCGTGATGTCCTTCGCGACAATCGGTCCGCCTGCCTTCGCCGGCGCGCCGCCCGTCTGCGGCTGATTCTGTGCTCCGGAAATCCGCGAAAATCTCGTCAGCCCCGCTGTCAGAGCCAACTAAGCAGTTACGACCAGACCGGCGTTTAGTAATCGTCTCTTGTTCATTGACAACCGCGTGCACATTGCGCGCCGCAAATCGTCATTTACTCTCAGGATATTTCGACGTACTCCTTCACGATTTGTCGATCTAGAGTGTCGCGGGTAGTCCTCATGATGGAAAAGGCGCTGATATTCACGGGCATTCTTTCGTTGCCGGCGGTTTGTGTCCTGATACTCGGTGCCACGAAATCGCCGGTCGATCGTCCGCGTGCTTACTTGAATATGCCGACGATCGCCGATGCGGCAATTCCGAAACAACTGTCACAAACTGGCGCGTTTGAGGATGTCCGCTTGCTGACGCCAACAAAAGGACTGACTTCTTACGAGGTGAATGTCCCGCTTTGGTCCGACGGTGCCGACAAGCGACGATGGATCGCCTTGCCGCAAGGCACGTCGATCCATTTCACCGAAAACGGCCCATGGGAATTTCCGGCCGGCACTGTGTTCATCAAACATTTCGAACGACCGGCAGGCCACCGTTTGGAAACCCGTCTGCTTGTGCGAGATGCGACCGGCGGCGTGTACGGCGCAACCTACAGATGGCGGCCGGATAACAGCGACGCGGATCTCGTTGACGAGCCGGTCCTTCAACCTGCTGCCGATACGACGCGGCAATCGTGGTATTTTCCGGGACGCGCCGATTGCCGCACATGCCACACGCCGGTGTCCGGCGGTGTGTTGGGGGTATCGACTCGGCAACTAAACCGCGGTGCGACAAAAACAGGCGAAAATCAAATTCTTGAATTCGCGCGGTTGGGCAGATTTGATCGCGTACCCAGCACTGTTCCTTCGGCACTACCAAAGCTCGCATCGCTCGATAATGAATCGATGCCGCCGTCAGATCGCGCACGATCGTATCTCGACGCCAATTGTGCGTACTGTCATCAACCGAATGGCGTGGCCGGGCATTTCGATGCGCGATTCGATACGGCGCTTTCGAAACAAAATCTCGTCAACGGATCAGTGATGATTAATTTAGGTCTCGATCACGCGAAGACGATTGCGCCAGCGGATGTGTGGCGGTCGATCGTGCTCGTTCGAATGGAGACGCACGACCGCACGCGAATGCCGCCGCTGGCGCACGAACTAGTCGACGAGCGAGCGACGAAAGTCATGCGCGTGTGGATCGCGAGCCTGCCCGGCAAAGCGGTGCTGCCGCCACCAACGATTGAAACAAAGGGCGGCGATTTTCATGACGTCGTTCGAGTCGTCATCTCTATCGGTGAAGCCGTCAAGAATGATGCGACCATTCACTACACGCTCGACGGAAGTTTGCCGCTGAAATCCTCGCCGGTGTATAGCGGCCCGATCGAATTACACGAACCCGCCACGGTTCGCGCGCGGGTCTTTGACGAGACGATGACGCCAAGCATTTGCGTCCAGGAAACATTCATCGTGAATCAGTAGAAGCAATCGAAGACGCAGATCAAGGCGCAACGCAGACACCCCACGGTCCTTCGCCGGCCTTGATGCGCGAGAGTTCTTTTTCCGATTCCAGATCGACGACCGAGATGTCATTCGAGGGACCATTGGCGACGAACAATCGTTTGCTGTCCGCGGAGATCGCAACGCCCCAGGGGCGCTGCCCAACTTTGATGGCATTTTTCACGTCAAGTGTCGCCGGATCGATGACCAGAATCATGCCGCCGCGACCGGTGCTGACGTAAAGTTTTTTCCCGTCCGCAGCCATTGCCATCCCCATTGGCCGCGAGCCACTGGGCAGGCGAACGGTTTTCAGAATCGTTCCCTTCGCGCAGTCCACCGCCGTCAGCTGCCCGCTCGATTCGCTTGGCAGAAACGCGCGCGTTGAATCCGGCGTAAAGGCGATATTTCGAGGGCGAGGCGGGATACTAAATTGCATCGCGACCTTGTTCGTCGCGGCATCGATCGCAAATATCTCGCCATTGGTTTCACAGGTAACGTACACCTGCTTTCCGTCCGGCCGGAAAGCAACGCCTTCAGGTTCCTTGTCCACTGGAACGATCGTTTTGACCTTCCCGCTTCCGACGTCGGTTACGCTCACGGTCGCCACATCTTCGTCCGAAATGTAGAGCGATTTGCCGTCAGGTGAAACCGCGAAATTTTCCGGGTCCGACCCCGCGTCAATTTTTTTCAGAACCTTGCGCGTTGCCAGGTCGACAACGACAATGCCGTCAGCGGCATGATCGCTGTTCTTCTCGTCATCGTCGTCATCCTCTTTCTTAAATATCGGATTCCCATTGGCATCCAACTGCGGCGGAGCTTCGATCGGACGTCCGCTGAGTGCAACGAACAACGTCTTGCCGTCTGGACTGACGTGCATACCACGCGGCCGCTTACCGACAGGCACTGTTGCAATAACCGACAGACTTTCGCCGTCGAACAACGACACCGTTCCCGCGTGTTCATTGCTGACACAGATAACGGAAGCTCGCGCCGCGGAAAGGGGGATCAGTGCCGCGAACCAGGCCGCTACGGTCAGAAATATCTTGAACATACCGATACGCTATGACCTTCGGTTCAGAAGGCAACGAGCGCGGTAATGGCAAAAGGTTCATTTTGACAGCTTAGAATTGTTTGCGCTTGTCGCCGGTGTAGTCGTCGTTTCTCCATTTCCTTCATTTTTCACCAGCGAGAAGATCATGCAATTTCCGTTAAGTCGTTAAAGAGTTCGACGATGAAAAGTCTAGTGGCGTCCCGTCCTCTCCGCTTTGATGATTTCTGACTGCATCGACCGTCGAACGCCGCGCGGGTTGCACGCGCGGCGATTTCGGAATCGGCTAGCCGGCCAGGATTCATCAGGGCTTTCCATTCACCCTCGAGGTTCGATTGTCTGTTTCTCAAAATCAGGTTCGAACCAGCTGGACGACAATTAAAGCGACAATTTAAGGCGGGCGACAATAAAGGGGACGCGATTCTTTTCCAACGCGACAATTAAAGGGGACGCGATTCTTTTCCAACGATGTTAAAAAGATTCGCGTCCTCATTACGCGACAATTAAAGGGGACGCGGCGACAATTAAAGGGGACGCGATTCTTTTCCAACGATGTTAAAAAGATTCGCGTCCTCATTACGCGACAATTAAAGGGGACGCGATTCTTTCCAACGATGTTAAAAATATTCGCGTCCTCATTAGTTTCGCCTAACTTGTTGAAAAGATTCGCGTCCCCTTTAATTCTCGCCCCTGGGATTGCTCGTGAGCATGCAGCGAGGTCGGCACCATCTGCACCAGCAAGCCGGTCGCCGCGTCGAACAACGCCAGGATCTTCATCAGCGGGAAGCCGCACCCCGGGCCTTGCACCGACGGCTGCGGATACGCTTCCTGCAACTGCTGCGTATCGCAAAGCGATGCGCTGGACCCGTCGACGATCCAGAGCTTGTACCCGTGGAAGAGGCCCGTCGCTCCGGCATTCCGGCAGATCGTCTTCAACAGCGATCGCATCACCGCCAGCGGCAGCCGCTTGCGTGCCTGGCAAAAGGCCGATGGGTTGACCGGTTTGTCGGTCCACGATCCGGCCAGATGCCGCACGTGCGTGAGCGAGGTGTTGCAATGAAGCACCTGAACGATGAACAGTTGAACGGTCAGAACCGGGTCCAGAAGTCGCTTGCGCCAGCAATGCTTCGCTTTCCGGGCCGCATCGAGGGAGAATTAAAGGGGACGCGATTCTTTTCAACGACTTTAAAAAGATTCCCGTCCCCTTTAGTTGCGCCCCCCTTTAGTTGCGCCCCCCTTTAGTTGCGCCCCCTTTAGTTGCGCCCGAGCAGATGATTTACCACTCCGACGTTAATTGAACAACTCGCCCCTTTCCCGTTTCAATCCCCTGGATGCCTCTCGCGAATCGAAACGGCAATTTTTCGAACAAACGGATCTGAGTCAGAGACCAGATTTTCAAGAAGCTTTGCAATTCGCAGCGATGCCGATCTTTTGAGGATCTCCACGAGGTATCTTCGAACCCACCACAATTCGTGGTGCGCCATAAATTCTATGGCTTTTATGGTCGACTCATTTAGCTCTTCAGAGCGAGGCGTGACGCCGACCGCCTGAAACCACAAGCGATCGGTGAGCTGCCTTTCGTACTGAAGCAGTTGAGCAGATTGGGCGCGGTCGACATAGGATGCCGACAGTTGCAGTAGCGTAGCCTCGGGATTTTTTTCGAACATTGCTTCAAGTAGAATTCGGGGGATCGTCTCTATCGCCTCAGCGTTTGGGAACAATCCAAAGTTCACGTGCGCAAAACTTCCGCACCCATTTACGTCTACCGTAACCTCAAGCGCATTGGTGTTTCGTACAATCGCACAAAGCAGCGGGATGTCACTCGCTTTTCCGGACTGAAGGCGGGAAGTGACCGCGTTGATAATGACAGTACCATCAACGTCAAGATCTCGGTATGCCAATATGGTCCAATCCACTTCGTGATCGAGTCGTCGCCCATCATTTAATAGCCGCTCCAACGATTCATTGACGACTAACTGCGACCTTGCAGACGATTTCAGTTTTGAAACACCCTCACTGACAACCAATAGGCGTTTAAGATATTCTTCTTTTGTTGTTGAAGCGGTGAGATCGCTCATCGCTTTAGAAACGCTAATTTCCGATGCCGGCTGCGAAGTTATCGAAGTCACTCCTAGTGTCACCAGTAGCATTGGGGCGAAGATGGTTGGAAACAGGATCATTATGCTCTGTCTCCACCAGCTGCGTCGGTAAGTTTATCCACAATACCGTGACTCTGATAATAGTTGACGTGCCGTTTGGAACCAATAGGAATTCTGGTTTCGGGGTGCGGCAGAGGATCGGCGGCGGCCTGATCAATCGGGTTCCTAACCCCATCAATGTATGCAGAAAAGATAAGCGGTGCGTAGATACGGCCTTTCCGAAGCGCTTCCGAGACAACGTAAGCTAGTCCGCCACCATGACTGTATCCGATGAGAGCAAGAGCGAGCGGCCGCTCCGACGGCGGTCGCCGAAACTCTTTGTCAATTCTATTGACAATGTCATCTTCACTGCTGCCGCATTTCGACTCGTTAGTCGTGCTGAACGTCATCTTATGAGCGTTGGTAACATTATCCGGATCTTCAGAAAATTCGAGGATATTCGTGAAACCTTTCGCTCGCAGCGGGGCAGCAAGATGCCGAATGCCCGCCGAATCGCTTGGATCTTGAGGGTTTGTACTTGCATCGTCATCGTTTGGGAGAATTACAGGGGACGCGGGAGAATTACAGGGGACGCGAATCTTTTTGGGGAGAATTAAAGGGGGGGGAATTAAAGGGGACGCGGGGGAATTAAAGGGGGGGAATTAAAGGGACGCGAATCTTTTTGCGGACACGGCTCTCGCTCGCCAAAGGGTGTGATGGTGCTGGCCATACTCTGGGGTGGAAGCATCTGCCGATGTTTAGCAGAAGTTCAGTCGCCGTGGGGGAGAATTAAAGGGGACGCGAATCTTTTTGCGGACACGGCTCTCGCTCGCCAAAGGGTGTGATGGTGCTGGCCATACTCTGGGGTGGAAGCATCTGCCGATGTTTAGCAGCAAGTTCGGTCGCCGTGATCGTGCGACGTTGCCGCAGTTGTTCGCCCGCCTGTGTTGCGTCGGTTTTAGAACCTGAGCTATCCGAGACCGGGTCGCTTCTGCGCGATTGCCGCGACAATCTTTACACGCGATCGAGATGAATCGCGTCCCAGATCACGATTCTGCTGCGCCCGTCGACGTCTGGCGGTCGACAGCACCTGCTTCGAGCAGCCATCACGTCAGCGGGCATTTTGCCGAGCGGGAGAAACGGAGCGAGGAGCGTAAGACGACGCGATGGAAAAGCATGGTAATTTCGCCGACAAATTCGGGAACTGGGCGTAAAATCCGGACGCGGTTCGGACGCGGTTCGGAGGCTGTTCGACATGAAGATTATGAAGATGGATGATGGGCGGATCGGGTCGGCAGATTCGAAGATCGCGGGATTGTCCGTTCGAGGACGGCGGAACGGGCGATATGCGGGTTGTCAAGGCGAAAAGGTCGGCGTGAATCTGGGCGGGGGCGCGATCGATCGACTTGTAATGAACCTTTCGGTCGACAGCGGCGTGGCGGAACGTGACCGCCGGGGGCCGTTTCCGCACCAGTGATAATTCATCGCAAGAAAACGGCGGCGGGATGGGATATGTAGGACTCGAACCTACGACATCCACGTTATCAACATGGCGCTCTACCAACTGAGCTAATATCCCGCGTACCCAAACCTGGGGCGGCAGATAGTAATTTTTTATCCGATGGTGTCAATGTTTTATCGCAAAATCCCCCGCGCCGTTATGCTGCGCGGCGACAGGAGTCCAAATGGCCAAAGCACATGTCGACCCGGCGGAGCTGCGACGATTCGCTGGCGATCTCAATCGCTTCAACAACGACCTGGAAGGTCTCATCGGCTCGCTGCACGGCAAGACCCGCGCGCTTGAGCAAAGCTGGCGGGATCAGGAGCAGCGGAAGTTCACCGAGGCGTTCGAACAGACGGTGAAAGCGCTGGCGACCTTCATGGAAGCATCGCGCGAGCACGTCTCATTTCTCGGGAAAAAAGCGGCCGTCATCGAAGAGTATTTGAAACCGCGATGAATGCGAGATGATGTTGAATGGCAAACGGCGGCGCAAAAGTTGAATCGATCGAGGCGCTGAAAACGCTGAAGCGGGCGATGATCAAGTTCGCCGAGGCGGCGAACGTGGCGCTGGGCGATGCTGAATCGGAAGGCAACCGCACTGTGATGTGGTTGCAGAACGAACAATTGCAATATTGGACCGGGCAGATTCGCAAGCGCCAGGACGTCGTGGCGCGTTGCGAAGAAGCCGTTCGAATGAAAAAGCTGTTCGTCGATTCGGCCGGCCGACGCTCGAGCGCGATCGATGAAATGAAAGCGCTCGATAAGGCCAGGCGAATGCTGGACGAGGCCAAGACGAAATTCGACAACTGCAAAAAATGGTCGCGACGTTTAGAGAAAGCGATGCAGGATTATCGCGGCATAGTGCAGCGATTTTCAACAACCGTGCAGAACGTTCTGCCCGTGCAGGCGGCGCGGCTTGAAGCGAGCGTGCGAACCCTCGAAGCGTACTTAGGTTTGCACGCGCCCGGACAAGCTGCAAGTGCTGCGGCTGGGAATGGAAGCGGCATAGCGAGTGCCGGCGTGGCCGTGCCGGCGGGAGAAATGTCGCGGCCAACTGGGGCAGTGGCGACTGGGGCAGTGGAAGGACCGGACGATTCATCGGAGGATTTGTCATCGGCCGAGAATTCTGCCCCAGATGACTCGATTCCGGGCGAAAAGGAGCCGGAGTCGGCGTAAACTTTGTGTTGAGCGTGCCGCACAAATGAGGTGGACGTTTAACGCGGTGTTGGATGTGGCGGCTGGAGCGGGCAAATGGGACTGTACGAAGGACGCGGACTGCTGGCCAAGGCATTGAAGGATTTGATCCACCGCTGGCAGGAGGCCAAAGCCGGGTGGGACGATCCGGTGAGCTCTGCAATGGAGACTGAATTCATCGAGCCGCTGGAGATGGATTTGCGAAGCGCGCTGGGCGCGATGGATCAGCTCGCCGGCGTGCTCTCCCAGGTTCGGCAGGATTGTGAGTGAATATGACAAGCGACGACGGTTTGGACATCCCGCACGCCGACAGTCCGCACGCCGAAGAATCGGCCGTGGTGCCGGCGGCAAGCGCGTTGGCCATCCCGGTCACGATCCGGTCGGCAGACGACGTCACCGGTGATGTCCTGCCGAGCCTTGCCACCGTCGACGATGCGTCCGGCGGTCCGACCGATCGCGATCTTCAGCGTGCGGCGCTTCGTGATCTGGTCAATCTCGCGAACGATTGCGCGGCCGCCGAGGCACAGATGACGGCGCATCGGGACGAAGCAAAAACTGCCGCTGAAATGCAGATTCAAAAAACGCAGGCCGAGTTGTCCGAGCGGGCTCGCGCCATGCGTGATCAGATCGATGCCAAGCACGTTGACCGGGCGGCCGATGCGCGGATGAAGTTTGAAGCCGAGGCGCGCGGGTTGAAGGATACGGATCATTCGGCGCGGTCGCGCTATGTCGCCGAACACGAGTCTTCCGAAGCCGAGTTAAAGCACAAGCTTGAACAGGCAGTCTGGTTGGCGGAGAGCATGTTCGAGGCAACGCAGTTGCAGGTTCGCAAAGATAGTGGAAAAGCCGACGATGAATATCGCACCGTTAAGGAGCAGCTAGCCGCCGCCGACGATCGAGGTACGGAATTACTTGCACTCTATCACGTGAGTTTTCCAAAAGGCGGCGTTGATGAGGTGGCCGAAGGTGGAGCGCCGGTCGCTCCGGACAAAGCCGACGAAGCGCTCAAAGCACATCAGGCGGAAATTAAATCGCTGGTCGAGAAATTGTCGAAGCTGCTCGTGCCGCGCATGTTTGTCGGGGCGCGGCCGTATCTGATCGTGATCGGCGTATTGCTTGCTGCGATGATCGCGGCGCAGGTGGTTTCCGGTCCGCAGATCGCAACCGCTGCTGACTTAAAAAGTCTTCAGCCGCAATGGCGATCGATCGCCTACGCTGCCGGGAGCGCGGCCGGCGTCCTCCTGGTTTTCGGCCTCGCCCTGTGGTTTCTCGGCCGCGCACAGGTTCGTCAACTGCATTTGAAACTTCAAACATCGCTTGCCGACGCACGTCGGGCAGCCCGTGTGAAATCGAAAGAAGCTCAGCGCATCGAGGATGCAAAATATGCCGCGGCACTTCGAAGTCGAGACATCGAAGTGAAGGCGCTGAAAGATCGGGCGGCCCCGCAGTTGGCGCGGGTGAACCGGACACGAGACGAGCTGTTTACCGCCGCGGATTCGGAGCGGAAGCAGAAGATGTCCGAACTTGAGATCTTGCGCAGCGCCGCCGTGATTGAACTCGATCAATGGCGCGCCGGTGCACAATCGGATTTGCAGAAAAAGTACGACGACTCGCTGTTCACCGCTCAACAGCGCCACGATGAAAAAATCGCGGTTGCAGAAAAAATGTTTGACGATGCCTGGACCGCCTTACAAAAGCGATGGCAGGACGGTCTAACGCGAATTCGTTCCTCGGAAGCGCAGATCGATCCGCAAGCCACGCTGTCGAAATCGAGATCGGGTTCACGTGAGGCGATCGACGGAATCGCTCCCAGGCGATGGGACGATCCTGCCTGGTCTCAATGGAAGCCCCCCACGCGATTCTCATCGGTTGTTCCATTCGGCCGACTACGCATCGACATCAAGCAGATCACCAGCAGTGTGCCAAACAGTCAAAGCACGAAGCTCGAATTGCCGCCATCGTTTTCGTTGCCGGCGATGCTGGCTTTTCCGTCGCAGGCGTCCCTGCTCGTGCAGGCCGACCGCGACGGCCGCGATGCGGCACTACAGACGTTGCAGATGGTGATGACGCGCTTGCTCACCACCCAGCCGGCCGGGCGCGTGCGGTTCACGATCATCGATCCGATCGGCCTCGGCCAAAACTTCGCCGGCTTTATGCATCTGGCCGATCACGATGAATCATTGGTTGGCGGGCGAATCTGGACCAGTCCGGAGCAGATTGAGCAGCGGCTCAGCGATCTGACCGAGCACATGGAAACGATCATCCAGAAATATCTGCGAAACGAATTCGCCACCATCGACGACTACAACGCGCAAGCCGGTGAATTAGCGGAGCCGTACCGGTTTCTGGTGATCGCCGATTTTCCGATCAGCTTTTCGCAGGAGGCGATTCAGCGTCTCAACAGCATTGCCAGCACCGGCTCACGTTGCGGCGTTTACACGTTGATCGCGCGCGATCTGCGCACGTCGCTACCGCCCAATACGCATATCGATGAAGTTGAATCGCACAGCGTCAACCTTTCGTTGGAGAAAGGCGCGCTGAAGTGGAAGGATGAGGTGTTCGAGCAGTTTCCGCTCGCGCTCGATTCGCCGGCCGACGAAAATTCGCTGACAAAAATTCTGAATGTCGTCGGCCATCATGCGAAGGACGCGAATCGCGTTGAAGTGTCATTTGAGACGATCGCACCCGATGCTTCGCAATTCTGGTCGGGCGACTGTAGCAGCGAGCTTCGCGTCCCCGTCGGTCGCATGGGCGCGACGCGCTCGCAGCTTGTGAAGCTCGGACGCGGTGTGGCGCAACACGCGTTGATCGCGGGCAAAACCGGCTCGGGTAAATCAACACTGCTTCACGCGCTCGTGACCAATCTGGCCATGTGGTATCACCCCGACCAAGTCGAGTTTTATCTGGTCGACTTCAAGAAGGGCGTGGAGTTTAAAACATATGCCGATCATCTGCTGCCGCACGCGCGGGCGATTGCGGTGGAATCAGATCGCGAGTTTGGATTGAGCGTTCTGCAACGCCTTGATGCCGAGCTGACGTATCGTGGCGAGCTGTATCGCAAGCTCGGCGTGCAGGATTTGGCCGGCTATCGAGCGGCGGTAGCGCCCTCGGCGTCGGCGGACGATCGTTCAGCCGTTCCCGAAAACTTCCCGCGTCGAATGCCCCGCACGTTGCTGATCATCGACGAATTTCAGGAATTCTTTAGCGAGGATGACAAGCTCGCACAGGACGCTGCACTGTTGATGGATCGTCTCGTGAGACAGGGCCGCGCCTTCGGCATTCACGTAGTGCTTGGCTCGCAAACGATCGGCGGTAGCGGGGGCCTTTCCCGCAGCACAATCGGTCAGATGGCCGTGCGCGTCGCGCTGCAAACCAGCGAGGCCGACTCGCAACTCATCCTCGGCGACAACAACTCCGCCGCCCGTTTGCTCTCCCGCCCGGGCGAGGCGATCTACAACGATCAGGGCGGATTGGTCGAAGCCAACAGCCCGTTCCAGGTCGCCTGGCTGCCGGATGATCGTCGCGAGGAATATTTGCTCGAAGTGCAGAAGCGTGCCCGGGACGAACAGGTGCAGGTGCCCGAGGCGAATGTCTTCGAGGGAAATGCTGCCGCCGACGTTCGAAAAAATCGTCCGCTCATGGCGCTGCTAACAAGCAAAACGCGTGTTGCCCCGAGCGGCAGCGCGCCGCTGGCATGGTTGGGCGAACCCGTGGCGATTAAGGACCCAACCGCGATCGCCTTCCGTCGTCAGAGCGGAACCAACGTGCTCATCGTCGGCCAGAATGAAGAGCAGGGATTGTCGATTTTGCTCTCATCGCTGATCAGCCTGTCGCTTCAGGACCCAAATAACGGTGCGCTGTTTTACGTCCTCGACGGCTCTCCGGCCGACTCGCACCTTGCGGGGACTTTCGACAAGTTGACTGCGATCGTCGGGCCGCGTGTAAAGGTGATCGAATGGCGTGGGACCGACGATGCGATCAACACGATTCACGAAGAAATGACCCGCCGCCAGGCCGCCGGCGACGCGGGGTTGCTCCCGCCGATTTTTCTCTTCATCTATGGCCTGCAGCGCTATCGATCGTTGCGCAAGCAGGAAGAGAATTTTAGTTTTTCATCGAGCGACGAGGAGAAGAAAGCATCGCCGGACAAGCAGTTCAGCGATTTGTTGAGGGAAGGGCCGCCGCTGGGCGTTCACATCATCGCCTGGGCTGACACGCCGTCCGCGGTCGAGCGCACGCTCGATCGCATTGCCATGCGCGAATTCGATCATCGCATTCTGTTCCAGATGAGCGCGAACGATTCCAGCAACCTCATCGATTCGCCCGCCGCCAATAAGCTCGGATTTCATCGCGCACTGGCCTATAGCGAGGAGCATGGGGTGATCGAGAAATTCCGACCTTATTCCCTCCCGACGGAATCATTTCTAGCTGAAGTCAAAGCCAGGATCGGAAGCTGAACATGGCGCTGCCGATTCCGAAAAGTTACGAGCCGATGAGCGCGTTGCTCGTCGACGATATTCCGGCCGGTAGCGAATGGCGCTACGAGCCGAAATGGGACGGCTTTCGCTGCATCGCCTTTCGTGACGGAAAGTCGATCGAGCTGATGTCGCGCAGCGGGAAGCCGCTGACCAGATATTTCCCCGATGTTGTCGACGTCCTCTCTAAGCTGGCCGCGGAAAAATTCGTCCTTGATGGCGAGATCGTCGTGCCGGTCGGCAATGTTCTTTCGTTTGACGATCTCTTGCAGCGAATCCATCCGGCGGCGAGTCGCATCAATAAGCTTTCGGTCGAAAGACCGGCGACGTTCATTGTTTTCGATCTTCTTGTAGATCTCTCCGGCAAGTCAATTGTTGATCGGTCACTCGACGACCGCCGCGCGGCACTCGACTCATTCATGAAAAAGTTTGGCGCGGGTCATGAGCGGCTGGTGCTTTCGCCGCAGACGGCCGACCGCAAGCGTGCGATCAAGTGGCTGGCAGGAGTCGGCGCGACTACCGACGGCGTGATGGCGAAGCGCGCCACGCTGCCCTATCAAACCGGCACGCGGGACGGGATGGTCAAGGTCAAACGAATGCGCACGGCCGACTGCGTCATCGGCGGATTTCGTTACGCATCGAGCGGCAAGGCGTCGGTCGGCTCGCTTCTGCTCGGTCTGTTTAACGACCAGGAAAAGCTCGATCACATCGGCTTCTGCTCATCCTTTACCGCCGTCGAGCGCAAAGAGTTGAAGAAGAAGCTCGAGCCGCACATCGGCCCGCCGGGCTTCACCGGAAACGCACCCGGCGGGCCGAGTCGCTGGTCAACCGACCGCAGCACCAAGTGGGAACCGCTCGACAATCAATTGGTCGTCGAAATACGTTACGACCACTTTGGCAACGGAAGATTTCGACACGGCACGACGCTGCTGCGATGGCGGCCGGATAAGGCGGCAAAGCAATGTACGATGCGACAAATCGAGCAGGAAGCGGCGGCAACGCCGGTGCGGCTGGCGAAGTCTGCAACCGTCAGATCATCAAAAGTCAAAAAGCGGAAATAGCCGCGAAGCCGTTCAATGACGGTGTGCGATAATGCAGGGCGTTGCGAGCGCTGCGATTGTCCGTCACAATGCCCGACTCGACACTTTGAAAGGAAAGAAAAAATGACGACCGACAACTCAACCGACCCCAATCAGACCGGCGGCGATCAGAACGTTCAGGTGCTGCTGGACGAGCGCGACCTGAAGACGATGTACAGCAATGCGTATCGCATTCACACGTCGGCCGAAGAGGTGGTGCTCGATCTGGGCTTCAACATGCCCAACCCCAACCCGCAGGGACAGAACGCGCAGATGCTTTTTAAAGTGACTGATCGCGTGATCATGAGCTATAGCAATGCCAAGCGGCTGACGATGTCGCTGCAACAGTTGATCAAGCGATACGAGCAGCAGTTCGGCGAAGTGCCGATGCAGCCGGGCCAGCGCCGGTAAAATCGTCATGCGGCGCATGCGCGCGTCGTGTGTCGCGGCAGCGTTTCATTTTCGAACAGATCGATCACCGGCCGCCCGTCGAAGCCGCGCCAGAAATCGCGGCGCATCGTCGCGTGCACGGGCGAGTTGTTGCTGATGACAACTGCGTCGAAAGCAAACGATCGGGCTTCGTCGTCGTTGACAATCGGCACGCCGCGGTAGGTTGCAAAGTTCCGATGACGCTCGGCTGCAAGCCTTGAATCGGCAATCGCGACAACCTTTATCCCGAGCTTTTTAGCCGCCATCCAATAGGGAAGGATGTTCTTCCCGATGTCGACGAACAGCACTGATTGAAGATCGAAGCCGCGTCGCGCTTCGGCCATTCGCGATTCGATCTGGCGGATGCGCGTGAAATGCTCGAACGCGTCGCGGCTGATCGGACGGCGATGGTCGGCCCGCATGGTCGCGACCATCCCCTGAATCGCGCCGCGCACGAACGCCGTTCGCTGCCGCTTCTTCGCTGCAATCCGGTAGTAGCGGCTCAGCCAATCACCGATAAACGGCCCGATCCATTCGCGCGGAAAATAGCGGGTGGCAAGCATCAGGTTATTGCGGACATCGAGCCGCATCGTGCGGGACGATCGCCGCGCGGTCGGCGATTTCAAATGCGAAACGTTCAGGTCGTCGAAAGCGCGCACGCGCCAGCCCGCGTCGATCAGCCGCAGTGATAGATCGTATTCCTCGGCCTGCATGAAGAAATCATCGGGAAGGCCGCCCACGTGGGCGAGCGCCCGACTGCGAAAGCCGGTGCCGCAGCCAATGAAGATATCAGGATACGCGCTGCATTCGCGCGACAAGTCCGGCAGTTCCACGGTGAACACCGCGGCCCCGAGATCGGGCTCGCGATCAAAGTGGGCGATCATCCGGCTGATGGAGCCGGGCCGCGGATACGAGTCGTCATCAAGAAACACGACGAATCGGCCGCGCGATCGCGCGATCGCGGCGTTCTTGGCGCATGATCCGCGATTGACCAGAAGGCGAATGACCCGAGCCTCGGGAAAAGCGATGGTGACGGAATCCGCGGTGCCGTCCGTACTGTCATTGTCGACAACGATGATCTCGTACGCTTCGCGCGAAAGCCCGCATTGGCGAATTTCGCCGAGCGTGTGAAGCAGTTCGTCGCGGCGGTTGCGCGTTGAAATCACGAAGCTGACGGTCAATTGCGAGTCGGGAAGCGTCAGCATGTTCATCCTTTCAACGATTCACGCCGCCCGCGTCGAAGCCATGCCGGGAATAGCAAGCGTGCAGGGATTCGCCGGGTCAAACTCATTTCGCCATGTATTGCGCGGCGGAAGATTCCACTTTGCAAAAAGCGCCAAATTATCTCTGTTGGCGCGCGGGGAATCGATCACGCGACGTTCATCCTCGCACTCGTCATGATCGATGATCGCGCCGTAGGCCGGCTCGATCGCCATGCCCGCGGCCCAGGCTTTGAGCGATAAATCCGGGTCGGCCGCACAGACGAAAAAGCGTTCGTCGAAATAGTCTAGATGCTCGAATGTTTCGCGCCGGCCGACGGGGAAATTCGCGTAAAGCGTGCCGCGCACGTGGCAGAGGCGGTACGTCGTTCCGTTTTGTGTCGTCTCGTATGCGATATTCTTCATCGATTTCCAGTGATGAAACATCGCGACGAACGCAACGTTGCGGCCAAGGTCGTACGCGCGGTCGATTTGATCGACCGCTGCATCGAGTGCGCCGTCCGCCGGCCGGGCGTCGTCGTTCAGCCAGGTGAGGCAGCGGCCTCGGGCGGCGCGGAAACCTTTATTCACCGCGCGGACAAAACCTTCGCGCGCGGGTTCAAAGATGGCGCGAACCTGGCCGCCGAAAGTCTCCTGCGCTTCAGAGACGACTTCCCGCGTGTGGTCGGTGCTGGCCCCGTCGACGACGATGATTTCGAATGCGGAACGGGTGGTGCGTGCGATCGCGGCGATCGCGTCGCGAAGCAATTCGGCGCGATTGCAAGTCGGTAAAACGATGGAAAGATCGATCATGATCTATGCCGCCAGAGAATCGGCCTTCCGGATGCCGTCGTGGTGATGAATCGCGTTAATCATTTGCTCGGCGGTCACGGCAACATTGCCCAGCGTGCTGACTTCAATGGCAGCGGAAATCGAGCCAAGCAGCGCCGCGGCGGGAAGCGAGCCGCCGACGGCAAGCGTGAGACTTGCCGCGGCAAGAAGCGCGTCGCCGCAACCGAGCGAATCGATCGGCCGCGCCGGAAGGGCGGGCAGATATTCGCTGCGCAAGCGATACTCCGATTGCTCCGCGTTTTCCGCCGGCCAGTCAAATGCCGCGCAGCCCTGTTTGCCGAGCGTGATCAGCGCCTGCCGTGCGCGCGTCGATTGGAGCAGATGTGACACAACCGCGCCGAGGCCGTTGGAAAAGTCATGAAGCGATTCACGCGCTTCCCGTTCGGTCGGGCAGAGCAGATCAACATCTTGAAATCGTAAAAGGTTAGTTTGCCGGCCGCTGACGTCGGCGGTCAGAACGGGCACGCGCGCTCGCAGCGTCGGCATGATTCGATCGAGCAGGCCGGCCGTGATCGTGCCGTAGCCGAAATCCGCGAAGATGCACGCGCTCGCACCGTCAGCGGCGGCCAGAATCTGATCGGCCACGATGCTTTCGCTCGACGAATCAAGAGGCGAGGCACTGCCCTCGTCGACCTTGAACATTTTTGATTCATCAACGAGATAACGATTCTTCACGAGCGCGTCACGACGCAGCTTCAAACCCTGCACGTTGATCCCTCCGGCGCGCATGCGGAGTTCGGACGCCACATTGCTTGCCGCGAGATTCGTGAACAAGGTCGGGCGCGCGCCCAACGCTGCTAAATGTGCGGCGACAATTCCCGCACCTCCGTCATACTCGCGACACTCCATTGCCCGCATCGCCATGATTGGCGCTTCGCCGGCCATGCCTTCGGCGGCGCAAAAGTGGTAGCGGTCGAGAATGAAGTCGCCGATCACCAGCACGCGCTGCCCGGCGAAACGGTGAATAGTCGATTGCAACGTAGCGGCGTCCAGACCGTGACGCTGGCGGAATCGCTGCACCTTCTCGCCGCCCATCGACTCGGCTAATTTTTTCTGGCCGATGATTGCGGTCGAGGAATAGACAATGTCGCCGGATGAAAAGACCACTCGCCCGCCGGCGTGCGTGACGGCGTCGCGCTCCGCGAGGAATCGCGGATCCGAATTCGTTTCATATTCGCGACCCTTCACATAGATGTCCGGCTTCAGTCGTGAAAGAAGCTCGACGGCCGTCGGATGAGGATTTAAATAAACGCCATCAACGCATTCCAGCGCGGCGAGCGATTGGGCGCGAAGATCATCAGGAATCAACGGCCGATCGATGCCTTTGCTCACGTTCGCATCAGAGCTGACTGAAACGATTAATAAATCGCCCAGCGAGCGGGCATGTTGCAGGTGATGGATATGGCCAGGATGAACGATGTCGAAACAGCCGTGACAATGCACGACGACGCGGCCGTCATGACGCGCCGTTTCGCGGATTTTGATCAACGCATCAAGGCTGACAATTTTAGAACGCACGGCCATGTGGAAGTTCCCACATGGTTATCGGTCGTTGCTGCGATCGATCGTTAATTTGGTGCGACGACTCAGCTTTGTGACGGCTTCTCACCCGCGTCCGGCGTGCCGCCTTTGCCACCAGTGCGCGGGAAACGTCGGTCGCTGTCTTTGCTTGCTTCGAGCGGTCGCTGGTCCGATCCCATCGGCTCCTCATCATTCATCGAATGATCCGGCTGCGTTTCCTGCGCATTGATCTGACGATCACCCGCCTGACGATTTGGGACCGCCTCCTCCATCTTGTCGCCCACTTCTGAGCGCGGCGGATTTTTGACGGCCTTCAACGATCCCATTCCCGCCTCTCGCTCGGGCTTAGCCCGTTCGTAAGTGACGGCCGGGTCGGGCGCTTCCTCGTTCGAACTCGGACGCATTTGGTTCGCCATGACGGTCTCCTTGGACTAAAAAACTCGCAGACAAATGGCCGCGTGATCGAGACGGGCCGATGCGGTCAGCCACATGCTAACTCAACGGGATTGAGTAATGAACGTCTGCATCTTGATGGGAGCCGGTTATTCTCCCGACTGATGAAACAGTGGATTGCCCTACAGCTTGTCGCAACGGTGCTTCCGTGGTCACCCCAATCGCACGCGGCGCTGACCTTTGCGGTGCATTTTGACGCTGCCGTTCGACGAGAGCCGTGTACTGGTCGGCTGACAATTTATCTGACTCGATCGGGCGCGCACGTAAGCGCGCAGCACGATCCCGCGGACGGCTTCGTCGAAGAAGATCCGCAGCCGATCTTCGGGATAAATGTGATCGCACTGAAGGCCGGTCAAATCGCGACCGTCGACGATTCGGCCACCGCGTTTCCGGTGCCGCTCAGCGCGATGCCGGCTGGCAAATATCGCGCGCAGGCCGTGCTCGACGTGCACCATGACAACAGTGATTGGCAGCGCGAGCCGGGAAATCTTTATTCCAGGACGGCGATGGTCGAGTTTAAGCCGGACATGGCAGAGCCGATCGCGATCACGTTGAGCGAACGTGTCGGGCCGGAGAAGTTTGAAGAGTCGGCCGGAGCAAAACTGGTCGAATGCAAATCCAGGTTGCTCAGCACATTCCGCGGTCATGACGTCATCATGCGGGCCGGCGTCGCCTTGCCGGCGCATTTCGATCCTGGCCGATCGTACGCGACTGTCTACGAAGTGCCCGGCTTCGGCGGTGATCACACCGATGCGGCGCAAACCGCACAAAGCCGTGCCAACCATCACGAAGGACTGCTGCAAAACCCGGATTTAAGAACGTTAGCTGACAACTGCTTTTGGATTTATCTCGACCCGGAAAGCGGCAACGGCCACACGCTTTTCGCCGACTCCGACAACAACGGCCCGTGCGGGCGTGCGTTGGTTGAAGAATTGATTCCCGAAATGGAAAGGCGATTTCACTGCATCGCCTCGCCCGGCGGGCGCATTGTGACTGGCCATTCATCGGGCGGCTGGTCGAGCCTTTGGCTGGCGACGGAATATCCGCAGACGTTCGGGGCAGTCTGGAGCAGCTCACCCGATCCGGTCGATTTTCGTCGGCTTGAACTATGCGATATCTACAATGCTGACAATATGTACTCAGTGAACGGAAAGGATTTGCCCAGCGCTCGCTTCAACGGCAAGGAGACGATGACCGTTCGCCAGGAAAACAGCATGGAGCAAGTGCTTGGCCCGGAGAACGATTCGGGGCAGCAGTGGGATTCCTGGCAGGGCGTCTGGGGTCATCGCTCGGCCGACGGTTCAATCGCGAGGCTGTACGACCCAATCACCGGCAAGCTCAATCACGCGGAGGCTAATTCTTATCGACGTTACGACCTCGCCGATCGCCTGCGGAAAGATCCGAAGCGATTCGTGCCGTTGTTCCGAAACGATGTGCATTTGGTTGTCGGGGAAGCCGACACGTATTACCTCAATGAGGCTGTCGAGCTGCTGAAGCATGACCTGGACGAACTCGATCCGCCCGGGGGAAAAGTCGAGGGATATATCAAGGTCGTACCCAACGCGAATCACGGGACGATCTATCTATCCGCCGAACGCCGGCATTGGCCAACCGAGATGCTCGCCTTTCTTAAACGTGGCGGGCATGTCATCGATCCCACAACGCGGCCGGTGACTGGGGAATGAGCGTCATTTGCATTTCTGACGGACTACTCCAACAATTCATTTTCCATGACTTCCGACGAGATTCGCCAGCAATTCATCGATTTTTTTACGCGAAAGCACGGGCACGTCTTTGTGCCAAGCTCACCGGTCGTGCCGTTGGACGATCCGACGCTATTGTTCACCAACGCGGGGATGAATCAGTTCAAGCCGCTGTTTCTCGGCACGGAAAAGCGCGAGTACACCCGCGCGGTGAACACGCAGAAATGCATCCGCGCCGGCGGGAAGCACAACGACCTTGATGATGTCGGTCGATCGCGACGTCACCACACGTTTTTTGAAATGCTCGGCAACTGGAGCTTCGGCGACTACTTCAAGCGTGGCGCGATCAGCATGTCGTGGGAGCTGCTCACGGCTGTTTTCAAGATGGATCCGGAGCGCATTCACGTCACCTGCTATGAGGGCGATGAGAAGGCCGGCATTCCGCGCGATACCGAGGCCGCGGAATTGTGGAAGGAAATCGCGGGGCTGCCAGACGATCACATCCATTTTCTCGGCAAGGAAAATTTCTGGGAGATGGGCGATACGGGGCCGTGCGGACCTTGCACGGAAATATTCTTCGATCGCACCCCCGGCAAAACGGGCGGGCCGTCGGTCGTGAAGGATGACGACCCGCGGGTGATGGAATTCTGGAACAACGTCTTCATTCAATACAACCGCGACGCGGCGGGGAAGCTGACGACGCTCCCCGCGCAACACGTCGACACGGGCATGGGCTTCGAGCGCATCTGCCAGATTTTGCAAGACAAGCCGGACAACTATGCGACAGATTTGTGGACGCCGCTGTTCGACAAAATCGCGGAGATTTCCGGACTGAAATATGAAGGCAAGTTTCCCGAAACGAACGCCGCCGATCCTGTCGCTGAGGCGGCGGATGAACAGCTTCGTCACGATATCGCGTTTCGAGTGGTGGCCGATCACGTGCGATGTCTGACGTTCGCGCTGACGGACGGCGCTGTGCCGAGCAATGAGGGGCGCGGCTACGTCCTGCGAAGAATCCTGCGACGCGCGGTGCGATTCGGACGACAGCAGTTGGAGTTGAACGATGCGTTTTTACACACGCTTGTGCCGACGATCGTCAATTCGATGGGCGGGGCGTTTCCGGAATTGAAAGCGAATCCGCAACGCGTCATAGACTTGATTCGTGAAGAAGAGGCGAGCTTTGGGAAAACTCTCGATCGCGGAATCGCTCTCTTTGCCGACGCTGCCCAAATGGGATCGATCAAGGCGAATGATGCGTTTAAACTACACGATACCTACGGCTTTCCGATCGACTTGACGCGCATCATGGCCGAAGAGCGCGGGCTCTCGGTCGATGTCGCCGGATATGAAAAGCTGATGGAGAAAGCCCGCGACCTCGCGCGGTTGGGTGGAAGCAAGTCCGGACCAAATCCGCTGTTCACCCTGAACCCGAGCGGGCTTGCCGCTTTGGCGGCAAGCAATGTCGCCCCGACCAACGACCGCGCGAAATTCGATCACGAACCAATCAGCGCCGCGATCCGTGCTATTTGGAACGGATCGGATCTCGGATTGTCTCCCGCGAGCGCAACCGAAGACGAGGAGCTAGCGATCATTCTCGACCGCACAAACTTCTACGCAGAAATGGGCGGACAGATTGGCGATCGCGGCACGCTTACAGCGCCGACGAGTCTCGATCTGGGGGAGGTCAAGAACGCGGCCGCGTCGGTGTTCGATGTTGAAACAACCCGCATCGTCGGCGGCTTTGTCCTTCATGTCGGCCGCGTGCGCAGCGGAAAATTGAAGGTCGGGGAGATCGTGACGGCGGCTGTCGACTTGCGCGACGGGCAGCGCATCGACACCGAGAAAAACCACACCGCCGCGCACCTGGCCAACTGGGCGTTGCGTCAGACGCTGGGTGAGGACGTGCAGCAGAAGGGCTCGTTGGTCGACGCCGAGAAAATGCGTTTCGACTTTTCGCACGGGAAAGCGCTGACCGACGATGAGCTCGAACGCGTCGAGAAGTTGGTGACCGAGCGCATTGCCAATCGCCTGCCGGTTTACACCGCCGAAGTGCCGCAGGAGCAGGCGTTGGAAATTAACGGCTTGCGCGCGGTGTTCGGCGAGAAGTATCCGCCAATGGTTCGCGTCGTCTCCATCGGTAAGTCGGTCCCGGAGTTGCTTGCCGATCCGAGCAATCCGGAATGGCGAAATCACTCCGTCGAATTTTGCGGCGGCACACATTTGCAGACGACGGGCGAAGCTACGCAGTTCGCATTGATCGGCGAAGAATCGGTCAGCAAAGGAATTCGTCGAATCGTGGGCGTTACCGGCAACGCCGCCGTCATGGCGACTGCCGCCGGCGAGGGACTTTTGGCGGCGATCGCGGGGGCACAAAAAGCTTCGCCGGAGTCGCTCGCGACGATCATCCCTGAGTTGCAGGAGCGTCTGTCGAAGCAGACCGTGCCGCTCCGAATCAAGCGCCGCGCCCAGGCGGCGATCGTCGAGCTGCAGCAGGCACAGAAGCTGTTCGAGAAGTCGAAGGCCGGCCGAGGCAGTTCCATCGATATCGATTCACTGGCCCACGATCTGCAAAAGCGGGGCGACGTGATCGTCGCGGAGGTTGCGGGCGCGACCGATGAGCAATTGCGGAACATCATGAACACGATCCACCGCCAGCGCCCTCGCGCCGCGATGTTGCTGGCTTCGAGCGATGGTGTGAAGGTGAGCTTCGTCGCGATGGTCAGCGATCAACTTATTGCCGACGGGCTGAGGGCCGGCGACTGGGTGAAGGAGGCTGCCAAGGTCGCGGGGGGCGGTGGCGGGGGGCGGCCGCAGATGGCGCAGGCGGGCGGAAAAGACCCATCGAAAATTTCCGAAGCGCTCTCGGCCGCGAAGAAATTTGCCGAAAAAACGTTATCCGTTTCACCGGCGACGAAATGATCGCGTATCGTTCGATGGACCGAACATGCTTTGTCGTCGTCGTCAAATCATCGCGTTGATAACTACACTTGCCGCGGCTTTAACGCTTCAGCTTGGCTGCTCGAACAATCGGCGGCCGTCCGCGACAACTCAACCCGTCGCCAGGCAACCCGCCACCAAGCCGGTCGTGCTTGGCAAGCCGCTGCTCGATTTCAGTAAAGGCGCTGGCGGCTTCCCGCTGGTGAGCGATCGACTCCCTTCCGGTCGCAACGAATTAATCGATGCAATTACAAAAGCCTATGCCGACCGCGTCGACACGCCGCACGGCGGCTCGCCGACCGTCATGGCGTTCGGCGATCATTATCCTTCACTCGACGCGCTGCTGATCGACCTGTCGGATGGCAAGGTGCGGGACGAGCAGAAGATCAGGCCGAAGCGCGGAAACAACTCACTTGAGTCGGCCATTCGAACGAAATATCTGCAATACGTCGCGGCGCCGCTGGTGTACGCCGATGGCAAAACCAATCTTCGCATCACGGCGCATGACGTCGAACTGGGCCTGTTGCACGGTCGTGATGACGGTGCGGGTTTGGTCATCACGTCGGCGAGCGCGGGTCGAGCGCAATTCACGGTGCCGCAGTCTGACCTGCAAAGCATGTTTCTCACCTCCGCCAAAAGCGGTGCCGGCCGGGCCGGATTTTTCGCGAATGATCTGCAACTGAAGCTGTCGAGCAAAGACAGCCAATCGCTATCCGCAAGCGTCATCGTGCGCGGCTTCTGGCTGCTGTTGCCCGCCGGCTTTGAAATCAGCGGCGAGGTGAAGGTCGACGGCTCGTACAACGCGCATTTCAGCAATGTGAGGGCCCGGGGTCTGGATGTCGGCGGCGGGTTGCTTGCTGGCTTCCTGAACAATGCACTTAAGAAATACGACGGGCAGGTGTCGCCGCTAGCGGCGTTTCCGGGAAATCGAATTCATCTCAAAGGTCTGAACATATCGGTCGATGACTCGCTGCATGTCGACGTGCTGTTTGGAAATTGAACGGCTGACAAGTCGATCGCGCTATTGCGGTTCGTGACATGGGTCGCAAAATACCCGCTTCACAGACTGAGTTGGAAGGATCCGCATGGCAAGTGTCTGTTTTTATTTCCAGGTTCATCAACCATTCCGGCTCAGGCGCTACAGCGTCTTTGACATCGACCAATATTATTTCGACGACGCCAAGAACGCAGAGATCCTGCGGAAGGTCGCGGAGAAGTGTTACCTTCCCGCGAACGCCGTGATGCTTGAGACGATCAAGCGGCACGAGGGCCGCTTTCGCATTGCTTATTCGATCACCGGCTCGGCGCTGGAACAGTTCGAGTTGCACGCCCCTGACGTCATCGACAGCTATAAGGAGCTCGCTGATACCGGCTGCGTCGAGTTCCTGTCCGAGACATATCATCACTCGCTCGCATTTCTATACTCACGGGAAGAATTTCGCGCGCAAGTTGAGATGCACCGCTTAAAAATACGTGAACTTTTCGGGCAAGAGCCGCGCGTTTTTCGAAATACCGAGTGCATTTACAACAATGATCTTGCGCATTTCGTCAGCCACATGGGCTATGACGCGATCATCACCGAGGGCGCCGACGCGATTCTCGGTTATCGCAGCCCGAACTTCCTCTACCGCCCGCCGCACGCGGCCAAGCTGAAGCTTCTGCTCAAGAATTACCGGCTGAGCGACGACATCGCATTTCGCTTCAGCAACCGCGCCTGGGAACAATGGCCGCTGACCGCCGAGAAATTTGCGCAATGGGTGACGCAAATCAACGGCAACGGATATCTGTGTAACCTGTTCATGGATTATGAAACGCTCGGTGAGCATCAATGGGCCGAAACGGGTATTTTTGATTTCATCAGGCACCTGCCGGCAGCGGTGATGAGCCATTCGCCGGATAATCGATTCGTGACGCCGAGCGAGGTAGTCGATCAGTTTGAGGCGGCGGGTGAGCTTGATGTTCCGAATATGATCTCATGGGCCGACACCGAACGCGATCTCAGCGCCTGGCTTGGGAACGCTATGCAGAGCAACGCGCTGCACGAGCTGTACAAGCTCGAAGGCGCGCTGAAGGAGAAGGGCGATGAAGTGCTGCTTGCTGATTGGCGGAAGCTGACGACGAGCGATCACTTCTATTACATGTGCACGAAATACTGGGCCGACGGGGACGTGCACAAATATTTCAGCCCTTATGAAAGCCCCTACGACAGCTACATCAATTTCATGAACGTGCTGGACAACATTCAGTCGCGCGTGCGGCAGTGAACGACGAGTCCGATGAGCGGCTCACGCTGAACTACGGCGCGAATGAGCCGGCCGCGCGACGCCCGCTCGGGCCGTCGCTAAAATTGGCGATGACAATCGTGTTTGATTCGGCCATCATCATCGCGCTGTTCCAAGTCGCGCCCCATATCCGTTCGTTTTACGGCTCATATCCGTTTGAACTACCCGGCCTGACGAAAGCGTGGCTGGGCCTGGCACGCTTCTTCAACGATGATTACGGATGGGTGTTGTTCGTGCTGACAGTCATGGCGACGGTCGTGTTCGTGATGACGACGCGACCGACATTGCTGAGCGATCCCGCGGCCCGCAGCGAACGCGCGGCGACCAGGCTTCTGCTGCTCGGACTGTTCGGAATCCCCGTCGTCTTGGCGATCTTCGCCATGGTGCTGCCTTACTTTGCGATGATCGGGCAGCTCGCCTCGCCACAGACGGGACGATGAGCCTCGCCTCTCGCCGTACTCGGGGAGAGGTTGAGAGAGGGGGTCTTCGTCTTCCCGCGTCGAAAAAAAGACCCCTCTCCCCGAGTACGGAGAGAGGGGAAAGAGCAGACGTACGGCGAGCGGTCATCGAGCTGTGCTTCGGCGGGTCGCGTATCGAATCGCCAGATTCAGCACGAACACGATCGCGACCAGGATCAACATACCCGCCCAGGCGAGTTGCTTTTCCTGGTCGTAAGGACCCGTTGCGTAGTTGTAAATCTGCACGGTGAGCGATGGAAAGGGCCGACGCGGATCGGTTTCAAGAAATCGGCTGCCGAGCGCGGTGAAGAGCAGCGGCGCGGTTTCACCAGCGATGCGGGCGATCGCGAGCATCACGCCGGTCACGACGCTTCCTGCGACGCTTGGCAAAACCACGCGCAAAATCGTCCGGGCCTTGGTCGCGCCCAGTGCGATGGACGCTTCGCGATAACTGCTGGGCACGAGTCGAAGCATTTCCTCGGTCGTTCGGGCGACGAGTGGTATTACAATGAACGCAAGCGCAAGCGCGCCGGCATAGCCGTTGTTGCCCGTGATACCGCTCAGGTAAGGAATGTTTTTGAACGCGCCCGCTCCGGCGGGGGCGACGAGCAACTCATAACCCAAAACGCCGACCACGATGCTTGGCACGCCGGAGAGCACGTCGGCGATGAATCGAACCGGGGCGGCCAGCTTTGAGCCCACGTCATATTCGGCCAGGTAAACGCCGGCGAGAATTCCGATCGGAATGCCAACCGCGCCTGCAATTGCGATGAGCTCAAGAGTGCCGATGATCGCGTTGTGCAGCCCGCCGGGATAGCCGGCCGATCCGCGCGAGATCGGTTCTTCGGTGAATATCTTGCCGAAGCTGGCAAGGAGCGCGTGGCCCCCTTTTGTCACGATGTAGCCGACAATGAAGCTGAGCAACGCGATGATCAGCGCCGATGCGATCACGCAGGCGACGTAGAGCGTGCCGCTGATCCAGCGGGCTTTTCGGTCGTGGAAGGTGAGCGTCTGCATGTCGATCATCAGTGTCCTCCTGCGCCGCGCGCGGTGGCAGAGTTACCGACGATCAGCCATCGCGCAACGACGTTGAAGATCAGCGACATGAGCAAGAGGATCAACGCCACCTCAGCGAGCGCTGCGGTATGCACGCCGACACCCGCCTCGGCGTAGCTATTGGCCAGGAGGCTCGACATCGTTTGCGCCGGCGCGAAGGGCGACAGCGTGATCTGGTTTTTGTTGCCAATCACCATCGCAATCGCCATCGTCTCGCCGGCCGCGCGGCTCAGGCCGAGCATGATCGCGCCGAAAAGGCCGGCGCGAGCGAACCTCAGCATCTCCTTGGCGCTCTGCCACCAGGTGGCCCCGAGCGCGACCGCGCCTTCAAGCTGCGTGCGCGGCACAGCGCGCAGCACGTCACGCGAAATGGCCGTGATAATCGGCAAAACCATGATCGCGAGAATGAGGGCGCCACAGAACAGATCCTGTCCCGTCGTCGCCAGCGGCCGAGTCACAGAAACGCCACCGATCGTCTGAGTCGTGACAAAGAGCGAACGCACTAGCGGAATATGCGAGCCAACCGCGAAAAGGTTCGGCTCGATCGTGCTTTGAAGAAAAGGGGCGAGCACGAACAGACCCCACATGCCAAACGCAATGCTAGGAATGGCGGCCAGCAATTCAATCAGGAACGAAACCGGCGTGACAAGAAATTTCGGAGCGATCAGAATTAGAAACAACGCCGCGCCCAGACTGAGCGGAACGGCAAACACCAGCGCCATCGCCGAACTAGCGGCCGTGCCCCAGATGACGGCCGCCGCTCCGAAGGCCGGGTCTTTTTTGACCGTCGCCATCTCACCATCTTCGTAAATGATCTTTCCTTTTGCATCGAGCTTGGGCACTTCGACTTCGTTCGGTCGCCATTCGCTATTCAGCAGAAAACCAAGCCCATATGTCCTGATCGATTCTCGAGCCGAGTATGTCAGCACGCCAAGCAGCACGACGACCATCGCACAGATCGTGACGGCCGCCGATCCGGTGAGAACTCGAAGGATGCGATCGACATCGAATCCACCACGACGACGACCCGCCGCTGAATAGTCCAGAGGCGGGTCGGTGGTCGGGACGCCGATGTTCGGGGTGCTCAACGTCGACATGAAGGCATTACATCTTCAGCATGCCAAGCACCGCGTCCACTTTCTTCTGAACGCCTTCACTTAGCGGCGCGTAGTCCATTTCCTTGGCCATCGACTGGCCGTCGTGCGTGGCCCAGGTGATGAAGTCAGCGATCGCCTTTTCCTTGGCGGCGTCGTTGAGGTAGCTCATGTCTTTATAGACAAGCAGGTAGGTGAAAGAGGCGATCGGGTATGCCTCGGCGCCATTCTGGTTCCAGATATTGACGGCCAGCGAGTCGCCCATCGCATCAACCGCGCCCTGACCGGCGGCTGAGACGCTTTCAGAAGATGCTTTGACGAACTTGCCGTCTTTGTTCTGCAGCAAAGCGGTCGGAAGCTTGGCCTGGATCGCGTAATTCAATTCGACATAACCGACCGCGCCGGCCGTCTGCTGAACGACTGCCGACACGCCGGCATTGCCCTTCTGCGACTGACCGACCGGCCATTTCACTTCCTTGCCCATCCCGACCGAGCCCTTGAACTCTTCGCTCTGCGTGGCCAGGTAATTCGTAAAGACGAAATTCGTGCCGCTGCCGTCCGAGCGTGAGACCGGCGTGATGGTCAGATCGGGAAGCAATGCGCCTTCATTGATGGCGGCGATCTTCGGATCGTTCCACTTGCTGATCTTGCCGATGTACATATCCGCCAGAATCGGGCCGGTGAGTTTCAACTCGCCGCTGAAGCCCGGCAGGTTGTACGCGGCACAGACCGCGCCGGCGCAGGATGGAATGTGGAGGATCGGCGCCTTGGCCGACTCCATTTCCTTCTTGCTCATCGGTGCGTCCGAACCGGCGACGTCGAGCGTGTGGGCGATGATGCCCTTGATGCCGAAGCCGCTGCCTTGTGCTTCGTAGTTGATTTTCACTTCCGGATGCTTTTGCTGATACGCTTCAGCCCAGCGCTTGTAGAGCGGAGCTGGGAAGGTCGCACCGCCCGATGTGATATTGATGTCCGCCGCCGAGGCCGCGAATGGAATGGTTAGCAGCGTAAGAGCTGCCCGAATGATCATGGTTCGCATGGGTTGGTCTCCTGTTTAATTTCCTGCTCGAACGCTAAACGGGAATTGTTAAGAATGTGTCAAGACGAGGTAAGCGACTGTTGCAATCTTTGAGGAGAATTTGATGCGCTATCTGATTTCGCTAGCTATCGCCGCTGTTGGAATGCTGTCTTTTACAGCTAATCTTCGGGCCGCTGACCCGTTTGAGGGCTTGAAATGGAAGGTAAAATATACCGCGTCGCCGAACAGTGATTTTCCTAACGACAAGGGTTTCGACGACACGCTCATCTTCAAAGGATCGAAATTCAGCACCGCTGAGTTCGTGAAGAAGGGCTTTGCACCCGTCGACTTCGACCAGCGCAGCACACGCGGCCCGATGGCAGGCTTCCAGGCAGAACAAAAGAGCGACAAAGAAGGCAAACTTGTCTGGAACGGCACAACGACAGGAATGGAAATGACCGGCGAAGTGACCTGGACGAAGAAGGACGGATCGGTGCATCGGTACGACTTCAAGGGCGAGAAGCAGCGATGATGGTCTGTTTTCGAGTCATCGAAATTGTTCAATAGCTGCGATGCAACGCCGTCGCGGGTGTGACGCTTTCGCACAACATTAAAACGCGCAACGACGTTGCGTCACGGCAAATTCGATCTTTCTCTCATAGCCTCGAACTAAAGTGCGAGGCTAAGTGATTCCAGATCGAAAGCAGCACTACAATCTGCTCAATCCGCATTTGAAGCCCGCACCCTCCTCTTCTATCGTGAACGATTCATTCAGTCGTTCAAAGGAAAATGGATCATGAAAATCGCAGTCATGCCCGGCGACGGTGTCGGCAAGGAAGTGGTTCCGCAGGGGCTTCGAGTCCTTGAAGTCGTCGCGGAGAAATTCGGCTTCAAATACGACACGACGCACTATCCGTTCGGGGCCGAGCATTATCTTGAAACGAAGATCACGCTGCCGGACTCGGCCCTCAAAGAACTCGGCGCGCACGACGCGATTCTGTTCGGCGCGGTAGGGGCCGACCCGCGTGGGAATGCGCTCATTCCGCAGGGGCTGATCGAGACCGACATCCTCTTGAAGATGCGGTTCGAACTCGACCAGTACATCAATCTGCGACCGACGAAACTCCTTCCCGGCGTGCCGACGCCGCTGGCGAACATCAAGTCTGGCGACATTGATATGGTGATCGTCCGCGAGAACACCGAGGGCCTGTACTGTCAGAACGGTGGATTTCTCTACAAGAACACGCCGCGCGAAGTCGCCAACCAGATCGAAGTCACGACGCGGTCGGGCGTCGAGCGGGCGATTCGGTATGCGTTCGAATATGCCGTAAAATTTAAACGGAAAAAGGTGACGCTGGTCGCCAAGACGAATGTCCTCCGCTTCGCGCATAACCTTTGGCAGCGGGCGTTCGATGACGTGCGAAAGGAATACGCGTCGATCGAGACCGACTACCACCACGTCGATGCCTGCACGATGTACATGGTGACCAAGCCGAAGGTGTATGACGTGATCGTGACGACGAATATGTTTGGCGACATCATCACCGATCTGGGCGCTGCGATTCAAGGCGGCATGGGGATGGCTGCCAGCGGCAACCTGAATCCGACCCGACAGGCCGCCAGCATGTTCGAGCCGGTGCACGGCAGCGCGCCGGACATCGCCGGGAAGAATTTCGCGAACCCGATCGCAACGTTTCTGAGCATTGCGATGATGCTCGACTTCCTCGGCCAGCCGGACGCCGCCGTCGCAATTAATGACACGTGCGCGAGGCTCGTTGCCGACAAGAAAAATCACACGCGCGATCTCGGTGGAACCGCGACCACGAGCGGTCTCGGCAATGCCGCATGTGCGATGCTGAGTTGACTGAATTGTTTAGCGGCACCGCCGCACGGTTTCGTTTCACTTCAAGTCGTCGCTGATGACCCAGCTTCTGGTGCGTGAGCCCTAATTGTCGATCCGCATTCTGCCGACTTGGCGATCCGCTTCATTGAGATTCTGATCATTATGTTCGCCACGATTAGCCTCTACAGTTTTAGCTGCTCAGCAGTCTCTTGTTCTTCGCATGAAGCGCGGGAGAGACCAGGCAACCGAAACCGCGCGAATTAGGGACACATTCGACTCGTCAGGGTTCAATTTTCTAAAGAGCTCATTGAGCCATCGCTTGTGCAGCGTTTCGCCTCGGTCGTCTGGCAAGATGGCGATTTTTTTGAGAGAATCGTCGGTCGACGCGTTAGAAAGCGATTGGGAGAAAGCGACTATGCCTGTTGACGATGTTTTGATGGATTGCGAATTGAGCATGGATAAGGCGATGGAGCATTTACAGCACGAGCTGCGGACGGTCCGCACCGGCCGGGCGTCGCCGGCAATTGTGGAGCACGTATCCGTTGATTACTACGGCTCGCCGACGCCATTGAAATCGATTGCGAGCATCTCGGTTCCCGAGGCCACGCAACTGCTCATCAAGCCGTTCAGCCCTGGCGACATGAAGGCGATCGAGAAGGCGATCAACGACAGCAAACTGGGTTTAACGCCGCACAGCGATGGGAAGCAATTGCGCCTGATTCTCCCGGCGATGAGTCAGGACCGGCGCATTCAGCTTGTCGGCCAGACCAAGGACATGGGCGAGCGAGCGAAGATTTCCATCCGCAACAGCCGCCGCGATGCGAACAAGATTCTCGACACCGAACACAAAGGCAGCATCTTGACCGAAGACGATGCCAAATCGGGTAAAGATAAAGTGCAGGAGCTTACCAAGCAGTTCGAGACGAAGGTCGAGCAGATTCTCGAGAATAAGCGAAATGAAATCATGCAAGTTTGACGAAGTCACAGAATTTTGCCGATCCCGCGCCTTGTCGCGTCTAAAATAAGTTCGTGAAATGGCCGACTTAGTGTCCATTACCGTGAATCAAAACGGCTCGATGCCACGCCTGGTCGTTCATCGGCTTCTTGAGGTCAACCCGTATCACTCTTGGCTGAAAACGTTGGCCATCGGCTCGGTTTTCGGCGTGCTCGGGATGATGATCAGCGGGACGTGGCATTGCCTCCTTCTTTCCGCACGCCTGCACCCATTCCTTTCTCAAAGCAAGCTGCGCGTCTGGTATCCGTGTTTCGCCCTATCCATCGCCGCGATGGAATGGGTCGGCGCTTGGCTACTGACCACCGAAGAGCCCACCGTCGATGCGCCGCCGCAGTCGGTGACATCGCGGTCGCTACGGTGGATCATCACGGTTTCGTTTGTACTGATGTCGGCGTATGTCTTGCGATTATTCGAAGAGTTGCCAAGAAACTTCGTCAGCGACAGGCTTTGGCCGGCCATGCAATTTGCAACGATGGTGACCGCACTGCTCATCTTCGTGCAGGTACGGCGGCTCGCGCTTCGAGTTGATTCGCCGGGACTTGCCTGGAGAGCGTCTGTCGCATTGATTGGACTGGTCTTTGCGAATGGCCTTCAACTTGTCCCAGCAATTTTCCCTTCGCTCTCACACGTGTCGCGGCAATCCGCTGCTTGGCATTTTCGAAATTTCCAGAGTGCGATGATTGTGCTCTGGTCAACAATCGGAGGACTCGTCTACATTCGATTGATGGTCTTGACCGTCGGCGAGTTGTGGCAAGACCGTAGACAGCGCGCAGGTTTGGAGATGGCGCGTAATACAGAAGTGTCGACAGCGGCCTGCGTCCGTCAGGCTCGGTATCGATGGCTTTCGTTTTTCACGGCCCGCCAAAACGGCGGTAATGCGCCAAGCGGTAATGCAGCGTCCGGCGGCTAATGCCCAGCTCTTCCGCGGCGAGCGTACGATTTCCACCGTTTCGCTCCAACGCAGCCAAAATTTGGACGTGTTCCAACTCGGCGAGTGTCTGCGGCGGCTCAATCACTTCGCGCCCAACTTTCGATGCCGCGACCCGTAAGCGGCTACGCCGACGTGCTTCGCTCAGCGCACGTTCGATATCGTTCAGGTGAAATGGCTTGCTGAGAAATTCGACGACGTCCAGTTGGATCGCGAGTTGCGCAGCCGGCAAGTCGCCGAATCCGGTGAGAATGACCACTTGAAGCTGCTCGTGTAAAACCTTTACCCGCCGAAAGAGCGTCATGCCGTCAATTCCCGGCAGGTTTAAATCGAGCAACAGGATGTCGAAGCCGGGCGTGACACTTCCCAACAATCGAAGTGCTTCTTCACCTGTCCGGGTCGCTGCAACTTCAAAACCCATGTCGGGCAACACATCAGATAAAAGTTCGCGTAGACGCGGCTCATCTTCGACGATGAGCACGCGTGGCGCAGGCGGTGAAAACGTTTTCAAGATTGGCGCTGCACTCACGGACGCGTCTCCGAAAATGAATATTTGCCCGGCAGGTGTTCAATGTCAGCGGCCGGCAGGTAAACGCTGAAGGTGCTGCCTTGGCCAATTCCGGGGCTGCTTACCTCGATCCGTCCGCCGTGATCCGCGACTATTGCTTGCGTGATGGAAAGGCCGAGCCCATTCCCCAACTGCGGCTGCGAATATGCATCGCGACCGGGCCTATCGGTGAAAAATGGCTCAAACACACGTGACGCCGTCTCCGGCGACATACCGCGGCCGTCATCCGTCACGCATAGCTGCACTAGGCGGCCCACGCGATTCACAGCAACGTCCACTTTCCCATTCGTGTTGCAAGCTTCAAGTGCATTGACCAACAAGTTGAGCAGCAACTGCCTGAGCTCGCCTTCATTCGCACTTACTGTTAAATCGCCGACGCCTGAATGAAGGGTGATCTGTTGCGAGCCGAATTGCTTGATGGCAGCAAGCGGCGCGACCGCATCGCGTGCCGCCTTCAACAACGAGACGCGTCGGCGCGTTGAGTCGCCCGGCCGAGCAAGTTGTAACAAGCGATCGGTGATTTGTTTGCAGCGAAACGCTTCATCGCACATCACCTGGATGCTGCATGCCAACTCGGCGTGAACGTCGTCGGTTGACCTCGGTTGCGCCTGCAACTTGCGAAGTGATCGCTCGCCGTAACCGGCGATGATGCCCAACGGATTATTAATCTCATGTGCCACGCCCGCGGCAAGGTAGCCAACGCTGGCGAGTTGTTCGGAGCGAATCAGTGCGCGGCTCTTCTCTTCCACGCGGCGTTCAAGATCACGCTGGACTGCGTGCAACTCGCCAGCCATTCGGTTGAACTCGACGGCAAGCACCGAAAACTCGCGATCGCCGGCCGTATCGATTCGCTTGTTCAATTGGCCGGCGGCAAACTGATGTGCCGCCTGCTGCAGGGACGTCAACGGCCGCATCACACCGTGATATTGTCGGTAGCCGATCAGGACGGTTATCAGCGTGGAGATGGCCGCGATCGTAATGACGGCAAGCTGCACCCATCGATGTTTACGGTCGGCCGACACCTGCGCTTGTTCGATGGACTGCCTTACCGCGGCCGCGAGATTCGCCAGCGCGCTCAACGGCTCGGCGAGCGTGGGATCGACGTTGGAATTTGCGGCCAGCCGGGTGACGACGTTTTGGATCGCTGAGGTCGTCCGCAACATCTGCGGCCGCGTTTCGGCGGTGGAAGAAGTGATCGTCGCCATCAGTTCCTTAGCCGATCGCATCGCCACAAGCACACGAGCCGGTGAAGCGGGCTCGCGTTCCAGCTCCTCCTTCGCGATCGCGACACGCGCGCCAATCGTGTAGACATCGCGCAGCTGGACATTTGCGGACAGCGCGATCGAAAAATCCTGTCGAATCCCGCGCACGCCCACGATCGCCGCGACACTGAGCAGTGCAAGGGCCGCGATCGAGGTGAAAATTTGCAACGATAATCGTCGTCGAAGCGTCATTGGCGCATTTTCGGCATTTGCAGCGAGCGCGCGGCAAAGGTATTCCTACTCGTCCGTCAGATTCCAATTCTGCGTTAGATCGTTCGATGCAGACAGGCGACGTTTACCCGAGACTCAATCCGATGAACATTTCCAGTAATGGCAGCTCCATTTGCAAAATGATTCTGGTTGTCGCCATGACGTTGGCGGCGGGGGCATGTCGAGACGCTGCACGCGGCCCGGTCGTTATCACGCCACACGAACGGGCCGTTAGCGAGCTGTTGCCGACGACGCAAAACCAGTCCGCCGCGATTTGGATTCATCCAACCGAGCCAGCCAAGAGTTTGCTGTTCATCCCAAACGCGATGCGCGGCTTGCAGGTACACAGGCTCGACGGCTCGTTAGTCAGCAATCTTAGCCAAGTTCGAAATTCAAGCGGTGTAGGAATCATCTACAACTTCTCAAACAACGGCACATTAACCGATCTCGTTCTGGCCGGTACGAGTAAAGCGAGTTCAACGGGTAACGTGACAAACGGTGTTCTGATTCTGAAAATTAACCCGGCAGGCCCAGACGTCAGCAATGATGGGGCGTTTATCGAAACATCGCAAAAGCCGTCATCGGACAATGCCGCGCCTTCGGTCCTCTGCACTTATCGCAGTCATGTTACCGGCCGGCGGTACTTCTTGGTCGTGACGGCAGATGGCGTGGCCGAACAGTGGGAAATCATCGCCAAGGAGGATCACGTCATCTCCGCCAAGAAAACCCGCACGCTTTCACTCGGCGGCGAGATTGCCGGGTGCGTCGCCGACGATGATGCCGGCGTCATTTTCATGGCGGACCGCAAGGCCGGCATTCGGCAGTTTAATGCGGAACCGGACATGCCGCTGCAGGACCAGGTGACGGTGCCGCTCGGAACACAGTTGATGAACGTTGGGCCGATCGCATTGTATTGCGGGGTCGGCGGCGAGGGGTATCTCTTGGCCGTTGACCGGGTGGGCCCGCGCGGCGCGACGCGAATCGATCTCTTCGACCGCGCGAACGATCACATGTTTATCGCGTCAATCGCATTGACCAGCGGCCGTAGCAGCGGATTGGCTGTTACGAACCAGCCGACGGTCGCCGAATTTCCATTGGGCGTGTTGGCTGTCTCCGACGCCGTGACAAGCGAAGGCGGCCCGACGTTTCATCTGTTCAGTTGGAAAGAGATCGCCAGCCAGGCGAATCTTCTGATCGACCCAGCTTGGTCGGCCCGGCCGGCACTTTATCGCCAGTGAGAACGCAGCCCTTCCAACGTCACACTGCCGGCACGGAACGCGCATCATCAAAAAAGTCGATTGCGTGAAATATAGCATCGACATCATGTTCGGCTTGCCCACGCTGACGGACGGGTAGCCATGCGGCGCGTTTTGGCTGATCGGCGGCGTCGAAAAGACTTCGCCCACGGTCGAATGGAACGGCCGCGTCATCAACGGCGTGAATCACCAAAATCGGGCGCGGCCAAAGGTTGCGAACGATGTCCGCAGGCGCGACTGCGTGCAGCGACGTGCCGACTTCAGCGCTGCCGACCGACAAACCGACGCGCGTAAACGGGCCTGCGAGTAAACGGGTGAATCTTGCCGCGATCAGCGATCTGCCGAGTAGATCAAGGCTGTCGAACGACTGATAAACCGCAACCGCATCGATCGCGCATCCGTCGTTCGACGGATCGGTCGCCGCTTCAATAAGGGCGGCCGCGCCAGTGTTCACACCGAAGCCGAAAATTTGCCTGGCCTCTTTCAGGTGATTTAAGCGGAGCCATCGCACCGCCGCCAGCACGTCTCGTTTTTCGAGTTCGCCGCCCAGTGAGCTGAGGCGTCCATCGCTCTCGCCGCACGCCCGAAAATCAAATTGCAGAACGTTGTAGCCGGCCGCGTGGATCGGCTCAGCGAAGCGGAGCGAATCCGCTTTGCTCGAGCCGAGCCCGTGACAAATCACGACGGTGTCACTCGCGTGAGCATTGATTGATTGAGATGCGCTGCGCTCCACGGGTATCCACCACCCAGAGAGTCGCGTGCTGTCGCTGGCGTGAAAGTCGATCACATCGAAGGTCGCGTCGAACTGTTTCCGCGGATTTAGCCGGTGCGTCAGCGCGGGCCGGTAGATGAGTGAACATGCCATCACAAACGGCAGCGCGATTGAGATCATGATCACCGGCCGGGCAATGGCGGTCAGGGTAATTGCGCCCCAATGCCGCGGGCCACGACGGTGCGGTCCGCGGATGGCACGTGAAAGTCGCCAGAGCGCGGCGACAATCAAGGCATCAAACGCGCTAACGACGAAAATCAGAGCGGCAGCGAAATAGGAGAGTGATACGACCTGCCCGGGCGGCATTTTTGCGTTATTCCCGTCGGCCGCCAAATAGATCGTTGTAACCGTGCAGCCAATGACAGCGCCGGCTGCGAGTGTCGTCAGCACGCGCCGCAAATGCAGCCGATGAACACGTCGGACGGGCCCGCGGGATCGTTTATAAATTGACGCGGTCAAGGCCGCCGGCGGTGCAACGATAAACGCAGCCGTGAGGATGAGATGGATGACGTAGAGCAACGAGGTATCGCGCGGTGAAAGGATCAGCGAGCCAATCGCATAACTTCAACCATTAAACACTTATTCTCGATGTATCCAAGACCGGCCTCATCCGCCAGCCTGCGAGCATCCCGGCTGACGATGCCGCTTTGCAGCCAGACCGCTTTCGCATGCGCGGCGATGGCATCTCGAACCACGTCGGGGCAGGCGTCGGACCGGCGGAAGACGTTGACGAGCTCAACGCTGCCTGGAATGGAGGCGACGTTTGGATAACACGTCTCGCCCATCAAATCGGTAAACTTGGGATTCACGGGAATGATTTGCTTGCCGACCGACTTGAGATAAGTCGCAACGCCCCAGGCAGCACGGGAGGAGTCGTCGGAGAGCCCGACGATGGCGATGCGATTCATCAGCAGAATTTCGTTCATAGTCACAATGGAAGTTTACGCTGAGACGCAAAAACGCGGGGGCGCGCAAGTAAGAATTCTCCTATTCAATTTCTTACTTCTACCAACCGTTGGCCGTTGACGGCCACCTGCCTTTCGTCCGATTTCGTGCTAATATCGTAAAAGCAAATGGCTAAGCGAGATTACTACGAAATTCTGGGCGTTCCCCGCTCCGCGTCGGCAGATGAAATCAAAAAGTCGCATCGCAAGCTGGTGCGACAATATCACCCCGACGTTAACAAGAATAACAAGGCGGCTGAGGAAAAATTCAAGGAAGTGCAGGAAGCGTACGACGTGCTGTCGGATTCGGCGAAGAAGTCCAATTACGACCAGTTCGGACATGCTGGCGTGGGCGGCGCCAGCGGTGTGCCTGGCGGGGATCCGTTGGAAGCGTTTCGTCGAGCGCAATCCGGGCGTGGCGGCACGAGACAGCAGCGCCGCGGGAGCGGCGGTGTCAGTGTCGAAGATTTTGACCTCGGCGGCGGCGGGGGATATAGCGACATTTTTGAACAGCTTTTTGGTGGCGGCGCAGCCGGTGCTGCGGGGAGCCGCGGCCGAGGCGGACGCGCTGCGTCTCCGCAACAGCAGCCGCGCGGCGGCGATATCGACTATCCCGCGACGCTCACATTCGAGCAGGCGGCGCGTGGGACGACGCTGTCGCTACAGATGAATCGCGGCGGAAAAATCGATACGATCGAGATTAAAGTTCCCCCCGGCATGAGGGAAGGCGGGCGTTTGCGCGTCAAGGGACGAGGGAACGAAGCCCAGGGCGGCGCGGGCGATCTATACATCGTCAGCACGATTCTGCCGCACGCATATTACCGTCGCGACGGCCTTGACATTCTTTTAGATGCACCGATCAGCATGTACGAGGCATTGCTCGGCACAAAGCTCACCGTGCCGACGCTGGAAGGTGCCGTGACGTTGAGCGTTCCACCCGGAACCAGCAGCGGCGCAAAACTGCGAATCAAAGAACGCGGCATCTACCGTGGCAGTGAAAAAGGCGACCAATATGTCGTGATCAAACTAGTCGTGCCGAAGAATCTGGACGACGAAGACCGGCTGACGATTGAAAAAATGTCAGAAAAGCGTCCGGTTAATGCACGCGCTGATGTGAAGTGGTGAAAAATAGCATGTGACAACCGACGACCGCCAATGCTCGATCCAATTCCACCCTCGCAACGCATGCGACGCGCCATTTGGGCGACGGCCGCATTTTTGATCGGGTTCGCGATTCTGCTGGCGGTGACCGTTTTCGTCTATCTCATCCCAGCTATTGAGGCCGCAAGGTCGGCCGATGAGTCGGGTCGAAAGGCACTGTCGGCCTATTCATCGCTTCTGTTGGCCGTCGTCTTATTCGTCATCGGGGTAGGGCTCATGCTCACATTCCGCGTGCATCGATTCTTTTTCCCATCGCGATATGTGAAGCCAACCAAGGGCTATCCGCAGCAAAGCGCTTGGGAAATATCAGGTGAGCGCGTCTACACCCCGACGGCGGAAGAGTTGGAAAGCGAGTAAATGTCCTTAACCCTTTTTCAAAAATCCTGGACGGAGAATGGATGAGAGGTTTTTCCGCATAAGTTTTAACTTAAATTGCAGTTACGCGCTCGAACTAACTGTAAATGAGTTGCCTGCTCCGACCTGCCCCGCCGGGCAGCCGCATTTACTCCGCCTCTCCCCGGGTACGGAGAGAGGAGTAAGAGAATGCGATTACCTTGGCCGTTCCGTCACGGCAAGCTTCAGCACTTGCGAATCGTCGGGCCTTCCGTATATTGGGCGATTCGAGTTTGGCGGACATTTGCGCGTCGCGCGATCGTCTGCCTTGAAAAGTATTGAATGAGGTTGGAGATCGACGATGTCAGTGAAGCTGAGATTTAAGCGAATGGGCCGGAGCCATGGCGCGTTCTTCCGGTTGAGCGCGATAGACTCTCGGTCCCCGCGCGATGGACGCGTGATCGAAGAGCTTGGCTATTACGATCCGCGAAATAAGGACGCCGCCAAGCAGTTTGTCGCGAAGCTCGACCGGTGTAAGCACTGGCTGGATCACGGCGCCGTCCCATCGGAAACCGTCTCGTCGCTCCTCAAGAAAAATGGTCTCGAACACAAGCAGCTAAAGCTGCCGAAGCCGGGTAAGCCGAAGGCAGTCCCGGCAGCACCGGCTGCCGAAGGTGCCGCGGCTGTAACCGCGTCGTAACTCGCTTGCGTCTTTGCGTGCGCGTGACTGGAAATGAATCCGTTGCGTATCGACGTCCTCACGCTGTTCCCCGAAATGTTCGGGCAGGTGTTGGGAACGAGCATCCCGAAGCGCGCGGCCGAGAAAGGGTTGGTCAGCTATCACCTGACCAACATCCGTGACTTCGCGACCGATGCACATCAATCGGTCGACGACAAGCCGTTCGGCGGCGGTCCGGGAATGGTGATGATGCCGACAGTCCTCACCGATGCGGTGGAGGCCGTCGAAAGAATGGACGCTCGGCCGGCGACGCGGGTTCTACTCTCGCCGCAGGGAGAATTATTCTGCCAGCGCCGGGCCGAAGAGTTTGCGAAGTGCGAGCGGCTGCTGCTGATCGCGGGCCATTACGAGGGCTTTGACCAGCGGATTGTCGATGAGCTGAGGCCGCTGGAACTGAGTATCGGCGACTATGTGCTCAGCGGCGGTGAAGTGCCGGCGATGATTGTAATCGACGCGGTCGTCCGACTGCTGCCCGGTGCGCTTGGCGCGGCCGATGGCGCGGCGGACGAAAGTTTTGGTGACGGGCTGCTCGAACATCCGCAGTTCACCCGCCCGCGAGAGTTTCGCGGCCGAACCGTGCCGGACGTCTTGTTGAGCGGCAACCATCGCGAGATTTCGCGGTGGCGGTTGGAACAGAGAGAGATGCGAACGAAGCAGCGGCGACCGGATCTTTGGCAGACATACGACGCCGATAAGGATCGCCGTCACAACAGCCGCGAAGAGTGATGGAAAAACTTGAAGCGGATTGCGTCGTGATGCAAACATCATCGCGTACGTGACCCGGGAAGGCGATACTCACATGATCAATCAACTCCTGAAACACGTCGAAGAAACTTATCTCAAGAAGGACTTTCCGCAGTTCTCCGTCGGCGACACCGTCGACGTTCACACGCGTATCCTTGAAGGCGAAAAGGAACGCATTCAGGTCTTCGCGGGCACGGTCATCATGAAGAAGGGCTCGGGCATCAACGAGATGTTCACGGTCCGTCGCATCGTGAACAATGAAGGCGTCGAGCGTATATTTCCGTTGCACTCGCCCTACATTTCCAAGGTTGTGTCAAAGCGTTCTGGCGAAACCCGGCGCGCCAAATTGTTTTATCTTCGCAATCGCGTGGGTAAGGCCGTCCGTCTCAGCGAATCGCGGAAGGTCCGTAAGGATGCCGCACCGACGAGCGAGCCGAATGCATCGCAGGAGTCACCGCAACTCGCCACAGTTTGAGCACTCAACCGTCATTCGCTTGAAGATGAATCATCCGAAAACCCACCGCACCACGGTGGGTTTTTTATGTCTGCTTTTCTCACCCGGTTACTCCACTTCGATTTGACACTATCGCGCGTCCTAATCAGAATCGCGCACACCGATGACAGACACTGGCGACGACTCAACTTCCGTGAACGATCCGACGCTCAACCATCCGATCGTTCGCGAGGAGATCAAAACCCCCGCGCGATCGGCCGATAAATCGATGGCCGACCTCGAAAACGCGAGCGATAAGGACAAGATCGGCGCGTTCCAACGGCTGAAAAACTGGGCGCAAGGGATTGTGATGCCGCGCTCCCAGGTCGACGTGCTCGGCGAGCGCGGCGAAAATATCGCGGCCAAGCATCTTCGCAATGCCGGTTTCAAAATCATCGAACGCAACTTCCGTTGCCAAGTCGGCGAAATCGACATCATTGCCCGCGATGGCAAAACGCTCGTTTTCGTCGAGGTGAAAACGCGCGCGTACGACGACAACGATGTAACGCCCGAAGATCAGGTGAACACGCACAAGCGACACCAGATTACCAAGGCCGCGAAATACTACCTGACGCGTTACGGCTGGCCTCAGCCGCCGTCGCGGTTCGACGTAGTCGCGATCGTCTGGCCAACCGGGCGCGAGCCAATGATCCGTCACACCACCGACGCGTTCGAATCGACTTTCTAGAAACAGCCGTGATCGACAGCCACTGTCATCTCACTGATCCGCGACTGTTCTCACAGCTCGACAATGTCCTCGCACGCGCTGCAGCCGCCGGCGTGTGCGAGATGGTCACGATCGGCACGTCGGTCGATGAAAGCAGGGCGGCCATCGACATCGCGCGTCATCATGCGAACGTCCACTGCACCGTCGGCATTCATCCAAACAACTCGGCCGACGCTGCTCCCGAAGACATCGTCACGATCAAATCGCTGTCGTTCGATCCCGTCGTCGTCGCCATTGGAGAGGCGGGGCTCGATTATCACTACGACATCGACTGCGCGGCGCAGCGGTCTATCTTCGAGAAGCAACTCGCACTCGCGACCGAACTCGATAAGCCGATCGTCATTCATTGTCGCGAAGCAACAGATGATTGCATCGAGATGATGCGCGGCATGAAATCCGGCAGAGCTGTGTATCATTGTTTCACCGCTTCGCCGGGGGAAGCTGAGAAAATTCTGGCAGCCGGATTTTTGATCGGTTTTACCGGGGCGGTGACGTTCAAGAAGAACGATGCGCTGCGCGAGGCCGCAGCGCTTGTGCCGCGCGATCGATTGTTGATCGAGACGGATGCGCCCTACTTATCGCCCGAACCGATGCGCACGCAGAAGACGAATGAACCAGCGCTGGTCGTTCACGTCGCGCAAGTGATTGCGAACATCTGGAATGTGGAATTGAGGGAAGTCGATCGAATCACGACCGACAACACTCGACGTTTCTATCGAATGTGAACCGTTCAGCCCTGCATGCTGATCGACGCTTCCATCCGCGCATCAGGCGTGGGCATATCGATGCGATTGGCGGCGACGGCAGCTTTGGTTTTTCCGAGCTTGTCCAGCAGCATTACCCATGTTTCGCGCTGATAGCGGAGAATCGAAAGTGCCTCGTTAATCGACCCTACGTTGTGATCGATATTTGCGTCGAGCAGCTTCCGATAAACATAGCCGTACAACCCCGCCAGTTGCTTGCACATTTGCGGTGCGATTTCATGCTTCAGGGAACTGGAGAGTTCGGAGATGATGCGCTGCGCGCGCGACAGGCCGTTGTACGACTGCTCAAAGTTTTTTTGCTCCAGCGCGATCTTCGCCTGTTCGGCAAAGCGAATCGCGCCATCGTACAGCATTAATTGAAGCTGCTCGGGCGTCGCGGTGAAGACCTTGGTCTTCAGATAATTCTGGGCGGCCTGTTGGTTCATGAATCGCTCTTACTCTCAGTATCGGTTAACCGGCCTACTTCGATGAAGCCGTCGACGAGGAGAGCGAGCCGAGCGCTTTTTGCTGGCTTTGAAGGCCGGACAGCACCGACTCCATGTTCGCGAACTGATTCTCGAGCCGCGTCCGCTTGGCATCGATCAGCTTATCCAACTGGTCGATTCGATCCTGAAACTGCTGCGTCCGGGTATCGAGCGTCTTGTTCTCCTGCGGAATCGCGCCTGTGACCGGGTCAATCAGCCGGCCAATGGCGCTCTCCAGCAAAACGCCGGCACCGACGTTCTTGGCATTCTGCGTCGAGAAGCTCAACCGTGCGCCAGCGATCACGCCCGCCGACGACGCAGCGCCACCGTTCAAGCCCAAGTCGATAATTGCCTGTGAGATGCCGCTGGGCTGAACGCGCGTCGCTCCCGAGCCGGTCGTCGTGTCGGTCAGCAGCAGGTTGTTGTTCGCGCCGATCGTTGCGTTGATCTTTCCACCGCTCGCCTGGTCGATCTGCCGGATGACGTCGCCGACGGTCGTCACCTCGCCGAGCGTGACATTAAAGCCTGACCCGTCGCGCGTTGAAATATGCAGATCCGGACCGCTGGCCGCGTGTCGAACACCCGCTCCGTCGTTCAATTGCGAGGTCAGCGTCGCGCCGCCGAGCGAGCTGTTCGAGTTCGTGAAAAGCGATTCGACCAGGCTGGGATCATCGGCGTACGCTGCCGAGAATTTGTCGGAATCGAAGCTGAGTTTTGCGTCGTCGGTGAGCGTGACGCCTACGTCGGCGAGCGTGCGATACTTCCCACCGGCGGGCACGACGGCGTTGAGTGCCGTGTACAATTCGGTTTGCACGGTCGATACCGTTGATTCGCCGAGTAGCACGCCGCCTTTGTTCGTATCCGTGTCGAATTTAGTCAGATCGCTGACCTTATCGATCAGCGCGTTAAAGCCGTCGACGAATTTCTGCACTTCATCCGACGCGTTCTTGCCATCGCGAGACACGTTCACCGTCACGGGCTTGTCGCTCGTGCCGTGCAGTTCGACGGTGACGCCTTTCACCACGCCCGACAATTCGTTCCGGCTCGCGGTCACGAGCAGCGGTTGATCGGAATTCGCACTGCCGAGGAAGACCGCGGCGTCTTGCGCGTCGACAAGGTTGTGCGTCGAAAGCGACGTCGTACCCGCATCGAAGATCACCCGTCCCGCCCGGCCTGAGTTTTTTGAGTTGAGCGACAGGCGATACGGTGCGTTGCCCGAGCCATCGTTAATGATGCTCGCCGTCACGCCAAACGACACGTTGTTGATCTTCGTCTGCACGTCGGCCAGCGTGTCGGTCGACGCGATGGTGACCGTTTTCTCGTACGAGCCATTGATCGTGCCCACCGCGCCGTCGGATTTGATTCCGAGATCCGCAGCGGTTGTGGAATCGGTTTCTTCGACCTTGAGCTTGCTCGCGCCGGTCGTCGTATCGGTGAGGAGCAGGCCGTCGCCGTGCGCGTTGATGCTCGCAGTGACGCCGATGCCGCTGGCATTGATTCGCTGGATTAAATCGCCGACGCGCCTGATTGAGGTGTCGGAAGTATCGATCGTTATGCTCGCACCCGAGGCGGTCGTGATCTGGAATCCGCCCGGTGCGATTCCCTTGCCGCCATTGAGAGAGCTGAGCAGCGTGTTTTCGCTGTACCAGCCGATCTGAAGATTCGCGCCGTTGACGGTTGTTTTGGTCAGATCGAAATCGCCCGCGATGCCCAGCGCCGCCGCGCCGGTGCCGGCCACGTCGGCGATGTGCAGCGTGCCGGTGCCGGTGCTGTCGACGGTCTGAATGCCGTTGCCGGAATTGTTCAGCGATGCCTTCACGCCGGCGTTGGCATTGTTGATCGTGTCGATGACGTCTTTGACCGACGTTGCCGCCGACAGATCGATCGAGGTCGCGCCCAAAGCCGCGCGCGACTGAATCGAAATCGTGCCGAGCGTGATGCCGCTGCCGCCGTTCAGCGATGAAAGCAGCACTGAATCGATGCCGGCGAGCACGGGCTTTCCGTTGATCGCGCCGCTGCCGCTTCCGGTCAGGCCCAGATCGTCCGCTGCTTTAGAGCCGGCGACGTTGGCCACCGTCACCGTTCCGCCCCCGTTTGCAGTTAGCGTGATCGCGTTGCTGCCTGGCGCGATTTCGGCCTTGAACCGTCCCGCGCCGGCTGTATTGATTGCCGTGATCGCGTCACCAAGCGTTTTCGCGCCGGCGAGAGAAATTCCGATCGCGCCGCCGCCGTCGTTGATCGTGAGGTCGTTGGCCGTCGCATCGCTGTTGGTGCGGATACCGCGCCCGTCATTCAGTTTTGCGAGGCTAGTCTTGGTGGAGAGATAATTGACGTCGCTGCCGGTGACAGAAGTCGCCGCGACATCGCCGACGATGCCCAGGTCGCTGGCTGAGTGGCCATCGCCGACGTCGCTGACGATCAAATCGTTGGTCGTCTTGCCGGTTTGATCGGTGAGGACGAGCTTGTCGTTTTGAATCGTGGCTCGAACCTGGATGCCAAGTGCGGTATTGATTTTCTTAACGACGTCATCGAGCGACACCGCCGCCGAGATGTCGATGGTGGCCGCAGCGCCGCTGCGGTCGATGATGCGAAACGATCCGCGGCGAACGCCGTTGCCGCCGTTCAAATCACTCAGCACGGTTTCATTCGAAAGATCGCCGCCGCCTTGCTCGATCGTGATCGTGCCCGCGCCGACAGGGCTTTTATCGTAATCGACGAATCCCTGGCTGACGGTCTGCTGCGAGGTGACGAGGCGGGCGACTTGAAATTGAAACGAGCCGACGGCCGCGCCATTGGATGCGGTCGCCGTCACGACATCTTCATCACTGCTGTTTGCGGTGGCCGCTTCGAAGAAGGATGGTTTTTTGAGAGAGGTGGCCGACGTCTTGAGCGTCGTCAGTTGCCCGGCCAAGCCGGTGTAGGCGTCTTTCTGAGACTTGACCGAATCGATGCGTGCTTGGATCAGGTCCTTGGGCTTAGACTCAAGCGTAATCAACTGGTCGATGATGTCCGACGTGTTGATGCCGCTAACTAACCCAATGCTTGAGGTAATGCTGGCCATGAGGTGGTCCTAGCAGTCGGCGGAGCGTTCCTCGTCGGCAATTCGCCAACGCGATGTCTGCGGAAAATTAAGTGGCGGTTCGGTCGCCGCCGCGGTGCGCTCGAAGTGCCAGAGATCGAGAAAGCGACGTTCCGCATCGCGGACTTCGCGTAATCGTGTTGCGGTATCGATCCACGGCGCAGCGGGAGAGTGCCCGGCGAGGTCGGTTGCCATGAACTCATTATCGGAGCTTAAGCGGGACGGGCTTCAACGAAAGCCGGCGCTGCTGAAAATGATCTAGTGTTCAAACTTCAAACGCGATGCCCTGCGCGAGGGGCAATTCCGTCGAGTAATTGATGGTGTTCGTCGCGCGGCGCATGTAGTTTTTCCACGCATCCGAGCCGCTCTCGCGTCCGCCGCCGGTGGCCTTCTCGCCGCCGAACGCGCCGCCGATTTCTGCGCCGCTGGTGCCGATATTCACGTTGGCAATTCCGCAGTCCGAGCCGACCGGCGATAAAAACCGCTCCGCTTCTCGAACATCGCCCGTGAAGATCGCGCTGCTGAGCCCCTGCGGCACGTTATTGTGCATGGCAATCCCATCGTGCAAGTCTCGATACCCCATCACGTAAAGAATCGGCGCGAATGTTTCTTTCTTGACGATCGGCGCGGTCGCGTCGATCTCGATGATCGCGGGATGCACGTAATACCCTTCGCTCGGGACGCCGTCCGACACGCGGTCGCCGCCAGCGACAAGCACGCCCCCTTGCGCCTTCGCGTTCTTCAGCGCGTTCTGCATCGCATGAAACGCGTCCCCATCGATCAGGGGCCCGACGAGCACGTCTCCGGTCGTTGGATCACCGATCGGCAATCCCGCATAAATTTTTCTCAACCTCGCGACGAGTGCTTCGCGAATCGATTCGTGCACGATCAGCCGGCGCAGGGAAGTGCAGCGCTGCCCGCAGGTGCCCACGGCAGAAAACGTGATGGCGCGCGTTGCCAGTTCGAGATCGGCCGACGGCGTGACGATCATCGCGTTGTTCCCGCCCAGCTCCAGCAGCGAGCGTCCGAGACGCTGCGCCACGGTGGCCGCCACGGCCTTCCCCATCCGCGTCGATCCCGTCGCGCTTACCAGCGGAATGCGTTCGTCGCTCGCCAGCGCCTTGCCGATCTCCGCGTCGCCAATGACAACGCTGCACAACGCGTCGGGCAGATCCAGGTCTTTCGACTCGGCGATGACTTCCTCAACGATCGCGTCGCAAGCCAGCGCCGTCAGCGGCGTTTTCTCGCTCGGTTTCCAGACGATCGTGTCGCCGCAGACGAGCGCGAGCATCGCGTTCCACGCCCAGACCGCCACGGGGAAGTTAAATGCCGAGATAACGCCGACCACGCCCAGCGGATGCCACTGCTCCATCATGCGATGGCCGGGACGTTCAGACGCGATCGTCAAGCCATAAAGCTGTCTCGACAGGCCGACCGCGAAGTCGCAGATGTCGATCATCTCCTGAACTTCGCCAAGCGACTCGGCCGTGATCTTGCCCGCCTCAAGCGTGACTAAAGTGGCCAGAGCGGTCTTGTGTTCGCGAAGCTTCTGCCCGATGCGGCGGACAAACTCCCCGCGCCGTGGGGCGGGGATGACGCGCCATTTCAAAAATGACCGATGGGCCGCATCGATCGCATTCGACACGTCGCCGCGCGTCTGCCACTCGATCGACGCCAGCACGCGGCCATCGATCGGAGAGCGGACCGCATGATCCCCAGCGGATTTGAGCGAGGCCAGAAAGTCCTGAAGATCGAAACTCATGAGGTGAGTGCCGACGCCACGCGGTGGCTCGATCCTTTCATTTCACTGGCATAAGCGGATCCAAAGCGGTTAGACAGGAAGTCATCGAGCGTCACTTGTTCCTGCCGCACAAAGCCGCGAGTCGGCAGCTTTCCGCTCGCGTGCAGATCGACCACCGCGCAGAGGCTCGCGGCCGTGGTGATTTGAATTGCGCTGCAAGCCTCGCCCAAAAAATCGCCGTGATAAATCTTTCGGGCGTCGGTGACTTCGACCAGATGCCGACCTTTCCAGCCCTTCACCGTGCAGAAGATGAGCACCACGTCCTGCGGCGTTATCGGCACGGCGCTTTCCAGCACGTCTTTCAGTAACGCGCGGCGGTCATTCAACCGCAGTTCGTTCATCAGGAACGCCATGAGATCGCGGTGCCCGCGATAGCGAACCGTTTTGTAATTGAGCGACCGTGCGCGACCCGCAAGTGTCTCACACAGCGTGCCGACCCCGCCGGAGGTGTTGAATGCTTCGTAGTCCACGCCGTCCAGCGAGAAATGTTCGAGTCCCTCGAGCGGGAGCGTCTCGATCATCTTCCCTTCGTGAATTGCTTCGCAAGGATTGCCATATTCATTGATCAGGCCGTCGGTGCTCCATGTCAGGTTGTATTTCATCTCATTGGTCGGAAACTGCGGGAGCGCGCCGACGCGAAGTCGAACTTCATCGAGCTTGTCGAAATCGCGAGCGAGGTCGTATGCCGCGATGGAGACAAAACCCGGGGCCAGGCCGCACTGCGGCATAAAGATCTGTCCATCCGCCGCCTGCTCGGCGACGTGCTTGACGGCGCGGGTCGTCGCGACGTCCTCGGTCAGATCGAAATAACTCGCACCCGCCGCCAGCGCTGCCTGGGCGATGCCCGGATTAAGCGCGAACGTGAGCGCGGAAACGACTGACTGGCATCCGCTCATGGCAGAGACGAGTGCATCGTGATTGGACACGTCCAGTTGAAGTGTGCGAATCGCTTTATGGGATGACAGCAAGTCCAAGGCTCCTGCATCCTGGTCGGCAACGACGATTCGGAAGTCGTCGGTGTGTGCAAGAAACCGCGCGATTGCGGTTCCAATTTTCCCGGCTCCCAGCAGCAATACCGTGTGCATTTTGTTCTCTCCGCCTGTACTGATGAACAAAGCGTACCGGAAGGTTAGAATGAATCGAAGCGAGGAGGCCGCACATGACCATGATCGCACCGGCAACTGTGCTTCAGCAATTCCACTGGGAGCCGCAGCCAGAAACGCAGCGATTTATCGACGGGGTTGTTGCGCAGTTTCTTTCGCGGTGCGCGGTTGCGCGAGATCTAGCGGAACGTATGTCGCATGAAACCGGCACGCGGTTTTATGATTGGATCGATTATATTCTTGTGCCCGCCGACGTGGTCGGCAATGCGCCGCTAGAACCGCTGGGCTTTGCGGTTGTCGAATCCATCGGCCAGGCGAAAACTTACGAAAACACGCTCGGCGTCTTTCCAAAGCTCGTCGTCGCATTCGATGGCAATCAAGCGATTGAAGTTGCATTGAAAGTGGAATCGGTGGTGGATTTTCTCGCCGCCAACGATTTGTCGTCTCCGCCGATCGGGCAGCCGCTCTGTGATGTTCGTTTTTCCGCGGTGTGCGAGTGCCGCGGTGCCGCGCTGTATGTCGTGGAGCGGCACGGAAATCGCCGTTGCGCGCGCCAGGACGCCGCGCCGTCGCACGCATTGAAACGGCTGCAACATTTGGAGCAGTTCCGCATCCGGCGGCGGCGATTTGACGATGATGCGGACGGCTTCGTGCACGCCAACGCGTTGATCGACGCGGCCGTTACTGATCTGGGCCGCGATCTAACGTGCGACCTGTTCTTCGCCGCCGAGCGGGAATATTGGCAAAAGCGAAATCACGCGGCACGAATACAAAAAGCGCGTCAGGATCGTCTCGGCCTTGGGTGGGCGAATCACGACCACCACACGTATCGGTCGTCGAGAAGGTATTTCACCCGGCTGGTGGCGACGTGGGAGAAACTTGGGTTTGTTTGCCGTGAGCGGTTTTATGCCGGTCGTGAGGCGGGGTGGGGCGCGCAGGTAATGGAACAGCCGGTGTGCGGGTTGATTACGTTCAACGATGTCGACCTCACGCCGGACGAACTGTTCAACGACTTCGCCCACGAGCCGCTGGCCGAGCAGGAACATCTGCGAACGGTCGGCCTTTGGTGCGGGTTGCACGGCGATTCATTCCTGCAATCCGGGATGCATCATCTCGAAGCACAATTCGATTTCGCAGCGCTAAGAGAGCAGTTGGCCGCCAGCGCGGTGAAGACGATGAACCCGTTCACGAACTTTGCATTTTTGAAGCAGGCGTTTACGGAGGGCGAGCGTTGGCCGGTGGAAGCGACGCGTATCGACGCGTTGCTCGCGGCGAATCTGATCAACTCATCGCAGGCGGAGAAATTTCGCCTGGAAGGAGCGATCGGTTCGCATTTGGAAAATCTGGAGCGCAACGACGGCTTCAAGGGTTTCAACCAGGAAGGCGTCAGCGAAATCATCAACGCCACCGATCCGCGCCGACAGCAGGTCGGGCACCTCACAAAATGGTGACGCCTCGCCGTATACTGAAGCGTCGTGATCGATCTTCGTGAACATCTCCAGCGCGTGTTCGGCCTTGACGATTTCCGGCCGGCGCAGCGCGATGTGATCGAGCATGTGCTGGCCGGCGATGATGTGCTGTGCGTCATGCCGACGGGCGCCGGAAAGAGTCTCTGCTATCAACTTCCAGCGACGATTCTCGGCGGCCTGACGATCGTCGTATCGCCGCTGATTTCATTGATGGAAGATCAGGTGCAGCAGCTTCGCGATGAACGGTTGGACGCGATGATGCTCAACAGCGCGCTCGGCGGCGAGCAGACGCGCGACGTCATCGGCGAGCTAACCCGGGGATACAACGGGCTGCTCTACGTCGCTCCCGAGCGGTTCTTTGCCGCTAACTTTCAGTCGACGCTGCGCCTGCTTCGGCCCAAGCTGCTGGCGGTGGATGAAGCGCACTGCGTGAGCCAATGGGGTCACGATTTTCGGCCGGAATATTCGCGGCTCGGCGAGGTTCGCCGGATGCTCGGCTCGCCGCCGACGATCGCGTTGACGGCCACCGCGACCGAGGACGGGTCGGCCCCATGCCGGAACGAGCCGGCGTCGT
>CAXSBN010000009.1:113280-113911 GCA_964236135.1 uncultured Phycisphaerae bacterium
AGCAGCGTGCGTGATGACATCATTCAGCAGCTTGGTTTGCGCGAGCCGACCGTCGTCGTCACAGGATTCGATCGGCCGAACCTGGCGTACGAGTCGAAACGAGTCGCGAAGAAAGCCGAGCGGTTCAACGAAATGTTGAGCCTGTTTCGCGCTGACTCTGGAAGTGGCATCGTTTATTGCTCGACGCGCAATGCGGTGGATGAAGTCACGAGTGTCCTGAAGTCGCAGTTCCGCGATCGAAGTGTAGTCGCATATCACGCCGGCATGGACGTGGCCAGTCGAACGGCCGCGCAGGAAACTTTCATGCAGACGGCCGGCGGGATCGCGGTCGCGACCAACGCATTTGGGATGGGCATCAACAAGCCGGACGTTCAGCTGGTCATTCATTACAACGTGCCGGGCACGCTCGAGGCGTATTACCAGGAAGCCGGTCGTGCGGGCCGCGATGGGCGGATGTCGCGCTGCGTCATTCTGTTCGGGTTTCAGGATACGAAAACGCAGGAATTTTTCATCGACAAGATCGGCGAAGGCTCGGCCGCTGATGCGGAGACGGTTGAGAAGTTAAAACGTCTCGCGCGGGAAAAACTCGACTTGATGGTGAAGTACGCGACATCGCACTTGTGCAGGCGGC